>JBDHVE010000199.1:0-15580 GCA_039809485.1 Polyangiaceae bacterium | reverse complement strand
TCGGCGCCGGAGGACTCCTTCAGGACGAACGTGACCCAGCCGTCGCCGTCACGGGTCGCGACCTTGAGCCGCTTGTTCGTCGCATCGTAGTAGGAGACGACGGGTACGCCTTCGTCGTTCACCTGGATGCTCGTCCAGAGCCCGACGTCGTCGCCGGAGTCGCTCTCGCCGCCGCGCCAGCCGGTGCGGTCGTAGTCGGGGCACCCGGTCTCGCGCTTCGGGACGCCGTCGACCGTCGTCCACTCGACCTTCTGTCTGCCGAGGTCGTACTTGCCGACGACGAGGTCGCCCCAGAGGCGTGCGTCGCCGTCCTCGAGGAGCGCGTCGTTGTACCCCGCGACCCAGATCGTGCCGTCCTTCGCCTTCGCGACCGACGTGTACGAGCCCGGCATCCCCGGATTCAGCGCCGGGCGGCACTCCTGCAGGCAGTCCGCGCCGCAGCCCTGCGGTGCGCCTTCCTCGCTCCCGCACGAGCAGCCCTGGCTCGACGCGGCCACGACGCCGAGCGACCCGATCGCGAGGACCGCGGCGCGCGAGCTCTGTCGACGACGGAGCACGACGAAGCCTAGGCCGAGCACGCTCAGCGCGATCGCGAGCGCTTCGGACGACGACGCGCGGGTGCCCGGCGTCTGGCATCCGCAGCCCGACCCGGCGCCCTCGAGCGAGCCGTCGGCGCGGCCGCGGACGAGCGGCTGCGAGACGCGCTGGACGTTGCCTTCTTCGTCCTGCACCTCGACGTCGACGCGCGATGCGCCGGCAGCGTCGATCGTCGCCACGTCGGCGAGCGGCTTCCACTCGGACGTCGCGCCGTCGTCGAGGCGGTAGCGCGCGCGGAGCGCGTCCCTCGCGCTCACGACGTCCCACGCCGAGACCTTCACCTGAGCGCCGTCCTTCGTCGTCGTGACGAAGGGCGCGAGCGCATCGATGACGAACGGCACGTCGGCCGGCGAGGCGTCCTCGCTCGACGCCTGCCCCACGAGGCGGGACGCGACGTGGAGGACGTGACGGCCCTGGAGGAGGAGCTGGTCGTCCCGCACGACGAGGCGTCCGCCCGAGACCGTCGCCCACGGCGCGCGGGTGCCGTTGTCGATCCACCACGTGTACTCGACGGCGTGCTTGCCGTCGTCGAGCGAGGACGCGACGTCGAGCTCGAGCTTCGGGAGCGCGTCCTTCGCGTACGTCGCGAGCTGCATGTGCGCGGCGTCGACGACCTTCGCGACGAGGCGCGCCTTCGTGTCCGCCTCGACGAGCGCGTTCGTCGTCTTCGAGAGCGTCGCCGACACGGTGAGGAAGTCGTCGGTGCCCTGGGTGAGCTTGCCGATCTGGTTCACTTCGACGCCGAGGCCGAGCGAGGCGAGCGCGCTCGAGAGATCGATCGGCGCGATCCCGCCGCCGAGGAGCTGCTTCGAGAGGCCGCCGAGGAGCCCCGAGAGCGCGCCGGCGACCTGGGCGGGGTCCTCCATCAGGAGCTCGGTGTTCGTGACCTGGCCGTTCGCGACGGCGATGTCGCCGAGGGTCGGCACGATCCCGCCCTTCGGGTTCTTCACCGGGTCCTTGCCGGCCTGGAGGTTCACCGGGACGGTGAGGTCCGCCTGGAAGGTGAACGCGCGGACGTAGCGATCGTGGCTCCAGATGTAGAAGTCGACCGCGAACTTCGGGAGCGTGAGCTTCAGGAGGGGATCGGTCGCGATGTTCGTCCCGCCGCCGAGGACGAGCGTGGGCGGCGCCTGCGGGCGCGTCGCGATCGCAGCCGCCGCATCGCCCTGCTCGAACGTGAGCTGCTTGATCGACGGGATGAGGAGGCTGAGGAGCCCCGTCTTCAGCATGTCGATCTGCTCGGTCGACGTCCCGAGGCAGAGGAGCCCGCTCCGATAGACGCTCCCGAGCGAGTACTGGAGGAAGCGTCCGGCGAGGGCGAGCTTCATGTGCGGCGTGCCCTGCGCCTCCGGCTGCGCGGGGACGAGCTCGTCGGGCACCGGGATGCCGGTCGGGAGCGGGATCTCGGTCGACGAGTCGGGGACGCACTTGCTCGGGGGCTTCGGGATGACGCCGCCGACGAAGCCGAGCGAGACGCCGTTCGGGGTGCGCCCCTGGCCGTCGGGCGCGGCGAACGGCGCGGCCTTCATCGGGCCGCCCGCGGCGAAGCCGAAGTCGAGCGCGCCCTGCGAGCCGGGCGAGATGCTCGCGAGGAACCCGCCGAGCTCGATGTGCGCGTCGGTGCCGAGGAGCATCGACACGCACTTGCCGGGCGCGCTGTCGTAGTTGCAGGTTGCATCCGTACCGGTGCCGCTCGGCTTGCTGCCGGTCGGGCAGGGCGGATCGACGTTCGCCGTCGGCTTCGTGCAGAGCTGGCTCCTGAGGAGGCTCTTCACCTGCGCGTCGAGCTGCGCCTTGATCTGGTCGACGACGAGGCCCTTCGCGAGATTCAGCACCGGGTTGCAGATGAAGTCCGCGAACCCGCAGTTCGCGCAGATCTTCACCTGGTCCTCGCTGATCCCGCTCAGGTCGACGGTGGCGTTGTCCACGTCGATCTTCGTGTATCCCGTGCGCGGTGCCGTCGTTTCCTCGACGAGCGGGACGGAGATGCGGACGGGCAGGTTGTGGGGCGACGCCGTCGCGCGACCGTCGGTGCAGTCGGTGTTGTCGCCGTAGGCGACGTTGACGGTCAGCGTGATGCCGACCTTCGCGCGCACGGGCGTGTTGACGACCTTGAGCGGCAGGACCGCGCGGATGTCGAGCGAGCTCGGGTTCAGCGCGTCGAGCCGGAACGAGGAAGCACCGAGGTTCACTTCGGCGAGACACTTCGGCGGGTTCGCTGCCAGGTCCGGGCCGCCGGGGCACACGACGTTGTCCCCGGACGCGGTCTCGGGGATCGCGATGGCGAGCTTGCCGTCCTTCGCGTTCGCGATCTGCGCGGCGATCCCCGGCAGGTTCTGCTCGAGGAAGTCGAGACCCTGCCGCGAGAGGCGGACCGCGCCGGCGTTGTCGATCGCCTTCTCCTTCGGGAAACCTCCCGCGAGCGGCGTGGTCCCTCCGCAGCCGCTGCATCCCGAGCAGCCGCCGCCGCTGCACGCCGCGAAGAGCAGCACGAGGAGGACGACGCCGAAGACCTGGCGGAAGCGTGTGAGCATGGGAAGCCTCGGGGCCGCGCGGGCGCGCGTGCCTGGGTCGATCGTAGCGAACGCGGGGGCCTCGGGCATGGTGCCGGTGTGCCCCGAAGTATCGTAACGCGCCGCGTTGAGCCGGGGCCCGTCCGACGCGCGGACCATGCCCGAAAACCAGGCTCCCCGCTACGGGGTCGGCGTCTCTTCCCGCACCCGCACCCGCACCCGGACTTCGCCCGTGGTTCAGAGCCCCGCGTCGCCGGCGTCGCTCTCCGCACCGGCATCCACCGGTCCCGATACGGCCCCGGAGCACGCGGGCACCGTCCCTCGCCCGTCGAAGATCTTCACCGCCGAGCCCGCGAACGTCGCCGCGAGCCAGACGCTGTCCGCGCAGCTGCCGGCCTGCTTGTCGGTGCTGCAGTAGTCGCCGCGGTAGGCGACCTTCCCCGCGCCGTCGCGCGCGCACATGTTCGTCGGCTCGCCCGCGAGGAACGCGCAGAGCGACTTGTCGTTGAGGTCGCGGATGAGGACGCGGTCCGCTTCTTCGAGCGTGATGTACCCGCCGATCGCGCCTGCCGTCGTCCACTTCGAGCAGATCGCGCGGTCCTCGTAGCAGCCCGGATCGAGCGCGGTCTTGTTGAAGCGGCCGATGCAGTTGCCTTCGTCGCCGATCTTCACGGACTCGATCCGCGCGTCGCGGATCGGGAGCAGGATCGCGCTGCCGATGTCCTCGGAGAGGAAGATCGGGATGTTCACGGCGCGGGGCTCGATCGATCGCCACGTGTCGCCCGTCACCTCGACCTTCATCGTGACGGGCTCGACGCGGTTCCCGCGCGACTCGAACGAAGCGAAGCAGAAGCCTTCGCCGAACGCGTCACGCGGCGGCGGCGCTCCGCCGGTGACGATCTGGCCGGCCTTCCGGTCGTAGCGGAGCAGCCAGGTGAAGAGCCCCTTGCCGAGCTCGCCGCAGCTCTTCTCGGCGAGGTCGATGTTCAAGTTGACGATCGTGTTCTGGATGAAGTCCGACGCGAGGGCCGGCGGCGCGGCGATGTTGAGGCGCCGGAGTCGGAAGTCGAGGACGTCCTTCCCGCGGTTGTCGGCCGTCGGGAGGCACGTCGACGCATTCCCGCACCGCGCTTCGTCGATCGCGCAGGCGCCTTCCGCGCACTTCTTGTCGGAGTTGTCGCAGTCGGCCTGCGGTAGCTGTCCGGGCTGCGCCGCGCACGGCCCGCCGCTGCCGGCGCGCGCCTGCTCCGGCGTCGTGCGGAGGTGCGGATCCTCCTCGCACGCCGCGCCCACGCAGGCGAGCGCCGTCGCGAGCGCTCCGCCTCCGATCAGGAGTCGGAAGGCGGTCGTCATCACGAAGGCAAGGACACGGGCCCGCCGGTCTCGACGAGGGCCATGAACGCCTGCATCCGCTTCGCGAGCTCCGCCTGCGTCACGTCGAGGAGACGGCGCGGGCCGATCCCTTCGACGCAGAACGAGCCGAGCGCGGAGCCGAAGTACATCGCGCGCCGCATCGTGTGGTGGTGCGTGTCACCCATCCGCGCGATGTAGCCGACGAGGCCGCCGGCGAACGAGTCGCCTGCGCCGGTCGGATCGAGGAACTCCTCGAGCGGGTAGGCGGGCGCGAAGAACACGCCGGCGTCGTCGAAGTAGAGCGCGCCGTGCTCGCCGCGCTTGATGATGAGGCGTGACGGACCGCGCTTCCGGATCTCGGCGGCGGCCTTCAGGATGTTGTGGATCCCCGAGAGCTCGCGCGCTTCCTCGTCGTTGATGACGAGCATGTCGATCTTCGTCAGGAGCTCCCCGAGCAGCTTCGGCTCGGTCCCGATCCAGAGGTTCATCGTGTCGGCCACGACGAGCTTCGGCTTCTCGACCTGGGCGAGCACCTCCAGCTGGAGCGCGGGGTGGATGTTGCCGAGGAGGACGAACGGCGAGCTCTTGAACGACTCCGGAATCTTCGGGCGGAAGTCGGCGAACACGTTGAGCTGCGTGTCGAGCGTCGTGCGGCTCGCGAGGTCCTGCGAGTAACGGCCCCGCCAGCGGAAGGTCTTGCCCTCGGCGTGCTCGACACCGGCGGTGTCGACCTTGCGCGAGCGGAGATCGTTCAGCACGGCCTCGGGGAAGTCCTGGCCGACGACGCCGACGAGGCGCACGGGGCTGAGGAGCGAGGCGGCGATCGACGAGTACGTGGCGGCACCGCCGACGACGTCGTTGAAGGTGCCCGAGGGCATCTCCAGATCGTCGAACGCGAGCGACCCCACGATGAGGACGGGGCTGTTCTTCATGACGAGGCGGGCACCTTAGCCCAGGTCCCCACCGAGGAGCCAGCCGAGACGGGCCTTCGCGTCTCCCGGGAGCGCTTCCTTGGCCGTCATCACCGCTCCGCGGGCGGCCTTGTGGGCGATGCTCTTCGTCGGGTCGGGGAGGAGACCGGCGAGCAGCCCGAGCGTCTTCTTCGCCATCCCGACGTTCTTTTTCATCGTCGCGATCACCGCTTCGACCGTCACGTCGTCGTGGCTGTCGTGCCAGCAGTCGTAGTCGGTCGCGAGCGCGAGGGTCGCGAACGGCAGCTCCGCCTCGCGTGCGAGCTTCGCCTCCGGCATCGCCGTCATCCCGATCACGGACACGCCCCACGTCCGGTAGAGGAGGCTCTCCGCCCGCGTCGAGAACTGCGGGCCCTCCATGCAGATGTACGTTCCGCCGTCGTGCACGGTGGCGCCCGCTTCGCGCGCGGCCGTCGCGAGCGCGGGGCCGAGGAGCTTGCAGACCGGGTCGGCGAACGGGACGTGACCGACGACGCCGTCCTCGAAGAAGGTCGAGATCCGCTTCTTCGTGAGGTCGATGAACTGGTCCGGCACGACGAGGTGCCCGGGGACGATCTCCTCCTTCATCGAGCCGACCGCGCTCACGCTCACGAGGTGCGTCGCGCCCGCCTTCTTCAGCGCGCAGACGTTCGCGCGGAAGTTGATCTGGTGGGGAGGGATCCGGTGGCCACGCCCGTGGCGCGGGAGGAAGAGCATCTGCGTCCCGTTCGGGAGCGTGCCCTTCACGATCACGTCGCTCGGCTTGCCGAAGGGAGTCTCGATCTCGAGCTCGGTGACGCCCGAGAGCCCCTCCATCTCGTAGAGGCCGCTGCCGCCGAGGACCGCGAGGGTGTAGCTCATGCCCGCGGTCTACGGGCGTGGGGCGAGTGCGTCAACGCTGAGAGAGCGAGAACGGGGAACAGGCAGCTTGGTGGGCAGAGCGGGTAGCGGAGCTCGAACGCTCGTCAACGTGTGACGACCCCGTCCACGTTCACGTTCACGTCAAGGTCCACGGCAACGTCAATGTCAACGTCAACGTCGACGTCCACGTAAACGTCGAAGACCACGTCGGTGACGCGCGCTCTCGGCCGGTTGCCGGTTGCCGGTTGCCGGTTGCCGGTTGCCGGTTCCCTGTTCTTCTCTTCACTTCTCTCGACCCGCACGAGCGGCGAGCGCTCAGGGCTTCGCGACCTTGCGCACGCGTCCGTCGGCGCCCGACGTGCCGAGCTCCGCCCAGTAGACGTACTTCGCGTCGAGGACGACCTGCCCGCTGCCCTTAAGGCCTGTCGCGAGCACGGTCGGGCCGCTGCCGGGGCAGCCCACGCGCGGACAGGCGTTCAAGGTGCCGTCGCCGACGAGCGTGTTGTTCACGACGGTCCCGCCGTCGGCCCAGTACACCCAGTCCGCGTCGGCGGCGATGCCGAGCGAGCGCTTGCCTTCACCCGTGTAGGTCGTGCGCGTCGCGGGCGCAGCCTTCAGCGAGCTGAGGACTTGTCCCTTCTTCGAGCCGTTGTCCTCGTAGGCCCAGAAGACGCGGTCGCCGTCGACGGTCACGAAGCCGTCCGAGGTCGACGCGTTGCGCGGCCCCATCGGCGTCGGGCTCCCGCCGTCGTATTGGATCCGCTGGAGCTCGGGGTTGAAGCTCCCGACGTAGACGTGCGTGTCGTCGGCGGCGATGCCGAAGCACTGCGTGTAGCCGGCGATCTTCACCGGGCTCGTCCCGTCGAGGTTCGTCCGCACGACGCTGTCCTGTGTCGACGCGAAAACGTTGGTGCCCGTCACCGCGACGTAGTGCGCGTAGTCGAGCGGCGTGATCCGCGTGAACGCCGTGCAGGCGGGGAGCACGCAGCGGTGGATCCCGCCTGTGGTGCTCGCGCCCTCTTCGTTCGTGACGTAGACGTTGTTGCCGCCGACGGCGATGCCCATCGCGCTCGGGACCGAAGAGCCGATCGGCACGACGGGCTTCTGCGGCAGCTTCTCGAGCTTGAGGACCTGTCCGCCGGAGTAGCTCGTCACGTAGAGGAACGTCCCGTCGGTCGCGAGGCCGGCAGGACGCGCGACGTCGGCGACCGTGACGGCTTCGCACTTGCCCTGCGTGCAGCTGCCGCCGCCGCAGTCATGACCGCACCTCCCGCAGTTCTCGGCGTCGCTCTGGGTGTCTGCCGTGCACGGCGCGCCGTCGGGGGTCGTCGTCGCGCCGTCGGGGGTCGTCGTCGCGCCGTCGGGGGTCGTCGTCGCGCCATCGGGACCTCCGCTGCTCCCCGAAGAGGTGCCGCCCTGCGGTGCGTTCGGATCGTAGAAGACGTCGTTCACGCCGAGGACGGCGGTGCAGCCGGTGAGGGTGATCGCGACGCCGAACAGCGCGCGCTGCGTGCGAGAGCGCATCAGAACGTCCCTCCGAGCGAGAGGCCTGCGGTCTGCGTCCCGACGTTCGGCACGACGCGGAGCGCCTTCGCCCGTGAGTCGGGCGGTCCGGACGGCGCGGTGAGGTAGAGCACGGCGCCGCCGATCACGAGCGCGCCGCCGGCGCCGAACGCGATCGTCGAGATCGTCCCGAAGCTCTTCGCGGATGCGATGTCGTCGACCGCCTGCTGGCTGGCGCACGCGCCCGCTTCCGGACAGACCGCCTTGCCGTCATTGTTCTTTCCCATCGCCATCAGCCCGGTGATGCCGCCCGCGACGAGGCCGGCGACGCCGACGCCGGCGACGACGAGCCCCACCGTGCGCTGTCCGCTCCCGGTCTCGTGGTCGACCGTGGTCGGGCGCGGCGTCGCCGACGGCGTCGGCGTGCTCGCCGTGGGCTCCGGCGGAGGCGCCGGGAGCGCCTCGAGCTTCGGCACGACGAGCTCCTTCGTCTCACCGTCCTTGCCGATCACGACCGACGACGTGAACGACTTGTACCCCGGCGCAGCGGCCTCGAACGCGTGGGAGCCGGTGTCGACGGGGAGGGCGACGCCCCAGCTCGCCTGCGTGAGCTTCTCGCCGTCGCGCGACACCTCGATCTTCGGCACCGGGTCGGGGACCTTGACGGTGATGCGTGCGAGCTTCGGCTCGAGGGCGGTCGCCCTCTTGTTGGCGAGCGTCTCCCAGTCCTTGCGGCTCAGCGCCTGCGCAGCGGAGGCCGCTTCCTTGTAGGTCGCCCAAGCGCTCGCGGTCTGCTTGTTCTTCTCGTAGCAGTCGGCGAGGTGGATGAGCGTGCCCGCGCCGCGGTCGAGCCGGTTCGACTCGGCGAACTTCGGGCACGCCTCGGCGTAGCGTTTCTGCGCGACGAGCTTCTTCGCTTCGGCGAACAGCGCCTCCGCTGCGGCCTCGTTGCCTGCGCGCGCGGTGCGCGAGGCAGAGAGACCGACGACGAAGGCCACGAGGGCGACGGCCGCGGAGCGCGCTTTCACGCCTCGGATGGTATCCGAAAGCGCGGCCGCACCGCATGTTCCCGATCAGCGCCGGCCGATGTTCTCGAGCGGGTTGTCTCCGGGAGGAGGGGCCGGCCGCGCGCTGCCGCCGGTCGGAGGCCTCGCGGGCCGCGCGATGGGCGTCGCGTTCGTCGTCGTCGGCGCCGTCGGCGCCGTGCTCGGGGGAGCGACCGGCGCCTCGGTCACGGCCGCGGACGTCGGCGGCGCCGCCGTGGTCGGTGCGGCCGAAGGCAGGGGCGGGAGGTCCTTCCGTCCCGACGGCAGCGGCATCGGCGGAGGCGGCGCTTCGACCGAGGACGTGGCGTGCGCGCGTTTCACGTACCAGAACGCGCCACCGCCCGCCCCGAGGAGCGAGAGCACCGCGAGCGTGACGACGACGCCGAAGACGGGACCGCGGGCCGGTGTGCGTGTCGACATCGCCGGCGGCGCGGGCTCGAGCCGCGTGTCGGCCCAGGCCGTCGACGTCGCGGAGGGAGGCGCGGACCGATTGGACCCGAGCGCCGGCGGGATCTGCGGGAGCTGCCCCGACGACGGCGCCGCGGGCGGCAGGGCACGGCCCGACGAGAGCGCGACGCCACGGACGCGATCGGCTGCCGTCGCCGCGCCGCCCATCGCGAAGGGCTCGAGGTCGTGCACGAGCTCGACGACGTGCTGGTACCGGTCCTCCGGCCGCTTGGCGAGGCACTTGCCGATCACCATCGACAGCTGCGCCGGCACGTCCGCGCGGAGGTTGTGGAGCGGGATCTCGCGCTCCATGAGGACGACCGCGACGAGCTCCGTCACCGTGTTCGCGTAGAAGGGGAGCCGACCGGAGAGGAGCTCGTAGAGGATGACGCCGAGCGCCCAGATGTCGGTGCGGTGATCGACGTAGCGCGCGGAGCGCAGCTGCTCCGGCGACATGTAGCTCGGCGACCCGATCACTTCCGTCGTCCGGGTGAGCTGCATGTTGTCCTGCCCGTCGTCGAGCTTCGAGATCCCGAAGTCGAGGACCTTCACGAGCGGCCGTCCGTCGACGGTGCGCGTGAGGAACAGGTTCCGCGGCTTGAGGTCGCGATGAACGATCCCGGCCGCGTGCGCTTCGGCGATCGCTTCGCAGACCTGGAGGACGAAGTCGACCGCCTGCGGGACCGTGGGCGCGGGGCCCTTCTCGATGAGGTCCCCGAGGTCGCGGCCCTCGAGGTACTCCATCACCATGTAGGGCCGGCCGTCCTCGAGCGACCCGGTGTCGACGACGCGGGCAACGTGCTCGCTCCGGAGCTTCGCCGCCGCGCGTGCCTCGCGGAGGAAGCGCCCCGTCGCCTCGTTGTCCTCGAGCGCGCCCGGACGAAGGAGCTTCACCGCGACGCGCTGGTGGAGCATCTCGTTCGTCGCCGCGACGACGATTCCCATGCCGCCTTCGCCGAGGACGCGCTCGACGCGGTATTTCCCCGCGAGGAGCTGGCCTGGCGTGGCCGCAGGAATGGGCGCGGTGACGTTCATGCGGCTCGGACGAAGGATAACGGCGGCCGGAGGGGCCGTCGACTAGTATGGAGCGTCGCATGCGCCCGGAGCTGTTCCGCTTCTTCGACGTCGGCTTTCCGTCGTACTTCGTGCTGCTCCTCTCCGGCTTCTTCTTCGCGACGGGCCTCGGCGTCCTCTGGGCGAAGCGGATCGGGCAGGACCCGGACGTGATCGTCGACCTCGGGCTCGCGATGCTCCTCGCCGGCGTGGCCGGCTCGCGCATCCTCCACGTCCTCGTCGACGGCTACTTCTGGGACTACGTGCACCTCTGCACCGATCCTTCGCTCGTCGACTGGCCGCTCGACCGCGCGGAGTGCCTCTCGAGCGCGTACGACGGGACGTGGGACGCCGTGAAGGGCGTCTGTCATCCGAAGACGCGCGACTGCTTCGCCTGGGCGAAGTTCTGGGCCGGCGGGCTGACGTACTACGGGGGCTTCTTCGGCGCGACCGCTGCCGCCGTCTACCTGCTGCGTCGTGATCGCTTCCCGTTCTGGAAGGCCGCGGACATGGCAGGCTTCGCGGTGCCGATGGGGCTCGCGTTCGGGCGGATGGGATGCCTCCTCGCGGGCTGCTGCTTCGGGGCGCCCTCGAGCGTTCCGTGGGCCCTGTCGTTCCCGCCGCGGAGCCCGGCGAGCGAGGCGCAGGCGAAGGAGCACCTGCTCGAGAGCATCCGGATGTGGAGCCATCCCGTGCACCCGACCCAGGTCTACGAGTCGGCGGCGTCGCTCCTCGTCGCGGCCGTCTGCCTCTTCGTCGTCCACCCGCGCAAGCGCTACGACGGACAGGTCTTCGCCGCGTTCCTCGCGCTCTACGCGGTGGCGCGGTTCCTGGTCGAGGTGCTGCGGCGCGACGCGCGCGGAGGTCTGCTCGGGCTCTCCACGTCGCAGCTCATCGGCGTCGGTCTCGTGGCGGCCGCCTTCGCGGTCCACAAGGCGCGGACGCGCACGCCGACCGCGAGCTCGAGCGTGAGCGCGTAAGCGGTTTCCCACGCGCACGCATCACGCGAGGCGTCCTGCCTCGCTGACGGAGAGCCGGGCTCGCCGCACGCACGTCCACGCGCACGTCGGTCGGGTTCGTCGCCGAGGAACGATGCTTGCTGCATCGCCGGGTAAGATGCGGAAGAAGCGGCGCAGGAAGGGTACGGCGTGGCCGATGGCGCTCGCGGCAGCGGTCGTCGCCCCTGCGGCGCAGGCCGCATCGTGGGTGCTCTCGCGGCCGTCGATGCCGCACGCGCTCGAGGCCCCGGTGCGCACGATCGAGACGCGCGCGGGCGCCCTCTCCGCGTACGAGGACGACAGCGGCCGCGGCGCGCCGGTGCTCTTGCTCCACTCCGTCGGCCCCGCGGGATGCGCGTACGAGGTCCGCGGTGTGTTCGAAGCGCTCCGCGGCGAGCGGACGCTCGTCGCCGTCGAGTTGCCGGGCTACGGGTTCTCGGCCGCGTCGGCCGCGCGCGCGACCGAGAACGGGCTCGCCTCCGTCGTCGAGGAGCTGGTCGCGCAGCTCGCGCTCCGTCACGGCGAGAGCGTCGACGTCGTCGCCTTCGGACGGACCGGGATCGCGGCGGCGCGCGCGGCCGCGCAGTCGCCGAAGCACGTGAGGTCGCTCGTCCTCGTCTCGCCGCCGGCGGGGTCGTCGCGGCCCTTCGCGCGCGCCGTCCACCGCGCGTCGGCGCCGCTCCGCAGGATCGGCGCGGCGCTCCTCCGTGCGCCCGGCGTCGGCGCCGTCGTGCATCGCGTGGCGACGACGCGCCCCGCGCTCGAGCTGGCGCTCGCGCGGCGCGCGCGTGAAGTGCCGCGCGCTCTCCTGCATCATGCATGGTTTGCCGCGCGGCAGTCGAACGCCCACGTCGCTCAGCTCGAAGCGCTCCGCACGCTGCTCCTCGCCGAGGCGGAGGAGGACACGATCCCGAAGACGAAGGTGCCGGTGCTCGTCGTGCTCGGCGCCGGCGAGGTCCCGGACGGCGTCCTCCGCTCGCCGCTCGCGACGGCCGGTCGCACGCTCGCCGTGGTCCCCGAGACGCACGCGCTCCCGCACATCGAGCGGCCGTTCGAGACCGCCGCCGCGATGAAGGCCTTCTGGCTCGCGATGCGTCCGAAGCCGGAGCTCAGGCTCGTGCACAACCAGCGGCAGCCCGTGCGACCGATTCCGCTCCGTCGCGCGCGGCTGCGTGACGTGGCGCCCGACAGCGCACGGAGGAGGTGACCCGGATGGATCTCGGCTACGCGTTCATGCTCCTCGGCGGCGTCTCGTCGCCGCCTCCGTCGGGGGACCCCGGCGGCGATCGTCCGGCGCACGGAGACGACGACGAGGCTCCGCCCTCGCGCGAGATGCCGTCCGAGCCGCCGGAGCGGGAGCCGTCACGGACTCCGACGTCCCCGGGGCTCGGCGACCCGCGCTCGCCCGACGCGAACCCGATCGACCCGCGCGTGTTCGAGACAGGAGAATCGAGATGAACGAGATCGACACGAAGACGAAGCTCGTCGAGGTGCTGAAGACCTTCGACGACCTGATGGTCGCGACGATCGCCGAGAACGGCACCATCCACGCGCGACCGATGGCCGTCGCCGAGGTCGATGCGGACGGCAACATCTGGTTCGCGACGATGGAGCACAGCGAGAAGACCGACGAGGCGCAGCTCGACGGCCGCGTGCTCGTCACGGGGCAGTCGAAGGGCGCGTACGTCTCGGTGAGCGGGCACGTCGACGTCCTCCGCGACCGCGAGCGGATCGAAGCGCTCTGGAAGGACAGCTGGAAGGCGTGGTTCCCGGAGGGGAAGGACGCCCCCGATCTCGTCCTCATGCGGATCCGTCCCGAGATCGGCGAGTACTGGGACCAGCGCGGCGCGCAGGGCGTCCGCTTCCTCTTCGAAGCCGCGCGCGCCGTCGTGCAGGGCGACCGTGCGCGGCCGACGGGGCCGAAGCAGCACGCGAAGGTCCCGATGTGATCTGCCTCGCGTGAGGGCGAGGCACACGGGCGCGCCGGGGCGGAGCTCTCCACCCGGCGCGTTCGCTTTGTCCGCCGAACGGCTGGATTTCCCGCGTGATCCACGTAGAGCTCGATGGCGCGCGCGTTGCTCTTCTCCGGAGTGCATCCGGAAGAGCCGTTGACGCAGGAACCGCCGCCCCTCTCTCCGCGCGCTCGGCGCGCCCCCGAACGATCGACCGGCGCCGCGGCGGCTCTTCCGGGTGCACGATCTGGTCGGCCGTGCACCAGGTCGACCTGGATCACGTGCGATCCGATTTTCTCGCCGCCGAGGGACCGTGCCCTCATTTCCTAGCGGATTTTTCAGGTGGGGCCGATGAAGGGGGATGTGGTCTGAGGTCTGCAGTCCGCGGTCCTCGATGGGATTGCCGTTTGCCCGCCTCCTTCTCGCCGCCTCCACCTTGCTCCTGCTCGCGGCCTGCGCCGCCGACACCGAAGACGACGAGATCGTCACCGGTGACGGCACCTCCGAAGAGGAGATCGTCTCCGAACGTCAGCTCGTCGGAAGCGAGCTTCCCGACAAGACCGTGAGCCTCACGTTCGACGACGGCCCCGGCCGGCGCACCGCCGAGCTCGCCGACTACCTCGCGGCGAACGGGATCGAGGCGACGTTCTTCATCAACGGGATGAAGGTGCCCGGTCGTCAGGGCGCCCTCGACACCGTCGTCGCGCGAGGGCACCTCGTCGCGAACCACACGCAGAACCACAAGCAGCTGACGCGCCTCTCGAGCACCGACATCGTCCGCGAGATCCAGGCGACGGACGCGATCATCGCCGACGTCCAGCAGGGGCGGCCGTTCGTCCTCCGTGCGCCGTTCGGCGCCTGGAACGGCGCCGCGACGAACGCCGTGAACGGCTCGGCGATGCGCAAGTACGTCGGGAGCGTGTTCTGGGACGTCGGCGGAGCGCTCACGTCGAATGCCGCCGCCGACTGGGACTGTTGGGGCAAGGGCGTGTCGGTCGAGCGTTGCGGTGAGCTCTATCTGCAGGAGACCCGCCGGCGCGGTCGCGGGATCGTGCTGATGCACGACATCCACGACCGCACGATCGACCTCGTGAAGTACGTCGTCCCGAAGCTGCGCGCCGAGGGCTTCCGCTTCGCACCGCTCGAGGACGTGCCCTCGGTCAAACGCGCCGTAGCGAATGCGGGGAGCGAAGCGCCCGCGGGCGGCTGCTCGAGCGCGACGCTCGGACGGAACGTGGCCGCGAACACGTGCGTGCAGGCGCGTCGCGACGAGAAGTGGTACCGCTGCGCGGCGGGCGACTGGGTCGCGGTGAGCCCGTCGGACGCGCGCTGCGTGTCGAAGTACGGGCTCTAGACCGGCTCTAGACCCGCACATCCAAGAGCAGCTCGCTCGGTGCACGTCCGTCGAGCACCTCGCTCATCACGCGGCGGTGCTCGACGTCGATCGGGAGCGTCGAGGCGGCGAAGGTCTGCTCCGCCTTCGTGACGTCTTCGAGCTCCATGACGTAGGAGAGGATCGGCCCGTCCGACGTCTCGAGGAGGTGGACCGTCTCGTGACGGACGCCCTCGCGCCGGAGCGTCTCCTCGACCTCGGCCCGCCGGCTCGCGAGCTCGCGCATCCACGCGCGGAGCACGTCGAGCTTGTCCTTCTTCACCCTGGCGAGAACGATCTGGAGCATGTGGGCGCGCGTAGCGTGCGGTGTGCCAAGTGTTTTTCGGTGGGCTCACGTCTTGCATCACAGCGGGTATGGCTTCGCGCACCGACGGGTTTTCCGCGGCAGGACCGGTTGTGACGGAGGTCCCTGGTACCCAGGGACTGGATCGGCGTCGCATCGACAGCGATGTGCGAGAGATGCTCCGCCAGCCATCGACCCCCTGGATCACGTTCAGCCGGGCGAGCCGCGCGTCGAACCTCGCGGTCGGTGACCTGCTCCCGCGCCGAGCGTCGATCATCGACGCGAGCGCGCTCTCGGCGGCGCCCCACGCGCCTCCGGCGACGACGTCGGCCGCGCCGGCAGAGCCGAGCGGGCTCTCGGTCTCGAGCGACGTCGATGCGCAGGAGCAGCCGTCCACGATCACGACCGCGCCCGTCGTCCGCGACTCGATCGACGTCTCGGCGAAGCCCACCAAGCGTGGCGGGTGGTCGCCGCTCAACATCGCCGTCGTCGCGGCGGGCCTCACGCTGAGCGCCGGTCTCGTGATGGCGACCTCGATGTACCAGGCCCCGGCCGAGCGCGCCGCGGCCCACCGCGCGGCTGCCGTCGCGGCTGCGGCGCAGGCCGCGACGCCCGCGGCGGACGCGCGCCG
>JBDHVE010000198.1:0-16027 GCA_039809485.1 Polyangiaceae bacterium | reverse complement strand
AGCTCGAGCATCACGTCCTCGTCGTCGACGACGAGCCGATCGATCTGCGACCACGTCCACTTGCGGATCCGCGGGACGCCGAGCGCGAGCAGGTAGCGGGCCTCGACGCCGTCCTTCGTCACGATCACGCCGCGCATCCCCGCGCGGAGCACGGTCGCGATCGCGGAGAACAGGATCAGGAACGTGAGCGGCATCGAGCCGAGCGGACGATTCCGGTCCCCCTCGACGACCCAGACGTAGAGCGAGGTGTTGCTCGGCCCGTGGTACGCCAGGAAAACGGCCGTCGCGAGGGTGAGCGCGAAGCCGAGGTAGACGAGCGACGGCGCACGCTGCCAGAGCGGCGGCCCGAAGACGAATCGCTCGTCCTCGCGCGGGTTGTAGGCCATCTCGAAGCGCGCGACGGTCCCGTTGACGTCCGTGATCGACGGCCGATCCCCGTCCGAGGACTCGATCAGATCCTGGAGTCCGGTGTCGGGCTGGGAAGGGGACGGCACGAGCATCTCCTGTGGAACCCCCGCACGCGCCAGAGCTTGGCTCGTGACGGGAGCGCGTCAGTCTAGCGCTTCGGAGCCCGAATTGCGCTTGTACTCACGGAGCGATGCGACCTCGCTCCGCGACGGGTTGATGACGAGGATGCCGTGATCGCCGTCGAGGAGCGCGACGTCACCGTCCGCGGCCCACTTGAAGAGGCCCTCGACGCCGACGATTGCCGGCACGTCGAGGAGGCGCAGCAACGTCCGGGTCCGCGGACCCTTCGCGCGATCGCTGAGGACGATCCCGACCGGATGCGCCCGCGCCGAGATCAGCAGGTCGAAGACGGAGAGCGCGTCGCCGATGAGGATCGCTTTCGACGGGAGCTCCGCCCGCTTGTCCGTCGCGGCGAGCATCACGAGCGCATCGCAGAGGTCCTCGATGTCACGTGCGCGCTCCTCGAGGAACGCGTCGCGCGTGACCGATGCGGCCGTCCGGGTGACCTCGCGCGCGACGCGACCGAGCGCGGTCGCGATGCCGGTCCCCTCCGCGACGAGCTCCGCTGCGCGCTCGCGGAAGCGGGCGTCGCCGAGGATGTCGACGTAGGTCGAGAGGAAGGCGGCGTCGCCCCCGAGGCGCATCTTGCGCGCGCGCGTCGTGAGCGCGCGGATCGACTTGTCGGCGACGTCGAACGCCCCGCGGAGGAGGCGCTGATCCTCGGACACCTCGGTGCCGAGCCGCGTCTCGCTCGGCCTCCCGCCCGGCCGCCGGAGCGCGGCGAGGGCACCGAGCGCGCGGCCCGGCCGGAACGTCGTCCCGGTGAGCGTCACCTTGCGCGTCCCGCCGCCCGCGCGCCTCGCGGCGGAGGCGGGCCGATCGCGCCGCGAATCGATGAGCTCGGCATGACGGATCCCCGCCGAGATGATCGCGCCGAGCGCGACGCAGAGCTCGACGTCGCGGTCCTCGAACGCGCCGGCTTCCTTCTCCCGCTGGACGACGACGGCGCCGAGGGGGCCGCTCTTGCCGCGGATCGGGACGGCGAGGAAGACGGGGAAGCGCTCCTCGCCGAGCGTGTCGAAGTGCTTGTAGGCGCTGTGCGCCTCGGCGTTCTCGGTCGAGATCGGACGCAGGTACTCGACCGCCTGTCCCGTCATGCCGACGCCGATCGAGAGGCGCACTTGTCCGAGCGCCGTCTGTGCGAAGCCCACGTTGCCGCGCATGACGAGCTCGTGCCCGTCGCCCTCGACGAGGTACAGCGAGCAGACCGGCGCCGCGAGGATCTCCGCGATCCGCCGCGGCGCTTCGTCGAGGAGCGTGACCAGCGGCATCGGCCGCGCGGCGAACGCCACGAAGTCGAGCACGGCGTCCAGCCGCTTGTTCCCCCGACCGTGGACCTTCGGTCTCGCCATGTCGCGAGGGCGAGTCTGGCGCCGCGGACGGCGCCTGTAAACCCCCGCCAAGCGAGGGTGTACACGCGCCGCGGTCCCGACTATGAGAAGCGGCCATGGCGCTCGATTTCCCTTCCCCCGAGTGGATGGCGGCCTACAAGGACGCGATCAACGCGAACGCCGAGTACAAGAAGGCCGGCAAGGACTGGACGCACGGCGTCGTCGCGATGGTCGTCAAGGCCGAGCCCACGCTCGGCATCCCCGAGGACCTCGCGATGTTCCTCGACGTGCACGGCGGCGAATGCCGCTCCTGCACGCTGATGCCCGCGAAGGAGGCCGAGGAGAAGGCCCCGTTCGTCGTCGTCGCGAGCTACGCGCAGTGGAAGCAGGTCATCAAGAAGGAGATCGACCCGACCAAGGCGCTGATGCAGGGGAAGCTCAAGCTCACCAAGGGCCACATGCCCACGATGGTGAAGCACGTGAATGCGTCGAAGCAGCTCGTCGAATCGACCTCGCACGTTGCGACGAAGTTCAGGGACGAGTGACCCGAGCGCGGATCCCGCGTTCGACCCTTGACCCGGGCGTCCCGTCGAAATGACAATGCCCGCCATGCCGACCTCTTCGCCGCTCGTCCTCGTCGCCGACGACGAGCCCTCGATGTTGGAGCTCGTGGCGCGTCACCTGCGGACGATGGACGACCCCAAGCTCGAGGTCATCCAGGCGTCCGACGGTGAGGAAGCCTGGCGCCTCGCCCGCGAGCACCTGCCGGATCTCGTCGTCCTCGACGTCATGATGCCGGGGATGAGCGGCTGGGAGGTCTGCCGGAAGATCCGTGAGGACGTCGCGCTCGCGCACACGGGCGTCGTCATGCTCACCGGCATCGGCGAGAACCTGAACCAGATGACGAGCCCGCTCTACGGCGCGGACGCGTACATCGACAAGCCGTTCGAGTTCGACGACTTCGACGACAAGGTCCGCGAGACGCTCCGCTCCCGCGAGAAGGCGCGCGCGGGTGTCGTCCGCCCGTCGATCAACGGGACCGCCGGCGCCGCCAAGCCCGCGCCCGAGAAGATGGCCGGAGCCGGACGAGCCGCGAAGAGCGAGAAGCCCACGGCGAAGGCCTCCGGGACGAACGGAACGCCCGCGAAGAAGGTGCTCGCGAAGGTCAAGGCGACGGCGAAGAAGCTCGCCGCGAAGGCCAAGACCAAGGTCAAGGCGACAGCGAAGAACGGCGCGTCGAAGCCGGCCGCGAAGAAGATCGCGACGAAGAAGACCGCGGCGAAGCCGGCCGCGAAGAAGATCGCGACGAAGAAGATCGCGGCGAAGAAGGCCGTCGCGCCGAAGAAGCCTGCCGCGAAGAAGCCTGCCGCGAAGAAGAGCCGGGCGAACAAGCCCACGCCGGCCGCGAAGCGGCGCTGACCGCGCGCGCGAAGCTTTGACAGAGCATCCTCGCAGCGGCGAGGATGCTCGGTTCATGGGCGGCGGGATCCGACGTGCTGCGTTCGGCGCGATGACGTTGCTCGTCGTCGCGTCCGCGTCCGCATGCTCGCGCTCCGATGCCGGACAGCGGCCGCGCGGTGATGCGCTCTTCGCGAGCGCGTGCGCGCGCTGTCACGGCGCCGATGGCGCCGGAGGGCCACCGGTGGCGAACGGCGCGTCGCCACGGAACTTCCGCGATCATGCGTTCCATGCGTCGCGGAGCGACGCGGACATCCGGCGCACGATCACCTCCGGTACGCCGACGGGGATGCCTCCGTTCGCCGGCGTGTTCGACGACGCGCAGCTCGCCGCGCTCGTCGCGTACGTCCGCACGTTCGATCCAGAGCCCGCGAAGGCGGAGAGGGGGAGTCCAGGAAGATGAAGAAGCTCGTGTCGCGCATCGCGCTCGGTGTCGTCGGGCTGCTGGTCGTCGGCATCCTCGCCGTCGTCGTGAAGTTCTTCGTCCTCTCTCCTGCGTCGCGGCCGCCGCCCGACGTGAAGGCGCCGTCTTCACCGGAGGCGATCGCGCGCGGCAAGTACCTCGTCGAGCACGTGACCGGATGCACCGGGTGTCACTCGCCGATCGACGAGTCGAAGCCGGGTGACCCGCCCGTCCCCGGCAAGGTGGGCGCCGGACGCGACTTCGGGCCGATGGGCGAGGCGCCGTTCCGCCTCCGTTCGCACAACCTCACGCCCGATCCGGAGACCGGGATCGGCAACTGGACCGACGGCGAAGTGCTCCGCGCGATGCGCGAAGGTGTCGGCAAGGACGGCCACGCGCTCTTCCCGCAGATGCCGTGGCAGACCTACGGGCGAGCGCTCCCGGACGACGATGCGCTCGCGATCATCGCCTACCTCCGTACGCTGCCGGCGGTGAAGAACGACCCGGGCAAGACCGAGGTGAAGTTCCCGGTCTCGATGTTCATCCGCGGCCTGCCGAAGCCGCTCGCGAGCTCGCCGCCTCCGGCGCCGACCGAGAAGCTCGCGCGCGGCCGCTGGCTCCTCGACGTCTGCTCCTGCCACGACTGCCACGACGGGAAGAACGCGCGGATGGAGAACATCCCCGGTCGCGAGCTCTCCGGCGGGATGAAGTTCCCGGTCCCCGGCAAGGGCGAGGTCTACGCCGCGAACATCACGAGCGACAAGGCGACCGGGCTCGGTTCCTACAGCGACGAGGACATCAAGCGCGCGCTCACCGACGGCAAGAACAAGGCAGGGCGCTACCTCTACGTCATGCCCTGGTCGTACTACGCGGGCATGACCGACGCCGACAAGGACGCGCTGATCGCGGCGCTCCGCGAGGTCCCGCCGATCGCGAACATGGTCCCGGCTGCGACCGTGAAGTGAGCGTCGCGGGCTGAGAGGAGGCGGCGCGCCTCCATCCCGTCTCGGAGGCGCCTCCTGGTCCGATCGCAGTGCCCGGCGGGGTGTGTTTCGACTACGCAAGGGCGCATGTCCAGGACGCTCGTCGCCTCCGTGCTCCTCGCTTCGCTCGCCGTCGTCGCCGCACCCGCGTGCGGATCGAGCGGTCGGGCCTCCGAGTCGGACGTCGACGCCGGCACGACGGGCGCGCCGGGCACGAGCTCCGGAGACGAGTCCTCGAGCAGCGGCGCGAGCGGCAGCATCGGATCGAGCAGCGGCGCGACGCCCCCCGACGCGGGGCTCGATCAGTGCGCGTCGGAGGTGCAGCAGGCCGAGGGCGCGCCGCTCGACATCCTCGTCATGCTCGACGCGTCGGGCTCGATGATGACGGAGGTCGGCGGCGGCACGACGAAGTGGCAGGCCGTGAAGACGGCGCTGAACGGGTTCGTCTCCGCGCCCGCGTCGAGCGGGATCGGCGTCGGCCTCGGCGTCTTCCCGATCAAGCATCCCGGCGCGCCCTCGTCGTGCACGAGCAACGCCCAGTGCACCGTCGGCGCGACGAGCTACGGGCGCTGCTTCCTGAAGGCGTGCGACACGAACGCGGGGATCGCGCAGAGCTGCGATTCCAACGCCGACTGCCCCGGCAGTGCGCCGTGCCGACAGGTCGGGCTCTGCACGCAGGGCATCTTCACCTTCGGCGACTGCCTCGTCGGCGGCGCGGGCTGCCTCATCGGGAGCTGCAAGCCGGTCACGACCTCGAGCTGCGACGGCACGCAGTGCGTGCTCTCCGACTACACGACCCCCACGGTGCCGATCGCGTCGCTCCCCGCCAATGCGGGCGCCCTCACCGGCGCGATCAATGCCCTGCCCGATCCGCCCGCCGACGCGTTGACGCCCACGTCCGCGGCGGTCACCGGTGGGCTCGCGATCGCGAAGCAGTACGCGACCAGCCATCCGGGCCATGCGGTCGTCCTCGTCCTTGCGACGGACGGGCTCCCGACGCGCTGTGCGCCGCTCGACATCCCGTCGATCGCGAACCTCGCAGCGGCGGGCAAGTCCGGGACGCCGAGCATCAAGACGTTCGTGATCGGCGTCTTCTCGGGCGACGAAGCGGCGACGGCGAAGCCGAACCTCGACTCGCTCGCGGCGGCCGGTGGCACGAACGCGGCCTTCATCGTGAACACGTCGAGCAACGTGACGCAGGACTTCCAGGCGGCGCTCGACAAGATCCGCGGCAATGCGCTTCCGTGCGAGTACGCGGTGCCGAAGCCGACGAGCGGGACGCCGGACTACGACAAGGTCAACGTCGAGCTCACGTCGGGCGGCAACAAGACGCTCATCGGCAACAAGAAGTCCTCGCAGACGTGCGACGGCTCCGGCGGCTGGTACTACGACGTCGACCCGGCGACGGGCGCGACGCCGACCAAGATCGTGCTCTGCCCGTCGACGTGCGACGCCGTGAAGCAGAGCGCAGGGGCGGCTCAGCTCTCGGTCGTCCTCGGCTGCAAGACGATCGTGAAGTGACGTTCTCCGGACGCGGTCGTCCGCGGCTCGGCGCACCTTGCGCTCGCGGATGTTTCGTGTACGAAAGAAGTCATGTTCACCCCGTTCCGCGAAGAGCACGACCAGTTCCGTAAGACGGTTCGGCAGTTCGCCGAGAAGGAGCTCGCGCCGTTCGCGGACGAGTGGGAGAAGAACGAGCTCTTCCCGAACGAGGTGTTCAAGCGTGCGGGCGAGCTCGGCCTCCTCGCGGCGCACTACCCCGAAGAGCATGGCGGCCTCGGGGGCGACTACTGGTTCAGCATCGCGAAGGGCGAGGAGCTGCCGCGCGGTCGCTCGGCGGGCGTCACGATGGGCCTGCTGGTCCAGAGCGACATGGCGACGCCGGTCATCTCCGACCTCGGGAGCAGGGACCAGATCGAGGAGTTCCTGCGGCCGGCCCTCCGCGGCGAGAAGATCGCCGCGCTCGGCGTCAGCGAGCCGAACGCGGGCTCCGACGTCGCCGGCATCCAGACGTGGGCGAAGAAGGACGGCGACGACTTCATCGTCAACGGGTCGAAGACGTACATCACGAACGGCACGCGCGCCGACTTCGTGACCCTCCTCGTCAAGACGAACCCCGAGGCGGGCGCCCACGGCTGCAGCTTCTTCCTCGTGCCGACGAGCACGAAGGGCTTCAGCGTCTCGAAGAAGCTGAAGAAGGTCGGCAACCACTCGAGCGACACCGCGGAGCTCGCGTTCGAGGACATGCGGGTGCCGAAGCGGTTCCTTCTCGGCGAGGAGAACCAGGGCTTCATGTACCTCATGCAGAACTTCCAGACCGAGCGCCTCATCGCGTGCGCGAGCGCCTGCTCGGGCCTCCAGATCGCGATCGACGAGGCGATCGCCTACGGTCGCGAGCGCAAGGCGTTCGGCAAGCCCCTCATCAAGCGCGAATACTGGCAGCACAAGTTCGTCGAGCTGCAGATCGAGCTCGAGGCAGCGAAGGCGCTCACCTACAAGGCGGCGGACGTCTACAACGACGAGAAGCACGTGAAGAAGCAGCCGCTCTCCTTCGAGACGGTGAAGCTCATCTCGATGGCAAAGGTCTTCGTCGGCGAGCTCGGCACCAAGGTCATCGACCAGTGCATGCAGTTCCACGGCGGCGCGGGCTACATCGAGGAGTACCCGATCGCCCGCGCCTTCCGCGATCAGCGCCTCCTCCGGATCGGCGGCGGCACGACCGAGACGATGCGGTACTACATCGCGAAGCTGATGGGCCTCTGAGCTAGCGCTTCTCGTCGAGCGCCGCGGTCACCGCGCGGACGAGCTCGTCGTTTCCGAACGGCTTCGGCAGGAACCCGGCGACGTTCGGTGCGCGCGCGACGTCCGCCGCGCCCGGAGCGCCGCTCGTGACGACGACGCGGACCGACGCGGCGCGCTCTTGCAGCGCCGCGAGGGTCGCTCGCGCGTCGCCTTCGGCCGTCGTCCAGTCGAGCAGCACGAGCGCGAGCCCGGGCGTGCTCGCGACCACGCGCATCGCCGCGACCGCGTCCGCGGCGAGGTGCACGGTGAAGCCGCGGCGCTCGAGGATGCGGCGTGACACCTGCGCGACGAGCGGATCGTCCTCGACGACCAGCACGACGGGGCCACGGGCCGACGCGCCGCGCTCGGTGCGCGCCTCCTCCGGCGCCGGGAGGAGCAGGCGGAACGTCGACCCTCTCCCCACGTCGCTCGTCACGTCGAGCGCGCCGTGATGCCCTCGCACGATTCCGAGCGTCGCGGCGAGCCCGAGCCCGCGGCCGGCGAACTTCGTCGTGAAGAACGGCTCGAAGATGTGCGCGAGCGTGTCCGGCGACATTCCGCTGCCCGTGTCGGAGACCTCGAGCGACACGTAGCGTCCCGGGGCGACCTGGCCCGTCACGTTCGTCGTCTGCTCTTCCGCGAGCGTCACCGTCCGCGCCCGGACGAGGATCTCGCCGTCGCGATCTCCGAGCGCATCGGACGCGTTCGTGATCAGATTCATCACGACCTGCCGGATCTGCGTGACGTCGCCCTCGAGCGGCGGGAGCGAGCTCGGGATGTCGACGGTGAAGGCGGCGCGCTTCGAGACGGCCGCGGCGAGGAGCGCCGTCATCTCGCGGACGACCGCGCCGAGATCGAACGACTGGATCACGAAACGGCCCTTGCCCGCGTACGCGAGGAGCTGGCGCGTGAGCTCGGCGAGGCGTTCGGCGGAGCGCTCGACGTCGGCGAGGATCTCGTCGAGGCCCGGAGGCGACTCGGCGCGCGCGAGGCTCGCGTTGGCGAGGATCCCGACGAGGAGGTTGTTGAAGTCGTGCGCGATGCCGCCGGCGAGGACGCCGAGCGACTCGAGCTTCTGCGTCTGCTGGAGCTGCGTCTCGAAGGTGACGTCCTGCCCGATCCCCATCATGCGCCCGTCCGGGAGGCGCACGTTGCACCAGGAGGTCTCGACGATTCTTCCGTCGCGGGTGCGCTCGGGGAACTTCCTCCACGTGCCGGTCGGTCCCTCGAGCATGTACGCGACGCAGGCCTCGCGTTGGCCGGGATCGACGAGGAGCTTGCCGAGGATGTCGGTCTCGAGCCACTCCGTCCTCGACCAGCCGAGGATGCGCTCCGCCGCGCCGTTGACGAACGAGAAGCGCGCCGTGGCCGCGTCGTAGAACGTCACCATGACCGGGAGGTGCTCGAGGATGCTCTCGAGCGACTCGAACTGCTCACGGAGCCGCTCCTCGGCGATCTTCCGCTCGTTGATGTCGACGCTCGTGCCGACGACCCGCACGACCTTGCCGGCGGCGTCACGCACGGAGCCGGCTCGCATGTTCAACCAACGAGGCTCACCGCTCTTGGCGCGCACGCGGATGTCGATGTCGACGAGCTCGGTCCTGCCCTCGGCGAGATCGCGCATGACGATCGCCGTGTGCGCGGCGTCGTCCTCGAGCGCGAGGCTCGCCCACTCCCTCGCGGTGCGCGGCATCTCCTCGACCGAGTAGCCGAGTGACACCGGCAGCGATTCGTGGAGGACGCGATCGTCTTCGAGGATCCACTCCCAGGTCGCCGTCTTCGCGCCGACGACGGCCATCTCGAGCCGCTTCTTGCTGACCGCCAGAGCCGTCGCGGTCTCTACCTCGGTCGTCACGTCGCGGAGCGTGCCTGCCGCTGCGACGGGCACGCCGTTCTCGTCGAAGGCGAACGATCCGGTGGCTTCGACCCACCGGATCGTGCCGTCGTCGACGCGCTTGATCCGGCACCGATGCAGGATCGGACGCTTCTCCGTCCGCGCGCGGGTCATCTCGGCGACGACGCCGGCGCGGTCCTCCGGGATCGCGTGCGCGACCAACGAATCGAAGGAAGCTTCACTCACGTCCGCGAGGCCGAAGAGCCGCGCGAACACGTCGTTGCACCCGACGGTGTCGGTCGCGACATCGAGGCTCCACGTCCCGATCCCCGCCTCCGCGACGGCGGTCGCGAGTATTTCGGCGCCGGTTCGCGCCGGCCGCCCCCGTGGTTCGGTTCCCATCCCCGGCCAGACATCTAGCCGGGGACGTGGTCCGTCGCAATGCGACGCGGATTCAGCTCGCGTTCGGGTTGCAGGCGAGGCGGCGGTCGACCTGCGTTCCGTTCGGACGCGTCACGCGGTAGCTCGTGCCGCCGAGGAACTCGATCGAGAGCGACAGCGATTCGCCGTCCTTCGTGCGCTCGAGGACGAGCTTGCCGCTCTCCGGGCACCCGCCGCGGCCGATGCCGCAGCGCTTGTAGTCGGTGAGCGTGCGCTCGAACGACTTGCCGCCGATCGTCGTCTGCGCGGAGCCGTCGCGCTCGATGCAGCGCGCGACGGGATCCCACGTCGCGACGAAGCTCGCGGTGTGCGCGATCGGGCGGCCCTTCTTCGTCGTGCCCGACCAGTTACCGGTGCGGGTGCGCACGATCTTGCCGCCCTCCTTCGCGTACGTGATCACGCGCGAACCGCTGATCGCGGCGCCGTTCGCCTTGAAGCCGTCGAACGTGTGCGTGATGGTCAGCTTGCCGTCCGCGACCGAGTAGGTCGACGTGACGGTGCCCTCGAAGCTCGCGAGGCCGTACGGACCGGAGCAGCCCTTGAACACGTGCGTGGCCTTGTTCCCGACGAGCTCGGTGACGATGCACCCCGCCGGCTGGAAGAACTTTCCGACGTTCGCCTTCACCTTCGCGGCCACCTCGTCGTCGGTCGCGCCGTCGGCCGGCGTGCTCGGGTCGAGCGGGGTCGCGCCGCTCAGCGGCTCGTCGAGGCCCGCCTCCGCGTCGCCGTCGGTGTCGTCCGACTCGCTGTCGTCCTCCACGAGCTGGGACTCCGAAGTGCCGAGCGACTCGCCGTTCGCGTCGTCTTTCGCGCGCACGTTGCACCCGAGCGTCGCCACACCGAAGAAAGCCACCGTCGAGAGAAGAACGAGGTTCGCGAGCTTCATATGAGAATCCCTCCATCCCTGGATTCAGGGGGTCGGAGGGAGCTAGAGCAGCCGGCGTGCCGGCCTCGTCCGCTGCTGCGCGCGCGTGATCTCACGACGTTACGGCCGGCGACCGGACGCGCACGGGGGAACGGATGCGAGGCCCCTGAACGCGGGCGCGTCCAGGGACCTGGTCCCGCGCGCACGGCTCAGCGGAGGAACGTCGGGTCGTTGCCCCAGGCGACGAGCACCTTCTGGATCGCCTTCGTCGACTCCTCGAAGCTCGAGACGACCATGGCCTCGTTCACCGTGTGTGCTTGCACGATGACCGGGCCGATTCCGATCGCGCGGTCCTTCAACGCGGGGAACATCCGCATGAACTCGCCGGGCTCGGTGCCGCCCCCGAGGACGATAGTGTCCTCGAAGAGGTACTTGCCGTCGTCGCCCTCGATCCCGAGCGTCTTCCGCACGATCTGCGAGCTCTGCGACACGAACCAGGGCTGGACCTCGGTCGACGTGCGCTTCGTCGCGTTCGTGCCGTCGAGCGTGAGGCCGCCCGCCTCGACGACGTCGGCGAAGAGGTCCCTCGTCCTCGTGTCGAGGCCGCGGGCGTCCGCGATGTCGTAGGCGCGCGGCATGTAGCCGAACATCGCGAGCTTCTCGTTCCCCGAGCTCGAGATCCCGAGGTAGCCGAGGTTCGACGACGATTTCGCGCCGAGCGGGAAGATCGGATCGACGAGCTGGATGCCCTGCGGCGCCTGCGCGAGGGCGTCGACGAGCTTCGTCGTGATCGCGGGCGAGAGAGCGCCTTCGGGCGCCGCTGCGGCCGCCGCGTCCTTCACCGTGAACGTCACCGCGCCGGGAGCCTCGTCCGTGAACGGGGCGGCGTACTGCGTGAAGTAGGTCGAGAGCGTCGTCGCGAGCTCCTGCGTGTCCGTCCCGCCGTCGACCGCGATCGTCGCCTCGAACGCGTTCGCGATCCGGTTCTGTCCGCGCCGCGCGGCGTAGTCGCCGATAGACACGTCGATGATCTGCAGGTTCGGATCCGTCTCGCGCGCCTTCACGAGCATCGCGGAGAGCGCCTTCATCGCGTTCATGCGCTTGAACCCGATGTCGTTGCCCGAGTGGCCGCCCTTCAGGCCCAGCGACACGCGCTTCGCGTTCGCCGCGACGGCCTGGGCCGGCAGCTTGCCTTCGTCGGCCGAGATGATGCCGCCGTTGGCGCCGACGAGGATCCGGAGCTTCGGGTCGGCGAGGACGCGCGGGTTCGTCACGTCCTTCGCGCTCGACGCGTCGAGCGAGATCATCGCGACCGCATCGAGCGGAAGCTTCGCCTTGTCGTAGCTCAGCGCGCCGATGAGGCCGACCTCCTCCGCGGCCGTGAAGACGAGCTCGAGCGGCGGGTGGACGAGGCTCGGCTGACGCACGTAACGGATCATCTGCGCGACGCCCTGGCCGTCGTCCGCGCCGAGCGTCGTCGCGAAGTCCCTCGCGTGGAGGATCCTGATCGCGTTGCCCTCGTCGTCGAGGAGCGGATTGCCTTGCGCATCCGTCGCGTCGGTCTCGACGACGTCGACACCGTTCGCGAAGAAGGGATCGAGCGGCTGCCCCGGCTGCGCCGCCTTCGCGGCGAAGACCATGTCGAGGTGGGACTGGATCGCGACCGGCTTCCGGTGCTTCATGTGGTACGTGCCGGGGAGCTTCACGACGAGGTTCACGATCTCGTGTCCCTGCGCGTCGACGGTGCTGTCCTCGGCGATCGTGATCTGCCGCGCGCGGGAGCCCCACGCCTTCTTCGCCTTCGCGACCTCGGCCTTCACCCACGCGCGCGCGGCGCCTTCGCCGTACGACGGTCGCGAGACCTTCGAGAAGTCCTTGAACACGTCGACGACGCACTTCTCGTCGCACGTGTACTTCGCGGCGAGCTCCTCGTCGCTCTGCGCAGAGCCGTCGCTCGCGACCTCCTCGTCGGACACGCAGCCCGTGCTCGAGACGGGCAGGAGGAGCACGCCGAAGGCGAGCGCGGTGAGTGCGGAGAGGTGGAGCTTCATGCGGCGACGCTGTGGTCGCCGATCGGCACGCGAACAAGGGTGATCACGACCGCGCGCGCTCGGCGCTGCGAAGGCATGTCGCCTGGGGGGCGCATCCCGTCGAGGTGGCCCCGACCGATCGTCAGGAGTGCTTCAGGCGGCGCGCAGCTTCTCGCCCTGGCCCATGTGGAAGAACCGGCGGAGCTCGCGCTGCATCTCGCCGAAGCGCGCGCGTGCGACGAAGTCGCGTTCGATCCGCGAGACGAAACGGCGCGCGCACTGGCTCGCGACGCGGTACCGCTCGCCGAGCTCGCTGTCGTCGTCGTGCACGTACGAGACGTCGTCGAAGAGCTGCTCGCGGAGCCGGCGGCTCGCGCGTTCGTCGAACTCCGGGATCGACGCGGCGAGGACGACGTACTTGTCGACCTCGGCCTGGAGCTCGAGCTCGAGCTGCGTCGTCTCGCGCTGGCGCGACGCGCGCTCGGCGACGTAGACGAAGTGACTCACGCCCTCGATGATCTGGCAGATGCCGTCGAGATCGGCGCTCGCCTCCGCGAGGCGAGGCAGACGGAGGCGCATCTCGAGCGCGCCGTCCTCCGCTTCGCGGAGGAAGAGCGCCTCGCGCTCGCCTTCGTCGGCGTGCACGACGAAGCCGTCGACGTCGGCGGCGCGATCGAGGTGATAGAGGCGCTCGAGA
Organism: Polyangiaceae bacterium; assembly: GCA_039809485.1. Classification (GTDB taxonomy): domain Bacteria; phylum Myxococcota_A; class Polyangia; order Polyangiales; family Polyangiaceae; genus Labilithrix. The sequence goes on along the minus strand of JBDHVE010000198.1, from coordinate 2,676 downwards.
GCCGCTTGGACGCGGCTCGCGAGCGCGATCTCACGAACGAGGCCGGCGCCGTTGCCGGCGAGGAGAGGAGAGGCGCGCCTATCGGTCACGAGAGGACGCGTCCTCCGCGCGGCGTGACGAAGCCATGCGAGCTGAGCGCGTCGGCGAGGCTTTCGCTCCCGGTCTTGAGCCATCGCTCGTAGACCTTCACGAGACCCTGCGACGTCGCGACGCCGCGGGCGATCGTCGCGTTCGCGACCTCCGCGATCACGGCGACGAACGCGTCGAAGCGCGCGGCGAGCTCCGCGAAGATGTCGGGGCCGGCATCCTCGTCGCTGCGGCGAAGGAGCGAGCCCGCGTTCTCGTATGCGGTCCGACCGATGCCCATGACGTACTTGGCATCGACCCCGCGCGCTTCGAAATGGTCGGCGAAGAACCCCGACGAGTAGAGGACGCCGTCGCCCAGCGTGCGGAGCCGTTCGAAACGGTCCGCGAGCTGAGGCGTGTGGAGCGCCTCGTCGAGGAGGAGGGTGAGGGGGCGCTCGAGCGTGCGCTCGACGGGACTGCCGGGCTTCGCGAGCTCCGAGAGGACCGAGACGACATAGCTCGTCGCTCCCTCGGACGCGCTCACCCCGCGGGTCTTCATCGCGTCGATGACGATCTGCTCGAAGAAATCCGAGACGGACGCCGTGGCCACGATCGACATTCCAACCTCCAGAGCGCCGGCCTGTGCCTGCCCGGGAGTGGAGTCCCGGGCACCGCCTGGGCCGGTCCTACGTGTTCTTCTCCTTTGTCGTATCAAACAGGGTGCCGTGGGCAATTCCGCAACGGGTCCGCGGGCTTAGGTGTGCATTTCTCGGCAGCACTCGAGCTGCGGGAGTGCCAGAGGTCCACAGTCGAGGCGCGCGAGCGACCCGGAAGCGCAGCTTTCCTCGCGTAAGCACGACGTTTTCACCGCGTCGCGGCGTCCAGCCCCGGTCGTGCTCCCGCGCCCCTTGACGGCGGGAGGGCCCAGATTATGTTCCGCGGCGCCGTTAGCACTCGCCGATCGTGAGTGCTAGCAAACGACCGCCGGCTCGCCCGGCAGAGCCTTTCGGCTGGGAGCGCACGCTCCGGGACCGGAGCGGCACCAGCCACCGACACGAAACCGACCTCGAACGGAGGAAGCGACCATGAATATCCGGCCCCTGCAGGACCGCGTGATCCTCAAGCGTGTGAAGGAAGAGGAGAAGACCAAGGGCGGCATCATCATCCCCGACACGGCGAAGGAGAAGCCGATCGAGGGTGAGGTCGTCGCGGTCGGCAACGGCAAGGTCCTCGAGGACGGCACGACCCGGAAGCTCGACGTGAAGGTCGGCGACCGCGTGCTCTTCGGCAAGTACAGCGGCACCGAGGTCAAGCTCGAAGGCGAGGAGCGCCTCATCGTGCGCGAGGACGACATCCTCGCCGTCCTCGAGAAGTGACGCGACCGTAGCTCGCCGCTTCGCTCCGCGGGCGTCAATCACGTGATGCGCGGAGCCCCGAACAAGTTCCAGAAAAGATTCAGAGGTACTGAAAATGGCAGCGAAAGAAATCGTCTACACCGAGTCCGCTCGCAACCTGATCCTCTCGGGCGTCAACGCGCTCGCCGATGCGGTCAAGGTCACCCTCGGACCGAAGGGCCGCAACGTCGTCATCGAGAAGAGCTTCGGCTCGCCGACGGTGACGAAGGACGGCGTCACGGTCGCGAAGGAGATCGAGCTCGAGAACCGCTTCGAGAACATGGGCGCCCAGATGGTCCGTGAAGTCGCGTCGAAGACGAGCGACGTCGCGGGCGACGGCACCACGACGGCGACGGTGCTCGCGCAGGCGATCTACCGCGAGGGCTCGAAGCTCGTCGCGGCGGGCCACAACCCGATGGAGATCAAGCGCGGCGTCGACAAGGCGGTCGAGACCCTGACCGACGCGCTCAAGAAGATGGCGAAGCAGACCAAGGATCCGAAGGAGATCGCTCAGGTCGGCACCATCAGCGCGAACGGCGACAAGGAGATCGGCGAGAAGCTTGCCCAGGCCATGGAGAAGGTCGGCAAGGAAGGCGTCATCACCGTCGAGGAGTCGCGCACGGCCGAGACCACGCTCGACGTCGTCGAGGGTATGCAGTTCGACCGCGGCTACCTCTCGCCGTACTTCGTCACGGACCCGGAGCGCATGGAGGCGGTCCTCGAGGACCCGTACATCCTCATCTCGGAGAAGAAGATCTCCAACATGAAGGATCTCCTCCCGGTGCTCGAGGCGATCGCCCGTCAGCAGAAGCCGCTCCTCATCCTCGCCGAGGACATCGAGGGCGAGGCGCTCGCGACGCTCGTCGTCAACAAGCTCCGTGGCACGCTCCACTGCGCGGCCTGCAAGGCGCCGGGCTTCGGTGACCGCCGCAAGGAGATGCTCAAGGACATCGCCACCCTCACGGGCGGCCAGGTCATCGCCGAGGAGCTCGGCCTGAAGCTCGAGAACGTCACGATCTCGGACCTCGGCCGCGCCAAGCGCGTCACGCTCGACAAGGACAACACCACGATCGTCGACGGCGCCGGCAACAAGGACAAGATCAAGGGCCGCATCGCGGAGATCCGCGCCCAGGTCGAGAACACGACGAGCGACTACGATCGCGAGAAGCTCCAGGAGCGCCTCGCGAAGCTCGTCGGCGGCGTCGCGGTCATCAAG
>JBDHVE010000197.1:0-16056 GCA_039809485.1 Polyangiaceae bacterium | reverse complement strand
GGCGCGCGGCGTGAGCTTGGAGCAGCTCTGCCCGCCGCTCCGCGCTCAGCTCGTAGAACTCGAGGCGCGCACGATCGAGCTCTACGCGCTCGCGAAAAAGCGTAGGGTCGAGCGCGGCGAGATCGGTGCGGAGCGAGCCAGCGTCGGGAGCCTCGACCGTGGCGCGACGTCCCCGCGACCGCGCTGGCGGCTCCGCCGGACGAGCCGCTTCGTCGGCCGCCCGTAGGAACGCGCGGACACGCGCGGCCTCGATCTGGAGAGCGGCCTCGTCGTCCAGCGCGACGTCGAACAGCGCTTGCGGCGCGACGGCGACATCCAGGGTTCCGGCGAGCAGCGCGCGCACCTGCGCCGTTCGTGGGTCGGAGGGCGCGGCCGGCGACGCGGCATCGGAACTCGCCGATGCGACCGGTGCGCCCGCGTCTTGGCTCGCAGCGGGCCCAGCGAGCAGCAAGATCGCCGCGGCGGCGACCGCCCGTGCGATCACGCGGCGTACGATGGAGCTCTGCATGGCCCTCACACTTACACCAGGGACATCAGTTCATCAATAGTGATGGGTTGACAAGCACCGTCGCTCTCGATGACATAGGCCGGATGGAACAGGCGAGCCTGCCGCGGCTGCACTACTTCGCAGTCGTCGCCCGCGAGGGAAGCCTCGTGCGAGCGGCGCGCGAGCTCGGCACCACCCACTCGAACCTCAGCATGCAGATGCGCGCGCTCGAGGAGGAGCTCGGCGGCGATCTGTTCGAGCGCCGCGGGCGAAGGCTCGTCCTCACAGCGCTCGGCAACGAGATCGCGTGGTACGCGGAAGAGGTCAGCCGCCTGGCGCGGGACGCTTCCGAGGTGGCGAGGGGCCACGAGCGCCCACGCAGAACGCCACTCCGGGTCGGCGTGGTCGGCTCAGTCCCCAAGGCCCTGGCCTTCCGGCTCCTCGAGCCCGCGTTCACGGTCGCGGGGTACGGCCCCGTTGTCGCCCGCCAAGACACGCAGGACCGGCTGCTCGAGGAGCTGGCAGTCGGTCGGTTGCACCTGGTGCTCGCTGACGCGGCCCCGCAGCAGGGAGGCACGCTTCGCCTCTTCGGTCATCCTCTTGGGAGCTCGGAGCTGTCTCTGTACGGGACGCCCGAGCTCGCGGAGAAGTACCAGGGGGACCTGCCGGGTGCGCTCTCGGGCGCCCCCTTACTGCTTCCCATGCGCGGCACGTCGCTGCGGCGGTCAATCGAACGCTGGCTCGGAGAGCACTCGGTCCGAGTGCGGGTCGAGGGCGAGTTCGACGACGTGGGTCTCATGCGGGTCTTTGGACTGCGCGGGCGAGGGCTCTTTCCGGTTCGGGCCGCGATGGCGGCCGAGGTCGAGGACATCGGCGGCGTGGTGAGCCTGGGTCCCATCCCTGGCGTGACCGAACGGTACTTCGCCATCTCCGTCGAGCGGCGCGTACGCCATCCGGCGGTCAACGCGCTCATCGAATCAGCGAGGGCTAAGCTCGGCCTAGCGGGCGAAACCAGCGCTGCTGCGATCTCTTCTCGCTCACGCCGGCGCTGAAGTACGATCAGGACATGTCGACAAAGTCGAAGCGCTTCAAGGCACAGCAGGAGAAGGACGCGAACCCTCCGAAGCCCAAGCGGGCGCCGAGGCCGCGGCGAGACGATCCGGTGGACACCTCGCAGCCAGGCGTGAGCGCGTCGGATCGGAAGGTCGGCGACGGACACAGTGGGACGAGGAACGTCTCGAAGCGCGCCGCGAAAAAGGGCGGCGCAAAGCTCGAGGACTCCGCCACCGGGAAGCCGTCGCGCAAGTCGACCCGCAAGAGCTCGGGGGGCGTCAAGCGCACCTCGAACCTGCGTCGCAAGGCGACCCGCAAGGCCACTTCCGCCAAGACCAAGGCGACGAAGTCGAAGGCACGGTCAACGAAGTAGCGCAGGCGCGCGTGGCCCCTCGTTCGTCGCGGGACAGCGCGAATCCGGGAGGGCGTCCTGGTTCGCGTCACCCAAGCACCTGGATCGGCGGATGTTCGCGTTTCTGGGACGCTGCGAGCGCAGCGAATCCGTCCCGCCGAGAGCCCCGCGAATGGGTTCGCAAGCCGCTCCGCATGCGGAGCCAGTCAGGTCGGGGGGGCTCCGCCCCCCTCTGACCCCCGAGATGGGCCCGCGAGAGTCGTGGGCTCTTTTCACGTCGGGGGGCTCCCCGCTCTCTGACCCGCGAGATGGGCCACGCGAGAGTCGTGTCTGGCCCGCGCGTTGGGTGCGCGAGAGTCGTGGGCTCTTTTCACGTCGGGGGAGCTCCGCCCCGATCCGGCCTCCGGCGTGCTCTGAGCTGCAGACCGCCGTCTGCGGATCCCGGGCGGGGTGCTCTGGGAGAGCACCCTGGGCGGGCCCGGCTTGCGATCGCGGACTTGCGCGCGCCCGGCTCGAGCTCGCTCTGGCACGACGGGTTGCAAGAGTCGCTCGTGCGTCATCACGCAACGAAAGGTTCTCCCATGCTCTCGCTCTCGCGCCCGTCGTCGCTCCTCTTCTTCGGCCTCCTCTCGCTCGCCGCGTGCGCGCCGCCCGTGGAGGCGAGTGACGAGGGAGCGGGCGCTGCCGCCCAGACGGCCTCGGCGCAGCTCCGCTTCGTCTCGGCCGCGTACGACGCGTCGGCGTCCGTCGTCGTCGTCGGCAACGAGGTCCGCGGCATGTACAAGACCTCCCTCGGTACGTCGGACTGCTCGTTCGCGTTCAGCGGCATCATCCGGACCGAGGGAGCCGGCCAGAGCGCGGCGATCACGGTGACCGACGGCTGGGACACCCTCCACGGGACGCTCCGGACGCAGGAGGGCACCGGCGCGGCGCCGAAGCTCGTCTTCGATCTTCCCGAGTTGCCGAACGCCTGCGCGCGCTCGTGGGGCGATCGCCCCATCGAGCTCACGGAGGCGGACCCCTCGGCGCGCCCCACGGGCATCGCCGGCTTCGCGCCCGTCGGCGCGGGGCGCGCGTGGTTCTACGACGGGCCCGGGACCGGCATGCGCAATGTATACGTCGCGCGCGGCGACATCGTGGCGATCAAGACGATCTCCGGCGACACGGTCGTCCGTGACGGGTTCGTCCAGGCCGAATACACGGCCGTCGGCGGCCGCAAGACCACCGGCTGGCTCCTCTACTCCGAGCTGCACTCGCCCTGGGCGACCGGCGAGTGACGAGGCTCGAGCCTTCGCGCGATGCACTCCTCCTCGGCGCCGCGACGAGGACGCTCGTGCGGGTCTGCTCCACGAAACGTTGCGCCGCGTCGCCCATGATACGGTCGGAGCATGCGGAACCTCCGGCTCCTCGGTCTGTCGACGGTGGTCCTCACGTGCGCGACTGCGCTCGTCACGCAGGCCTGTGAGGACGACGACGTGGGCGCAAGCGCCGCGTTCGACGCGGGGACGCTCGGAACGTTCGAGGCCGGGGCGCCGCGCGACGGTGCTTCGCCCGTCACTGCCGACGCCGCTCGGGAGCCCGCGGACTCCGGCCCGATCGAGGACGCCGGCAAGCCCGACGTCGAGCCGAACGACGGCTCTGCACCCGTCGAGCTCCTGCGTCTCTTCGATCGTCCTCGCTCGCTCGCCGTCGACGGCACGTACGTCTACGTCGCCACCGCGGAGGGCATCTTCCGCATGAACAAGGACGGCACGAACGCCGCTCGCGTCACGCTCGCGGAGAACGTGGACCGCCTGGCGCGTGACGGCGCGCGCCTCGTCTTCACGACCGCGGACGGCCTCAGGATGGTCCCGACCAACGCCGTCGACGGCGGCGGCGAGACGGCGTTGCAGACGAACGTGAGCGGCCTCTTGCCGGTCAAGGTGTCGGGGACCGCCATCTCCTTCGGCGTCTACAGCGGCGCCGCCGGCACCGAGATCCGGACGATCCAGGACGACGGCTCCGGCTTGCGCGTCGCCGCCTCTCCCGTGCGCCCCTACGACTTCGCGGTGATCGGCTCGACGATCTACGCGACCGGCCCGGGATCTCTGAACCAGGACATCCTGATGTTCCCCGGCGACGGGGGACCAGGCGTGAAGCGCGCCACCGGCACCGGGAACGTCTCCGACTACGTCGCGAAGGACGGATACGTCTACTGGTCGACGCGAGGGGGGACTGTGATGCGGATCCCGGCGGCCTCCGGGCCTGCCGAGACGATCGCGACGGGCGAGGGGCCCGTCGCCGGAATCGCCGTCGACGACGCGCACGTGTACTGGGTCCGCTACGAGCAATTCCAGAACGTGGGCGTCGTCCGCCGCGCGCCGAAGGCCGGCGGAGCGACGCCCGTGACGCTCGCGTCCGGCCAGCTGAGCGCGTTCGCGGTCGCCGTCGACGACACGCACGTCTACTGGGCCTCGTTCGTCGCCGACGCGGGCGTGCTCCGCGTGCCGAAGTAGCCGCCGAACGAGCTCGCGGCGCGCACGTGAGCGCACGCGCCGCGGGCGAAGGGCCTCACCGCGTGCAGAGCTGCGACACCGTCTTCGTGTTGTTCCACTCCGCGTCCTCGACGACCTGGTTCGCCGCGTCGAGCACGACGGTGCGCGTCCAGCCGCACGCGAGCGGCGCGTACGCGATGATCTCCGTGCTCGCGCCGGCCGCGAGCCCGGCGAACGACTGGGTCTTCAGCACGTTGCCACCGGCGTCCTTGACCTGGACCGAGAAGGGGCCCGCCGCCTTCTGCGAGTCGTTCATGAAGCCGAAATGCAAGTAGTTGCCGGGCGCGAGGATTCCGCCCTGCTCGACCTGCGTCAGGAGCGTCGTGAAGCGGAGCTCCGGCAGGCACGCCGGGGCAGGGAACCCAGGGAGGGACTTCCCGCAGTTCAGCGTCACGTAGTCGCCCTTCATCGTCGACTCCGTCTCGACGCCATCGAGGAGCGAGCTCTCCACCTCGTCGTGCCCCGGCTCGGCGGCGCACCCAGTGAGGATGCCCACCATCGCGAGGACCGCCGCACACCCGAGCCCGTTCATCCCGATCTTCATCTTCGAATCCAGCCTTTCTTGCTTCCGTCGGAGGTTGTCGTCGTCGCGTCGTCGCGGCGACGAGACGGGACATCGCAAGCGTGGTGCCTGCGTCTCGCGGTGAGCTTCGGCCGGGATTTCTCGGGTATTTCGCGTCTCCGCCGAGCCGCGCGCGACGTGCACGCACGCGGCGAGGCCGTGCGCGCACCGTGCACGCGTCCCGAGACGATCAGACGAGCAGCTTCGCGCGGAAGCCTCGGGCCGCGTAATACGACTCCGCGCCGTTGTGATAGACGAACACGTGGTCGTATCGTCGGTCGCAGAAGAGCGCGCCGCCGGCCTCGCGGATCCCCTTCGGCGTCGCGATCCAGCTCGACGTCGTCGTGTCGAGCGCTTCGAAGGTCTGGAGCGCTCGGTACTCGCTCTCGGTGAGGAGCTCGACGCCCATCGACGCGGCGACGTCGAGGACGTTGCTCGCGGGCCTCGCCTGTTTGCGCGCCTGCCAGGCCGCGCGGTCGTAGCAGAGGCTCCGCCGTCCGCTGGGGCTCTGGGGGGCGCAGTCGACGAACACGATGGCGCTCGGTCCTTCGATCAGCACGACGTCGGGCTCGCCGCCGGTTTCGTCCATCTTCGCGAGCCTGGCGAGAACGCCTGCGTCGAGCCGCGCTTCCACCTTCTTCCAGGCGAGACCGGGATGGCGGTGCGGATGCTCGGCGAAGCGCTTCTCCAGCGTCGCGAGCAAGCCTTCGCCGCCCTCCACGGGAGCCTCTCGCGCACGCTTTGTCTTCTTCGCGGCAGCCATCGCTCACTCCTGGGGCGCGCGTCGCTTGCCGACGTAGGGCAGGACGAACAAGTATGTCCCGCTGCACATCAAGACGAAGAGCGGCAGGAGCGGTGAGTAGGTCACCCACGCGGGCGGCCTCCCCGAGGCCATCGCGACGAAGTTCGCGATGACGGTCAGCATGAAGAGCATCGAGATCCAACGGTGGAGTTGGCGAGTCCACTTCGTCACGACAGCCTCCCGAGGAGAGTGGCGAGCTTCTCGCCCATCATCTTCCAGCCGGCGCGCGCACCGCCGAATTCGCGTTTGTGCGGCGGCTGGAACCCCGCCTGCACGAGCGAGAGGCGCGTGCCCGCGTCCGTGGGCGTCAGGGTGAAGGTGACGACCGTGTCCATGCCCGGCACGGTCCACGTGTAACTGAGCTTCCGACCTGGCTCGATCTCGACGAAGCGGCAGCTCACGGTGCCGTCCCAGCCGGGAAACGCTCGCGTCTGGAACCGGAACGACGCGCCCGCGCGGAGCTCGAGCCCGAAGACGGGGAGCAACCACTCCGCGAGCAGCACGGGATCGGTCAACGCACGCCACACCTTCTCGGGCGGGTGAGGCAGATCGAAGTCCATCGACAGCGAATCGGAGACGGTCATTGGTCCATGCTCTCCAAGAGGCGCTCGAGACGGCCGACGCGCTCGGTCCAGAAGGCGCGGTAGTGCGTGATCCAGTCGACGAGCGGCTTCAGCCCGCGCGGCTCGACGCGGTAGTAGACGCAGCGTCCCTCTCGCCGCGAGTCGACGAGCCCCGCCGCTTTCAAGGCGCCGAGGTGTTGCGAGACCGCGGGCTGCGAGATGTCGAACCGCGCGGTGAGGTCCTTCACCGCGGCCTCGCCGCGGGTGAGGGACTCGAAGATCGCGCGACGGCTCGGATCTGCCAGCGCCTGGAAGATCCTGTCCTCCGCCGCGGTCTGCATGCCTTGAACAATAAGCCATGACTTATGCATTGTCCAGCGCTGCTCGACGGTGACGAGGCGTGACGCTTCAGAACCGCCCTTCGTCCCCTCGTGCGACCGAGCGCCGGCGATCACGAGCGGCGGACGACGACCTGGACCCGATCGCCGTGCCCGATCGCGATCCGCTCGCCGTCGCTGCTCGCGGCGAGCGCGGCGTCGATCGGGATGTCGGCGACCGTCGTGCGGTCGCGTCCGCGCGTGACGCGCACGAGCGCGCCGGCCTCGCGCACGAGGAAGCGCTCCGCATGCTCGTCGTGCCAGAGGACCCGGCTGCCCGGCGGAGCGAGCGTCTCCTCGTCGGACCGGTCGAGGCGCGTCACTCCGCGTGCGTCCTCGAGGACCACGACGCGTCCGGCGAGCGTGAGCCGCGCCGGCCAGGCGGCGCCCACTGCGCGGGGCGGACCTCGCGCTCGCCGCTCGCGACGTCGAGGAGCACGACGTCACGGTCGCGCGCGATCGCGATCGTCGGCGTGCGCGCGTCGATCGCGAGCGGAAGGAGGACCTCCGTGAGCTCCGCGTCGCCGCCCCTCCACTCGCGCACGCGGCGTCCCGTCGAGACGTCGACGACGCGGATCAGCTGCTGGAGGCCCTCCGCCTCCGAGAAGCCGTTGCCACGCGGACCGAACGGACGCCGCTGCCCTGGTTGTCGAAGGGGGTGAAGAGCTCGACCACGAGGGACCGACCGTCGTCGACGAACGCGAGGCGGCGGATGGTGAACGGATCGTCCGGCAGCTCGCCGGACGAGAGCTCGGGCTCGTCCTCGATCGGGACGGAGCGCATCGTGCGGCCGCTCACGGGATCGATGACGTCGACGGTGCGCGGCGCGGTCGCGATCGCGAAATGCGCAGCGTCGAGCGCGATCACCGCCGGACGAGGTGCGTCGGGAGGAAGGGGGAGCTCGAAGATCGGTGTCACGTTCGACCGTACGCGCGCCGCTCGCGCGAGCTTCCTGCGGACTCGAAGCACGTGTCAGTTGCGTTTCACGAGCGGGCGACCGTCCGCCGAGAACGTCCCCTCGAGCAGGCGCCCGCCGCCCACCGTCGTGTACTGCCCTTGGGCGAGCACGCGGCGGCCCTCCACCTCGACGTAGAAGTCGCCGGCCCAGCCCTGGCCGTCGATGTTCGTCGCCGTCAGCATCAGCCGTCCCTCGCCGCGCGAGCCCTTCACGGTGGTGTCGAGGTGCACGCGGTCCTGCCCCCGGAGGGCCGTCAGGAGCGAGCGATCGAGGTCGCGCGTGACCGCGAGGGACACCTCGACGGGCCCGCCGAGCGCGTCGGCGATCGCCGGGCTCTGCTCGAGGAATGCGGTCGTCTCGGCGATCGGCGGGGCATTCTTCATGTACGCGAAGTTCCCGAGGCAGCCGCCGACAGGGAGGGCTGCGAACGCGAGCACGACGATGGCCGAGAGAGCGGACGCGGCGGAGCGGGAAGGCATGCGCGGTCCTCGAGCGAGGCCCGTGCCATCCCCGATCTCACGGGGTTTCGCGCGCCGGCGTGCACGCCGAACCGTGCGCGCACCGGCCGCACGCGCGCGCGCACGGCTCCTTCAGCGATTGACGGGCGGCTCGACCCAAGCCCACGCCCCGTGGCGGGTCGTTCTCGCGATGCGCGCTTGGCCTCTCGTCGTGGCGCTGGCGCTCGGAGGATGCGGCGGGCCGTCGTCCTCGGCGCGGCCCCCTCCGGGGACGGGGGCACAGCTCCTCGGCCGCGCGCCGAGCTGCGATGCGGTCGAGGAGGACGAAGGGCGCCTCGTCGTGGACTGGTCGCCGCTCGAGCGCGCGAAGCTCGAGGCGGCGGCGCGACGCGGCGCCGTCCCCGTGCGCCTCGAAGGATGCCGCGCGCGCCTCGTCGATACGTGCACGGTGAGGCGTTCGTATGCGTTCCTCGGAACGACCCGCCAGCGCGAGGTGATCGTGCTGCGCGATCGTGATGAGATCGGCGCAACGCTCCCGCTCCTCGGCGCGCGCCTCGGCGGGAGCTTCGCCCACGCGTCGAGCGTCGACGTCGCGATGACCGTCATCGGGCGCTACGAGCTCGGCGCGCGCGCGATCGGCGCGTCCGAGCTCGAAGGAGAGTGTGACCGCGTCACGCACGTCGTCGCCAGCTTGAGCGTCGGCGCGTTCGCGATCTCGACCGGCGCCGCGACCGATGCCGCGCTCCGGGCGGACGTCGCGCACGCGAGCCATTCGACAGAGCGCCGGCGTCTCGACGCGGCCGGGGTCGAGGAGGAATGTGCGCGGGCGCGCCGCTCCGACGATACGCCGCCGCAGGACTGCGGGATCCCGCTCCGCGTCGAGCTCCGTGGGATCGCCGCGGCCGCTCCGCCGCCGAAGGTCGCGCCACCGCCGCCGCTCACCGAGAACGACGCGCTGAAGCATGCGCTGGCGAACGCGCGGAAGGAGATCGTGCCGTGCCACCGGGCTGCGCGCGCGACGTCTCCCGATCTCTCCGGCCTCCTCACCCTCGGCGTGAAGCTCGGTCGCAACGGCAACGTCCGCAGCGTGGTCGCGAAGCACGAGGGCAACCTCGACGACACCCTTGCGGACTGCGCTGCCACGCGCGTCGCCCTCGTGTCGTTCCCGCCCGCCGAAGACGACCGCCCGCGTGCGCTCGTGATCCCCGTCGTGTTCGCGCCGCTCGCGCGGTGAGGGGCGCGCCAATCGATGTCAGGGACGCGCCGTGCATCCGCCGGGGAACGTGCGGCGCGTCGCCTCGCGTACTGTGGTCGGATGAATCTGCGCTCGCTCGCGGTCGCCCTCGTCGTCGCCGGTGCGGTCGCGACCATCACCTTCACGAGCCCACGCGAGTCGAACGCGCAGACGTGTGGCGGCGTCGGGCAGGTCGGCTGCGGCGTCTTCAAGTCCGACTGCGCGGCGGGGAACATCCTCTACCAGGGCAAGTGCCAGGTGAAGGGCGCGTGCGGAGCCGACGGACAGCGTCCGTGCCTCGCGGTGCCGCTCGAGCGCGTGCCCTCGTGCAACGCGGGCCTCTCCGAGATCCAGGGCATCTGCGCGCAGCGTGGCGTGTGCGGGAACGAGAACCAGCGCGCGTGCCTCGTCGTCGAGCGCGTCCCGAGCTGCAACAGCAAGAACCTCGCGGAGCGGCCCGGCACGCCCGCGATGTGCGTGCACCCGCCTTGCGGCCGCGCCAACGAGCGACCGTGCAACATCGTCACCGAGCGCCCGTTCGGCACGTCGTGCGACGTCGGTCTCGCCGAGGTCGCCGGTCGATGCGTCGACCGCGCTTCGCTCGACTGCGGGCGGATGGGGCAGCGCGCGTGCACGCTCGCCGAACGCGCGGCGATCGGCGGGCGCCCGTGCGAGCCGGGGCTCGACGAGGCGCCGGGCTGCATCGGCGAGTGTCGCGGGTCCTCGGGGACGTGCTTCGACAAGAGCCGCCCGATGACCGAGCCGGGCACGAACATGACGCCCGTGCCGGGGACGGATCCGATGCGCGGATTCGCGGACCTCCACGTCCACATGTTCGCGAACCTCGCCTTCGGAGGAGGCGTCCTCGTCGGCGCCCCCTACGACCCCGTCGGTGGCGCGGCGAAGGCGCTCGGCCCGGACTTCGGCACGGACCTCGACCTCGTGAACGCACTCGGCGCCCAGGCGAAGGTGGGCCTGTGCCCGCCGCTGCTCGGGCGTTGTCCGCCGAATCTCCTCCACGGCGACCACGTCCTGCCGTTCGACGACTTCCTCGGGGTGAACGGCGACGGCGCGAAGAGCTACTTCGGCGCGCCGGTCTTCAGCGGCTGGCCCACGTGGCGCTCGAAGACCCACCAGCAGGTCTACTACAAGTGGCTCGAGCGGGCCTGGCGCGGCGGGATGCGCGCGATGGTCATGCTCGCCGTCGCGAACGAGTTCGCTTGTGGCGCATCCAAGCGCCTCCGCGGGACGGTCTGCAACGACTCGATGACGAGCATCGACAAGCAGCTCGAAGCCGCCAAGGCCTTCGAGTTCTGGCTCGCGACGCAGCCCGGCGGCGGCTGGTTCAAGATCGTCCGCACGCCCGACGAGGCCGAGCAGGCCATCCGCGCGGGCAAGCTCGCCGTCATCCTCGGGATCGAGGCCGACGTGCTCTTCGACTGCAAGCCGAACGCTGCGAAGTGCACGCAGCCGTACATCACGCAGCAGGTCGAGAAGTATTACAACCAGGGCGTCCGCTACATCTTCACGATCCACGACTTCGACACGGCGTTCGGCGGCACGGCGCTCTTCAACGGCCTGCTCGGCGCCGCGAACGTGACGATCACCGGCGCGCCGTTCGTGAGCGCGCCGTGTCCGGGCACCTCGGACATCGGCACGCTCAACTGCAACACCCGCGGCCTCACGCCCGTCGCGGGCAACGTCCTCATCAACAAGCTGATGGACCTCGGGATGATGATCGACATCGATCACATGTCCGCGAAGATGATCGACGACGTCTTCGCCATCGCCGACAAGCGAGGCGGCTACCCGTTCTTCGTCGGTCACGGACTCTTCAACGAGGTCTACGCGCACCCCACCGTGAAGAATCGCCACGAGCGGATGCGGACGGCGTTCCAGCTCGCGCAGCTCAAGAAATTCGGCTCGCTCGTGTCGGTCATGACGGAGGACGAGCTCGACGCGAAGCAGACGACCTGCCAGCACTCGTCGGTCAGCTTCGCGCAGAACTACGACTACGCGGTGTCGAAGATGGGGGTCGTCGCCTTCGGGAGCGACTTCAACGGGATGGCGGGGCACGTCGGCCCGCGCTTCGGCGACGACGGCTGCGGAGGCAACGCCGCGCAGAAGACGATGCAGGCCACACGGCTCCGCTATCCGTTCACGATTCCGGGCTTCGGCACGTTCGACAAGCAGGTCTCCGGGCAGCGCACGTTCGACTTCAACGTCGACGGCTTCGCGCACGTCGGGCTCTACCCGGACCTCCTCGCGGACCTCGCGCTTCCCGGGCGCTCGATCGAGCCGTTGATGCGGTCGGCCGCCGAGCTCGTCGCGACGTGGCGGCGGGCGACGGCGAAGATCGCGCCGCCGCCGGCGCTCGGACGGCCGCTCCCGACGCCGGTGCTGCCGGGTCGCACGCCGCTCGCGCCGGCGCCTCTCATCAAGCGTTAGGTCGCGCGAGCGCCGCTCGCGCTTTCCATGGCGGTCGAAACGCCGCTAGCCTGGGAGGCATGAAGCGGCTCGCTGCGATCGCCGGAGCTGTCCTGCTCACCGCCTGCGCACGGGGGACGACTTCCGAGCCCTGTCACGCCGTGAACACCGGCGCGGCGGGCGCGAAGACCGGAGCCACGACCGCGGTGAAGGGCGTCGAGCAGTTCGGCAGCGCGACGGTCGGTCTCGTCGAGGGCGGGGGAGACGAAGCGAAAGCGCGGTGGAAGAAGGGCGGCCAGGAGACGAAGTCGACGGCACGCGAAGGCGCCAGCGAGACGAAGTCGGCGTCGCGCGACCGGCAGTGCCACTAGCCGCGGCGCGGCGCGAGCGTTGCGCCGACGACGAGCGACGCCATCACGAAGCTCATGACGTCGGGCCGCGTCGCGACCTCCAGCGCGAGGTGGAACCCGAGCGCCGTCGCGAGTACGGCGCGCCGCCAGCGGGGCAGGACGAAGGCGAAGACCACTGCGAGGAGGAGCTCCACGACGAGGACCGACCACGCCGCGCCGACGCGGAGCGCATCGTGACCGAGCAGGTCGCGTACGACCGGCGTGACGAGGCCGTCCTCCGCGAGGGCGCGCAGCGTGCGGCCGGAAAGCCACTCGCTCCGGAGCTTCGCGACGGCGGACCACGCGTAGATCGACGCGAGGACGAGGCGGAGGAGACGCGTGCTCGACGCCGTCGAGACCGGCGCGTCGGGCAAGAGGGCACGCGCAGACGTGCCGTCGCCGATCGCGAGCACGATCGTCCCGAGGAAGAGCGTGTGGAGCGTGAAGACGAACGCGAAGGGATCCTGCGAGAGCGCGACGTAGCCGAGCACGCCCGCGAGCACGCCCGTCGTCCGTGCCCGCACGCCGAGGAGGAACGCGAGCGCCGCGACGGTTCGGACGACCGCCGCCGCGATCCGCACGCTCGGCGGCAGGACGAGGCCCGCCCATGCGAAGGCGACGCCGGGCTCGGGCCATCCGAAGAGCGGCCCGCGGACATGGGCGAGGGGGATCGGCAGCAGGTTCGCGAGGGCCGTCGTGCGCACGAGGAGCACGGTGCCGAGCGCGATCCGTGCGGTCGCGAGCGCGCGCGCATCGCGTTCGATCAGCGTGGGCAAGGGACCCTCTCGGTCCGCGCGCGCTCCGGCGCGTCCTGCGCTCCGTCGCGTTCGAAGAGGGTGATCGCGATCGAGACGGCCTCGGGCGCCTCGAGGCACGCGACCCGTGCGACGTCGGAGAGACGATCGCGCAGGGGCTCGAGCCCGTACGTTCGGCGGAAGTGATCGGCGCCGGCGAGGAACGGGACCGCGCTGGCGCTCACGCGACCGGCGAGGGCGGAGGGAGCGACGGCCTCCGTCGCGCCGCGGCCGTCGACCGCCGTGATCTCGAGCCGGAACCAGGTGCTCGAGGCGTACATCGTGTACGCGAAGCCGCCGCCGCTCGCCGTCGTCACGATCGGGAGACAGAAGACGAGGAGAGCGGCCATACGGTGCCGTCGGGTCACGCCCGCGATGCTAGACGAGAGGAGGGGACGGCATGAGAGTCGTGGAGAAGGCCGGAGCGGCGCTCGCGGCGGGGCTCGGGGTCGCGATCGTCTTTGCAGCGTGCGGTCGCGTCGCCGAGGACGAGGTCGCCGCCGACGCGTCGACCGACGCGATGGCGTCATCGGACGCCGGCCGCGCCGACGCGAGCTCGTACCCCCTCGACCCCACCTGGTCGCCTTCCGACGCCGCGACGCCGCCGGACGGCGGTCCCCCGCCGACCGTGGCGTGTGACGGCGGAACCTGCACGCTGCCGCCTTCGACGTGCATCGACGACCACTGGCTCCGCTACTACGCGGGCGGCACGTGCAAGGACGGCCTCTGCGAGTTCCGGGCCTACGAGATGCTGTGCAGTCCGTCCCAGGTCCCGCCGGATTGCTACCAGGGCGGCTGCCGGATGGTCATCGTGCGGTGACCGGTTGGCTGCGCGCGGTGGTGCGTAGAGCTCCGCAGCTGAGGCCGCCGCTCGTACTCTTCTTCTTGCCCGCGTTCCTTCCTGGGAAACCCGGCGCGTCGCCGACCGTAGGCTCCGTGCTGGAGGTCCACCGCATGAACCACCGCTATGCGCTCGCTCTCGTCTCCGCCGTCGCGATGTTCGCCACCGCCTGCACGCAAGAGGCTGTCTCGTCCGAGGACGTGCAGTCGACCGAGACCCGCGACGATCAGAGCTCCGAGGGGGCGAAGGACGAGAAGGCGCCGGCCCCGGCGACGGGAACGGTCGCCATCCAGCGTCAGATGACGGGCGACGAATAGACGACGGTCAGGAGCTCCGGTCCCACACGCCGGAGAAGACGTGAGCCGCCGGGCCACGCATCGTGGCCCGGCCGTCTTCCTCGATCGTGATCTCGAGCGTGCCGCCTGGGAGATGAACCGGCACCGGCACGCCGCGCGGGAGGCGTCCCTGGGCGACGCCGACGGCGACGGTCGCGCAGGCCCCGGTCCCGCACGCGTGCGTGACGCCGACGCCGCGCTCCCAGACGACGAGATCGACTTCGCCGTCGCGATACGTCGCGAACTCCACGTTGGTCCCCGCCGGGAAGCGCGGGTGCGTCGCGATGCGGGGCCCGACCCGGTCGATGACGGCGCGATCGGCAGCGCGGGTCGTGATCGCGTGCGGGTTGCCCGCGTCGGCGAGCGCGAGCGTCCAGACGTCGCCTTCGAGATCGAGCGACACGTCCGCCGTCGTCCGCACGACGCCCATGTCGACGGTCACGAAGCCGAGGCCGAGCCCGTCTTCGTCGTCGATTCGGCAGCGGCGCAGGCCGGCGTCGGTGTCGAACACGATCTCCCCTTCGCGGATCCCGCGCGACCTCGCGACGTGGAGCGCGGCGCACCGGAGGCCGTTGCCACACATCTCCGGGACCGAGCCGTCGGCGTTGATCACGCGCATGCGCGCCGACGCAGCGCTCGAGGCCGCCGGGACGACGAGAAGGACGCCGTCGCCGCCGATCCCGAAGCGTCGGTCGCAGATCGCCGGGACCGCGTCGCGCGCGATCGCGTCGTCGCGGTCGGCGGTCACGACGACGAAGTCGTTTCCGAGGCCTTCGTACTTGTCGAACGCGAAGCCCATGGGTCACGCCGACGCTAGCACGTGAGGGGAGCGAGGGGCATCCAGCCGCATCGTGCAACGGCTGTCCTCGCCCGGCGAGGCACAATCGTCCCGAGCGACCGATGAGGATCGGCCTTCGCAGGAGTCCAAGCCAGGAACGAGCACGTCGTGCTCCCTGCCTGGAGGAAAGCTCATGGCTTACGTCGATGGATTCCTGGTTCCGGTCCCTGCCGAGAGGAAAGCCGCGTACGTCGAGGCGGCGAAGAGGTTCGTCGGCATCGTCCGCGAGTACGGCGCGCTCCGCGTCGTCGAGTGCTGGGGGGACGACGTCCCGGACGGCAAGGTGACGGACTTCAAGCGCTCGGTCGCGGCAGAGCCGGGCGAAACGGTCGTGTTCTCCTGGGTCTGGTGGCCTTCGAAGGCCGTCCGTGACGCCGGCAACAAGAAGATCATGGAGGACCCGCGCATGAAGGCGATCGACATGCCCTTCGACGGGAAGCGCATGATCTACGGCGGCTTCGAGGTCATGCTCGACTCGGAGGCGAAGTCATGAGCTCGGCGCGCCTGACGAAGATCGCCCCCTACCTCTGGTACACGAAGGAGGCGGAGGAGGCGGCGCGCTTCTACACGTCGATCTTCCCCGACTCGCGCGTGGACCGGGTGGCCACGATGCCGGCCGATTCGCCGAGCGGACCTGCCGGGTCCGTGAAGACGGTCGACTTCACCCTCTTCGGACAGCCCTTCCACGCGATGAGCGCCGGGCCGCTCGACCCGTTCAACCACGCCATCTCGTTCATGGTGTCCTGCGAGGATCAGCAGGAAATCGATCGGTACTGGAACGCGCTGCTCGAAGGCGGAGGCAAGCCGGAGCAGTGCGGGTGGATCCGCGACCGGTTCGGCGTGTGTTGGCAAATCGTCCCGCGCAGGCTCGACCAGATGATCATGGACGGCGACCCCGTGAAGGGAAAGCGCGTCGCAGAAGCGATGTTGAAGATGGTGAAGCTCGACGTGGCGGCGCTCGAGGCGCCATATCGCCTAACACCGTGACCGGTTGCATGGATCCCGGATCCGTGATCTCTACTGGTCCGTGAACCCCCTGCCGACGAAGCTCC
>JBDHVE010000196.1:0-16181 GCA_039809485.1 Polyangiaceae bacterium | reverse complement strand
GGCGTCGGCTCGAGCGCGAGCACCTGCTGCGGCGTCATCAAGCGCGCATTGCCGCGTGTGTCCTCCTCGAAGAACAGCTTGAACCCGGCGCGGACGCCGGGCTGGAGCGACTTCACGAGGTGATCGTACGTGCGGATCTTGTTCGCGCGGGGCCCGAGCCCGTCGACGCTCTTCACGAGCACGACACCGGGGACCGCCTTCAAGACGGACTCGTCGCGGAGCACGCGATCGTTCACCTGGTGGAAGACGAGCGCCTTCTCGGGGAGCTCCTCTTCGGCGACGAGCGCGCCGAGCCAGCTCGCGACCTCGTTGATCGCGTCGCCGCTCGTCTGCCCGAACTTCGCCCCGGGCTGCTCCTTGCCGACCATCGCCCACTCCGGGTCGAGCGCGACGCCCACGTCGGGCTCCCGCAGCCAGCGCTCGAAGTGTTTCACCTCGGTGAGGAAGTCGGACCGGCCGGGCTGGATGTTGACGAGCAGGAGCCCCTTCGCCTCGCGTGCCGCGCGCATGTACTTGTCGACGACCTCGTCGGAGACCCGCCGCCGGTGCTTGCCGTCCGGCCCGGCATCCTCCTGCACGACGACCGCGATGAGCTCGAAGACGAGGAGCGGCGTGCGGTCGCCCGCGTACTCCTTCGCGTAGGTCTCGATCGTCTTCGCGCGCGCACCGAGATTGCCGGCGAGGCGTCCGAGCTTCGGCGCGCCGGGCGTGCCGCAGAACCCGACGAGACGGTGCGCCGGGAAGAGCTCGCGACCGCCGAGCGGCAGCTCGCGGAGCCGGCGCCCGGCGTCCCGCGGCGGCGGTGACGCGACCGGCGGCTCCGGCGCGGGCGTGCTCGCGATCACGACGGGCGCGCTCGCTTCACGCTCGATCGCAGCGCTCGTCCTGCGCTCGCAGCCGCCGAGCACGAGCCCCGACGCGAGCACGAAGACGAGTCGCGTCACCGGTCTCACCGGCGGTACGGTCCGGTCGCGACCGGGAAGAGGGTGTCGAACGCGTCTACGATCGCCTCGACGCGCTCGTGCGCGAGCTCGACGCCTTCGAGGACGAGGGACACCTCGTCGCCACCGGCATGGATCTGGGGATTGCGGTCGGCGAGGAGCGCGAGCAGTGCCTGGAGCTTGGGCGTGAGCACGCGCGTGGCGAGGTCGCTCGGCTTCGCTCGGACGTGGAACGTCGACGTGAGCTCGGCCGGCAGCTCCGCAGGAGGACGCCGCACGGCCGCGAGCGCGCGCGTCCACGGCTCGTGCGGGCGGAGGACGAGCTGGCCCGGCAGTGGCGAGGGCAGCCGCACGGTCGCGAGCGTCGCATACTGGCCGTCCTCTTCGCGCGAATACACGCCCATCTCGAAGGCGCCACCGGAGGCGAGGTCGCCGTGGAGGAGCGGGCCCGAGTCGCCGGAGCGGAACCCGAGGCCGCGCGTCGACGCGACGTCGGACCAGACCTCGACCGCGACGCGCAGCGTGGTCGACTCGCGGAGCACACGATCGCCGTACTGGGCCTCGACACGGCGAGCCTGGGAGAGCGTGACGGCGCGGCGGATGATCCCGAGGAGCACGACGGCCCAGAACGTGCCACGTCGGCTCTGCGGTCGCCACCGCGAAACCACGGGCGCCCCCGGCGCGTATCCTCCGCGTGATGTCGAAACCAGCCCCTCTCCTCCTGCTCGCCCTCGCGAGCGCCGTCAGCGCGAGCGCCTGCCGCAGCGTCGGCGAAGGCACGAAAGCCGAGCCGGCACGCTCGAGCACGCGCGCAGAGGCGCCGCCCGAGCCCGCGGTCCACGTCGGGACGAACCCCGGCGGCGTGGGGGCCGGCACGCCGCTCCGGCCGGCGGAAGGACACGAGCTCGCCGCGTTCGCCGGCGGCTGCTTCTGGGGAACCGAGGACACGTTCCGCCACGTGCCGGGCGTCACGGCCACCGCGGTCGGGTACACGGGAGGCCGGACGAAGAACCCCTCCTACGAAGACGTCTGCTCGCACACGACCGGCCATGCGGAGGCAGTGCTGGTGGAGTTCGATCCCGCGAAGGTGACGTACGCCGAGCTCGTGCGGGTCTTCTTCGAGAGCCACGACCCGACGACGATGAACCGCCAGGGCCCCGACGTCGGCGACCAGTACCGGAGCGAGGTCTTCACGTTCGGCGACGCGCAGGCGGACATCGTGCGCGAAGCGAAGGCGAAGGCCGAGCGCGAGATCGGCAAGCCGGTCGTGACGCGGATCTCGCCGATCGGCGCGTTCTGGAAGGCCGAGGAATACCACCAGCAGTACGACGAGAAGACGGGGCGCAAATCGTGCCCGCTCCCGCGCACGCGGAAGGCGACCTGAGGCTTCGCGCTCCGCGGCGCATGTCGTACGCTGCGAGGTCATGACCGTCCGACACGCCTTGGCCGCGCTCGCCGTCGTGCCTCTCCTCGTCCTCCCGACGGGCTGCAAGGACAAGGCGCAGAAGAGCGCCGAGGAGGCGAAGGCGAACGTGCAGCTGCTCGTGCCGCTCGTCGACAAGGACGTCGCCGAGATCGAGCGCGGCCTGCCGGAAGGCGCGAAGAAGATCGCGACGACGATCGGCAAGGAGCAGGACGTGAAGGCGAACCCCGCCGTCGTCCGCAGCGCGCTCCTCAAGATCCGCCAGCAGGTGCAGGACCTCGGCGTCGCGAAGTCGACCTTCTTCGCGTTGACCGACGACAAGGGCGTCGCGATCCGGAACGACCTCGAGCAGGACACGATGGCGGGCAAGAGCGTCGTCGAGCGCTACCCGGAGCTGAAGAAGGCGCTCGAGGGGCAGGCCTTCGTCACGACGGTCGGTGAGTTCGGCACCCCGAACCCGCTCGGGCCTGACCGCGAGTGGGTCGCCGCGACGCCCGTGAAGCGCGAAGACCAGTCGCTCATCGGCCTCCTCGTCACCGGGTGGACGTACCGCCGCTTCGCGTTCCACCTCCAGGAGTCGCTCAAGCGCGATCTCCAGGAGCAGCTCCAGAAGAGCGGTGACACCGGGAAGCTCCCGGTCGTCTACGTGCTCTTGTTCGACGACAAGAACGTCTACGGCGCGCGCGGGACTCCTCCGGTCGACGAGACCGCGCTGAAGGAGGCCGGCGTCCACGCGAAGACCGCGGCCGGGCCCGCCAACGGCACGCTCACGATCACCGATCGCGACTTCGGATGGGGCGCCGTGCGCTTGCCGCGCCTCGGCCCCGAGCTCGGTGTGGTCGTGCTGCGGAGCGAGATCTAGCGCTCGTTCCGGCGCGCCGAGCCGGTGCGCCCGAGACGGTGGAGCGCGAGGATCGCGAGGCCCCAGCCCGCGAGCAGGACCGCTCCGCCCGCGGTGCGGTCGACGGACCCGGAGACCGCGAGCCCGAGCGCGATCGCCACGGCCGCGCCGAGGAAGAGCGTGCGCGCCTTCGCGTAGGCCGCATCGTCCGTCGCTCGCTCCGGCGTCGCGTTCTTCTCGTCGCCCACACCCGACGTTCTACCAGAGGCGTGGTAAAGAAGGGGCATGCCGCGCTTCGCAGCGCTCGACCTCGGCTCCAACGCGCTGCGGCTCCGCATCGTCGAAGCGAACGCGCCGGTGAACGGCCGCGACGACTCGCAGCTCTCGCTGCTGCCCGAGACGGGCAGCTTTCGCGAGGTGCTGAGCCTCCGCGCCCCGGTCCGCCTCGGGAGCGAGGTGTTCGTCACCGGTCGCCTCGCCGCGGCGTCGATCGGGCAGGCCTGCGCCGCGCTCCGCGAGTTCCGTCAGGCGATGGACGACGCGAAGGTCGACGCCTACCGCGCGACCGCGACGAGCGCCGTCCGCGAGGCTTCGAACGCGGCCACCCTCGTCGAGCGCGCGCGGCGCGAGGCCGGGATCGAGCTCGAGGTCATCGAGGGGATCGAAGAAGCGCGCCTCATCCAACTCGCCGTCGTCCGCCGCCTCGGGCTCGACGACAAGCGCGCGCTCCTCGTCGACGTCGGCGGCGGCTCGACCGAGCTCACGTTCCTCGACCACGGTCGCAACGCGTTCGCGATCTCGCTCCCGGTCGGCACGGTGCGCCTCCTCGAGACGTACCTCCGCGGGGCGAAGACCGTCGACGGCGCACGGCAGAAGCTCCTCGCCGAAGGCGTCGACCGCGCCCTCGCCGAGGCGGCGCCGCAGCTCCAGAAGATGCCGTTCGAGATCGTGGTCGGCACCGGCGGGAGCGTCGACACGCTCTCCGAGCTGTGTCCGATCAAGGGCGGCTACGCGGGCTATCCGCGCGCGGTCGACGTCGCGGCGATGCGCGCGCTCCTCGGCAAGCTGTTCGGGATGACGACGGAGCAGCGCCGCGAGGCCTACTCGCTCCGCCCGGACCGCGCAGACACGATCGTCCCCGCGGCCTCGATCTTCCTCCGCGCCTCCGAGCTCTTCGGGGCGCAGGCGATCGTCGCGCCGGGCGTCGGCCTCAAGGAAGGCATCCTCGAGGAGCTCGTCGACAAGTACTTCGACCGCTGGGACAAGGAATCCGAGACGCGCACCGTCGTCGACGCGTGCATCCGGCTCGGCAAGCGTTACGGCTTCGATCAGGCGCACGGCGAGCTCGTCGCGAGCCTCGCGCTCTCGCTCTTCGACGACATGGCGTCCGAGCACCGGCTCGGGGAGCGCGAGCGCCTGCTCCTCCGCGCGAGCGCGCTCTTGCACGACGTCGGCGACTACGTCCGCTACGACGGCCACCACAAGCACAGCTACTACCTGATCCAGCACTCCGACATCATGGGGCTCACGCCGGACGAGCGCGCGATCGTGGCGAACGTCGCGCGCTACCACCGCAAGAGCCCTCCCGATGCGTCGCACCCGAACTTCCGGGAGCTCGACAAGGACGCGCGGGTGAAGGTGCGGATGCTCGCAGCCATCCTGCGGATCGCCGACGCCCTCGACCGCGAGCACCTCGGCAAGGTGAAGGGCGTCCGGTCCGACGTCGAGCGGAACAAGCGTCGCCTCGTCCTCCGCATCGACGGCGAGGAGGACCGGGAGCTCGAAGAGTGGACCGTCCGCGCGAAGAGCGAGCTGCTCCGGGACGTCTTCGACCTCGAGGTGATGATCGACGGCTCGCGCGACGGCGGCCGGCCCTCGTGGCGCCCGGAGCCCGCGGCCACCCCTGCGTCCGGCTCCTTCCGTACGTCCGCGAAGTAGTCTACCTTCGCGCGCGATGCGGGCCGCCACTCGAGCGCTCTTTCTCGCCTCCGTCGTCGTCCTCGGCGGATGCGCGAGCCGCAGCGTGCCCGACCCGCGCGATGCCGCCGACGCTTACGCACAGGCCGCTGCGCGAGGCGACGCCGACGCGATCTACGACATGATGACGACGTCGGCGCAGAAGGGCCGGTCGCGCGAGGACGTGAAGCGCCTCGTCTCCGAGCAGCGCACCGAGCTCGCCGAGCAGGCGAAGCTCGTCACGTCGAAGGGCACGCGCGTCGAGGCGATGGCTCGCCTCCGCTACGAGGACGGCGAAGAAGCGCAGCTCGAGCTGCGCGACGGCCGGTTCTGGGTCACCTCGTCGGGCGCGCTTCCCGGTGGATCGCGCACCCCCGAGCAGGCGCTCGATCAGCTTCGCCGGGTGCTTGCGCGCCGCAGCTACGCCGGGCTCCTCCGCGTGCTCACCCCCGCGACGCGCGCCGCGATCGAGCAGGATCTCCGCTCGCTCGTCACGGGCCTCGAGCGCCCGGACACCCTGCCCGTCACGGTGAGCGGTGACACCGCCACGGTGACCGTCCCCGGTGGCCACAACGTCAAACTGAAGCGGGACGGTGGCGTGTGGCGCGTCGAGGATTTCGACTAGAGTGGGCGCCGAGCCCATGAAGAGGCCGCTCGTCCTTCCGCTGTTCGCGATCGCGCTTGCCGTCTTCGGCCTCGTCGCCGCGATGCCGCGCACGGCACGAGCCTTCGGCGACGTCGGTGCGTTCGATCCGCGAATCCTCCAGGTCGGCGGGGTCACCGGAGCGGCGCGGGCGACCGCGCCGGCGCGGTGGTCGTGGGAGCTCGTCCAGCGGACGAGCGCCCCCGCACGCCTGAAGCCGACGCAGGTGCGGGCCGACGATCCCGCGGTCGTCGAGGGGCCCTTCCTGTGGCTCTCGGGCGAGAACGCGCTGACGCCGCTGTCGCCGCAGGAGATCGCGGGTCTCCGGAAGTTCTTCGCGCTCGGCGGCCTCCTCCTCGTCGACGACGCTGCGCCGCGCGAGGACGGCTCCCCGAGCGCGTTCGGCAAGAGCGCCCGCGAGCAGCTCGCGCGCGTCCTGCCCGACACGAGCCCGATCTCGCTCGGGCCGGATCACGTCGTCTTCCGCACCTTCTATCTCCTCCGCCGGGCCGAAGGGCGGATCGCGGGACCGAAGAACCTCGAGGCGATCGTGCGTGGCGGCCAGGCGCAGGTGATCTTCTCGACGCACGACCTCGGCGGCGCCCTCGCACGCGGCGCGACGGGTGCGTGGGAGAACCCGGTCGTGCCGGGCGGCGACGCGCAACGCGAGCGCGCGATCCGTCTCGCCGTGAACATCGCGATGTACGTGCTCTGCTCGAACTACAAGGACGACCAGGTGCACGCCCCCTTCCTGATGCGCCGGCGCGCGCTGACGCCGCTGCCCTGAGCTCGGGTCCGTGTGAACACGCGCCTCGCCGTCAACGGAGATCTCCCGACC
The DNA here is from genome assembly GCA_039809485.1 of Polyangiaceae bacterium. GTDB lineage: Bacteria > Myxococcota_A > Polyangia > Polyangiales > Polyangiaceae > Labilithrix. The sequence continues at coordinate 9,539 of JBDHVE010000196.1, read as the reverse complement.
TGGGCCGCGATCGCCGCCCTCGTCCTCGTCGGCATCAGCCTCGCGCTGCTCTTCGGTTGGGAGCTGCGGAAGCGCGAACGCGGCGGCCTCGTGATCGTCGCGACCGGCGTCGTCGCCCTCGCCGCGCTCCTCGCGGCGATCCTGCGCCCGGTCCGCGTCGCGGCGCGCGAGAGCGTCGTCGGCGCGAAGGTCGTCGTCCTCGCCGACGTGTCGCGCTCGATGGCGCTCCCGCAGGGCGGCGGCACGCGGGCCGACGTCGAGACGGCGGCGATCGCCGAGCTCACGAAGCAGTCGAAAGACGCCCGCCTCGTCGTCTTCGGGTTCGGCAACGGTCCGCCGACGCCGATCGGCGGCGGCGGCGGCGGCGGCGGCGAGAAGGCCAATCCGAACGAGGCGCCCACCGCGATCGCCGCGCGCGCACCACGGAGCGATCTCGCCGCTGCGCTCCGCGCCGTCGCTTCCTCCGCCGAAGAGCGTCCGCAGGCGATCGTCGTCGTCTCGGACGGTCGCCTCGACGACCCGACCGAGGACACCCCGCCGGCGGCCTATGAAGCCCTCGCGCGCGAGCTCAAGGTCCCCGTCCACACGATCGCGACGACCGAAGGCGAGCCGGCCGACGCGAGCATCCGTCGCGTCGCGGCCGCCGGAGCTGCCGTCGCCCACGTCCCGCTTCCCTTGCGCGTCGAGGTCGGATGCGGCGGAGGGCTCTCGTGCGACGACGTCGCGGTCACCGCGCGCGAGCTCCGCGAGGACGGACCTCCCGCGATGCTCGCGACCGGCCTCACGCACATCAAGGACGGCAAGGGCACGGTCGACCTCCAGGTCACCTTCGATCGCGCCGGCGCACGCATCCTCGAGCTGTCGATCGCGGCGCCCTCGGGCGACAAGATCCCGGAGAACGATCGCCGGCTCCTCACCTTCAACGTCGCGCGCGAGCGCGTCCGCGTCCTCCACGTCGCCGGCCGGCCGACGAACGACGTCCGCGCGCTCCGGCAGTGGTTGAAGAGCGACGCGTCGGTCGACGTCGTCGCGTTCTTCATCCTCCGCACCCAGGCCGACAACCCGAACGCGCGACAGGAAGATCTGTCGCTCATCCCCTTCCCGGTCGACGAGCTCTTCACCGAGCACCTTCCCTCTTTCGACGCGGTCGTCCTCCAGGACTTCGACGCGCAGCCCTACGGCCTCGAGCGGCACCTCCCGCAGCTCGCGCGCTACGTGCGTGCAGGCGGAGGGCTCATCATGGTCGGCGGCCAGAACTCGTTCGTCGCCGGCGGCTACGCGAACACGCCGCTCGCGGAAGTGCTCCCGGTTTCCCTCGACGGAACACCGGGGGCGACCGCGGCCGACGTCGCGAACGTCACGCCGGCGTGGACGGAGGACGGGCGCGTCGCGCCGCTCCTCACGCCGCTCCGCGACGTGGCGGGCGACGAGCTCCCGAGCATGCCGGGCGCGAACGTGCTCGGCGACGTGCGTCAGGGCGGTCTCGTCCTCTGGGCGCATCCGACGCGGACGACCCGCTCCGGCGCGCCGATGCCGATCCTCGCGATCGGCGATCAAGGCGACGGTCGCTCGATCGCGCTCGGCATCGACGGCGCCTGGCAGCTCGAGTTCTCGCAGCTCGCTGCGCGCACGTCGGGGCGCGGCTACGGCGCGATGTGGGACGGTCTCCTCGGCTGGCTGATGCGCGACCCCCGCTTCGAGCCCGGGCAGCTCGACCTCGTCGATCCCTGCGTAGCCGGCGAGCCCTCGCGCCTCCGCGTCCGCGCGCCGTCGCAGGCGACGGCGAAGGGTGCGTCGATCGAGGTGAAGCGTCTCGACCGCGCCGAAGGTGAGACCACGAAGGTCGTCGTCCCGCCGCGCACCGCGAGCGCATCCGCGACCGAGGTCGCGCTCCCGGCGCTGCCCGCCGGCGGCTACACCGCGCGCTTGAAGCTCGGCGCGGGCCCGACGACGCGCCGCGACTTCGCGTGCGAAGCGGGCGGCGACGAATGGGCCGACTCGCGCCCCGACGAAGGACGCCTCCGCGCGATCGCGAAGGCGACCGGCGGCACCTTCCGCCGCGCCACCGACTCGCTCGCGCTGCCGCTCCCGAAGCCCGCCGTCGTGAGCGCCGAGCGCCACGTGGTCCCGCTCGCGCCCGCGTGGGCGTGGACGCTCGCCGCGGCCGTCGCGCTCGGCATCCACTGGTTCGCGCGGCGCCGCAGCGGCCTCACCTGAGCGCCGGGACGCGTGCTACCTTCGGCCCTCGTGAGACGCGCCCTCGCGAACGCCGCTGTTCTCGCCGCGCTCGTCGCGGGTCACGCGCCGCTCGCGCGCGCATCGCTCGTGTGGCCCGACGTGCCCGAGCGGATCGAGCGCGCGCTCTCCTCCCCCGACGCCGCGACGCGGCGCGGAGCGGCGCGCGACCTCTCGACCCTCGGCCAGGCGCGCGCGACGCCGCTCGTGCTGAAGGCGCTCGGCGACGGCGACCTGGACGTGCGGCTCGCGGCGGCGCAGTCGGCCGTGCGCTTGCGGGTGACGTCCGCGACCGATGCCGTCCTGCCGTGGCTCGGTGAGCGCGAGCCCCGCCTCAAGATCGCCGCCTGCGAAGTCGCGCTCGCGATGCCGAACGCGCGTGCCGTTCCCGCCGTCGCGCGTGCGCTCGGCGACGGCGACGCGCAGGTCCGCGCCGCCTGTGCCGACGCGCTCGGCGGCTCCGGCTCGCCCGACGCCGTCGCGCCGCTCGCCGGGAAGCTCGACGACCCGACGCCTGCCGTCCGCGTCCAGGTCGCGCGCGCGCTCGCGAAGCTCGGTGACGGACGCGCGGTCGTGCCGCTCGTCGGCAAGGTGCAGGACTCGGTGCCGGAGGTCCGGCAGGCCGTCGTACGCGCGCTCGGCGATCTCGCCGACGGCCGCGCGACGCAAGCGCTCCTCCTCGCGCTCCGTGACGTGAGCCCCGAGGTGCGGATCGAAGCGCTCGGCTCGCTCGGTCGCCTGCGCGCTCCGGAGGCCGCGACGGCGATCGAGCCGCTCGCGACGGACCGGAATCCGGGCGTGCGACAGGCCGCGCTGGTCGCGCTCGGTCGGATCGGGACGCCGGCGGCGGTGCGCGCGCTGGTCCGCTCGATCGGCGCGTCGTCGGACGACGCCGCGACGACGCTCGAGCGCACGCCCGTTCGCGATGCGCTCGCGTCCGCAGGGCAGACCGCGGTGACGGAGCTCACCGCGGCGCTCGAGCGGCCGATCTCGCCGGCCGTCGCCGCGAGCGCCGCGTGGGTGCTCGGCGAGCTGAAGGCGACGGCGAGCGCCGGCGCGATCGTGTCCGCGCTCCGTCGTGGTGTCCTTCCGCCGGCGCCGGCGCTCCACGCCCTTGCGGGTGCCGGCAACGAGAGCACCGTCCCCGTCGTGCTCGAGTTCGTCTCCGATCCGAGCCCGGTCGTGCGCGCCGAAGCGCTTCGTACCGCGTCGGTGCTGCTCGATCCGACGCGCCCCGACGGTCGTGCCGTCGAGCCGCTCGCGGCTGCGCTCCGCGACGCGCGTACGTCCGCGGGTGAGCGCGCGCAGATCGCGTCGCTCCTCGGTCGAACCGGCGCGCCGCGCGCGGCCGCCGAGCTCGTCGGGCTCGTGAAGGTGAAGGACGCCTCGCTCCGGCTCGCGGCGATCGACGCGCTCGGCGCCCTCGGGCAGGCGACGCCGCAGGCGAAGGACGGCGTCGCCGACGACGCGCTCGTTCCCCTCCTCGGCGATCGCGATCCGGCCGTCCGCCTCCGCGCGGCGGTCGCGCTCGCCTCGAGCGGCGGCCTCCGCGCGCGCAGCGCGCTCGTCGCGAAGCTCGCGGGGGGCGAGGAGCTCGATCGCTATGCCGTCCTCACCGCCCTCGGCGGCGTCCTCGAGCGCCACCCCGATGCGGGCGTCGCGTCGCGTCTCCTCGAGCAGCTGGCGTTCGCAGCCGGGCCCGAGCGCGACGCGGTGATCGAGGCTGCATCGCGGGCGAAGCTCCCGGTCGTGACGAGCGCGCTCGCGAAGCTCGCCGAGAGCGGTGACGCCGACGACCGTCGCGCCGCCGTCACCGCGCTCGGCGGACATCCCGCGAGCGATGCGGTCCGGAAGGCGGCGACGAGCGACGCCGATGCGAGCGTCCGCGCGCAGGCCGCCTACGCGCTCGGCGAGATCGGCGACGCCAGCGCCCTCGGCGCGCTCACCGCGCTCGCGCGTGGCGGTGACACCGACGTCGCGACGAACGCCGCTGCCGGCATCGCGCGCCTCGCGATGGTCCCGGGCCGCGTCCAGGCGCCGAGCCTCGTCGCGGCGGCCTGCCCGATGCTCGCCGACGGACGCGCGACCGGCCTCGCCAACGCGCTCGCCGCCCTCGCGGCCGCGCGCGCGCGCGGCGCCGACGGCAAGCCCGAGCGCGCCCTCCTGGCGAGCGACACGAGCGATCTCGTCCGCGCGAACGCGGCGCGCGTCCTCGCGTCCGGCACCGCGCCGGAGGACCGAGCCGCGCTCGATCGGTGCGCGTCGACCGACCGGAGCTCCGAGGTCGCGCGCGTGTGCCGACCGCGGCCGGCGGGTCCGCCTTCCCCCCTGCGCACGCGCGCGGTGACGGCGTACGTCTTCGGCGAGACCGCGACCGCGCCGCGGCCTCGCGCTCCCTATCTCGTCGAGATGGAAGGCGGCGTCCTCCGCGCGGGGATCGCCGATCGGCGCGGCGCCCTCTTCGATCCGGCGGCGCCCGCTTCTGAGCTCGCGCTCCGCCGGCCCCCGCGCTGATCAGCGCGCCGAGCTCGCGCCTTCCGGGACCGGCGGCGGCGGCGAGCTCTTGATGCACGCGCGCGCGAGGACGGCGCCGAGCAGGACGCCGACGACGAGCAGCGTCGCGCCCGCCATCACCTTCATGTCGAAGAGGATCCGCGTGACGGGCGCGGGCCTCGATTCGCTGCTCCGGCTCCGCGGAGCGCGCGGTCGCGGGAGCGGCGCCGCGTTCCCGCTCGGACCAGGGCACCTCCGCACCGCGTCGAGCGAGGCCCACGCGCGCGGAGACCCGAACGGCGCGAGCGCCTCCGCGACCTCGAGCGCGGTGTCCCACCGCCGGTCGGGATCCTTCTCGAGGCACTTCATGATCACGGCGACGAGGCCGGGCGGGAGGTCGGGACGGAGCTGCTGGAGAGGCAGCGGCGGGTTCTTCAGGATCGCGGTCGCGATGAGCGGCGACGTGATCGGTCCGAACGGCGTCTGCTTCGTGAACGCCTCGTAGATCATGTGCCCGACCGACCAGAGGTCGGCGCGTCCGTCGACGCGCTTCGCGTCGCGGAGCTGCTCCGGCGCCATGTACGCGAACGTCCCGAGCACGGCGCCGGTCCGCGTGAGAGGTCGATCGCCACCGTGCTCCGCGCCGACCTTGGAGACGCCGAAGTCGAGCACCTTCACGAGGCTCGATCCGCCCGCCGCCTTCGCGAGGAACACGTTCGGGGGTTTGAGGTCACGGTGCACGATCCCGACGGCATGCGCTTCGGCGAGCGCCGCGAGCAGCTGCATCGCGATGTCGACCGCTTCCTCGATCGAGAGCGGGCCCCTTCGATAGGTCGCGACGTGGAGCGTCTCGCCTTCGAGGTACTCCATCACCATGTACGGGCGGCCGTCGGGCAGGACGTCGACATCGAGCAGCTTCACGACGTGCTCCGACCGAAGCGCGGCCGTCGCCTGCGCCTCGCGCCGGAAGCGTTCGACGTCGGAAGCCCACTCCGGCCCCCACATCCCTTCGGTGAGCACCTTGATCGCGACGATCTGACCCAGGTTCAGGTGTCGCGCCCGGAGCACGATCCCGAAGCCGCCGCGCCCGATCTCCTTCTCGATGCGGTACTTGTCCGCGAGGATCGAGCCTGGGCGGAGGCTGGCCGGATCGGGTGCGAGCGCTCCGCGGGTCTGGGTCATGGGGACCAGACCGTCGATGCTACCATCACGAGCGATGGCGAGGTCCCGCAAGCGATGGCGTCCGAAGCTCGCCGCTCCCGAACCGATGGAGGACGTGCTCGCGCGCGCGGGCGAGGCGCGGTTCGCGAAGCACAAGCTGCCGATCTCGGTACGCGAATGGCGCCTCGCCGTCGGCGCGCGAATCGCGGATCGAACGCGGCCGGTGTCGCTCGAGAAAGGCGTGCTCGTCGTGCGCGTCGCGACGAGCGCGTGGGCGAACGAGCTCCAGATGCTCGCTCCCGAGCTCGTCGCCCGCCTCCGCATCCGCGGCTACGCGATCGACAACCTCCGGTTCCGGGTGGGCTCGCTCGACATCATCGAGAAGCCGCCGGAGAGGCGCATCGCGCGGAAGGTGCCTCCGCCCGTGCCGCTCGGTCCCGAGCTCGCGAAGGACGTCGCCGGCGTCCCCGACGACGAGCTGCGCGACATCATCGGCGCCGCCGCGCGCGCGAACCTCGCCTGGCAGTCCTATCTCGGCGCCGAGCTGCCGAAGACGCCGGCGGCGCCCGCGCGGGCGCCGACCGGCCGCGAGCCCTCTACCGGAGGGCCGCCAAGCGCTCGAGGCCCTCGAGGCGCTGGAACAGGAACCGTTCCGCCGGACCGTAACGGGGGAGGTTCTGGCGGAGCATCGCGACGTAGTTCCGGAGGCGATTCAGGTCGACGGCGGTGACCTTCCGCATCGCGTTGTAGAGCTCGTCGATGACGTGAGGCGGGCACGGGCGCTTCTGCGCCTGATAGAGCTCGATCACGTAGTCCGCCCAGCCGCCCTTGCCCGTCGCGGTCGCGAGCTTGGCGCTGAACTTCGCGGCCTGGTCGACGAGCGTGGGCGGTAGCGGGCGCCCCGCACGCGTGGACTCGATGACGTCGGCGAGCGCCGAGGCGAGCAGACGCTCCGCCTCGCCCGCCTTGCCCATCGCGAGGGCCTTCTCCGCGACGCCCGAGAGCAGCTTGAACTGGTCCGCCCGGCGGACCATCGAGGGCTCGGGATCGGCCTCGACGTCGCCCTTCTCCGCTGCACGCGCGTTCGCGGCCTCGCGCGCAGCCGCGAAGCCGGAGCTCGGCGTGTTCACGCGCATCTTCGGCAGCGTCATCTTGCCGACGCCGCCGCCGGATCCCTGCGCGGCATCACGACCGGCGAGGAGGGTCAGCTCCTGCGACCCGATGAGGATGCGATCCCCGACGGCGAGCTGCACCTTCCCCTCGATCCGGTGCCCGTTGACGATGACGCCGTTGCGGCTCGCCAGGTCTTCGAGCGTGACGCCGGTCGGCGTCACCTCGAACAGGGCATGCCTGCGAGAGACGAGGGGATCATCGAGAGAAAGCTGGCAGCTCGCGTTCCGGCCGACCGCGAACGTGCCCTCGTTCATCTCGAGATCGTGCTGGAGGTAGCGCAGCCGGAAGCGCATCCGTCACGACCTACGGCATTCGTAACACGAAAGGTTTCGGGGTTCGTACTGTCTCATCGAGAACGCACGCACGCGAAGGGCGCTGCCCCCGCAACGCTCATGCTCGCACTTGGCGAAGTGCGCCGTCACCTTTCTTCGCGGCCTTCGCCGCCTTCGCCGCAGCGAGCGCTTCAGCTCTTTGCCTGCGCCAGCGGGGCGACCGACGCGCGGACGCGCTCGAGCGCAGCGATCGCCGGTCCTTCGGCGGGGCTCGCGGGGAGCGTCCGGGCGTGCGACGCGAGGTGCTCGACCGGCTCGGCCATGTCGGACGGGAACCTGAGCGCCACGTCCGAGAGGCGGGCGACGATGTCCTCCGGGATGACGAGCGGGACGCGGCGGTAGACCTGCGCGACCCAGAGGCCCCAGGTCGGGTCTTCGAGCGCCAGGGCGGCCCGCGCAGCGCCGTCGGCCAGCTTCGCGAGCTGCGCGCCGTCGACCGGGTCGCCGCGGTGGAGCCGCTCCTCGACCTGCATCGTCGCGCGGCGGAGGATGCGGTTCACGTCCTCCCAGCGGCGGAGGGACAGCGCGCGCTCGAGGACCTCGAGGAACAGCTGGACGCTCCAGATCGCCTGCGCGGTCTGGCCGAACTGGCCGCTCAAGGTCTCCTCGTCGAGTGCCTCCGTCGCCCCGCAGTTCGGGCACGCGCCCGCCTCCTGCGGATACGGCATCCGGCAGCGCGCGCAGTGGCGGAGGAAGCCCGTCGTCTTCGCGGAGGCGACGGGCGCCGCGTCGACACGGCAGAAGACGAGCTCCTGGGTCCCGATCCGGAGGCGGTCGCCGTCCTTCAGCTCCGTCGGCTCCTTCACGGCCACGCCGTTGACCTTCACGCCGTTGCGGCTGTTCAGGTCGTAGACGACGGCGCGATCGCCTTCGAGGACGATGCGCGCGTGATGGCGCGACACGAGGGGATCCTCGATCGTCACGTGACAGTCGGAGCTCCGCCCGAGGATCGTCGCCCCTCTCGGGAGGTCGAACTCCTGTAGGAGGAACCGGAGTCGGTATCGCGCCACGTGGTTCTCCGGAGGTCCAACGCGCCCCCCGATTGGCGCGCAGTGACCACCCTGCACGAGTATAGCGTCCGTGAGGGCGAGGCCCAGCAGCAAATGCCGGGTCTCCCCCGCAGAAAAACGCGCAAGCGCTGCCGCTGGCGCGCGCGGATGCTGGTCTCGGCCGCGTCGGGCGTGTGCGGGCGCGTGCGAGGGCGTGCGCCTCGACACCGCCGTGAACCCGCGCGAGAGGCGCGGAGTGTGGTAACGTGGTGCGCCGTGGACGAGAGCGTGAGCCCGACGACGTCCGAGGTCACCCGCGTGACGAAGGCTCTCTCCGAGTTCGTCGCGGCGCTCGTCGCGGCCGACGGCGGCGAGCTGTACGTCGTCAGCGCTAGCCTCGACGACGTGCATCTGCATCTCAGCGGGACATGCGCGGGCTGCCCCGGCGCGTCGATGACGACCGAGCGGCTGCTCGGCCCCGTCGTGCAGAGCACGCTGCCGAAGGCGACGCTCAAGGTCACGACGGGCTTCCGCATCCCGCCGAACGCGAAGCGCGTCAGCCCGAAGTAGGGCTTCCTTTGCAGCCTGCGGTGTCGGCGTCTCTCTCGCGACGGGCGCGACATGCGTCTTCCGTCTTCCGTCTTCCGTCTTCCGTCAGAGACGGCCGGCGGTCTCTCGCCCGTGCCCGTGCCCGTGCCCGTGCCCGTGCCCGAGAGGGCGTCACGGCGGCCCGCTGCCAGACGGAAGACGGAAGAAAGCCCGACGAGGTCTCCCCCGTCGGGCTCTCCGCGATCAGCGCTCGCGTGCGATCACGCTCTCGCGGTCACTTCTTCTGCGGCGGCTGCTTGCCGGCGGGCTTGCCGCTCGCGGCCGGCTTCGCCGCGTTCGGGTCCGTCCGGTTCTGACCGCCGGTGACGGCGGCGATCGACGGATCGATCGCGGTCGGGTCCTCCGCCTTGTTGCGACGGAGCCCGGCGATGTTCGAGAGCGTCGCATTCTCCTCGAGGACGAGGGCGACGACATGCTCACCGGAGCGATCGACGACGCGGAGGTGGTTCTGACCGTCCTTCCAGTCCACCGTCGTCGCGTTGATGCCCTTGGCCGGATCGGCGCCGAGGATGCGGCCCTGCGCGCCGAGCTTCGCGTTCAGCGTGTT
>JBDHVE010000195.1:0-16256 GCA_039809485.1 Polyangiaceae bacterium | reverse complement strand
TCTGTGAGGCGGAGCCCTGACGGGCTCCTATCGCGTCGGACGTCCTGGGCGGCCGCCCGCCCGGCGGATCCTTCTCGCTCCCGGCTTGGCGTTCGACTAGACCGTCCCTACCGACATTTCGGAGGAATCATGGCGGCCAAGCGTACGTGCGATGTGGTGGTGATCGGCGGCGGACCTGGCGGTTACGTCTGCTCGATCCGTCTCGGCCAGCTGAAGCAGAAGGTCATCTGCGTCGAGAAGGAGGAGGTCGGCGGCGTCTGTCTCAACTGGGGCTGCGTGCCGTCCAAGGCGCTCATCAGCGCGAGCCACACGTACGAGAAGGTGAAGGACCACGGGCCCGGGATGGGCATCCTCGCCGAAGGCGTGAAGGTCGACGTCGACAAGATGCAGGAGTGGAAGGGCGGCATCGTCAAGAAGCTCACGGGCGGCGTTCGCGGTCTCTTCCGCGGCAACGGCGTCGAGCTCGTGATGGGTGATGCGCGCGTGACCGGTCCTCGCACCGTGGAAGTGAAGACGAAGGAAGGCGGCACCGAGACGATCGAGGCGACGAAGGCGGTCGTCATCGCGACGGGCTCCTCCACGATCGAGATCCCGACCTTCAAGTTCGACGGCAAGCAGGTCATCGGCGCCAAGGAAGGCGTCTCGCTCCGTCAGATCCCGAAGCGCCTGCTCGTCATCGGCGGCGGCGTCATCGGCCTCGAGCTCGGGATGGTCTACCAGAAGTTCGGCAGCCAGCTCACGGTGGTGGAGGCGACGCCGTCGCTCCTCCCGGGCGTCGACCCCGAGTGCACCGCGGTCGTCGAGAAGAAGCTCGTCAAGAAGGGCGCGACGATCCTGAAGAACGCCAAGGCGATGGGCTACGAGAAGAACGCCGACGGGTCGCTCGCCGTGAAGGTCGATCTCGGCGGCGGCAAGCACGACACGATCGTCACCGACGTCGTCCTCGTCGCCGTCGGCATGCGCCCGAACGGCGCCGGGCTCGGCCTCGAGGAGATCGGCGTGAAGGTCGAGCGCGGCTTCGTCCCGACCGACCACGTCGGCCGTACGAACGTCGACGGCGTCTACGCGATCGGCGACGTGAGCGGCGTCCCGATGCTCGCCCACAAGGCGAGCAAGGAGGGCGAGGTCGTCGCCGAGGTCATCGCCGGCCACAAGGCGGCGAAGGACTGGGTCGCGATCCCGGCCGCCATCTTCACCGATCCGGAGATCGCGATGGCGGGTCTGACCGAGGCCCAGGCGAAGGAGAAGGGGATCGACGTGCGCGTCGGGAAGTTCCCGTTCTCCGCGCTCGGCCGCGCGATGGCCGTCAACGAGACGGAAGGCTTCTTCAAGGTGGTCGCCGACAAGAAGACGAACGAGCTCCTCGGCGTCCACATCGTCGGTCCCGAAGCGAGCGACCTCATCAGCGAGGGCGCGCTCGCCCTCGAGATGCACGCCTTCCTAGAGGACATCGGGCTCACCATCCACCCGCACCCGACGCTGGGCGAGGGCATGATGGAAGCCGCGATGAACGGCCTCGGCCACGCGATCCACATCCTGAACCGCGGTCACTGAGGGGCGCGCATCGGGGGGGCGGCGCGGTTCAGCGCCGCCCTTTGAACCCCATCATGTTCTGGACGACGGACTCGCTCTGCTCGGCGATTTCCTCGTTCTCGCGCGCGCGGTCCGCGCAGTCCTCGCACATCTTCTTCGCCTTTCCCGCGACCTTCACGGTCACCAGGCTGTCGACGTCGTTCTCGCACTCGCGGCACGTGGGCATGGGGGCCTCCAGAATTTCCCGGGCGAAGCGCCGGACCCGACCTTATCATACGGGAATCGCGCAGCCGGGCGCCGCGTTGTCCCGGGGAGGCAAGCCAGACGATGGGCATCTTCGACCGGATGGGCAGGGTCATCTCGAGCAACGTCAACGCGCTGCTCGACAAGGCGGAGGACGACAAGAAGCTCCTCGAGCTCAACCTCGAAGAGATGGGCGAGCAGCTGAAGTCCGGTCGCCAGGACGTCATCGCGGCGGTCGCGGCCGAGAAGCAGCTCCGCAAGAAGGCCGACGACCTCCGGGTCGAGGTCGAAAAATGGGAGAAGCGCGCCGAGCTCGCGCTGAAGAGCGACGACGAAGCGCTCGCGCGTGAAGCGCTCCGCCAGAAGAAGCGGGCGGAGCAGGAGCACCAGCTCGCCGAGAAGGCACGCATCGACCAGCGCGACACCGCGGTGAAGATGAAGGAAGAGCTCGAGCGCATGGAGCAGAAGCTCGAAGAGCTCAAGATGCGGAAAGGGACGATCGCCGCGCGTGCGCAGCAGGCGCGCGGCGGTGGAGGCGCGGAGAGCCTCGGCGCGCGTGGCGGCTCGAGCGCGTTCGACAACTTCCGGAAGATGGAAGAGAAGATCGAAGGCCGCGAGCAGGAGAGCCTCGCGATGGCCGAGGTCGAGGACGCGCTCGGCAAGGGACCGAGCGATCGCGATCTCGAGTCGAAGTTCCGCGACCTCGAGCGGGGGCTCTCGGGCGGGTCGGAAGGCAGTGGGACGAAGCGCGATGCGGACGTGGAAGACGAGCTCGCCGCGCTGAAGAAGCGCATCCGCATCTGATGGGGTCGGGCCCTCCGGCAGGAGAGCCTCGTCGTATCGTCCTCTGCGTGCGCGTCCCGCGCGCGCAGGGTGGCCGGAGCGTGCTCGCTCGTCTCCGCGCGCTCGACGAGCTCGCAACGGCACGAGGTGGCGTCGTCGTCGCGTTCGGTGCCTCGCGAATCGTGTTCTCGTTCGAGCCCGAGACGTTCGCGCGCGTCGTTCCGCTCCTCCGTGAAGCGACGGCGGTAGGCGAGCCCCCTTTCGCGGGCGGTCTCGCCGAAGGCGATCTGACGCTCCTCGCCGAGGACGGCTCCCGAGGCGAGCTCGCGTGGGGAGAGGCGCTCGTCGCGGCGACGGCCCTCGCCAACGTCGCGCGGAGCGGCGAGCTCGTGTGCGCTGCCGACGTCTCGGCGCTCCGCTCCGGCGAGCTCGTCGGCACGACGCGGGTGCGCGCACGGTCGACGGCTGGCGTCTTCCGCGGCGTCCGGGTGTCGATCGCAAAGCCTTTCCGCGAGAGGGCCGAGGAGCTGTCGCGCCTTCGCGTTCCCTCCGTCGTCGGCGTCGACATCGCAGACGTGCCGATCGCCACGTCGTCGCTCACGATCGTGCGCGCGGCTTCCGGCGCGGGAGGCACGCGCATGCTCGCCGAGCTCGCCGCGCGTGCGCCGCGTGCGCTGTCGCTGGCGCCGTCCGGCGCCGGGCTCGCTCCGATGGGCTCGGTCCGACGCGCGGTCGAGCGCTCGATCACGCACGACCTCGGGCCGAAGCTCGTCGCGCTGGCCGAACCGCTCGACGCGCTGCTCTCGGGCGAGCCGATCGACGTCGAGACCGTCGCGACGCTCATCTGCGCCTTCTTCGCAGCGCGCGGTCGGACCGAGCCCGACGCCGGCTCGCCGCTCGTCGTCATCGACGACGCCGGCTCGGTCGACCCCGCCAGTCTCGAGGCCTGCGCCCGTGCGCTCCTCCGCGCGGACCGGGAAGGGATCCCCCTCGCGGTCGTCGCGCGGCTCGAGTCGGGCGAGGCCGTCCCGGCGCCGATCGCCTCGTTGCCTCGGGGGCGCGAAGTGGAGGTCGGCCCGCTCTCCGCCGAGGACGCCGGACGGGTCGCCGCGGCGTTCACGAGCGGTGCGCTCGACGCCGCGTCGAGCGTGCGATGGGCCGAGCGCGGGGGCCGCCTCCCGCTCGGCATCGTCGAGGCGCTCACGGAGGCGGTCGCGACCGGCAAGCTCGTGTGGGAAGGCGCGCGTGCCGTCGAGACGTCGCGTTCGGCGAGCCGTGGGGGCGCGCGCGACCCTGCCGAGTGGATCGCGGACCGCACCGCGTCGCTCGACCCGGCGTGCCGCGTCGTGCTCGCGCTCGTCGCGCTGCTCGGCGGCGAGGCGAAGCAGGCGCGTCTCGTCCGCATCCTCGACGAAGCCGGCATCGAGATCGATCTCGAGCCGACGGTCGAGATCCTCGTCCGTGACAAGTGGCTCCTCGATGTCCAGGAGGACTGGGTCGGGCTGCCTTCGCGCACGCACGTGGGCGTGCTCGCGCGGTCGGTCGCCCGTGACGACCGGATCCGGCTCCACGCCGCGATCGCGTCCGTGCTCCGCGCCGACGAGGGCGCGTTCGGAAGGGCCGAAGCCGCCCATCACGCCGCGAAGGAAGGCGACGTCCGCCGAGCCGCGCGGACCGCGGTGGACTCGGCGCGGGCGGCTGCGGTGCGTGGCCTCGAAGCGAGCACCGCCCAGCTCGTCGCGCTCGCGCGGTCGCTCGATCCGTCGTGCGAGGAGGCCGCGCGCGATGCGCTCGCGACCGCGACCGCGAAGCCGTCGAGCGGCGCCGTCTCGCGTGCCGTCGCGCGCGGGACCGCGAGCGAGAAGCTCCTCGCGGCGGTTCCGAGCGGGCGTGCCACGGCCGAGGCCGCGCGGCCGCCGACGCCGAACCTGCCGTTCACGCCGGTGGCGTTTCCCCCCTCGCTCGCGCCTCCGGCCGGCTCGAAGGCGAGCGAGGTCGCCGAGCACATCGCGGAGCTCGCCCGTGAAGCGATTCGGAGCGCGGACGCGAAGGGGCTCGAGCGCGCCGTCGAGGAGCTGCAGGCGAAGGGCGCGAAGCCGCTCCTCGCCGAACGCATGCGCGCGATCGCGCGGATCGGGCGTGGCGAGATCGGCGATGCGCTGCGCGTCCTCCGGAGGACGCGCGAAGCGCTCCCTCCCGAAGAGCACGCGGCGCGGTGTCAGACGTCGCTCGCGCTCGGCGTGACCCTCTCGGTGGGCGGGCGTCCGGCCGAAGCGTTGCTCGAGGGCCTCGATGCGCTCGCCCGGGCGCGCGAGAGCAACGACGAGCGCGGCACGCGCGCGTGCCTCGCGTTCCTCGCGAAGCTCTACGCGAGCGTCGGTCGGATCGAGGACGCTGCACGTCTCGGTCCGAAGGCCTGACTCACTCCGCCCTCGCGGCTCCGCCTTCGCGCTCGGTCTCCTCCCAAGCCTCGCGGAGGGTCTCGGCAACCGCCTCGTAGAGCGCCTCCGGGATCTGCGTTCCCACCTCCAGCTCGACGAGGGCGCGTGCGAGAGGCACGTCGCGGAGGACGGGGACGCCGAACTGGCGAGCCGCTTCGACGATCTTCGCCGCGAGATCTCCGCGACCGGAAGCGACGAGGACCGGCGCTTCGTCGCCCTCCGCTTCGTCGTATCGGAGCGCGCACGCGAGATGGGTCGGGTTCACGACGACGACGCTCGCGTGCCGGACGTTCGCGACCGTCGCCGCCGCGAGCATCTCGTGATGGGCGCGCTCGCGCGCCGCCTTGAGCTGCGGGTCACCTTCGCTCTCCTTGTGCTCACGCTTCACCTCCTCCTTCGACATCCGCAGGCGCCGGAGCCACGACCGGCGCGTGACGACGATGTCGACGACGCCGAGGAACAGGCCGAATGCCGCTGCGCGCTTCGCGACCCCGAGCGCGACGGTCGCCGCGATCGCGCTCGCTTTCGCGGCATCGCCCGTCGCGCGCGCGAGGTCGGGCGCGTGCTCGCGCAACGCGGCGTAGGCGAAATACCCGACGACGGCCCCGAAGAGCGCCGCGCGGAGGACGGAGACGAGGCGGTCGACCGAGAGGAGCTTCCGCAGCCCGCCGATCAGGTCCAGCCGCGCGAGGTCGGGCGCGAGCCGCCTCGTCGCGATCACGCCTCCGCTCTGGACGTACGACGTCACCGCGCCGGCGATCCCGGCCGCGACGAGGAGCGGCGTCGCGAGCGCGACGACGGCGAGGGCGTGCGGCGTCGCGTCGAAGGCGCCCGGCGGCGTCGCCTCGGCCGCGCGGGCGATCGCGGCGCGGAGATCTTCGGCCGACCGCGTCGCGAGCGCGGAGACGGCGAGGGGAGCGACCGCGACGGCGACGACGAACGCGACCGACTGGCTCGCGAAGGCGCTGATCGGGCTGTCGCCCTCCTCCTGCGCCTTGCGTAGCCGTTTTGGTGTCGGCTCCTCGGTCTTGTCGCTCACGTCGCCGCCCCCTCGGCCACGTCAGCGCCGGCGTTGCGCCTTCTTCTTCGCCGGGGCCGCCTTCTTCTTCGTGGCGGGCGCGACCTTCGTCTTCTTCGCGGCTGCGGCCTTCTTCTTCGTGGCGGGCGCGACCTTCGTCTTCTTCGCGGCTGCGGCCTTCTTCGTGGCCGCGGCCTTCTTCTTCGTGGCGGGCGTGGCCACCTTCTTCGCAGGCACGGCCTTCTTGGCCGGCGCGGCCTTCTTCTTCGCAGGCGCGGCCTTCGTCTTCGCGGGCGCGGCGGCCTTCTTCTTCTTGGCCGCCGCCTTCTTCGTGGCGGTCTTCCGCGGCGCTTCCGGCTCCTCTGGCCCCGCCATCGCTGCCGGCGCGTGGACGCCGTTCTGGTCCTTCGCCGTCGCGGCCGGCGGAGCCGCCGCCTTCTTCGGCAGAGGCCGCTCCCAGTCCTCGATCTCGGCCTGGCCCGTGACGAGTCGGTAGAGGTCGACGAGCAGCGGCCTCACGTTCTCGTGCGTGACCGCGGAGACGAGGCGGACATCGACGCCGCGCTCCTCGAAGCGGCGCTTCACGTCCTCGAACGCTTCGCGGACCTCGGGGAGGTCGGCCTTCGTCATCGCGACGATCTCGGGGCGCTTCACGAGCTCCTCGTCGAACTTGCCGAGCTCGCCCCGGAGCGCGTCGTAGTCCGCGACGGGGTCGCGGCCCTCGGCCGGATCGAGCGTCACGAGGTGGAGGAGCGCGCGCGTGCGCTCGACGTGGCGGAGGAACCGGTATCCGAGCCCGGCGCCTTCGGCGGCACCCGGGATGAGGCCCGGGATGTCGGCCATCACGAAGCTCGCTTCGTCACCGATCCGCACGACACCGAGGTGGGGCGTGAGGGTCGTGAACGGATAGTCGGCGACCTTCGGCTGCGCGCGCGAGCACGCGCGGATGAACGTCGATTTTCCGACGTTCGGGAACCCGAGGAGCCCGACGTCGGCGATGACCTTCAGCTCGAGGCGGAGCTTTCGCTCCTGTCCCGGCTCGCCCGGCTCGGAGCGACGCGGCGCGCGGTCGTACGGCGTCGAGAAGTGGATGTTGCCGCGGCCGCCTTTGCCGCCCTTCGCGACGACGACGTCCTGGTTCGGCTGGTCGAGATCGAAGAGCAGCTCGCCCGTCTCGCGGTCGTAGACCTGGGTGCCGACCGGGACGCGGACGACGAGGTCCTTGCCGCCGCGGCCGTACATGTCCTTGCCGTGGCCCTGCTCGCCGTGCTCCGCGCGGAGCATGCGCGTGTGCGTGACGTCGAGCAGCGTCGACATCCCGGGATCGGTGCGGAACACGACGTCGCCGCCGCGACCGCCGTCACCGCCGGACGGGCCTCCGAACGGCATGAACTTCTCGCGCCGGAACGCAACGGCGCCGTTGCCGCCCGTACCGGCGAGCACGTCGACCTCGCAAACGTCCACGAACTTCACGGGCACCGTGGTAATCCAGAGCCGGGAAGGATGCGAGCGTGAACAAGCGAGACGAGCTCGTCCGGTTCGGCGTCGCGATGGAAGGGCCCCTCCTCGAGGCGTTCGACGCGCTCGTCGCCGAGCGAGGGACGACGCGGTCGGAGGCGCTCCGCGACCTCGTCCGGGGCGAGGTGACGCGCGCGAAGGTGGCAGGCGGCGCCGACGCCGTGGCCGCGCTCACGCTCGTGTACGACCATCATGTCCGCGACCTGACCGAGCGCCTGACCGATCTCCAGCACACGCTCGGGGAGAAGGTCCGCGCGACGGTCCACGTCCACCTCGACCACGACAACTGCCTCGAGGTCGTCATCATGCACGGGCGCTCGGACGAGCTCCGCAGCGTCGCGGCGCGGATGCTCGCGACCCGCGGCGTGAAACACGGCGGGATCGAAGTGATCGCGACGCCGAAGGGCGCGCCGCACGTCCACGATCACGACGCGCCGACGCGTCGACCGAAGAAGAAGCTCACTTCATCGCGAAGCTGACGCGGAAGGTGCCGCCCGCCTGTGCGTTGATGCCGGCGCCGTCGACCACGATCGAGTAGGTCTGTCCGGCCTGGACCGGGAGCTCGAGCGTCTCGCCCTGCGTGTCGCTCGTCGTGTTCCGGCAAGCGAGATAGGGCGCCGGCGCTGCCGTCGTCCCCGTCTTGCACGGCTGCATCGCGAAGAGGAACGTGTCGAAGCTCGCGTCGGACGTCCTGACCACGAGGACGCCGCTCTTGTGCACCGTCACCGAGAAGACGCGCTCGGGCGCGGCGGCGCCGCGCGTCGGGACGTTGCCCTGGTCGCTCGGGCACGAGGGCGTGATCTCGAACTGGTTCGGCGCGCCCACCGTCGTCCCGACGTACTCGACCGGCGCCGTGCTCCAGACGTGGACGGCGATCCCCGGGCAGGTCCGTGACGCTGCCGGATCGCTACCCGACAGCGCGCACTTCGTGCTGCAGCCGTCGGCGTCGTCCTGGTTCTTGTCGTCGCACGGCTCGCCCTCCTGGACGACGCCGTCTCCGCACTTCGCCGGCTCGGTGAGCGGGCCTCCGTCGGGCGGATCGACGAAGGGCTCGGGGGCCGGCAGGACGGGATTCCCTTCCGACTCGCACGGCATGCACGGGCCGAACTTCGTGCCGTCCTCGTTGCACTGCTTGGAACCCTCGTCGCGATTCTGGCACCGGCAGTAGACCCAGGCGTCCGGCGTGCAGAGCCGCTCGGCCTTCGTCGTCGCCTGGGTGCCGCCGCCGCACGCGGTCGCGACGAGGAGAGCCCCGACGAACGCGGCGAAAGGCAGGTGCTTCATCGATCGGAGGATGTCCACGTCGTCCTCACTGGAGCGCGAACGAGATGTTGTAGTTGCCCTTGTTGTTCACGGTGCCGGCGCCGTCGACGGCGACCGAGATCTTCTCCCCGGCGGTCACCGGCAGGCTGAGCGTCTCGACGCCGCCTTCCGAGCCGTTGTTCGAGCACATGTTCGCGGCCTGCGTCGCGGGATCGGTGCACGTCGTCCGCGCGACGAGCATCAGGTTCACGCCTGCGTCGGGCGTGAGTGTGACCTTCATCGTGCCGGCGCCGTGGGCGGTGACCTCGTAGACGTGGTCGCCGGCGGCGTTCAGGTTGTTCGTGCTCACCGTGCAGGAGCTGCCGGTCTTGGTGAACGTGTTGCCGAGCGTCGTCGTCGAGCCGGTGCCCGTGACGGTGCGGCCGGCCCACAGGGCCACCGGCTGACCGGGGCAGCCGTTCGCCGTCGCCGGATCGCCGTCGACCTTCTGGCAGCTGTTCGAGCAGCCGTCGCCTTCGACCTTGTTGCCGTCGTCGCACGCTTCGTTCGTATCGACCTTGCCGTCGCCGCAGAACGAGCCGGCGGTGAGCTTCATCGTGATCGTGTACTTGCCGGCGCTGCCGGAAGCGCCGTCGACGACGAGGAAGTACTCCTTGCCGGTGACCACGTTGGTGCTGAACTGCTCGATGCCGCCGGCGCCGGTCGTCTCGGCGCATGCGGACTGCGAAGCCTCGTCGCCGCAGGTCGTGCGGAGGTAGACGGTGGGGTTCAGGGCGCCTTCACCCTGGACCTTGATCGCGAGCTGCCCGGTGCCGGTCGGCTGGAGGCGGTAGACGTGATCGGGGCCGCCGCTCCCGGCGATGCACGCGCCGGCCTTCCCCTTCAGGTCGTCCCTCGCCCCGGTCGTGTCGCCGGTGACGACGACGTCGGCGCCTGGCGCGACCGCGGTGGGTTTGCCGGGGCAGGTCTCGATGTCGTTCGTCACGGGCTGCTTCGGGTTCTCGCCTTCGGGGACGATGTTGCCGCTCTCGTCGACGGGCTTGCCGGTGTCCGGATCGGACACCTCACCGCCCTTGCAGACGCCGCTCTCGCCGGTGGTGCAGGCGTCGAACGACTTGCCGTCGTCCTTGCACAGCTTCGTACCCGGCGCCGTGTCCGCGCAGCGGCAGAACACGTAGGCGCCGGGCGTGCAGAGGCGCTGCTCGCTCGTGGCCGAGTCTCCCCCGAGCGTGCATGCCTGCACCGAGACGAAGACACCGAGCACCGCGAGAGCCGAACCGAGCACCTTGGACAGCCGCATGATCTCCTCCGGAAGCGTCATCGTCTCCGCCGGCGCGCGACCGCGACGGCGAAGGTCCCCAAAGCGACGGCGAAGGACGCCGTCACGAAGCCGTTGCCCGAGGAGGTCGAGGCCGGAGCGGCGCCGACGGCGCTCACGCTGCAGATGCCGGTCTTCTCCTCGTCCTCACCGCATGTCGGGCTGAACCCCCCGCGCGGCTCGGTGTTGCAGGCGCGCCCGTTGTTCGGCGGGTAGGCCGCGCAGACCGCCTTCACGTCGTCATCGGTGAGGGCGCGGAGCGCCATCGAGCCGGGCGAGTAGGAGGCGAACATGACCGCGCCCGAGTCGCTCGAGTGCGCGAGGCCGATGAAGTGGCCGACCTCGTGCGTGAGGATCGACTGCAGGTCGTACTGCACCTTGCGAGGGTCGTCGGTGATCGTGACCTCGTTGAAGGCCGCGTTCACCTCGATGTCGGCGTCGTAGATCTCGCCGGTCTCCTCGTTGAACGTCACGCTCGTCTTCGCGAGCGTCCCGTCGATGCCGCGGTACTTCCAGTCGGCGTCCTGGAAGAGGACGACGTTCAGGTTCGGGCCCGTCTTGTTGTACTCGCTCTTCTTGCAGGAGACCGGGTCGCGCTCCTGGAACGTCATCGAAGCGGTGCCACCCTCGGGGCAGGCGACGTCGCTCCAGGCCTGGAACGTCTTTCGGATGACGTCGCGCGTGTCGCCCGGATCGAGCGACTCCGTCCCGAGCTTGTTGACCGCGTAGCTCACGCAGCTCGTCGGCCAGAACAGCTTCGCACCCGTCGCCGGGCACCCTTCGTCGTCGGTCGGGCACTCCTTGCCCTTCGCCGCGTCGGCACGGCAGGTCGTCGATCGACAGAACGCGCGCGCGTCGCCCGGCCAGGCGATCGTCATGAACGTCGCCGCGACGGCGAGCAGCGCGACGATCGTCTTCTTCGGGGCACGGCACGGCGAAGCCATCGGCTCCCGGGGTCTTGCACGCACGATGCCAGTGTAGGACAAGGTGCGTCGGCGCGCGGCTCGCGAAGATCCCGCGCGTTCGCCGCCCTTCGCGATCGATGCGAGCCGGGTAGGCCACCGTCGCGGATCGGGCGCGATCCACCGGGACGCGCGTGTCAGGCGTCACGCACCCGCGGACAAAACACCACCGGCCGCGAGCGCGAGAGGAAGGAGGACCCTCGCGGCTGCGGCCGGCGTCGTTCGCGAACCCGAACGATGACATCGAAGGCGCGAGGCGGACGCCGAGGAGAGGGGAGCGGTGAGGCACCGCCTCGGCGCCGTCGATGTGGACACCCCCTGCTGCGCGGAACGTGCCACGAGGTCGAGCGCGACGGCTTCGTCGGAAGCGACGCGTTTCTCGCATGCACGAAGGTGCATGCGGGCGTGTCGCGGATCACGTCGACCCCAACCCGCCGGTGCACCGAAAGCCGGTCGCCGCGCGTAGGATGGAACGATCCGATCATGGTTCTCTCGCTCCGTCGTGTCGCGGGTCTCGTCGTCGTGGTGTCGTCGGTCTCGTCCGCCGCGTGTGAGAAGAGCGAAGGGACGGGAGCGACGCCGTCCGCGAGCGCATCGGCGGCGCTCACTCCCGCGGCGAAGGGCTCGTGCGACCGCGTCAGCACGATGAGCGTGTGCTCCGAGTACGCGCCCGCGCAGCTCGCGAAGGACGCCGCCGTCCTCACCGCCCAGTGCACGAAGCTCGGTGGCACCTACGTCGCCGCGGGCTGTCCCAACACGGCCGTGCTCGGGTCGTGCACCTTGGGCACCGGCGAGGTGCGGACGTTCTACGCGAGCGGCGGCGCCGCGTACGACGCCGCCCGCGCGGCGAAGGAATGCTCGTCGCTCTACAGCGGCACGTGGAAGCCGTTCTGAGCCGCCGTGCTCGGTGAGCGCGGCCGCGCGGCCGATGCCGTGATTCGCGTGCCCGCTGGTAGGATCCCGCCCGCTCGTTCATGGCACGTCGCCTCGCGATCTCCGCGGCCCTCGCATCGATCCTCACGCTGACGACCAGCGCGGCGAGCGCCTACGTGCTGAAGCACGCCGGGACCGGCGCAACGGTACGCTGGCGCGCGGACTCCGTCGCGTTCGTGCTCCAGGACTCCCTCGCGGCCGTGAAGGGCGCGAGCACGGCGGCGAGCGCGGCGGCGACGGCGTGGAGCGGTCGCGCCGGAGCGCCGCGCGCGAAGGCGGCCGCGGGCGTGGCGCCCGCGGTCCCGACCGTCGACGGCAAGAGCGTCGTGCTCCGATCGGAGTCGTTCGAGCCGTCCGGTTCGGCGCTCGCGGTCACGGTGCTCACCTACGACGAGACGACGGGCGAGGTCCTCGACGCCGACATCGTGCTGAATGCGAAGCACGCGCTCGAGCTCCTGCCGCGCGCGAAGGCGGTCAGCGCGGGGAACGTGGATGGCGCGGAGGACGAGGAGGAGCCGACGAGCAAGAACGCGCACGGTCTCCTAGGCGACGGATCGCGCTACGACCTCTCGTGGGTCCTCGCCCACGAGATGGGGCACGCGCTCGGCCTCGGCGACGATCCGGACGCGCCCGATGCGCTGATGTACCCGTTCGTGAAGGCCGACCTCGCCGGGCCGAACGAGCCGACATCCGCCGACATCGACGGGCTCGAAGTCCTCTACGAGCCGGAGCCGAGCGCGCCGTCGTCCTCGCGGTCGGGTTGCGTCCGCGCGGCGGTCGCGCCGAGCGATCCGCACGACGCCGTCGCGATCGGCGCGGTCACCGCCCTCGCTCTCGTCCTCGCCCGGCGGCGCCTTGTGATACGCCGGAGGAAGCGCCTTCTGCTCTGAGCGGGCGCTCCCCATGTCGGCACCACCCTCGTCCTTCCCTCCGCTACGGGTCCTCCTCGAGCGCGCGGTCCACGACCTGAAGAACCCGCTCGCCGTCGTCCGCGCCACGCTCGAGTGGCTCGACACGGAGCTCGGCGCGCGGACCGACGACGTCGGTGATGCCCTCCGCGATGCGACGGACGCGACGGGCCGCCTCGCGACGAACCTCGACCACCTTCGTACGTTCGCGCGTCTGGCCGAGCTCGACGGCGCGCCGCGCGAGGACGTCGACCTCGCCGAGCTCGCGTCCCTCGCGGTGCAGACGGTGGCGAGCAGGGTCTCGGGGCGCTCCTTCGAGCTCTCGGGCGGCAGCGCGACCGCGCACGTCGACCGCGAGCTGGCGCTCGAGGCGCTCACCGCGATCGTCGAAGCGGCAGCTCGCCATGCGCCGGCACGCTCGGAGATCGAGGTGCGGATCGCGACCGACGCGCACGCCTGCGAGGTGGTCGTCGCCGCGAACGAAGCGGCGGGGGTCGAGGCGCAGCCGAGCGGAACGCTGCCCGGGTCGGGGCTCGGGCTCCTCCTCGCGCGTGCCGTCCTCGAAGCGCACGAAGGCGCGCTCGGCGTCGCGAGCGGCCCGCGCGCCGTGCGGCTCGTCGCGCGCCTTCCGCGCACGGTGAAGTAGGCGCTACTCGTCGTCTTCGGCGTTGCCCTTGCGGACGGCGGCGGCGTCCACCGACGTCGTGCGCACGAGGCGGCGGAAGTTCGAGCGGTCGAGACCACTCCGGCGGGCGGCTTCGGACATGTTGCCCTGCACCGAGGAGAGGAGCGAGGCGACGTAGGCTTCGTTGAACTCGGCGAGGACACGCCGCTTCGCTTCGGCGTACGGCACCTCCGAGAGGCGCGTACCCTTCACGAGCTCGCTCATCGAGAGCGCGCCTCCGGTCGGCTCGCGCACCGAGCTCGGCGCGGGCGCGTTCTGGTTCGGGTACCCGTCCCGCGCACCGCGCTGGACTTCGATCGGGAGGAGCCGCGCGGGGATCGTCTCCGTCTCGGAGAGGACCACCGCGTGTTCGATCGCGTGCTCGAGCTCACGCACGTTGCCGGGCCAGTCGTACTGCTGGAGGGCGAGCGCGGCGTCGTCGTCGAGGCGCGCCGCCGGACGGCCGGCGAGCTGCGCGTGCTTCTGGACGAAGTGGTGCGCGAGGAGCAGCACGTCCTCGCCGCGCTCGCGGAGCGGCGGGAGGCGGACGGCGATGACGTTGAGCCGGTAGAAGAGGTCCTGGCGGAACGTCCCGGCCGCGATCGCGCTCTTCAGGTCCGCGTTGGTCGCGGCGACCACGCGGACGTCGACCGTCTTCATCGTGTCGCTCCCGACCGGCTTCACCTCGCCCGACTGGAGCGTCCGGAGCAGCTTCACCTGCGCGCTGATCGGGAGGTCGCCGATCTCGTCGAGGAAGATCGTGCCGCCGTGCGCCGCTTCGAAGAGACCCCCGCGCGCCGCCAGCGCGCTCGTGAACGCGCCGCGGGTGTGGCCGAAGAGCTCGCTCTCGACGAGCTCCTTCGGGATCGCCGCGCAGTTGACGGCGACGAGCGGCTTGCCGGCGCGCCGCGAGCGCTCGTGGATCGCGCGCGCGACGAGCTCCTTGCCCGTGCCGCTCTCTCCGAGGACGAGGATCGTCGAGTTCGTGGTCGCGACGCCCTCGACGAGCCGGTAGACGTCGCGCATCGCCGCGCAGCTGCCGATCATCTCGCCCGCGGGCGGACGCGCGAGCAGCTCGCGCTGGAGGTGCTCGGTCCGCTCGCGGAGACGGCGGAGCTGCGCGGCGTTCACGACCTCGATCACGACCGACTCGTTCGAGACGAACGGCTTCGTGAGGAACGCGTACGCGCCGGCCTTCACCGCGCTCACGGTCGTGTTGATGTCGGCGAACGCCGTCATCATGATGACCTCGACGGGGTACCCCGCCGCCTTCACGCGCTGGAGGAACTGCGGCCCCGTCATACCGGGCATGCGCACGTCGACGAGCGCCACGTCGAACGACTCGCGCTCGAGCAGATCGAGCGCGACGAAGCCGTTCTCCGCGGTCGTGACGTTCATCCCACGCTGGCGGAGCACGCGCGCCAGCGTGTTCCGGAGCGCCTCCTCGTCGTCGACGACGAGGACCCGCACGGCCTCGCCCTCGGTTCGGATCGGCTTCGTCTCGTCGACGGCCGGGGGTTGGGTGTTCGACGCCAGCTCGGACACGGCACCTCTGGCGCGAAGGTGTACTCCTTTTGCGCCGCGGTTAGGACGCGGAGCTTCGCTCAATCGCGGAGACGGTGCAACGACCATCCGCCGCTCGTGCTTGGTACGGACCTCGTTCAGCGCGACGACGCGCCGAGCGCACGCTCGAGGTCGAGGACCGCCCGTGCCGCGCCGGCCTGCAGCTCGAGCCTGCGCTCCTCCGCGTCGAGGTGCGATGCGTACGCGTCGAGCAGCTCGAGGATCGTCGCGCGCCCCTCGCGGTACGACAGCTCGGCGATCGTTCGGAGCCGAGGCAGGTCCGGCGCGGTCTGCTCGCGGAAGCGACGGACCGCCTCCGCGCGGACGCGGAGGGTCGCCGTCGCCTGCTCCACTTCGCGGCGGATCCCGAGCGCGACGCCTTCCTTCAGCGCGCGCTGCTCGGCGGCTTCGGCGAGCCCGCGATCGATCCGGCCCTGGCCGCGATCGAGGAGCGGGAACGGGAGCGAGAGCCCGGCGAGGAGCGCGCCGCCGCTCTGGCCGTTCGCGTCCGGGACGTCGATGTAGCGGCCGTAGCCGAGGCTGAGCGTGGGTGAGGGGATCACCTGCCGGCGGAAGAGCGAGACGCGGAGCTCGCTCGCCGACACCCGCGCGTCCGCGCTCGCGATCTCGGAGCGCTGGGCGAGCGCGCGTCGGACGAGCTCTTCCTCCGCGCCGGCCGGCGGCGCGCCAGACGCTTCCGCGATCCCGTCCTCGACCGCGAGCGTCGCAGGATCGACGCTCTTGCCGACGAGGAGCGCGAGTGCGGTGCGAGCCGACACCAGCTCGACGCGCGCCTGGGCGAGGCGCGACTCGACCTTGCTCTTCTCGATCCCGACGCGGACCTTGTCGTAGGTCGTGCCCGCGCCTCCGGCCGCGCGCTCGGTCACGACGGCCTCGACGCGCGTGAGGTCCGAGAGCCCGACCTCGACGAGCCGCACGCGCGCCTGCGCGCGCTGGAGCTCGAGGAAGGCGACGCGGGCGTCGTTCGCGAGCTGCCAGGCGGACGCGGCGAACGCGCGCTCCTCGGCGGTGGAGAACACGCGCGCGACGTCCTGCCGGAGGCCGACCTGACCGGCGATCGGAATCGTCTGATCGAGCGAGACCGCGAC
>JBDHVE010000194.1:0-16345 GCA_039809485.1 Polyangiaceae bacterium | reverse complement strand
CTGAAGGACCACCCGGGCGGCGACTACAACGTCTCGCGCTCGCCGAGCGCGGACGGCACGTACAAGTCCCAGATCGGCTTCCTCAACGCGAACGTCGCGTACACCTTCTGAGTCATCCATCACCATGCGTTCGCTGTTCGTCGCCGGTCTCGTCGCCCTCGTCACCTCTGGCAGCCTCGCCGCGTGCTCGGAGGACAAACCCGAGGAGCTCGGGAACGGCGATGGCGGGACCGTCAGCGAGACGCTGGAGACGCCCTCGGTCCCCTGCACGGATGCGGCCGACGCGATCTACGCCGATCCCGGCGCGCTCCCGAAGGACGCGAGCGCACGCGGCAAGATCCTGAAGTGCACGCGCGACCCGGACCTCTCGAAGGAGAAGCTCCAGGCCGAGATGACGCGCGTCGGCTACACCGGCAAGCCGCTCACGAGCGGCGCGCGCGTCTATCGCATCCAGTACCAGACCGAGCGCGGCGACGCGGCCGGGACGCCCTCGGTCTCGAGCGCATTCGTGATGATCCCGGACGTGCCGCGCGCGGCGAAGCTCCCGGTCGTCGTCGTCTCGCGCGGCAGCCGCGGGCAGGCCGCGAAGTGTGCGCTGACGAAGCTCGACCCCGCGCTCGCCGACATCAACGACGACTTCTTCCGTCAGGCCTACGGGCTCGTCGGCTCCGGGTACGCGATCGTCGCCCCCGACCTCGCCGGCTACGCCGCCTTCGGGAAGCCGGGTAACCCGCCGAGCGCGTTCGGCGAGGGCAACGACGTCGGTCGCTCCACGCTCGACGGCGCCCGCGCGCTGAAGGCGCTCTTCCCCGTCCTCGACGAGAAGATCGTGCTCGTCGGCCACTCGCAGGGCGGCCAGACCACTCTGAGCGCGCTCGCCGGCGCAGAAGCCTACGGCGTGTCGACGCCGATCGCCGGCGCGGCCGTGTACGCCCCGCTCTGGTTCAGCCAGCGTTCGTGGGGCGTCGTCCTCACGAAGCTCGTCGGCCGTAACTTCCCGATCGCGACGAACCTTTCGATCGCGAACGTGACGGTCTGGTACCACTACCTCCACGCCGAGCTGCTCGACGGCCCCGGCGAGGGCGTGAAGCTCTTCGCGCCCGACAAGCGCGACGCGATCAAGGCGTTCGTCGAAGGCGAGTGCTGGGGCTCGGACGCGCTCACGAAGCTCGGCGTCCAGTACGTCGACGAGCTCTTCGACCCGGCCTTCGCCTCGAGCGTCGGCACCGGCGCCGTCGGCGGTTCCTGCGAGGACGCCGTCTGCGAGAAGTGGGTCGCGCGTTACGCCGCCGACCGTCCACACCTCACCGGCAAGGCCGGCCAGGTCCCGCTCTTCGTCGCCTACGGCGCGAAGGACACGACGATCCCGCCCGAGCGCATGAAGTGCGGCTACGACCGGCTCGTCGAGGACAAGAACCCGCTCACCTTCTGCGGTGACCCCGACAAGGGCCACGGCGAGATCGTGAGTGCGAAGGCGGACGTCGTCTCGGACTGGATCGCGAGCGTCGCGCTCGGCGCACCGGCACCGCCCGCATGCACGCCGAACGAGAGCCTGCTCGCGACGACGAAGTGCGCGAGCCCGCCGCCGAACGACTGACGCGCCGTGTGATTCAGGGGCACGCGTAGACGTAGCCGCCGTCGACGCCGGGATCGCACGGTCCGGGATCGCGACCGCGCGCGAAGATCGCGCCGATCTGCGCGGGGCGTGCCGCGACCGGGATCCCGGCTGAGATCGCGTCGCACTTGGCGCCGGAGCTGAAGTCCTCCGTCGCGATCCGCCGGATGTCGATCCCTCCGCAGACTGCGTTCACGATCGTCGGGAACGACGACGCCTGACAGAACTGCGCCTGGCCTGCCGCGTCGGCGCTCGCGACGTGGAGGGAGCCGATCGCGGCGAGCATCGTCTCGGCCGGGATCCGCGCCGCGATGACGCCGCGTTCCAGGTTCCACATCCGCGCCGCCCGACCGGTTACCTCGAGCGACGGATCGCGTGGCTTCTGCTGCTCGTCGAGCGGCACGAGCGTGCCGGCGATGATCGGGTTCGGGACGCGCAGCCGCGCGCCCTCGCTGAACGGCAGCGCCACGGTGCTGTTGAAGCGCACGACGAGCTGGTAGTTGCGCACGAACCCGCGCGCCGACACTGCCGGGATCGTCACGTCGCTGATGATGGAGTCCGGGCGGACGCTCCACGCGTCGTCGCCACACCACCCCGGCGTCCACGCGCTCGGCCCTTCCTGGACCGAGTCGGGGCACGTCTTCTCGAGGATGCCGTCGGACTGGTAGAGGCCGAGCGACACGTCCTTGTCGTTCGCCTTGCCGTTGTAGCCAGCGAGCGAGAGGAGGAGGTTCGCCTTCCCCTTCCCCACGGTCTGCTTCGGGATGCTCGTCAGGTCGTAGAAGCTCCCGAACGACGTGAGGAGCTGGCCGACGCCGTTGTCGACACCGCCGTCGTAGTCGCACGACGAACTCTCGCGCTTGCAGCTGTCGGCGCCCTCGTGCGCCGACCCCGCGCGCGTCTCGCACGTGCATGTGCCGTCGAGGTCGAAGCCGGGGACGACGCCCTCCTCCGGCTGGAAGACGGAGTCGGAGAGCGCGAGGGTGATCGGCGGGAGGCTCTTGTCCGGCGCATCGTCCACCGCCGGCGGATCCGGCGGCACGGCGTGGGCGCACGGGTCGGGCGTCGAGGCGTCCGCGCCCGCGTCGGCGACCGTCCCGGCATCACGCGCGTTCTCCTCGCCGGCGAACGGCGTGCTGCTGCAGGCGAGCGTCAACCCGACCCCGAGCCCTCCCGCGACGAAGATCGCGGCAGCGACACGCCAAGCGGCAGCCATCTGCCTCCACCGTATCGAGGCCGGTCGAGGCATGACAAGCGGCCCCGGCGTGCGCCTCTTTCGGCACACGTGGCTCGGCGGGTGTCAGCGCGAGGTTCGCTTGAAGGCCGCCGGGAGGAACACGGCGGAGAAGGAGCGCGGCGACTCCTCGATCCGGTCGTCGGCTTCGGCGAGCTTCGCCTCGACGAGACGCGCCGCGACGTCGTCCCCGAGCTCTTCGAACAAGAGACCGGCGTCCTCGAGGAGCGTACGCGAACGGGGGTCGGGATCTTCCCTCGCGAGCAGCGCGCACCCGAGCAGGTAGCGCGCGTCGGCGGCGCCCCGCCGGTCGCCGCGCGCGTCGAAGAGGCGGATCGCCGCTTCGAAGTGCTCGGATGCCTCGGCGCGGCGCCCGAGCGCGACGAAGGTCTCGCCGAGCAGCTTCCGGACGAGGCACGTCGCGCGCGCCGTCTCGAGCCATGGCAGGAGCGCGAGGGCGTCGTCGGCCGCGCGGAGCGCGCCATCGACGTCACCCTGCCGCGCGTGCTCGCGCGCCATCTCCGCGAGCGCCGGTCCGAGGCGCGCCCACCCGCCGGTCGGCATCGTCGCGGGAGCCGTGTCGTCGAAGGCCTCGTCGACGGGACGGGTCGGTTTCTCCACGACGCCGCTCTCGGTCGCTGCCGACTCCGGGCCCGTTCTCGCCTCGACGTCAGAGCTGGGACTCGACGGGACCTCGCCGCGGGCTCGACGACGCATCACCGGGTAGACGGCCCACGGCTGGCCTTGTTCAACGCGTTGCCACCCGAACGGAGACGAGACGTGAATGCAACGCACCGCGTCCTCGTCGAAGGGCGCGCATGTCGCGCATCGGTGCCTGCCTCGCCGTCGTGGCGGCTCTCGTCACCGCGCCGCAGACGGCAGGTGCACAGGGGATCGACTTCGGCGAGCGGACGCACTTCGGTCCGTCGGAGGGGTGGTCGGATGGCGCGCAGGTGCCGGTCGTCACCGGCCCGACCTTCGCCGGACGCACCGCGAGCGTCGGCTCCCCACGGCTCGAGGTCGACGTCGACGACGACGGTGACGCACGCTGGGCGCTCACCGTCCCGGTCGAGGCGGAGGCGCCGTCACGCGCCACGTTCCGCGGCGACGCTCTCCTCGAGGCGAGCGTCGACGGCGTCGTCCGCGCGCGCGGCGCGTCGATCGTCGTCGACGTCCCCGCGGGCGCCCACACGATCGTCGTTCGCGGACGACGCGGCTCCCACGAGATCAGTCACTTCACGGACGACGGCTTCTTCGCGTTCGCACCGCTCGACATCCGCCACGTCGCGCTCGGCCGGAAATCGATCGTCGATGCGGTCTCGATCCTCGCCGACATCCCGCGCGAGAAGGGCGGGATGACGACGGCGTCGCTCGCTGCGCGCGTTCCGAAGGGTTGGTACGTCGCAAACCAGAGCGACAAGGACGACACCACATGCATCCCGAAGGGCTACACGGAGTCGACCGTGCGCTGCGAGATCCCTCGCGAGCACGCCCACGACGACTTGCGCCCTTCGTCACTGGTGGCGACCGCCGCGAGCCGCGACGACACGCTGACGCTCCGCCTCGACGCGCGCTCGGACCTGCATCGTCCGCTCGTGATCCCGGGCGGACCGCTCGTCGGGATCGGCGGCGAGATCAACGAGGGGTTCCGCATGCGCTTCGGCTACGAGCTCGCGGTGCAGAGCCGTCACGCGCTGCTCTCCGCGAGCGTCGACACCGACTTCGCGAAGAACGCGGTCTCCGCGCTGACGCTGAAGGGCGTCATGACGAACGGCTTCCTCGGCGGAGGGCTCGGCGTCCCGGTCCGCCTCGCGCCGGAGCTCGCGAGCGGCGTCCGGATCGAAGGCGACCTCTTCCTCGGCCCGGTCGGCTTCGTCACGAGCGCCGACGTGTGGCTCTTCGCCCCAGAGAAGACGCACGCGACGTTCACGCTCCTCGGGGTGGTTTCGTTCTGATACGCCGGTAGCACCATGACCGAGAACGCACAAAAGGAGCTCGTCGTCCTCATGACGAAGGGGATCGACCACGAGCTGTCGTCCGTCGGGTTCACGATCGCGAACGGAGGAATGACCTCCGGGCTCAAGGTCTACGCCTTCCTGACGAGCAGCGCGGTCGACCTCGTCCGCAAGCGTGGCGCCGACGCCACCCACGTCCAGCCGCTCGAGTCGCTCAAGGCGCTGATCGACGATTTTCTTCGCCGCGGCGGGACGATCTGGGCGTGCACGCCGTGCGCGAAGGCGCGCGGCTACACGCAGGAGGACTTGATCGAGGGCGTCGTGATCGCCGGTTCGAGCGTCATGCACGAGCGGATCAAAGCCGGCGCCGCGACCCTCAGCTTCTGAGCGTCACGGCCCCGTGTCGACGGCGGGGAGGTTGTCGCCCATCTCGTTGTTGCCGTCGCCGCGGTTCGCGGTGTCGCCGATCCCGAGGTGGCCGTAGCTGTTCAGACCCCAGCACTTCACCTTCCCGTCGTCGAGGAGCGCGCAGCTCGACGAGGTGCCCATCGCGATCGCCTTCGCGGTGCGGCCCGCGCCGAGCGCGATCGCGGGGAGGTTGTCGCCCATCTCGCCTGCGCCGTCGCCGCGCCGCGCGGTGTCGCCCTGCCCGAGCTGGCCGACGTTGTTCTGGCCCCAGCACTTCAGCGTGTCGTCGTCGAGGATGACGCAGACGTGACTTGCGCCGGAGGCGATCGCCTTCGCGGTCCGTCCCGCGCCGAGGCTCACCTTCGGGAGGTCGTCGCCCATCTCGTTCGGACCGTCGCCGCGGTTCGCCGTGTCGCCGAGCCCGAGCTGGCCGTAGACGTTCGAGCCCCAGCACTTCACGCTGCCGTCGTCGAGGATCGCGCACGTGTGCTCGAGCCCGCCGGCGATCGCCTTCGCGGTCCTCCCCGCGCCGAGGTCGATGTCGGGCAGCGCGGCGCCCATCTGGTTCGCGAGCGTGCCGCGCCCCTGGGTGTTCCCCTGCCCGAGCTGGCCGTTCGTGCCCGAGCCCCAGCAGCGCACGCGGTCCTGGTCGGTGATGATGCACGTGCGCGCGTTCGCGACCATGACGGCCTTCGCGGTGCGGCCCGCGCCGATGTCGACGAACGGGAGTGCATCGCCCATCTCGCCGGGCGCATCGCCGCGCGCGGCCGTGTCGCCGACCCCGAGCTGGCCGTCGCCGTTGTTGCCCCAGCACTTCAGCCGGCCGTCGGTGAGGATCGCGCAGGTGTGTGCGTTGTTCGTGGCGACCTGGGCCGCCTTCACGTTCGTGCCGAGCGCGATCGCGGTGAGATCCGCGCCCATCTCGTTCGCGCCGTCCCCGCGTGTGGCCGTGTCGCCGAGGCCGAGGTCGCCGCTCACGTTCGCGCCCCAGCACTTCAAGGCGCCGTCGTCGAGGATCGCGCAGCGATGATCCGCGTAGGAGCCGCTGAAGAGGTTCACGACGCTGCGGTTCGGACCGACGTCGACGAACGGGAGGAGCGCGCCCATCTCGTTCGGAGCATCCCCGCGGTTGTCCGGGAACGCGATCCCGAGCCCCGCGAAGTTGCCGTTGCCCCAGCACTTCACGCGGCCGTCGAGGCGGAGGACGCAGCCGTTCTGCGCGCCGACGACGAGCTTCGTGATCGTCCCCGGCGGGAGCGCGCCCCCGTCGGCGTCGATCGTGGCGTCGAGGGCAGCGTCGGCGGCGTCCGACGCGTGCGTTCCCGCATCGCTCGCGTCCGACGCACTGTCCCGCGTCGCGTCCACGCCGGCATCGACGACGCTCGCGCCGTCCCGCTCCTCCGGCGCGACCGCGCCGTCGACGCCGTCGAGCGACGCATCCGGATCGGGCACGGTCTCGCCCGCATCGCCTCCGCACATCACGAGCGTGAGGCCGAGCGAAGCAGACGCGGCGATCAATGGAAAGACGAAGGGCCGGCGCATCGACCGATCTTACGGTCGCGCACCCGCCCTGGTCACGAAAGTCGGCTCAGACGTCGATGCCGATGCCGAGCTTCTTCCGGAGCTCGAAGTACTCCTCGCTCACCGCGAAGAGCACGACGTCCTTCATGCGCTCCTTCACCGGGACGCTCGACGCGTCCTCCGTGTTGCGCACGACCTCGGTCGTGATCTGGAGATCGTGGGCGAGGAGGAAGCCCACGCGGTCGGCCGTCGCGTCGATCGCGGCGACCCACTTCTTCAGGTCGAGCGCGCCTCCCGCCTGGAGGAGCTTCGAGACGACGCTCGCGAGTTTGTCCTTCTCCGGGCCCTGGAAGTCCTGGGCGAGGGCCTGCATCGCCTCCGTCACCTGACCCTGCATGTCCGCGCTGACCGGGAACTGCGGGACGCAGCTCTTGATCGCCGCGAAGAGCCACGCCTTCAGCCCGGTGCCGGTCGGCACGAGGTGACGGACGTAGAGGCCCGGACGGAAGTACGTCATGTGACGGCCGGCCGTGAACGCGAGGGCCTGGGTCGACACGTTGCTGTCGAACGCGGCGCGGCCGAGGACGATGGCGGGCGTCCGCGCGTGGACGATGCCGAGCGAGCCCGCGTCGTTCGGGTTCTGGAACACGAGCGGCGGCTGCATCCCGAGGACGCCCTGCACGTAGTAGAGCGTCTGCGAGACCGGGTACGGGTGCATCGACGTGTCGATCGCGTAGCGCGGGTCGAAGCCCATCTGCTCGATCGGCTGCGTGCGCGTGCGGATGATCGTCGGCTGGATCGTCGCGAAGATCTTCGTGAGCAGCGGGTCGAGATCCCAGTGCATCAGGAGATCCCACGCCGCCGAGTCGAGCGCCGCCTGCGCGGGCGCCGCGTTCTCGGAGCGGTGCTTCTTGTAGAACTTCTCCTCGTCCGGCTCGGCGAGCTTGAGGAGGAACAGCGCCTGGCACATGCACCAGGCCGGGTCCGCCATCTTCGCGTCGGTGAAGAGCTTGCGGAGCAGCTTGTAGCTCTCGACGCGGTACGGGTTCCGGCGAAGGATCCCGGCCTGGGCCTTCACGGCCTTGTCGAGGTACTGCTTCGGATCGCTCGCGTAGAGCTCCGCGAGGCGCTCGGCGCGCGCGCGGTCCTCCGGATCGAACGCCTGCGCGGCCTCGAACGCGTCGATCGCGAGCTCCGGATCCTGGAGCTGCTTCTGATAGAGGTCGCCGAGTGCGTCGAGGATCTTGACGATCTTCTCGCGGTCCTGCGCGCTCTTCGCGGAGTCGAGCTGCCGCTTGAGGAGCTCCTCGACCTTCGCGTGCTGGCCCTTGCTCCGGTAGAGGTCGATCGCCTCCTCGAGCGCCTTCGCGTTCGACGGGTCGAGCTCGAGGACGCGCGAGTAGAAGCCGAGCGCCTGATCGACCTTCCCGAGCTGCTTCGACGCGATCGTCGCCGCCGTGTGCATGTACTTCGCGCGCTGCTTCGGCTCCTCGACGAAGTCGGCGAGGCGGAGGACGACGTCGACGAGCTTCGCCCAGTCCTTCTCCTCCGAGTAGAGCTGCATCAGCTTCGTGAGCAGCTTGCGGTCGTCCGGACGCTCCTCGAGGGCCTGCGAGTAGGCCTTCGACGCGCCGGTGCGGTCGTTCATCTTCTGGAAGAGCACGTCGCCGATCTCGAGGAGGAGCTCGAAGCGCTCGTTGCCGGTCGCGAGCTGGAGGCGCTGCTTCCGGACGTTGATCGCGTTCTGGTACTCGCCCTTCTCGTCGAAGACGCGGGCGAGCGAGCGGAACGGACGCGGGTTCGAGGGATCGAGGTCGGCCGCCTCGCGGAGCGGCTGGACCGCCGCGTCGAGGTCACCCGAGCGGCGGGCGCTCTCGCCGAGGTGGTAGAGCGACTCGGCGCGGTCGGACCCGGCGAGCTCGCTCCCGTGCTTCTTGAAGAGCTCCTGGTGCATGCGATACGCGCTCTGCGGATCGCCGAACTCGAAGAGCGCGTTCGCGGCGCGCGCGAGCGAGTCGACGTCCACCTTGCCGATCGCCTGGAGCGCTTCGACGGCGGCCGTCATGCGCGGGTTCGTGACCGGCGGCGGCGGGATCGACATCGGCGCGCCCGGCGGGACCGAGATCCGGCCCTGGCTCGGCGGACCGGCCGCGACCATCCGGCTCGACGCGGGGCCGGACACGTCGCTCGTCGAGGCGACCGGAATGCCCGGCGTCGACGGCGTCGAGGGACGCGGCTGGCTCTTGCCGAACGCTTCCATGAAGCGGACGAGCACGCGGACGGCGTCGTCCTTCGGGAGGACGCCCGTGCGACCGACGAGCGACTCGTAGCACTTCGTCGCCTCGATCATCCGGTTCGCCTCGAAGGCGAGGTCGCCGAGGACCATGAGCGCGTCGGCGTTCGACGGGTCCATCTCGGTCGCCTTCTTCGCGGCGGCCTCGGCCTTCTGCGGATCGACGAGCTGCGAGTGGTAGACCTTCGCGAGCTCGGCCCAGAGGCGCGCCTTCGCGAGCGCGCCGTCGGCGGTCGCGAGCTCCTTCTCGACGAGGCCGACGACGCTGAGCCAGTCGCCGCGATGCGCGTACGACTTGCGGAGCGCGGCGCTGGCGGCGGCGTCCTTCGGGTTCGCGTCGAGCGCGATCTTGTAGCGCTCGATCGCGCCGTCCTTGTCGCCACGCGTCTCGAGGAGGCGCGCTGCGCGCATCCACTGCTCGGCCTTCGCCTCCGGCGTCGCCGCCTTCGCCGCGAGGGCCTCGATCGCGGAGAGCGCCGCGTGCGCGTCGCCGCTCATCTCGCGGAGGTGCGCGAGCGCTTCGAGCGCGCCGGCGTGGGTCGGCTGGATCGCGAGGACCTGCTCGTACGCCTTCATCGCGCGCTCGGGCGAGCCGATCTGCTCACCGAGCGTGCGCGCCTTGGCGAGGAGGATCTCGATCTTCCGGTTCTCGTCGGAGGTGACCGCCTGGTGGCGGTCGTAGATCGAGACGGCGGGCTCCCACTTGTCGAGCGCGCGGTAGTGACGCGCGAGCGCGGTGAGCGCGGCGTCGTTCGCGGGGTCGATCCCGAGGATCATCTCGAGCGCCTCGGCGGCGCGGACGTGATCGAGGAACTCCTCGTCGTAGATGCCCGCGATGCGCTCGTGGAGGTTGATCTTCTGGCGCGGGGTCGCGGCGACCTCGATCTGGCGCTCGAGCACCTCGAGGAGCTCACGGTACTTGCCCGTGCGGTTGAAGATGCGGTCGAGGCCCTTCAGCGCGGTGAGGTTGCGCGGGTCGACGGCGAGGACCGCCTCGAACCGACGCGTCGCCTCCGGCAGATCGTTCAGGTGGTCCTCGTAGACCTCGGCCACCTTCGCGAGCGCTTCGGCCTTCTCGTAGCCGCGGCGTGCTTCGGCGCGGCGCTCGAGGATCTGGGCGAGGGTCTGGAAGTCACCGGTGCGCTCCGCGATCCGCGCCATCGCGTCGCCGGCGCGGGCGTGCCCCGGGTCATCGGCGAGGACGGATGCGAAGAGGTCACGCGCGCGGGCCATGTCGTTCAAGCGCTGCTCGAGCACCTCGCCCGCCTCGGCGCGGAGGTCGCGGGCGCGCGGCGCGGTCGGCGCCGTGTCGGCGCGCGCGAGGAGGAGCGCGACGAGCTCCGGCCACTGCTGCGCCCGGCGGTAGATGTGGGTCATCCCCTCGGCCGCGGCGTCGTTCGCCGGGTCGCCCGCGAGCACCTGCTGGTAGGCCGCGAGGGCCATGTCGGCGCGCGAGAGCTTCTGGTCGTACCAGCGAGCGGCGCGCGCGAGGAGCGCCGCCTGGTCGCCCTGCGCGAGCTGGCCGCCCTTGATCGTCTCCGTGATCGTGTCGAGCTGCTCGGTCCACGAAGCCTGCTTCGTGCCGCAGAGGCGCTCGACCTCCGCCGCGTACTCGTCGTTCGTCGGCACCTCGCAGAGCGCCTGCGTGTACGCGACGACGGCCTGGTCCGGGTCCTCGAGCTCGGTCGCGTAGAGGCGGCCGATCTCGGCGAGCGCGCGCGCGCGCTCCTCGCCCGGAGGCGCGTTGCCACTCCGCTCGAGGAGCATCTCGACGAGCTCCTCGTACTTGCCGAGCGCCTTGCGGACCTCCTCGAGCGCGACGAGCGCGATCTCGTCCTGCGGATCGAGCGCGACGATCTCGGCGTACATCTGCTCGGCGCGGGCCTGGTCCTTCGCCGCGCTGCCGAAGATGCGGCCGGCGCGGTAGAGGAGGCCCTTCTTCGTCTCGCGCTCGGCGGCGGAGTCCCCGCGGACCTGCGCGGCGGCGGCGGCGAACGCGTCGCCGACCCGCATCGGGTCGGCGCCCTCGTCGACCGCCTTCTCGAGGCTCATCGCGACGTCGCCGTCGCTCGGCGCGCCGAGGAGCTGGTCGACCATCTGCTGGACGCGCTCGGCCGACATCCCGCCGGCCGCGCGCATCGCGGCCGACGCGCGACCGATCGACTCGAACGTGTCGAGGACCGCCTGCGCATCGCGCGGACGACGCGACGGGTCCTTCGAGAGGAGCGAGAGGACGAACTGGTCGATGTCGCGCGCGACCGACCCGCGCGGCGCACGCTGGCTCGGCGGCTCGGCGTCGCGCGTGAGGTGCGCGAAGGCGGCGTCCGTCGCGCTCTCGCTCGGGAAGACGGCCTTCCCGGTGAGGAGCTCGTAGAGGACGGCGCCGAACGCGTAGACGTCGCTCTTCGGGTCCGCCGGCTTGCCGCGGACGAGCTCGGGCGCGATCGTCTTCGGCGAGCCGAACACCGCGAGGAGACCGGTGTGGCCGTTCGCCGAGACGGAACGCGTGCGGAGGCGATCGGTGCCGAAGTCGATCAGCGTCACCTGCGGATCGGCGTCACCCGGGCGCGTCGCGACGAGGATGTTCTCCGCCTTGAGGTCACCGTGGACGAGGTGCGCCTTGTGGATCGCGGCGAGCGGCTCGAGGATCCCGCGGAGGATCGGACGGAGCTCCGAGTACGTCATCGGGCCCGTGCGCGCCATGCGCTGCGCGAGCGGCTGCGCCTCGATGAACTCGTAGGCGACGTAGTAGCGCCCCGGCTCGACCTCGCCGGCCTCGACGTGCTTCGGGAGGCCCGCGTGGTCGACCATGCCGACGAGGCGGTTCGCGGTGAGGAAGCGGTGGACGGCGCGGCGGTCGCGCACGGCCTCGCGGCGGAGCAGCTTCAGCGCGTAGGTCGCCTTCGCGGCGCCGTCCTGGCGCACGGCCTGGTAGACGACCGCGAGATCGCTCTCGCCGATCTTCCGCTGGACGGTGAAGTCGCCGACCTGACGGCCCGGCGCGAGCTCCTCCTTCGCGAGCAGCGTGACGAGGTCACGCACGCGCGGGTCGACCTCCTTGCGCGAGTGGAGGATGACGTCGACGAGGGCATCGATCCGATCGCCGTCGAAGCACCGCTCCGTGAGCGCCTTCGCGAAGCTTCCCTTCGCGGCGACACCGCCCACGTCGTCGGGACGAAGGCCGAGGAGGCGCTCGCTCATCGACGTCATCTCCTCGAGCGTGAACAGGCGCTCGAGCTCTCCGCGCAGAATGTCGATCGTGGGGTTCATGTGGCTGCTTCCGGTCCTCTCGGGATGCCGCGTCGCGACCTGGGCGAACCAGGCGCGAGGCCGCGGTACCTTAGCGGAAAAGCCCCCTTCGCCAACCCCAAAGTTGGGCTGAGGGACGCACGCCGGACGTCGCAGAATCCAACAGGTTTTTCTTGGTCGAGAACGACCCGGGAGACGCGCTCGGGACGGTCGGGCTCACGGCGCGTCGCGTCACCCGCCGATTCGTCCCCGAGCGGTCGCGGTCAGAGGACGCCGGTCACGACGAGCGGCATGATCACGGCCGCGAACGTCAGGAACGCGACGAGCACGACGGCGACGGAGATCAGGAGCTTCCGGCCCGCCGAGAGCGCCGCCCAGCGCCGCTCCCACGCCGCGAGCGGCACGCCGGTCGCGAGCTCGAGGAGCGAGACGAGCGCCATCGCCCCTGGAATCCCGACGCCGAAGAGAGGAAGGGTGATGCTCCCCTCGCGGCCCACCCAGACGTAGACGACGGTCAGGAGCGCGACGGTCGCCGCTCCCCACGCGAGCAGCGCTCGCACGGCTCGTCGGCGCACGGCCGCGGGGCTCTCCTCGTCGAGGGTCGTGCTCATCGTGCGCGCGAGCTTACGTCGATCCACGCTGCGGCCTTCCCTCCGCTCAGAATGCACCGCCCAGCTCGTAGCCCAGCACGAGGCCGAGGTGCGTCGCCCCCATCCGCTCGGTGCGTTCGAGACGGAAGAAGTACCCGCCCGCATCCGTCATCCGGTACTCCCGCCACGTCCGTCCGAACCGGGCGCCGATCCCGAGGCGGGTCTCGTCTCCCAGCGCGGCCGCGTTCCGATCGCGCCCATCGAGGGTCCACATCGCGCGCGCGTCGACGAGGAGGCGGGCGCGGTCGGTGAGATCGAGCGCGAGGCGCGCGGCGACCGGGAGCTCGAGATCGAACGGGAGCCGGCCCGTCACGCCGCCGAGCCCGGCCCCACCCGTCACGACGAACGACCCATGGGTGCCGATCGCGAGCCCGAGCCCGACGGGATGGAGATGGAGGTCGTACGTGGAGCCGAGCGGACGCGTCAGGCCGAGCTCCCAGTCCGCGGCGATCGCCGGCCCGAAGCGATGCCCCACCGCCGTGAGCGTGGCGCGTGCGTCCATCGAGAGCGAGAGCGCCTGCGCGTCGCGCGTCGTCATCCCGCGGAAGAAGAGCGCCGCGTCCCCGACCGCCTTCCGCTCGTCGAGGAGGCGCTCGTCGTCGTGGCGGTCGCGTGCGTGCGCGTCGCTCGCCGCGAGGGCCGCGAGGGCGACGAGGAGGAGCCGCTTCATCGGTCGTCGAACCCGATCCGCCCGGGACCGAGCGGCACGATGATCGCCGGCGGCCAGAAGTCGATCCCGAAGGCGCCGCCGAAGAGATGGAGCTCGACGCCCTCGGTGAGCCCCACCTTCGCGCCCACGATCGGCGTCTCCGCGACGACGCCCGTCCCGCCCGTCGTGACGCCGGCGCTCACGAGGCCGCGGTATTCGCGACCGACCGCGGTAGCGGGGAGCTCGACCGAGATCCCGCAGCGACGCGCCATCGTCGCGACGTACGTGTTGCAGTTCGGGCCCGGCCAGAAGCCGTAGTCGTTCTCCTCGTTGTAGCGATCGGTCTCGCGCGCGAGGCACGCGATGATCGCCTCGGCTTCTTCGCCGCGCACGATCGCGTGGATGCGGACGTCGGCGTCCTCCGGCGTGTCACGCCCGCAGCCGCACTGCGGCCTCAGCGGATCCGCGTCGCGCTCCCGGTGCGCCGCGCCGGCAACCTCCCAGCGCGTGAAGCTCCCCTCGCCGCTCGCACGCGTCGCGATCCACGAGTGGCGCGCGATCTGGCTCATCGAGTGCGGCAGCGCCTCGCTCAACACGGCGACGACGCCCTCGCCGCGCGCAGGCAGGACGAGCGGCCGCTTCATCGCGACACATCCCGGGCCGACCACGATCGCGACGATCGCGGCGCAGAGCGAGCTCGTCCGCAGGCGCATCCGCCTTCGACGCGCTCAGCGCCCCGGGATTGCCTCTCCGTCGCGTCTCAGCTGTCAGCGCACGCCGAAGAGCGCTTTGAGCACGGCGAGGAACTTCTGCCACGGGAGCGGCTCGAGGACCTTCTCCGACTGCGAAGGCGGCGGACCGGCATCGGGCGGGAGCTTGCCGAGCATCGACGCGCTCACGGCCGAGACGAACGAGCCCGCGCAGTGCTCGCACCGGAGGAGCTCCGCGCCGGTCTCCTGGACGGTGGGCTTCTCGCCCGGCGCCTGGTACTTCAAGGCGTAACGTTCGACGACGAGCTGGACGCCGTGACAGCGCGGGCAGCCGCCGGTCGCCTGCACCTCGTTCCGCATGCTGCTCACCGGCGCGCTGATCGGCGAAGACGACGTCACCGCGAGCACGTCACGCGCGACGTCGCCGATCTCGCCGTCGAACCAGTCGATCCAGATCCCCTGGCACGAAGGGCACACGTCGACATCCGCCTCCGCGAGCGGCAAGAGCGTCATCGGGTCGCCGCACCCGGGACACCGGATGGCGACGCCGCGATAGCCTTGTGATCGACCGGAGAGATCCACGAGCGCCCCTCCGTCGAACGCTATCCGGAACGTCGCACCCTGACGAGCGCGGCGAGCTTCGCGTCGTGCTTCGCGAGGAGAGCGGCGCCCCGCATGAGGGCTTCGCGCCAGCGCTTCCCGCGTTCGACGACGGCCTTCACCGCGTCCGGAACGTCGCCGGGCCGGAGCTCCGCGAGCGCCTCGATCACGAGCGCCGCCTGGACGACGTCCTTCCGTGACTTCACCTGGAACGCCGCGGGGCGGTCCTGCGCGACGAGCAGCTTGTGGAGGGCGAAACGCGCAGGCTGCGGCACGTTCACGAGCACGCCGCCGCCGTCCACGACTGCCGCCGGCTGCGCCTCTTCGAGCAGGAGCTCGAGGAAACGGACAGGGGCAGCTGCCGCCTTGAAGCGGCGGATCGGAACCGGCGCGCTCTGGTCGCGACTCGCCGGCGTGACGAGGTCGACGCGGAGCCCGCGACCGCGGACCTTGAACGACGTCGACGGCTCCTCGGGCGAGAAGCCGGGAACCGGCAAGAATCCCATCCCGAGCGCGTCGAGCGCGCGCGGCACGTCCGCCTCGAGCTCGGGGACGGCCACCTCCATCCGGTGCTCGGCGCCGACGTCGACGTCCTCCGTCCTCGCGGACGCGCCCGTCCAGCGCACACCGAGGACGTTGCCGAGCACCACGAACGCGTGGGTCCCGACCAGGACCCCGCCGAGCTTGAACACGCCCGAGTCCGCGAGCGCCGAGAGGACGCGCGCGGAAGCCGCGTCCGTGACGGCAGCGCCCGCTGCCCGGAGGGCAGCGCAGAGAGCGTCGATCGACGCGCGGTCCTCGCGGACGGCCGCGCGCTCCTCCCCTGCCCGCTCCACGAGCGCGTCGAGCGACCGACTCTTCTTCCCGACGTAGACCTGACGGACGTGCCCGCCCGGCGCCGAGTACTGGAAGTACACGTACGTGCCGCTCGGCAGCTTCTTCTCGACGAAGCTTCCCGGCGCGGCGCCGATCGTCCTCCGCGCGTCGAGCGCGACGAGCTGATCGACCAGCTCGGCGTAGGTCGTCTGCACCGTGATCGACAGCGGAGTCATCCTATACGCAGGTTAGCACGACACTGCGTATAAGAGCGGGAGCTTTATACGCAGAGTGCGAGCGACGTGCGTACAAAGCGACGGCGATGGCGACGTGCGTCTTCCGTCTTCCGTCGGAGACACGAGTCTTCAGTCTTCAGCCCGGAGACGAGAGTCCGGAGCCTCGCGACGTCGAGAGACCACGAGCCGCAAGTCGGCCCTGCGACGTCCCGTCTTCGGGACGTCGCTTCGCCGAAGGCGAGTAGGGGGAGGACTCCGCGCGGAGCGCGGAGGGGGACGAAGTCCCCACGAGAAAGAACTTCTTCTCTCGTCGTCTTCGACGAGAGAAGAAAGGGAGGACTCCGCGCGGAGCGCGGAGGGGGACGAAGTCCCCACGAGAAAGAACTTCTTCTCTCGTCGTCTTCGACGA
>JBDHVE010000193.1:0-16525 GCA_039809485.1 Polyangiaceae bacterium | reverse complement strand
GGGGAGAAGCTCGCCCTCGCGAAGTACATGCAGACCGAATACGTCGATCACATGCGGAAGCGCGACGGCAGCGAGCACGGATGCGCGACCTGCCACAGCTCGCCGTTCAACCCGCGCTTCCTCCCGCGGATCGACGACCCGGAAGGCTGGGTCGCGCCGGCCGCTCACCCGGGACCCCAGCCATGAAGCCGTTCGCGATCGTCCTCGCCCTCCTCGTCGCGTGCGGCGGTCAGAGCACGCAGGCACGCCGACAGAACGAAGCGCTCGGCGACCAGTCCGGCGACGTCCCGCGCGCCACGCGCGAGGAGCGCGACTGGAAGAAGGCCGCACAGGGACACGGCGCAGCCGGGGCAGTCTCGCCGGACGAGCTCGCGCGCCTCGAGAAGCAGAGCGCGCCCGGAGGCCTCGTCGACGCGGGAAAATAGCCCTCGAGGTTCCGTCGAATTCGCGGCGCGCCGCCGCGATCTGGCCGCTGCATTGCATCGTCTCCGCGCGAGGAGATGGACGACATGACGACGATCTACGAAGCACTCTCGAGCGACCACCGCGAGTTCGAACGCCTGCTCGACCGCCTCTTGGAGGCGTCCAAGGCCGGCAACGACAGCTGGAAGACCGTCCTCGACGAGCTCCGCCGCGGCGTCATCGCGCACGCGCACGCGGAGGAAGGCGTCCTCTACAACGCGCTCCGCGACGCCGATCAGGCGAAGGGGCTCGTCCTGCACAGCTACGCCGAGCACGCGAAGGCGGAGACCGTGATCCGGACGCTCGGCGCGGCCAAGCTCGTGGACGCGAACTGGACGTCGCTCGTCGCGAAGCTGCGCGAGGACCTGACCCACCACATCGCGGAGGAGGAGTCGAAGGTGTTCGACGCCGCGCGCAAGGTGTTCAGCGAGGAGGAGGCGACGCAGCTCGGCGCCGCGTTCGAGCGGATGAAGGTGGAGACGGCGAAGGACGGCGACTCGATGGTGGCGAGCACCGTCGACCTCGTCGCGAACCTCCTGCCGCCGCGCCTCACCGACGCGTTCCGGAAGCGCGTGAAGAGCGATCGGCCGCGCGCGCACTGACGCGCCGTGCGTCGAACCGCGGGCGGTGCGGCGAAAATGAAGTACACTGGGGCATGGTCAGGCGCTTCGCGTCGTCCGGTGTCACGGCGGCGCTCGTGCTCGTCGCCGCCTGCGGGCTCGAGATCACGGGGACGGCCCCGGCCGGGCTCGCCGACGGCGGTGCCGACGCCGCCACGCTGCCCGGCGCCGACGGGGGAGTCGTTCTGCCTGCCGACGCGTCCGTCGACGGCGGCCCCGGCCCGACACCCGACGCCGGGCCCGCGCCGGTCGTTCCGTCCCACACGACGGAGCGCTTCGACGCGGCCGCGCAGGATCTCTCCGGCGTGACCGCGATCGACACCGGCACGCTCACCGTGACCGGCAGCGCGACGACGCCTCGCTTCGAGGACCACGCCGGCCACGCCGTGCTCTACGTGAAGGGATGGACCGTCGACGCACCCCTCCGCATCACCGGTACGCGGAGGCTCGTCGTCCTCGCCGCGGGCGCGGTGAAGGTCGACGCCTTCGTCGACGCCGGTGCGTTCGGCGCGTCGCC
Source organism: Polyangiaceae bacterium (assembly GCA_039809485.1). GTDB lineage: Bacteria > Myxococcota_A > Polyangia > Polyangiales > Polyangiaceae > Labilithrix. Next base: position 14,926 of record JBDHVE010000193.1, on the reverse strand, counting down.
CGGCCCGGGCGGCTTCGGGCCCGGCCTCGGACCCGGCGCCGGCGGCAACGGCATCCACCAGGGCGCCGACGACAGCACGGGCGGCGGCGGGGGCGGCTTCGGCGGGCTCGGCGCAGTCGGCGGGAATGTCGGTGCAGCGAAGGGCGGCGTGGCGGGTATGACGTACGGCGCGGCGCTGACCGACTTCTTCGGCGGCTCGGGCGGAGGCAAGGGCGGCGACTCGTGCGCGGGCGACACCGGCGGCGCCGGCGGCGGCGCGGTGCAGATCACGTCGGCTGTCTCGATCGTGGTCGGTGGTGCGATCAGCGTCGGCGGCGGCGGCGGCAGCGGCGGCTGCAAGTACGTCGCGAACGCGGAGTCCGCCGCCGGCAGCGGCGGCGGTTCGGGCGGCACGATCTTCCTCGAGGCACCCGAGATCGCGATCACCGGAAACCTCGCGGCCAACGGCGGCGGTGGCGGCGGCGGCTCGAACTACAACTCGGACATCGACGGCGAGGACGGCGACGACGCCATGATCGGCGTCGCCGCCGGCGGTACGAAGACGTCGACGTCGCCTGGCGGGAACGGCGGCACGGGCACGTCGCTCCCGGTGCACCCGACGACGGTCGTCGCCAACAACGCCGGCGGAGGCGGAGGCGGCGTCGGACGGATCCGGCTCCGCACGCGCGTCGTCGCGGCGACGGTCAGCGGGCCGGCACCCTCGCCGGCGCCGATCCTCGACACGACGCTCTGAATCAGACCTCCGCCTGCGCCTTGCGGGCGAGGTGCTCGTTGATCGTCTTCACGAGGTGATCGCGCTCGACGGGCTTCGTCAGATATCCGTCGCAGCCCGCCGCTCGGGCGCGAGCCTGGTCTTCGCGGCTCGCGTGCGCGGTCAGAGCGATCACGGGGATGTGCGCGAGCGGCCCCGCCTTCAGCCTCCGCGTCGCCTCCCATCCGTCGAGCCGCGGCAGCGAGAGGTCCATCAGGATCAGCGCCGGGGCGTCGCGCTGCGCGCGGTCGAGACCGTGCTCGCCGTCTTCCGCCTCGATCACCTCGAAGAGGCCCTGGAGGTACCGCCGGACGACGTCGCGGTTCTGGGCGGAGTCTTCGACGTAGAGGATGCGCGGGAGCTTCCGCGCCGTGCTCCGCGCGTCGAGCAGCACGCGGCGGGCTTCGGCGACGACCGCTTCGAGCGCGGTGCCGTTCTTCTGCATCACGCTCATGATCCCGTCGCGGAGCTGCACCTGCTCTTCGTGGGTGAGCTCCTTGCCGGTGAGGACCAGGATCGGGACGTCGATCTTCTCGGTCCGGAGCATCCGGACGACGTCGAACCCGCTCGTCCCCGGCATGACGAGGTCGAGGACGATGAGCGCGGGCGGGAAGAGCCGTGCGCGCGCGACGGCGTCTTCGCCGCTCTCGATCTCGACGGTCGCGAAGCCGGCGCTCTTCAGCTGGCGCGACACGAGCGCGCGCGCGTCGCCGTCGTCGTCGACGACGAGGATCTCTCCGCTCTCCGGCTTCACCGTGCGGCTCACGAGGGCGACGAGCCGCTCGGCGTCGATCGGCTTGACGAGGTAGTCGACCGCGCCGAGCGCGAAGCCCCGCGCGCGCTCCTCCTCGATCGAGATCAGGATGACCGGCACCGCAGCGAGCGACGGATCGCTCTTCAGCTCGGCGAGGACCGACCATCCGTCGAGCTTCGGGAGACGGATGTCGAGCACGATCGCAGCGGGGCGGCGCTCGCGCGCGAGCCGCATCGCCTCGACGCCGTCGCTCGCGAGGAGGACGCGCATGCCCTCGCGCTCGAGCTCGGCCTTGAGCAGCTGGTGGACGAGTGGATCGTCGTCGACGACGAGGACGAGCGCGCCCGTCGGCTTCTCGCGCGACGACGGATTCGCGCTGAGCGACGTGTCGCCGGTCGAGGGCGCGAAGCCGGCCGGGAGCTTCACCGTGAACACGCTTCCGCGGCCGACCGTGCTCGACACCTCGACGGAGCCGCCGAGCACGCGACACAGCTCGCGCACGATCGCGAGCCCGAGCCCGGTCCCGCCCACCTTGCGCGTCGGCGAGCCGTCGAGCTGCCGGAACTTCTCGAAGATGTGCGGGAGGTGCTCGGCGGCGATGCCGGCGCCGGTGTCCTCGACGCGGAGGACGACGTACTTGCCGTCGCGCTTCACCTCGACCGCGATCTCGCCGGCATCGGTGAACTTCGCGGCGTTCGAGAGGAGGTTCAGGACGATCTGACGAAGCTTCAGCGCGTCGGTCGAGACGTTCGTCACCTCGGGCTCGATCTGCGCGTAGATCTCGACCTGCTTGCCCTTCAGGTACTCGCGGACCGTCGCGATCGACTCGTCGACGAGCGCCGCGACATCCACCGTCTCGATCACGGTCTCGACGTGCCCGGCCTCGATCTTCGAGAGGTCGAGGATGTCGTTGATGAGGGCGAGGAGCGTCTTCGCGTTCGCCTTCACGACCGAGAGATCGCGGCGGCCGTGCGGCGTCAGCCGGCTGCCTTCCTCGCGCGCGAGGAGATCGCAGTAGCCGATGATGCCGTTCAGCGGGGTCCGGATCTCGTGCGAGAAGTTGGCGAGGAACTCGCTCTTGAGCCGCGCGGCCTGCTCGGCCTCGCGCGTGCGCTGCTCCTCGATCTTCTTCGACTTCGCGAGGTCCTGCGCCAGGCGATCGAGGTCCTCGTTCTGCTGGCGGATGATCTCCATCTGGAGCGCGCGCTGCTGATAGCTCGCGAGCACGCGGGCGGAGACGGCGCGCGTCTTCTTCAGCTCGGCGACGTTCGCCTCGAGGCGGCGATTCGCTTCCTCGAGCTCACGCCGCGACGCGAGGAGGCTCTCCTCGTTCTGCTTGCGCGCGGTGATGTCCTCGGTGATGCCGAGGAGATAGAGCTTTCCGTCGACCTCGATCGGGACCTTCCGCGTGTTGAAGACGCGGTCGACGCCGTCGGCGCGCGCGACCTCTTCGAAGGTCCGCATCGTCCGCGACGAGAGGACGTCACGGTCGATCGCGACGAAGCTGTCGGCCTGCTCCTTCGGGAAGTACTCGTGATCGAGCTTGCCGAGGAGGTACTCCTTCGACAGCCCGAACATGTCGGAGAGCGTCTTGTTGACGACGACGAGGCGGAGGTCCTCGGCGTCCTTCACGAACACGACGAACGGGATCGTGTCGACGACGGCCTGGAGGAGGCTCGTCATCTCGTGCTCCGAAGGCGGCGGCGCGGTGAGGCCGGCGGCCGGTGGCCGTGCGCTCGCGGCGCGGGGCCGGCGCAGCTCACGCTTCGCGGCGACGACGAGACGCGCGATCTGGTCCTCCGTCACGTAGTCGGCGACGCCGGCAGCGGCGTACGCCTCGAGCTCGGCGGGAGAGTACGTCTTCGACACCGCGAACGTCGGGATCGCGAGACCGCGACCTCGGCACCGCGCGACGACGTCCGGGACGTCGAGGCCTTCCACCCCGGCCGTCACGACGATGAGGTCCGGCGGTGTCTCGAGCTCCGCGTCGAACGCGTCCCGCGAAGAGGCTTGCGCGAGCGTGCAGGCGGCGAGCCCAGAGGAGAGCTCGCGAAGGGCGGCGTCCGAAGCCCCGACGAGCAGGACGCGCGTGCCGTGGTCAGGCATCGTTCTGTCCGAACGCGAGCACGGTCAGGGTCGTGTTGATCTGGAACCCCGAGTAGATCTCGAAGTGGACGTTGAGGCCCGCCGACGGCGGCGCGCTGCGGAACGAGTCGGAGAGCTTCTCGGCCTGCCCGAGCGCTTGCGCGAACCACGCGCGCCCTCCGCAGTGGAAGAGGATCGACGCGGTCGGATTCGGGACCCGACGCGGCAGCTCCTCTTCGAAGAAGGCGCGCGTCATCCCGGCCGGATCGCCGAGCTCCATCAGCTCGAGGGTGCTTCCCTCGTCGAGGAGGTTCGCGAACAGGATCGACCCGTCCGGGAGCGGCTTCCACGGCGCGCGGATGAAGTACTCGCGACCGACCTTCAGGGCCGTCGGCGCGCGGCCGAAGCCGTTCGGTTTGCCGAACTCGAGGTCGTCGATGCCGACCCCGAGGAGCTCGGCGTAGCGGGCGGCCGCCGGCTGACCGTCGATCTCGAGCGCTCGCGTGCAGCTCTCGTCGACCTTCGTGATCCGCACCGTCTTGCCCGTCGGGGTGTACCAGTGCGAACGGAGCGCGGCGAAGTTCGCCTTCGTCTTGACCAGTGCGACGAGGACGGCGTCGGTCGCGACCTCGCCGTCGGCGTGGAGCGTTCCGTGCGCTTCGGGCGCCGACAGATCGTGGTACGCCGCGCCGCCGCCGACGAGGGTGAGGGCAGGGCAGCGATCGAGGACGCCGAGGAGGAGCTCCTCCTTCTTGTAACGGAATCCGTCGTCCATCACGATCCCGACGTAGCTCTTCGGATCGAGGTCGGTCGGACGGACCCCGATGTCCTCCGCCGCGGCGGCGAGCGCCTGCGCGCCCGCGGCGACGGCGTCCTCCGAGAGGTTCTTCCCGAGGCCGACGCCGACGTCGAGATCCCCTTCGAGCACCGACGCGATCACGGTGTCCTGGTGCATGCCCTCGTTGTCGATCTCGCCGGCCGTCGTCGCCCCGATGAGGCGCGTGCCGGGCGGGAGCCGCTCGCGGAGCGCGCGGTTCAGCGCGCACTGATCCCGCTTGCTCGACGCGAAGAGCGTGACGAGCTTCGGCTTCACCGGCGCGAGGAGGCGAACGAGCTCCTCGGCCGCCTGGTCCGGATCCGTGGCCGACGTGCGCGCGCTCCTGAGCTCGACCTTCGCCATGGCCCACGACGCTAGATGGCGCGCGTCGTGGGCGTCAACCGTCCGCAGCGACAGCTCTGTGTGGGATGACGACGGCAGGGAAGACGCGGACCCGTCCGAGCGCCTCCGCGGTGGCTCGGGCCAGGGTTTCGTCGACCGGACCGAGGGCGGCGAGGAGCTGGCCGACGCGGCCGCGCGTGTCGAGGGAGACGCGCGGTTCGTTCCACGAAACCAGGGCCTCTTCGCGCGCGGAGGCGAGATCCCCGCGCGCGGCGAGGGCGATCGCGACGTGGACGCGCGCTTCGCCCGCCACGACGTGGTCCCGCTCGGCATCGCGGACGACTTCGCGTGCGGTCGCGAGGGCGACGTCGTCGAACGTGCCCTGGCACAAGAAGAACGCGATCCACGCCCGCGCGCGCAGCTCTTGGGCGCGGAGGCCGAAGCGCCGCGCGCTCTCGAACGCGCGTTCGGCCCACGCGAGACCCACGGTGTGCTCCGAAGCGGCGGCTGAAGCGATCGCGGCATGGAGCGAGACGAGGGCGGCGTACCGCTCCTGCCCGGTCGCCTCGACCATCTTCGTCATGCTCTCGGAGGCGGCGAGCAGGGGGTGAGGGTTCCCCGCGAAGAGCTCCTCCGCGGCGGCGAGCCACGAGACGAGCTCGCGGAGGAGCGGCGCGTCGAGCGCGTCGGCCGCCTTCGCCGCTTCACGGACGTGACGGACGAGCCGGGCGACGACCTCACGCTCGCCGGCCGCGAGCGCTTCGAGCGTCGTCCGCGCGAGCGCCCAGACGTGACCCATGCTCATCGCCGACGCGGGGCAGGTCGCGAGTGTCGCAGCCGTCCCGACGAGGCGCGCGTGGTCGCCCGCGGCACGACACGCGACGGCGAGCTCCGTTGCCGCTCGCGCCCACGGCGCGCTTCCGACCGCGAGCAGTCCGAGCGCTTCTTCCGCGAGCTCGCGGTGTCCCGCTTCGGCGGTCCAGCCCGCAGCCTCGGCGCGCAGGAGCTGGAGCTCGCCGAGGAGCGACCCCTTCGCGCCGCACGCGACACCGCGTTCGGCGCGCGCACGGACGCTCGCGAGGTCGTGCCCCTCGAGCGCCTGCTCGGCCGCCCAGAGGTACCAGACGACGGCGCGCTCGGCCTCGCCCGAGCGCTCGATGTGCTCGGCGAGGACGAGCGCGTCACGCTCGCCGTTCGCTTCGAGCCAGTCGGCCGCGGCGAGGTGGGAGGCTCGCCGGTCACGCTCGGCGAGCATCTCGTAAGCCGCCTCGCGGACGAGGATGTGGCGGAACGCGTACTCGGTCTCGCCCTGGAAGCGCGACGTCGAGCTCGGGATCACGAGCTCCCGGTGGACGAGGTCCTCGAGTGTCGCGCGGACGTCGATCGCCTCCGTTCCGACCAGGCTCGCGACGCCGCCGACCCAGAACCGGGACCCGAACACGCTCGCGGCGCGGAGCGCGCGACGCGCTCCGGGCTCGAGGTGCTCGAGCCGCGACTGGATCATCGCGATCACGGTCGAGGGCTGCCCCGCGTCACCTTCCGCCGCCGCGCGGATCAGCTCTTCGAGGTAGAACGCGTTGCCGTTGGCGCGCAGGGCGATGGCGTCCGCGACGCCCGCCTCGACACCTTCGCCGAGCACCTCGTGGACCAGGCGCTTGGCCGCGCGGGGCGAGAGGTCGGCGAGCCGCAGCTCGTGGACGTGGCGCTCGCGGAAGAGCTGGGGGAACAGCTCGTGGACCTCCGGGCGTGCGAGCGCGACGACGAGGAGGGGGCGCTGGCGCTGGCTCCGGAGCGCACCGTCGAGGAGACGGATGCTCGGGAGGTCGCCCCACTGCAGGTCCTCGAGCACGAGGACGAGCGGCGAAGCAGAGGTCTCGGCCGCGACGAGGTCCTCCCAGGCGCGGCGGATCTGGTCGTTCATCACCGACGGGTCCTGCCGCGCCTGACGGAGGAGCGGCCGGCCCTCGCCTTCGAAGTCGGCGCGGACGATCTCGCCGAGGAACTGCGCGACGCGCGTCGCGTCCTCGATCGAGAGGTTGCGGCCGACCCGGGCGAGCAGCTTCTGGCGGCGCACTTCGACGAGCTCGCCGTCGACGAGACCCGCCATCTCCCGGACGAGCTGCGCGACCATGCCGTAGGACGAGCCGGCGTTGATCGGGTCGCCGTGCGCCATCCAGATCTCGGGGCTCTCCGGGCGCGCGCGGAGCCCGCGGAGGATCTCGTACCGCATGCGGCTCTTGCCGACGCCCGCCGCGGCGGTGATGAGGAGCGCGGTCGACAGCGGCTCCTCGATGCAATCGGTGACGAGGCCGTCCAGGACGGCGAGCTCGCGCTCGCGACCCACGCACGGCGTCTCCTTCCCGAGAAGCTTCCGCACGGCGTCACCGGGGCGCTGTCCGACGAGCACGAGCGTCGACCCGTCGCCGGTCACCTCGAACGACGGATCGAGGAGGCCGGCCGTGACGGGATCGATCCGGATGCACGGCGCTCCGGGCGCGAGCGTCTCGGCGCGCCGCGAGGTGAGGTCGGGCGTCGTGCTCCGCTGGCGCTGGTCGAACGCGAGGAGCCGCTGTGCGCGCGACGCGGCGTCGGCGACGACGGCGGGCTCGGACGAGTCGCCACGGCCGCTCGCGACGGCGAGCGGCGCGCCGCCGAGCAGCTCGCGCATCGCGAGCGCACATCGCGCCGCGCGGGCCGCGAGATCGGTCGCGGCTCCCGTCGACGAGAGCGTGACGAGCGGCGTCTTGTCCGGGAGGAGCTCGAGCTTCGCCTCGAAGCGCGCGACGAGGCCGACGAGCGGGATCGCGGTGCTCGCGACGGTCTCGCCGGTCGGCGAGCTCGGCACCGAGCCGTCTTCGCCTTCGACCTTCGCGGTCGAGACGATGACGGTGAGGAGCCGCCGCTCGGCGCTCGTGACCGGCGGCGCGCCGCGCCCGCGAGGCGCGTTCTCGTCTCCGCCCATCGCGAGGAGGTCGGCGAGGTCGGATGCGATCGACGAGAGCGTTGCGCGCGTCGTCGCGTCCTTGCGGAGCATCCGCGCGACGAGCTCGTCGACGACGTGGGGCACGTCGGGGCGTGCTTCGCGGAGGCGCGGCGGCTCGGTGAGGAGGATCTTGGAGAGGACCTCGATCCACTCGCCGCCGAACGGCCCGCGTCCGGCGAGGCACTCGAAGAGCACGCACCCGAGCGAGAAGACGTCGACCGCGGAGGTGACCGCGCGTCCGCTCATCGCCTGCTCCGGGGCCATGTAGCCGAGCGTCCCGACGAGCTGTCCGGTTCCCGTGATCGCGCGCGTGCTCGCGCGCGAGAGGCGAGCGACGCCGAAGTCGAGGAGCTTCGCGCGCTCGATCCGGCCCTCACAGAGGAAGATGTTGCTCGGCTTGATGTCGCGATGGACGATCCCGCGCTCGTGGGCGGCGCCGAGCGCGTCGGTGACGACCTTCGCGAGCGTCAGCGTCTCCGAGAGCGACATCGGCGTCGTGTCGAGCCGACGCGCGAGGTCGACGCCCTCGAGCCACTCCATGGCGAGGTAGGTGGAGGGGTCGTGGCCGTGCGCCACGTAGCGAACGATGCCCGGGTGGGCGAGCGCGGAGAGCGCGCGCGCTTCGCGCTCGAAGCGCGCGACGTTCCCGGAGGCGGCGTCCCGGAGGAACTTGAGCGCGACGGGCGAGCCGGTCTCGCGGTCCTTCGCGCGATAGACCTCCCCCATGCCGCCGGTGCCGGCGAGACGCTCGACCTCGAACCGCCCGCCGACGAGCGTGCCTGCCTTGAAGCGACCCGGTTGCATGTTGGCGCGGAGCCTGCCGTGCGAGCAGAAACGGTAGCGCGGCCCGCGTCAAGCGCGGTGCCCACACCCGTGTCTTCGTGCCACGCGTGTCGTGCCCGAGCGGAACGCGCTTCCGGGCCGGCCGGCGGCACGGCGAGGCTCTTGCATCGAGGCGCGGGATGGCGCGTGTGCAGTCCTCGGCGCTCCCGAAGCGGGTCAGGCGCTCGGCTCTGCTCTCCGCGCTCGGGAAGGTCGGGTACGGCGCGCGTGCGGTCGTGTTCGCCGTGCTCGGTCTTCTCGTGGTCGCCACGAGCTTCGGGATGAAGGAGAGCCACAACGACCCGATCGGCGCGCTCGAGCGGCTCGCCCGGGCACCGCTCGGCGTGTGGTCGACGGCGCTCGTCGGGGTCGGCCTCGGCGCCTACGTCGTGTGGAACGTCGCGGTAGGCGTCGCGACCTCCGCCGAGGCGTGGCGGAAGGGGAGCGTCGGGCGCGTCCTCGTCGGGGTCGGCTACGCGCTCACGGGCGCGTGCTACGCGCCGCTCGGCTGGGCCGCGCTCCTCCTCGCGAACGGAGAGCGCACGGAGAGCACGGGGCGCGACGTCGCGCGCTTGTTCGACGTCGCGCACGGGCGGCTCGTCGTGGGCGTCGTCGGCGGCGCGCTCGTCGTCGCGGGCGTCGTGCAGATCGTGATCGCGCTCGGTCGGACGTTCATCGAGCCGCTCCATCTCGGGTCGGTGAGCCGACGGCGGCTCCGCGTGCTCCTCGGTCTCGGGATGGTCGGCTTCACCGCGCGTGCAGCGCTCTTCGCGCTCGTCGGCGGGCTCCTCGTCCGCGCGGCGGTGCTCGCGCGGCCGGCCGAGGCGCGCGGTCCGGATCGCGCGCTCGACCTCGTGCTCACGCTCCCGAACGGCGCGTGGATCCTCCTGCCGCTCGGGATCGGTCTCGTCGCGTTCGCGCTCTTCTCGGTGCTGGCGGTTCAGCACCTGCCTCGAGCTACGGCGTCGGCTGGAAGAAGCTCCGCGTGACGTGCTTCGCCACGTGGCGGCCGATCCAGTCGCCGTGACGCATCGAGTGTCGCCAGTGGAGACCCGCCCACACCCGCGCGCCTTCGCCGAAGCGCGCGTCCCACGTGCGGGCGGCGAGGCGGTGCTGTCCCGCCTGAGCGAGCTGATGTTCGTCGAGGTCGTGCGGGAGTACGTGAGCTCGCGCGACGGGCAAGAGCGCGGGTGGCTCTCGGGGCTCCGCGACGAGATCGTCGGGCGGGCGCTCTCGGCGATCCACGCACGGCCCGCGCACCCGTGGACGCTCGAGGAGCTCGCGAAGACGGTGGGAGCCTCACGCTCGCCGCTCGCGGCGCGCTTCATGGACTACGTCGGGATGCCGCCGATGCAGTACCTCGCGCACTGGCGGATGCAGCTCGCCTCGTCGCTCCTCGCCGGTCCCGCGAACCTCGCCGCGATCGCCGAGGAGGTCGGGTACGGGTCGGAGGCCGCGTTCAGCCGTGCGTTCAAACGCGTCGTCGGCGTCGCTCCCGCGACCTGGCGGGCCATGCGGAGCGGGAGCGACCGCTGACGCGGCCTCAGCGCGGGAACATGTGCAGGTACGGCTCCGCTTCGCGGAGCACGCGCGCGAACGAAGGCCTCTCCCCGAGCCGCGCGAAGTACGCGGCGAGGTGCGGGTGCCGATCGCCGAAAGGGAGCACCTCGTTCGCGTAGAAGAGGGCGGGCGCGGCCGCGCAGTCCGCCATCGTAAACGCCTCGCCGATCGCCCAGGGGCCCTTCTGCATCCACGTGTCGGCGATCGCGTAGGCGCGCTCGAGCTGCGCCTTCGCCTCTGCGACGCCGTAGGCGTCGCGCCCGGCTTCGGGGCGGAGCCGGTCGGCGACGATCCGCTGCATCGGGTCGTGCACGTAGAGGTCGAAGAACCGGTCGCGGGTCCGACACTCCCGCGCGGCGTCGGCGTCCGCCGGAAGGAGCCACCCGCGGCCGCCGTCGACGTACTCGAGGACGATGCTCGACTCGGCGACGGTCACGTCGCGCGCTTCGTCGCGGAGGACCGGGAACTTCGCGACCGGCCAGAGCGCCGCGAGCGCGGCCCGCTGGGCGGGGTCTCCGAGGTCGACGACGTGCCTCGTGAACGGGATGTCGAGCTCGTAGAGGCCGACGAGGACCTTGTGGCAGTACGACGCGAGCGGGTGGAAGTAGAGGGTGAGAGACATGGTCTTCACTTTCCGCCGACGAACCAGCGGTAGCCGTTCGAGCGCCAGGGGACGCCGAGCTCGCCGCAGACGTCGGCGATGAGGTCGGGCACGAAGAAGTAGTTCTCGAGCTTCGAGACGCCGTCGCCGTCGATCTCGAGCTTCGTCAGCGCGCGCACCGCGTCGCCGTCCTCGTGCGCGTACCAGTGGAGGAGGACCCACCCACCGCGATGGAGGCGCGGCTCGACCCGCGGCGGCTTCGGCAGGATGCCCTGCTTGAAGCGCGCTTCGATCCCGCCCCGTACCTCGGCTTCCGCCATCCGCTTCATCCCGAACAGCATGCCGAAGAGCACGGTCCGCCTCGCGGCGGCGGGGCCGTACTGCGTCGTCGCACCGATGACCTCGACGCTCGAGGTGTCGAGGAGGAGGGCGGTGAGGCGGTCGATGTCGCCGGCATCGAACGCCTCGCAGAAGGCATCGAGGACCGCCGGGCGGGGCACGTTCTCCTCCTCGCGCGGCGGGTGGACGAGCCTCCCGCGCCCGCGATGGAGCGCTGCCTTCACCGCGCCCACCGTCGTCGCGAGCGCGTCGGCGGTCTCCTCGAGCGAGAAGTCGAACACGTCCTTGAGGACGACGGCGGCGCGCTCCTGCGGGGAGAGCTGGCCGAGGAGCGTCCCGAGCGCCTCGCGTCCGTCGCGCGGATCGCGGACGTGAGCCGACGGCTCGCTGTCGGCGAGCGGCTCCTCGCGGCGGCTCCGGCGCGTCCGATCGATCCACAGGTTCGAGGCGACGCGGAAGAGCCACGCCCTCGGGTTCGCCGGTGCGTGCCCCATCTGGCCGAGCGTGACGAAGGCGCGGGCGAGGGTGTCCTGCGCGAGGTCCTCCGCGTCCCACGGGCTCCGCGAGAGGTGACGGCAGTAGCGGTACAGATCGGTCCGCAGGGGCTCGAAGGTCTCGAGGAACCCGTGCCAGGACGTGCGGACGACGCCCGGAAGCTCGTTCGAATCGGTCATGATCGACAAACGTGGACGCGGGCCGGAAAGATACGGGCCGCCTGCACGAAAAGGTGTGATGCCTCGTGCCGCATCAGGTTCCGTCGTCGTCGTCCGGCTCGGCCGTGACCTTGAGGGGCATCTCGAACTCCCGCGCGTAGTCCATCACTTCGGCGGCCTTCGTCTCGGCGACGTCGCGCGTGTAGATCCCGGCGACGCCCTTGCCCTGCTCGTGGACGGCCATCATGAAGGCGGTCGCGGTCGTCTCGTTCATGTGGAAGAACTGCTCGAGGACGTGCACGACGAACCACTTCGTCGTGTAGTCGTCGTTCCAGAACACGACGCACCATCGCCGCGCGCGCGCGACCTTCGGCGCCTTCTCGACGACGACGTCGCCGTCGTCGTCGGAAGGGCCGGTCGCCTGCGTCCGTTCGAACCGCTCGAGCCCGCTCACGTGGACGCGGAGTCTACCGGACGCGGGCACCGGACGCACGGCTCACCCCGGATAGGTGACGGTGTGGAGCTCCGTGAAGTCGAGGAGGCCGTCGACGCCGAGCTCGCGTCCGATCCCGCTCATCCGGAAGCCTCCGAACGGCGCGCGATCGTCCTGCGCGACGGCGTTCGCGTTGTTCACCCAGGTGGTGCCGGTGCGGAGACGCGCGGCGACCGCGGCGGCACGGACCGGATCGGACGTCCACACCGACGAGCAGAGGCCGGCCCACTCCTCGTTCAGACGGTCGATGAGCGGGTCGACGTCGTCGAAAGCGCAGATCGGCAGGGCGGGGCCGAACTGTTCCTCCGTCACGATCCGCTGATCGAGCGCCGGATTCAGCACGAGCGCCGGACGGAGGAACCAGCCGCCCGAGCGCTGCGCCTCGTCCGACATCGTCCCGAGCTCGCGGACCTCGCAGCCGGACGCGCGGGCCTCGTTGCAGAGGGTCACGACGATGTCGCGCTGGCGCGCGTTGTTGAGCGGGCCCATCGTCGTGTCCGCGGCGAGGCCGTGACCGACGACGTACTTGCCCAAGAGCGCGCTCATCCCGGCGACGAGCTCGTCGTAGCGCGATCGATGGACGTAGATGCGCTTCACGCCCATGCACACCTGCCCGGTGGTGAGGAACGAGGCGGTGACGAGTCGCTGCAGCGCGGCGTCGTCGAGCGTGGCGTCGTCGAGCACCAGCGCGGGATCGTTGCCGCCGAGCTCCAGCGTCACGCGGGTCATGTTCTCGGCCGCCGCCTTCATCATGAAGATGCCCGCCTGCGTGCTCCCGGTGAACACGATCTTGCGGACGAGCCGATTCTTCACGAGCGGCTCGACGGCGTCGTTCGGCCCCGCGACGACGTTCAGCACGCCGGGTGGAAGCTCGGCGGCGAGGAGGTGAAGCGTCCGGATCAACGCGAGCGGACACGTCGGCGGCGGCTTCACGACGACGGTGTTGCCCGCGACGAGGGCATACGGGAGGCTCGCGGCGAGGATCGCGATCGGCCAGTTGTACGGCACGATGATCGTGACGACCCCGAGCGGCATCGACGAGACCCGTGAGCGGAACGGCGGCGCCTCGTACCGCTTCACCTTCACGCGCTCGCCCGTCTTCGCGAGCCCCGGCTGCGGGCGCGCGTGCAGCGGCGAGAGCTCCCGCACGTGCCCGAGCTCCGTCGCGAGCCCTGCCGCGAGCTCGCACCGCCAGCGGAAGACGCCGAGCTCCACCTCGGCCTCGGCGCGCACCTTCCCGTTCTCGCGGACGAGGAGCTCGACCCTGTCGCCGTAGCCCTCGTCGAGCGCGTCGAGCGCGTCGCGCAGGAGCGACGCACGCTCCTCGGGCGCGAGCGTCCGCCAGGTCTTCCACGCCTCGTGCGCTGCGACGACGGCGCTCTCGGCCTGCTCGCGCGTTGCCACGGGCGCGTACCCCACGGTCTTCGTGGGCGCGGCCGGGTCGAGCACGGGCGTCCAGTCCTTCGTCTCGACCGCGCGGCCCGCGACGAAGAGCCCGACCCGCTGCTCGACCTTCTTCTGCTTCTCGGTGCTCGTCGCGAGCTGCGCCATGGTCCTCCACCTCCGGCGGAGGAGCCGTGCAAGGACGACGCCTGCGTCAGCGACGGAGCGCGAGCACGCTGCCGCTCGCGGTCGTCCAGTAGACGCCGTCGCCGTCGGCGGCGATTGCGTTCGGGCCGCTCTGACCGGCGGCGATCGTCATCGGCGAGACCTTCCCCTTCGGGAGCATGCGGATCGTGCCGTCCCCCGCGTTCGCCCAGAACACGTCGCCGCCGGCGAGCGCGATCGCCACCGGGCTCGCCTCACCGACGCCGACGTCGCGCACCGTCTGCGTCGCGAGCACGAACTGGCGGACCGCGTCGGCCGTCGTCCACACGATCGACTCGTCGTCCATCGCGATGCTGCGCGGGTCGGTCTGTCCGTCCGCGACCGTCACGCTCGCGCCCGGTTCGTACGGCTTCGGGATGAGGACGACGCGCGATTCGCCGATCGACGTGAAGGCGACGCCCTTCGAGCTCGCGGCGATCGCTTCGGGCGCGACCGTCGTCGCGATCGCCTCGTCCGAGCCGGCCGTCCGTGACAGCCGCCGGACGTTGTTGCTCCTGGCGTTCGTCACGTAGAGGTGGAGCGGATCGAGCGCGAGCCCCCGAGGGCTCACGCCGTCGGCCGAGCACGACATGATCGGCGTCGCCGCACCGCCCGCCTTGGGGACCGACCAGGCCGACAGCCCGCAGTAGTCCGTGTCCGCGACGAAGAACACGTCGAGCGCCGCGAGCGCGAGCTGGAGGCCGCCGCGCCCGGAGGGCCCGAACGGCATGGCGGGGCCTCCGCCTTTCGGGACGCGCATCGCCGTCCGCGTGCCGTCGTTCACCCAGTAGAGATGCACGGGGTCGACCGCGATCGATCGCGGTCTGTCCTGCTGCGACGCGAGCTCGACCGGCTTTCCGGCGAACGTCGTCGCGCCGTCGAGCTGGGCGAGCACGTCGCCGCCGTCGGCGGGCTCCGCGTCACGGCCGACCGGAGTCGTTTCCTCGTCGCCGGAGAGCCCACCCGTTCCGACGAGCAACCCGCACGCGAGCATCGAGCCGCACAGACCGCCGAGCGCGACGAGACGCCCCAATCCCATTGTCTCCGATTCTCGCAGGCAGGCGCCCTCCGGTCGAGAGCTGTTCCGGCCGCCGTTTCCACGGTCGTTCCCACGCGCGCTTCCACGAGCCCGCCCCATG
>JBDHVE010000192.1:0-16574 GCA_039809485.1 Polyangiaceae bacterium | reverse complement strand
TCGTCGGCCTGTTCGTGCGCCAGCTGGGCACGGCGGACAGGACGCTGCGGTTCCGGACGCAATCCATCACGCCCTGAAGAAGGCTTGGCTCCCTGGACCTTCGCGCGACGCAGCGGCTCTCGTTGCCGCTCGTCCGACGGGACGCTGACGATAGCGTGGACGTGGTCGTGGACGTGGACCTTGACGTGGACGTGAACGTGGACCTGGTCGTGCAGACGTCGACGTCAGAGCGTTCGAGGGACGACGCCGACTAGGCGGAGCTCGAGCGCTCGTCAACGTGTGACGACCCCGTCCACGTTCACGTTCACGTCAAGGTCCACGACAACGTCAACGACAACGTCAACGTCAACGTCGAAGACCACGTCGGCGGCGCGCTCTCGAACATCGCCGGTTGCCGGTTGCCGGTTGCCGGTTTCCTGTTTCCTGTTTCCTGTTTCCTGTTCTCTCCCGTTCTCGCCTTGGGCGGGGGCACGACGAAGATTTCGCGTCACGGATCGTCTCCTCCGGCCGAAGGACCGAGGCGATGGTCCGGATCGCCTCTCTCCTGTTCGCTGTCCTCCTCTCCGTCCTCGCTGTCGACGCGCGCGCGGCGCCACCCAAGACGCTGCGGATCACGCGGGTCCACATCGTCAAGAGCACGCACGTCCTCGAGCTCTTCGCGGGCGAAGAGCGGGTCGCGAGCTACGTCGCGTCGATCGGCCCGGGCGGCCCCGGGCCGAAGCAGCAGGAAGGCGACCAGCGCACGCCGGTCGGCCGCTACCACGTCACGATGCACCAGCCCTCGCGGTACCGCGTGTTCCTCCGCCTCGACTATCCGAACGCGGAGGACCGCGCCCGCTTCGAGCGCGAGAAGCGCGCGGGCAACCTGCACAAGGAAGCGCGGATCGGCGGTGACATCGGCATCCACGGGCCGCCGGTGTCGTTCGGAGCGGAAGAGAAGCTCGCGCTCGAGGGCCACGACTGGACCCTCGGCTGCATCGCGGTGAAGGACGACGAGATCCGCGAGATCGCGAAGCGGGTGCCGGACGGGACCGTCGTCGACATCGAGGATTGAGCGGCGCCGTTCGCCTCGTCGCGCTGGCGTGGTGATTGCACACCGGAAGGCATGCACGAACGGGCTCAGCCGCTCGCGTGGCGTGTACATCCGCAGACGCGCTCGGGGATCCTCGTCGACGCGCGGGACTACTACCGGGCCTTCTATCAAGCCGCGCGCCAGGCGCGGCGCTCGATCCTCCTCCTCGGGTGGCAGTTCGACAGCGACGTGCAGCTCGTCCGCGGCAAGGATCTCCCGGCCGGCATCGCGCCGGAGGACGTCACCCTCCTCCGCTTCCTCGACGGCCTGTGCGCCGCACGCCCCGAGCTCGAAGTGCGTGTCCTCGCGTGGGACCACAGCCTCTGGTTCGCGCTCGAGCGCGAAGTGCTCCAGAAGCTGGCGTTCGATCTCCGCACGAGCGACCGCTTCTACTTCGAGACGGACGCGACCGTGGCCGAGTACGGCGCCCACCACCAGAAGGTGGCGATCATCGACGGGCGCGTCGGCTTCCTCGGCTCGAACGACATCGCGCAGGATCGCTGGGACACGTCAGCGCACCGTTGTGGCGATCCGCTACGTGTCGGCCGCGGAGGACAGCCGTGCAAGCCGTATCACGAGGTGCAGGCGGCGGTGACCGGCGCCGCCGCGCGGTCGCTCGTCGACTTGTTCGTCGAGCGCTGGGCGGACGCGACCGGCGAGCAGCTCGACGCGAACGCGCTCGTCGCCCCGAGCAGCGATCCCTTCCCTGCGCAGGTGACGATGCCGATGCCGGACGCGACGGTCGGCCTCTATCGCCAGCTCCCGCACCGCCTCGGGCGACCGCCCGTCCGGGAAGCGCGCGACCTCTTCGTCGCGTCGATCCTCGGCGCGGAGCGGTCGATCTACGTCGAGACGCAGTACCTCACGTCGGAGGTCGTCCGCGACGCCCTCGTCGAGCGGATGCACGATCTCCGGAAGCCGCCGCTCGACATCGCGATCATGCTCCCGCAGAAGCCGGAGGCGCTGAAGGAGGAGCTCGCGATCGGCGCGACCCAGGCGGACGTCGTCGCGCAGCTCGTCGAGACCGCGAACCAGACGGGGCACTCCCTCGGTCTCTACAACGTGTGCGCCCCGCAGGAGCACGGCGACGGGCTCTACGTGTACATCCACTCGAAGCTGATGATCGTCGACGACACCCAGCTCATGATCGGGTCGGCGAATCTCAACAACCGGAGCATGAGCCTCGACTCCGAGCTCGTCGGCGCGTGGATGGCGGAGACGCCCGACGACACGCTCGGGCGCGCGATCACGCGGCTCCGGAAGCGGCTCCTCTCCGAGCACGTCGGGCTCGAGTTCGACGGCGCGCTCTTCGAGCGGGTCGGTCTCGTCGAGCGCCTCGACGAGCTCGCGGCGTCGCGAAGGTCGCGTCTCCGCCATCACGACCTCGAAGGCGAGGAGCCCTCGTTCCTCATGAAGATCGGCCAGAAGATCGCGAGCGCCTACGCCGATCCTGCGCATTGCCCGGAGAGCCGCGAGACGCCGCTCATCTTCGACGGGCCCGCCCCCGCCGCGCCGCGCTGAGCTACTTCTTGCCGAAGACCCAGACCTCGCAGCCGAGGCTTCCGTGGAGGAGGCGCCGCGGGAAGAGCGGCGTCTTGTGGTACTCGGCCATGAGCACGAGCTTGTAGGGCGAGAGGTTGTCGAAGAGCGCGCGGAAGTGGGCGGTCGCGTCCGCGTCGCTCAGCTCGTGGCGCTGCGCCTCCGGCATGATCCGGCCGTCCTCCTCGCCGCGCGGCGGCTGGCGGTAGCGCCAGACGAAGCACTGGCTGAAGACGACCACCTTCGGGTTGCGGGCGACGACGTCGGAGTACGGAGCCTGGACCTCGACGATCCCGGGCATCGGGTTCCGCGAGCGCGGCGGCGTGGGTCCGATCCGCTCGACGATGCGGCCTTCCGGAAAGCGGGGAAGATACACGTTCCCGCCGTAGGTCTCGATCACGTCGCCCGGCTGGGTGTGCTCCCGGAGCCAGCGCTCGGCCTCGTAGCGCGGGTCGCCGAGCATGTTGACGAGGACCGTGAGCGCGATCCGGAGCCCGAGGAGGACCGCCGCCGCCCCCGCGATCCGGACGAGCCACACGCCACGCGCGCCGAGCTTCCCCTCCGCGAACGACGCGGCGACCGCGAGGGCTCCGCCGGCGTAGACGGAGAGGAGCTGCATCTGCGGGAGCATGAAGCGCTCCTCGACACGGCGCGCGACGCAGTTGAACGCGAGGGTGAACGAGAGCATCCCGAGGAAGGGCACGAGCGCGACGAGGACGCGGTGCGCTTCCGGCGCGCGCGCACCGCGGACGACGGCGAGGACGAGGCCGACGAGGAAGAGCACGCCGATCGCCCACGGGTAGTGGAGCGGGAGGAACAGGATCGCGTCGACGAAGGCGGCGACCCTGCCGGCGTTGTCGTTCGCGTACTGCGCGAAGTCCTGGCTCGCATGTCCGGTGAGGAAGCGGACGCGCGCGGCGAAGCCCGTCGGGTTGAAGAGGGCGCCGTCGAAGAAGAGCGTGAGCGCGGGGGTGAGTAGCCCGAGGAAGACGATCGCGCGGAGGAGCTCGCCGGGGCGGTCCTTCCGGACGACGCGGCCGCCGAGCCACGCCCCGAGCGCGATCGGCATCGTGACGGCGAAGACGGCGTAGGCCTGGTCCTTCGTCGCGATCGCGACGGCGGCGAGGACGCCGACGCGCCGGAGCTCTTTCGGGTCGTCGGCCTCGATCGCACGCGCGAGGCAGAGGAGCGAGAGCGACGCCCAGAAGAACGCCGGGACGTCGAGGTTCGTCGTGTGCCCGTAGTACGTGCACGCCGCCTCGACCCCGGCGATCGCGATCGTCCAGGCGCGGGCGCGCGGACCGAACACGATCGCCGCGAGCCGCGACATCGTGAAGACGATCCCGACCGACATGACGAGGTTCACGAGGCGCGCGACGACGGCGAAGATCGTCATCACCCGCACGTCGATGAACACGCTGACGAGAGCCTCGGGGGAGAGCGACGGCGCGCGGAGGACCTGGACGAGCGTGACCGGCAGGGTCAAGAGCGTCAGCAGGAGGAGGTGGAGCGGCGGGTACGTGAAGTAGTCGCCGGGCGTGAACGTCTTCACGACGCCTGGGAGGAAGTCGCGTGGCGCGACGCCGTCGACGTCCCATCCCTCGGAGGCAGGCAGGCCCCACCAGAGCCCGAAGCCGTGGAGCAGGAGCACCCCGAACAGGAGCACGCGCTCGCTCGGGGTGAGGCCGGACCACAAGGCCCTGGCGTGCTCGCGTAGGCGGCGGACCACGTTGGCAGGCGCTCTTAGCACGACTCCGCCGCCGGCGGTCAGCGCGCCCGGTAGACGTGGAATCCCGCGCGGGACGTGACGAGGACGAAGCGCTCGCGGAGCGCTTCGCGGAGCTCGGGGCCGAAGCGGTCGTGCTCGAGCGAGCTCTCGGTGAGCGGCCGCTCGAGGAGGTCGTCCTGCATCACGAGGCACGCGACCGACGGATGGCGGACGTCGGCGAGCCAGCGGTCGAGGGGAAACGCGCCACGGCGCGCGAGGTGGGTCGACTGGAAGGGCGTCGCGACGATGCGGCGGTCGAGAGCGAGCTCGAGCCCGGGCTCGTCGGCGAGGACGAGGCTGCCCTCCGGCGCGGCGCAGAGCGAGCGGACGTCGTGGAGGAGCGCTTGCCGCTCGCGCGCGAGCGGGATGTGCTCGAGGGAGCTCCGGACGCTGGCGACGCCGGTCCAGGCCGCTTGCACCACGAGGAACGCGGCGACGACGACGCTTCGCAGCTCGAGGCGTGCGACGTGCCCGACGAGCACGACCGCGGCGACGATCGGCTCGAGGAAGTAGTTCGCCGCGCTGCCGATCTTCGCGAGGGAGAGGACACACCAGGCGAGGCTCGTCGCGAGCGCGCACGTCGCGATCCACGGGGCGGGCTCGCGGCGGGTGCGCACGGTGGAGACGCCGAGCGCGAGGACGCCGAGGAGCGGCAGCGCGAAGAACGGCGCCCGGCTCGCGATCTGCTCGGCCCAGAGCGCAGCGCTGGGCGCCTGGCCGGTCGAGGCGAGGAGGTGGACGAGCCACGCCTTGCCGGTGAGCGCGGAGAGCGCGCCGGCCACGAGAAGGGTGATGATCGCGGCGCCGGTGATCGCGGGAACGACGGCGCGGACGGCACGCCTGATCCCTCCGGTCGCGTAGGCGGCGAGCGCGGTGCCGAGGACCGCGCCCGGGAAGGCGCCGACGACGTTCGGCTTCACCCACGCGGCGAGCGCGAAGAGGGCGCCAGCGACGACGTCGACGCGTGCATGTTGCACAGAGCGGAGGAGCGCGATCCCGGCGAGCGCGACCGCGACCGCATCGGGGCGCCCCGAGAGGCCGTAGAACGAGAGCACCCAAGCGCCCGCCGCGAAGGCGGCGAGCGCAGCGGCGGGAAGGCGTCGCGGGGCGCGGAGGACGATGAACGCGAGGGTGCCGAGCCACGCGCAGGCCGAGACGAGCCGCGCGACGAGCGGCGCCGCGCCTTCCGGGACGAGCGAGAGGAACGCCGACCACAGCGGCGGATAGAGGACGAAGTAGCGAGCCGGCACCTCGCCGTACTCGCGCGCGCCGACGGTGGGGTCGACGTAGAGCGGAAGGTGCGCGCGGATCCGCATCGCCTCGAAGAGGACGTCGCCCTCGACGCCGTCGAGCGGCCGCGCCGTGAGCGTGAGGGCGCCCCATGCGAGGGTCGCAAGGAGCGACGCCGCGACGATCGCGCCGGCGACGACGAGGAGGGCTCGCGTCGCGCGCGTCACGGCCGCTTCGGGATGAAGAGGGCGCGCCCCTCGGCCGGGAGGCGCGTCTCGGCGACGGGGCGCCCGAAGCGCTCGAAGAACGTCTCGGGGCAGCCCTCGGGGAGGAGGTCCGGGTAGAGGCTGATCCCGGCGAAGTCGTTCTTCCGGAAGAAGCTCTCGAAGACGGCCATGTCCTCCGCATCGAAGCAGCGCGTCTGCTTGCGCGCGGTCCGGATCTCGGGGCTGTCCGGCGCGAAGAGCTTCGGGAACCCGAGCTCGTAGAACGGCCGCGCCTGCGCCTCCGTCATCCGGCTGAGGAGGAGGCCGACGACGTCCTTCCGGTGGAAGCGGCGGTACGCGTACGTCGTCGACGTGAGCGCGTAGTAGGGACAGAGATCGTTCGTCGCGACGCCGTTGCCCCCCGAGATGCAGAACGGCCAGTCGAGGACGGCCTCGCCCTTCGCGCTCTTCACCGTCTCCATGTACTGCCAGAACGAGGCGTCGGGGCGGAACGGGGTGTGCTCGAAGGAGGCGTAGGCGGTCGTCGTCTCGATCGCCGCGAAGAGGCCGATCCCCGCGAGGACGCGCTTCGTGCGACCGGCGAGGTCCTCCGGACGGAACGAGAGACCAACGAGCGCGATCCAGAGCGGGAAGAGCAGCGTCGAGCGGCCCGCGACGCGGTTGTACTGGAACCAGGGGAAGAGCCGCAGCGTCGGGAAGCGCCGCGGGTGGTAGGTGAAGCAGAGGACGAACGCGATCGCGATCGGCGCGAGCATCCAGAGCTCGCCGCGACGGCGCGCGCTGCGGAGGCCGAGGACGAGCACGGCGAGGAGCGCCCAGCCGGTCGAGAACTCGCCGATCCCCTCCGCCTGGCCGAAGAGCTTCGCGACGAAGGCCGATGGCGGTCCGATGAACGGGAGATACGGGAACACGATCCGGAGCTGGCTCGCCCAGAAGCTGCCGCCTGGGCCCTCGAAGCGGAACGTGCGCGTCGCCTTCACGATGTCGAAGACGATCGGGAGATAGACGCCGACGGCGAGGAGGAGGAGCGCGGAGAGGGCCGCGATCGCGAAGGGGCGCGCGCGCGCTTCGGCGGCGATCGCGGGCGGAACCAGCATCTCGCGGAGCGTGGCTTCCTTCGCGCGGACGCGCTTGGCGACGAGGACGACGGCGCACGCGCCGGTGACCGCGGTCGAGAGGAGCGCGAAGCCGGTGACGTAGCCGAGGTCGAGGCCGAAGCAGAGGAGGAGGAACGCCGCCTTCGCGAGGAGGAGGCGGAGCGTGAGCGGTTCCTTGCGATAGAGGCGGCGGTAGAGCAGGTAGTCGACGACGACCGAGAGGATCGCCCAGTGCATCGTCGAGACGTTCATGTGGTGCGGATACTTGTAGACCGCATAGAAATTCATGAACGTGCCGGCGAAGGCGACGAGGCCCGCGCGGACCGCGCCCTCCTCGCGGCGGAGGAGCACGTAGGTGCCGAGCGCGGAGAGCGCGACGCTGCCGGCCTGGTAGAGCTGGAGCCAGGGACCTTCTCCGATCGTGCGGTGGAAGAGCACGTAGAGGAGATCGCGCTCGACGCCCCACGGCAGGAACACGACGAGGGTGCCGAAGGGGTAGAGCATCTCCTTCGTCGGCACGAGCCGGAGCGAAGGCGGCACGCCGAAGGCGAGCTTCTGCTCCATCATGAAGCCGAGGTGCTCGAGCGCGTTGATGTCGTCGACGCCGACGAGGGGCCCGGAGAAGTCCTTCACCACGACGAGCGCGTAGACGAGGCTCGCCACGACGAGGCTCGCCACGACGAGGAGCTCGTGCCGGTTCGTCCGCGTCTCCATCGGGGACGGCGCGCATAACATCGACGGGCCGCTGCGTCAGCTGGCCTCCCACGGCCCGGCGGGGGCGTCGGCGCGATCCGGAGTTGAGCGCGGCCCCGAGCTACGCTACGTCAGAGACGCGACGGAGCTCGCTCCGCCCGCACGTCCTCATAGCTCAGCTGGATAGAGCACAGGTTTCCTAAACCTGGGGTCGCAAGTTCGAATCTTGCTGGGGACGCCACTCACCGCCGCACGACGGCCACCTTGCGGAGGCCCGTCCGCGGTCGGTCGATCCGCCGACGCCTCCACGCGTCGCATGCTCGTGAAGGTGCCGGCGTCCGCGCGTCGTCGCAGGCGCACGTTGCCCCCGTCGCAACGTCGGCGGCGTCTCGGTCGCGAACGTCGGCGTCGTCCTTGCGGAGCGGAAACGCATGCACGCTGCACATCGCTTCTGCCGCTCCTTCGGTCTCTTCGCCCTCACCCTCGCCGCGGCCTGCGGCGACTCCTCCGCCGCCGACGACGCCGTGGCGGAGGGCGAGGCGGCCTCGTCACGCGGGCTCCAGGCCGGCACGATCACCCTGCCCCACGACATCGTCCCCACGATCGACGGTCGCACGAACGACTCGCTGACCGGACGCGACACGCGCCTCGTCGTCGAGGACGACGCGATCTTCGCGACGGACGCGCCGCCCGGCGGGGCGAGCGTCGAGGTGGTCGCCTACGACCTCGACAAGGCCGGCGCGCGCCGCACCGTCTGCGCGATCCCGTACGAACAGGGCCTGGTCCCCACCCACCGCGTGATGGCCGCCGACGCGTCGAGCGTCTTCGTCATGTTCGCGGCCGACGAGGTGAGCCCGGCCGGCCGCCGACTCGCCCAATCGAAGGCGGCGCTCTGGTCGTGTCCGAAGGCGGGCGGCGAGCCCGTGAAGATCCTCGAGCACGAGCACGTCGCGATCCATCTCTTCCCCGCGCGCACCGGCGACGCGCTCCTCTTCGAGGTGAACCACGACTTCTTCCTCACGAAGAAGCGGCCCGGGCAGCGCATCACGAACGGTGACTTCCGCGGACGGCTTCCGTCCGGCTACGGCAACCTCGAGAGCTTCCAGCAGTCGGGCGACCACCTCCTCCTCACCTCGTGGCAGGCGGGATCGCCTGGACACGCCGTCGTCGAGGTCCCGATCGCGAACGCGCTCACCGCGCGCCCCGTCGTGCTCTTCAAGGGCGTGAACCTCGACTCGCGCGGTCGCTTCGCGCAGCCGCTCATCACCACACGCGGCGCCTCGCGCGACCTCCTCGTCGCGACGTGGAAGGACGATCCGCTCACCCCGTGGTTCACGGCGCGCCAGAACGGCACCGTCCGCGAGTGGCAGATGAGCACGCCGGCCGCGACCGGCACCCTCGCCGAGGGCGCAGCCTGCTGGTGGTACGGGAGCCGCATCCTCTGCCAGAACCCGGACGGATCGCCTGCGTTCGTGCTCGACCCCCACGGCGAGGGCTCGGTCGTCTTCCAGTCGCCGAGCGGGACGACCGTGGCGTGGACCGACTTCCTGCCCTCCGACGGCTCGAAGGTCACGTGGCGCCGCCGCGCCCCGCGCCCCTGACGGGCGCCCGCGCTGGTAAGCTCCGAGTCTGTGGTGGCGAGCATCCTCGTGCCCGGCCGAGACCTCGGCGGCTACCGTCTCGAGGCGCGCCTCGGCCGGGGCGGCATGGGCGAGGTGTGGAGCGCCCATGACGTCGTGCTCGGCCGGCGCGTCGCGATCAAGGTCATGCTCGGCGCGGAAGGCGAAGACGTGCGCCTCCGCGAGCGATTCGTGCGCGAAGGCCGAGCAGCCGCCGCGCTCGTGCACCCCTCGGTGGTGACCGTCTTCGCCACCGGCGAGACCGACGGCGTCGCGTGGCTCGCGATGGAGCTCGTCGAAGGCCAGACGCTCCGCGCGGTCGGGCGCTCCGCGCCCCTCGCGACGAAGGTGGCGTGGCTCTCCGCGCTCGCGTCCGGCCTCGACGCGGTCCACCGCGCGGGGTTCGTGCACCGCGACGTCAAGCCGGACAACGTGATGATCGCGCGCGACGGGCACCTGAAGCTCCTCGACTTCGGACTCGTCCGTCCGCCGCCCGGCGCGGCGCCGCTCACGAGGACCGGCTACGTGATGGGGACGCCGCGCTACATGGCGCCGGAGCAGTGGCGGGGAGAGACCGTCGACGCGCGCGCCGATCAGTTCGCCTGGGGGCTCGTCGCCTTCGAGCTGCTCTCCGGCCGTCACCCGGACGACTGCTCCGCCGGCTTCGGTCGGCTCGCCTCCTGGGCCGCCCCCGCGCGTCCGATCGCCTCGCTCGTCCCGGAGGTGCGTCCGGAGATCGCTTCGGGTCGATGCACGAGATCGCGGAGGTGCTCGCGAGGGTGACGACGGCATCGATCGGACCGCCGCTCGTCCCGGCAGCAGCGATGCCCACCCTCGCGGACGCGCCCCCGCGCGTCGCTCCGTCCGTCGTTCGGCCCGCGCCGGCGAGCACTCCGCGCGTGCTCGTGTTCCTCGGCGGCTTCGCCGCGGTCCTGCTCGCGTCCTTGGTCGCGGTGGCCGTTGTGCTGCTCGTGCGGTCGCCCCCGGCGGACGCCCCGCTCGCTTCGGCGGCCGTGTCGACGCCGCCGCGCGCCTCGCCCGCGCCCGCGCCCTCGCCCGCCGGCGACGCTCCGGCGGAGAGCGCCGTCGCGTCCGCGCCTTCGTCGAGCGCTCCTCCGCGGCGCACGGTGCGCGCGTCACCGGCGCGGTCGGCGGCGCCGCCGCTCGCGCCGGCGACGTCGACTCCGGCCGCCGCGGTGTGCGCGCCGTTCACGACGCTCGAGGTGAGCGCGCGCGACTTCGAGGGCACCGTCCCCCTTCCCGCGCTCGCCGCGTGGGAGCGCGCGATTCGAGGCCCGCTCACCGCGTGCTACCGCGGGACCGCTGCGCCGGTATGTGCCGGGACGCGCGTGACGATCGGCGTGCGCCTCCACGGGGGCAAGCGACACGAATCGAGCGGAATCGGCACCAGTGCCTACGGTGACGGCGAGCTCCCGCCCGCGCAGTGCCTCTTCGCCGCCGTCGACCACGACGTCCCCCAGCCGACGGTGGCGACGACGTTCCAGCAGCTCCGCATCGAGCTTCGCTGACGAGTGCCGGCATGGCTGGCGCACTCGTTCGCGCGATGAGTGACGCACGCCGACCTCGAGCGCCTCGCGGCGCGACTCACTTCGGCGGTTCTTCCGCGGCCGCCGGCGCGAGCGTGTAGTGCACGCGGTACTCGGTGGCGTCGTCACCGTCGCCGAAGGCGCCGGAGATCGGCGCCGCGAAGTCCTTGCCGATCACGTGCGAGAGCTCCGCGTACGGAATTTCCTTCGTGCCGGCCTGGCCGCCCATCGTCCCCTTGATCCCGCATCGCAGGCGATCCCCGTCGAAGAGCTCGATGTTCGTCGCCCAGTACATGTTGAACGTGCAGTAAGTGCTCGCGCCGCGAGGCCCGGGAACGTCGCTCTTGCACGCGTCGGCGAGGCCGCCCTTGTTGGTCCAGACGTTCTGCGGCTCGACGACGATCTCCTTGTCCTGCACGCTGCACTTCGCGTCGACGGTCCACCCGTCCGCCGCCTTCCGGTAGACGTCGATCGCGTCGTACGTGAGGCGGACGCGCTTCGGCTCGAGCCACGCGATCGGCTCGTCGTCGGGCACGCACGTCCGTGGGATGGTGCGGTACTCGACCATGATCGGGACGGCCTCGCCCGACTGCCGATAGAGCTTCTGGATCTCGTCCGCGTTCTTCGCGAAGATCGCCTCGCCGGTGGCGGGCTCGAGGCCGCGCCCCTTCGCCGTCACCTCGATCTTGTTGGTCTCCGTGAACGTCTTCACACCGCCCGACGCGAAGTAGAGGCGCGCGCGGACCGATGCGTTGAAGGTCCGAGCGTCGCCCGAAAAGACGAGCTCGTAGGACCGTCCGTAGAAGATCCGCGAGACGTACCAGACGGCGTTCGGCGGGGGCGTCCGCATCTCCGTGGCGTCGTCGATCTCCCGAGACTCGACCATCTGCGAGGCGCGGTACGTGGCAAAGCGCTTCCCCGTCGACTCGCCGCCAGACGCCGACGCACCCCAGATGCCGTAGGAGGCGCCGATGTTGGCGTCGAGCGAGCGCTTCGTCTCGACGGCCGTGATCGCGTGTTCCATCTGCGCGAGCGCCTGGCGACGCGCGGTTCCCTTCGGAAAGAGGCTCTCGCCGTCGGTGCCGGCGAACGCCTCGAAGTGCGCGTCGAGCGGGCGTCCGAGCCAGGCGTCGTTGATCCCGAGCGGCGCCATCGCGGTCATCGTGACCGGCGCGCCGGCGTCCGTCCGCGTGCACTTGCCGTCGCGGCCGCCGTCCGGCGCCGTCACGACCGCCTGTGGCTCGCTCTCGCCGCTCCAGGTCGGGATGTCGGGTGCACACGCGACGTGGCCGGCGAGCGCCGCAGCCGCGACGACGAGGAGAGAGGTGAAAGGGGGGCGGCGCCGGAGGACGTTCGAGGCGCGGACGCTCGGCATGTCCTGCACCGAAGCAACGAACGATCCGACGGGCGAAGACACGGCCCGACGCGGTCCTCTGCGGTCGGAAGCTTCCGTGAGGCCTGCGCAACGCGGATCAGCATGCGTCCACCGAACGTGCGGCCTCGGCTCCACGAAATGCGCCGAGGTGGCCTCACCACGCGACGCGCGTCGCGCTCTTGACGGTGGATGTTCCGCCGTGTGGGTCGACGCGTGTGTCGCCCCAGCAGAGGATCGCGTCGTCGGCGCGGACCGCGCACGAGCGATCGGAGCCGGCCGCGATCGAGACCGCCTTCGTGATGCCAGCGACGCGGACGGGCGCAGGGCGGTCGGCGATGCTGCCGTCGCCGAGCTGGCCGTGATCGTTCGCGCCCCAGCACCACACGCTCCCGTCGCGCGTCCGCGCGCACGAGTGCGCGTGACCGAGCGCGAGCTCCACGACGGAGCCGAGGCCGGCGACCTTCTTCGGCACGGCGTTCGGCGCGTCGTCCGCGCTCTTCGTGCCGTTGCCGAGCTGGCCGGAGACGTTCCACCCCCAGCACGAGACGCGGTCGTCCGCGTGACGCGCGCACGCGTGCGCCATGCCGAGCGCGACCTCGACCGCGCCTTCGATGCCGTCGACGAGGACTGGCGTGGGACGCGGCTCGCCGGCGGCGACGCCGAGCTGTCCGACGTCGTTCGCACCCCAGCACGCGATCCGGCCGGTGCGGAGCACGGCGCACGTGTGGTCGCCCCCGGGTGCCACGGAGACCGCGCCTTCGAGCACGGGCGCGCCGATGCCGACGACGCGGACCGGTTCGGCGGTCGTCTCGCGCGTGCCGTTGCCGAGCGCGCCGCGGCCGTTCCCACCCCAGCAGCGCACGGTCCCATCCGGATGCAGGCTGCACGTATGTGACCGTCCGCAGCGGACGTCGACGGCACGCGGGAGCTCGGCGACGTGGTTCGGCGCGTAGCTGTCGTTCATGGAGACCGCACCACGCGCGCCCGAACCGTTGTCGCCCCAGCAGTGGACGTCGCCCGCCGCGAGCGCGCAGCCGTGACCGAAGCCGGTGCAGACGGACTCGGCTCGGGCCACGGCGGCGACGCCGCCGTCCCCGACGCCCTTCGCACGCTCGACGTCGGGACCGCCGCGACAGCGGACCCGGCCTTCGCGGTCGCGGATGCAGACCTGCTGGCTCCCGAGGACGACCTGGACGCCGGGGCGCTCTGCGGCGCTCGCGGGCGCGCCTCCGTCGACGAGCGCGACGACCGCGACCGCCGGCGCGGCGTCGCCACCCGCCGGCGAGCGCTTGCACGACGCGACGAAGGCCGCGAGGACGATCGCGATCCGGAGCGGTCTCGTCATGACCACAGGCGCCAGAACGGCCGCGTCGCTTCTTCCGCCGCGCGGATCGTCGTGCGGCGGAGATCGGTGAACGGCAGGACGCCGGCGGCGGCGAGCTCGCGCGCGAGCCACGCGCCTCCTCGCTTCTTCTTCGCGCGAAGCTCGGTCTTCGTGATCCCGACGCAGAGGAGGAGCCCGTGCGAGGCGCCGCCGAAGGTGAACGATTTTCCGCCGAGATCGAGCTCGGTGAAGAGGAGCGCGCCGAGCTCGGTCGACTCGGCGGCGACGTCGGGCGGGAGATCCATCGTCTCGCCGACGCGGAGCGGAACGTCGAAGGTGTACGGCGCGAGCATGCTGGTCAGGTTCGGCGCCCACGCGGCGTCCTTCGGGAGCGAGATGACGAGCTCGTAGTCCTTCGCCGGACCGCCCGCGGCCTGCTCGACGTGATCGACGCCGCCGGTGAGACCGCTCGTCACGTAGGTCACGCCGGAGACGTGCTGCCGGAACGTGAGCACGTCGGCGCCGCCGCCGAAGCGGAGCGGGACCGGCGACGTCGCGACGTCGTCGTCCGCGGGGCCGAAGATCGCTTCGAGCGCGGGAAGGCGCTCCTTCCAGACCGTCCTCACGTCTGCCATGGGCGGCGCCGTAGCACGCGATCGGGGCTCACGCCCGCGCTCGCAGGCGTGCCGCGCACGCAACCTGGCGTCAGCGCGTGGGCGGCGTCGCTCGCGGACGGTCCGGCAGCGTCACGAAGAAGAAGGACGACGCGTAGGACAGGAACGCGAGCGCCGACACGCCGAGGTAGGCGCCGTGATCGATGAGGTTCGTCATCACGAGCGCGAACGCGCCGACGAAGCCGAACATGCCGAGGACGCCGAGCGCGAGCCCCGCGTTCACGACAAGGCGTGCGAGGGCTTTCCCTCGCCCTCCCGCAGGGCTTCGGCGTGGAGACGCGTGGCGGCTTCGCCGACGACCGACCAGAGCGACTCGAGCGTCGTCGCATCGGTCCTCACGGTGAACGGCCCGAGATGGATCGAGATGCAGCCGCAGTCGACGCACTGCTGGACGTGCGCGACGTCGCTGCCGGCGAGCGTGCGAGGGCGGCACGGCTTTCCTTCGGACATGGCGGGTACCTCCATGCGAAGACCATAGGGATATTGAATTTCATTTTCAATAGCCCAGACAACCGGAGATCGTGCGCGCGGAGGACGCGGACTCGGATCCGCAGGGAAAACACACGGTTCCGCGCGTAGGAGGGCGCATGAGCCGCTCGTCCCGAAGCCTGGTCTTGTTCGCTTCCCTGTCCGTCGTCGTCGCCTGCGTCGGAGGAGGCGCCGAGCCGTCGGGGGCCGGCGAGGGCTCCACGGGCCGTGGCGAGACCGGGACCGAGCCGGAGGGTCGCGACGACGCCGGCCGGCGCGACGCCCCCTCGAGCGCGCGCGACGCGGGCAGCGCCACGGACACGACGTACTGCTTCCGAAACCTCGGCGCACAGCCCGGGTGCTACTGCACGCCACGCGATCTCGCGAAGGACGACCCGCGCTACGAAGAGCTCCGCGTCGCCTCCTGCGGTCCCGACGAGCCGGGCTTCGTGTGCTGCGCCGAGCCCGGCTGGCCGTCGAGCGCATCGTGCGACTGCAACCCGCGCGCGTGCCGGCAGAGCGCCGACGGAAAGCGCTGCGCGTGCGCGCGCGCGGGAAGCACCGTCCTCGATCCCGCCGCGCTCCCGCGCGTCGTCACGTCGTGCTCGACGAGCGGCGCCACGTGCTGTCGCGACGCGACGACGGGCGCGTGCACCTGCACCGCGACGGGCGCGAGCGCGTCGTGCCCGTCGGGCGCGAGCAACGTCGCGAGCTGCGAGGACCTCGACGCGTACTGTGCGGGTCTCGGCGGCGGGGCGAAGACGGACCGATGCCGCTGACGCCTCACCGCATCGCGGCGCGCCACGCGCCGAAGACCACCGCGGCCGCACCCAAACCGAGCACCCACGACGAGATCGGGCTCGGGAGCACCCTCGCTCCACCGAGCGCCCACGCCGGCGGGAGATCGCGCCGCGGTGACGACGGCGAGACGACGACGTCGGAGGTCGGCGCCGAGATCGGCGCGTGCTCGGCGAAGAGCTCGAGGATCGCCGCCACGAACGAGCGGAGATCCTCCGGCCCACGGCTCGTCACCCAGTTGCCGTCCCGCACGACCGCGTCGTCGATCCACGTCGCGCCGGCGTGGACGAGGTCGTCACGGATCCCCGGCCACGACGTCACGCGACGTCCGGGGAGCAGCTCCGCCGAGGCGAGCAGCCACGGACCATGACAGAGCGTGGCGATCGGCTTCCCGGCCGCGTCGAACGCCTGGACGAAGCTCCGCGCGTCGCGGCTCTGCCGGAGGAGATCCGGGTTCACGAAGCCGCCCGGGACGAAGAGGCCGTCGTAGTCGGACGAGCTCACGTCGGCGAGTCGCGCGTCGACGGTGACGGTCCCGGCCGGCTCCGTGAGATTCATCCCGCGCACCTTGCCCGCGTGGAGCGAGACGATGTCGACGCGCGCTCCCGCGCTCCGCAGCGCGGCGACCGGCACACGAAGCTCGACGGCTTCGAACCCATCCGCGACGAGCACCGCGATCCGGCGGCCGCGGAGCGACTTCTTCAGCAAGGCCATGGCGACGAACCTCCAGGGCGCCGACGTGCAACGCGCGTGCTGATCGTGCTCGTGCTCAGAGCCCGACTTCGGCGAGCACCGCGAACGTCGCGCCGAGCTTCGGCGTCGCATGGACATCGACGTCGGCCGCGAGGCCGAGCCCGGTCCACTTCACGTCGAGCCGCAGCCGGCCGCTCACGCCGAGGTCGGGCCGCAGCGCGACCGGGACGCCGAGACCGACGCCGACGCTCGGACGGAGGAGCGCCGCATCGGTGCCGAGCATCACGAGCGGCGCCAGCGAAACGCGTCGCGTGAAGTCCGTCTCGAACGCGAGCTGCCCGAGCCAACGGCCGGAGCGCCCGAGCCCGACGTCGTAGGCGAGCCGGCCGCGGAAGCCGTCCTCCCGGCCGAACGCATAGCCCGCCCCGAGGACGGGGCCGCCGTTCGTGA
>JBDHVE010000191.1:0-16773 GCA_039809485.1 Polyangiaceae bacterium | reverse complement strand
CCAGACCGCCGGGCACGGGCACGGGCACGGGCACGGGCGAGAAGGAGCGGAGCCCTGGATTCAGGGACACGCCCTAGAGCCGATGCGTCGACGTGCACGCTCCGTACGGCCCCTTGCCGTTCGAGACGCCGCGGTACCACTTGCCGTCGTGGCACTGGTACATGAGCTCGTTGTCCTCGGACTGGACGCACGTGCCCTCGGCGACATCCTTGTCGAGCGTCGCCGAGTGGCAGCCGCCGCCGGCGGGCTCGGGCTGGTCGGCCGCAGGAGTGCCGCCCGTGTCCTCGTCGTCGGACGGCGCCTGCGAGCTGCCTCCCGAGCACGGTCCGCCCGGGTCGCTCCCGTTGAACTCCCAGTGCCATCGCTCGCTGGGGACCGTCGCCCGGAACCCGAACTTCGGCGCGTTGCTGCGGACCCAGCTCCAGTCCGACGTCGCGAGATCGAGCGCGCGTCCGTTCTGGTGGTTCGAGTACCCGGGCCGCGCCGCGAGGTTCCCGTTGTTGCAGGACTTCGTCTTGTAGCAGTTGTAGAGGCGCTGCTGCTCTTCGTTCGAGCGGAAGCCGCTGTTGATCGAGAGGCGTACGCCCGCCTTCTGCGCTGCGGTCTGCATCTTCAGGAACGCGTGCGCGGTGGGCTTCGCGGTCGCCTTCCCGCCGACGCTCACGACCTTCATCCCGTACGGAGAGCCCTTGTTGTAGCCGGTGACCGATCTCTCGGTGCAGCTGATCCCGGCGCTGAGCGCGTCCTCGCTCGAGGAGACCTCGCCCTCTTCCTCGTGGTCCGCGTCCTCGTCGCCCTCGACCGGTGCCGCACAGGCCGCGATCCCGGTGAAGACGAAGGCCGTTGCGAGGACGACGTGCTTGCGAAGCAACATGGGGCTCACCTCCCGACCGGCTCTCCGGAGACGGTCACGAAGGGGCTTCCGCAAGCGCCGATCCATCGCCGAAGGGCTCCGATGTGACCCTCCTCAGGGGGTGATCTCGGAGGTGATCTGGGTCGCGGCCGGCTGCCGGCTCGACCCTCGTCGCTACCACCTTGCTCGTCTGGCGACGTGCGAGGTGCGTCGAAGACGCGAGCGGCCCGCACGGCCGGCGCTCGCCCCGCAGCGGAGGCGAGCACCACCCGTGGTGCAGGCGCTCAGGGCTTCCAGGTCGCGCTGCCGACGCGCTCGGACGCGCCGTCGATCTTCGCGAAGAGCTCCACGTCGATCTCCTTGCCGACGACGTCCTTGCCGAAGACGTTCGTCGCGCCCTCCGTGCACGTCAGCTTCTCGCCCTTCTCGAGCTTGCCGTTCACCGACGTCTCGACCGGCGTGCAGGTGACCGTGACGGCCGACTTGCCGTCCGGCGTCGCCTTCACCTCGAGAGTCGAGGCGTCGTAACCGCCCTCGCGGGCCGATTCGACCTTCACCGTGAAGAGGGTCTCGTTCGGCGCGTCGGTCGGGGCGCCAGGCGCGCTCTCGACGGAGATCTCCCCGTCGCTGCCGGAGCAGCCGACGGCGGCGAGAGACGCAGCGACGAGGACGAAGAGAGAAAGGGTGGCATCACGAAGCTTCATCGAAAGACCTCCATCAAGAGCGCCGGGGTTCGTTCCCCGGCACACGACGAAGATGCCTCTCGCTCCCCTCGCCTGCCACGGACGCGACCTGACACGAGCTGACGCGCAGCTCGCGCTCACCGCACCGTGCGCGTGACCTCGACGAACGAGACGACGTCGCGCATCGCGATCCACGGGAGGAACCGCACCGGGACCCACGCGATCGCGTCGTCGGCGCTCCACGCCTCGATCCGCGCGCCGTGCGCTTCGTAGAACGCGCGCTCCTCGGGCGGGGGCTCGTGGCCGAACCGGATCGTCACCTCGAACCAGCAAGCGCTCCGCGCGCCGACGACCGTGCGCACGTCGCGTTCGAGCTTCGACCGCCACGCCTCCTCCGGCGGGAGCTCCCCTTCCGGGAGCGCCGGCGGCGCGCAGACGACGGCGCGGACGCGCTCGTCACCGGTCACCAGCCCGAGCGCGCCGACCTTCGTACGGACGCGATGGACACGCGGCGCGCGCGGAGCGGGCGCGCTGCCCTCCGGATCGGGTTCCACCTCGACGCCGCGCTCGGCGAACCGTTCGCGCGTGATCGGGTCGAGCGGCTGCGCGACCCGGACCTCGAACGTGAACGGCACGTCCGAGCCGAACGCGCGCACGACGAGCTCCTGAACGTCCTCGTCGAGCTTCTCGCTCCGGAGGAACGACGCGTCCTCCTCCTCCTGGACCTCGCGTGCGACGGGCAGCGGCGCGGCGGGCGGCCGGGCCGGCTCGCACGCGCATGCGGTCACGAGCAGCGCGAAGACGACGGTGCGCACGCCTTCCAGCGTACGCCTCCGTTCACTCCTCCGCAGCCGCCGTCGCCTCGGCGGGCGGCGCCCCCGCCTTCGGACCGCGCTTGAAGACGCGGCGGAAGAGCGCGGAGAGGTCGTCGAAGGCCGAGTACGCGACCGGGGTCGCGAGGAGGGTGAGCAGGAGCGACAGCGTCTGACCACCGACGACGACGCCCGCGGTCGCGCGGTTGAACGCCGAGCCGACGCCCTTCGAGACGACGAGCGGGATCATGCCGGCGACGAACGCGAGGGTCGTCATGAGGATCGGACGGAGTCGATCCTTGTTCGCCTGGAGGATCGCCTCGAGCCGCTCCATCCCGTGCTCGCGGAGCTGGTTCGTGTGATCGATCTGGAGAATCGCGTTCTTCTTCACGACGCCGAAGAGCACGAGGATGCCGAGGATCGAGTAGAGGTCGATCGCCTGCCGGAAGATGATGACGGAGAGAAACGCGAACGGCAGCGTCAGCGGCAGGGACAGCAGAATCGTGATCGGGTGCAGCCACGACTCGAACTGCGCCGCGAGCACGAGGTACATGACGATGAACGAGAGGACGATCGCGAGCACGAAGCTCACCATCACCTTGCCCATCTCACGGGTCTGACCGGTGGGCTCCGCGATGTACTCGGGCGGGAGCTGCATGTCGGCGAGGATGCTCTTCAGCGAGTCGGCGACCTTTCCTTCGCTCACGCCGGGGGCGACGTTCGCAAGGAGGGTGACGACGCGCTGGCGGTTCAAGTGGTTGATCTGGGCGGGGCCGGTGCCGCGCTTCAGATCGACGACGCTGCGGAGCGGGACGAGCCCGAGCCGCTGCGAGGGCACGGTGAGCATCTCGAGGCCGAGCGCATCGGCGCGGTACTGGCGCTCGGCCCGGACGCGTACGTCGTACTGCTCGCCCTTCTCCTCGTAGGCCGACACCTTGTCGCCGTCGACGAGGAGGCGGAGCGCCGCCGCGGTGTCCTGGACGGAGACGCCGAGGTCGGCCGCGCGCGGCCGGTCGATGAAGACGCCGAGCTCGGGCTTTCCGGAGATGAGCGTCGAGTCGACGTCGACGGCGCCGGGGACCTTCCGGAGCTTCTCGAGGGCCTGGGCGGTGATGTCCTCGAGCTTCTTCAGGTCGGGGCCGCGGACGGTGTACTGGATCTTCGCGGTCGAGAAGCCGCCGCCGAACGCCGCGACCTCCTGCGTGCTGATGCGTAGATCCTTGCTCTGCTTCGCCGTGATCTGGGTACGGACCCGGTTCATCAGCTCGTTCTGCGACTCCTGGCGGTCCTCCGGGTTCGTCAGGCGGACGTAGATGCGCGCGACGTTCTGGGCGGCGGCGGTGTCGGCGCCGATCGTCGTGAGCGTCATCCGCACCTGCGGCCAGTCGCGGAGCTCGCGCGCGATCCGCTCGCCGATGAGCTGCGTCTGGGCGAGGCTCGTCCCTTCCGGGGCGCGGACGACGACCTCGAACTGCGCCTCGTCGTTGACCGGGAGAAAGCCCTTGTTCGCCGCGCCCGCGAGCGGCGCGCACGAGCCGAGCGTCACGAGCGACGCGACCGCGATGATCCAGCGGTGGCGCATCACGAACTTGAGCACCGCCATGTAGACGCGCTCGATCGGGCGATAGAAGACGTCGACGATGCGCTCCCCGAGCGGCTTCTGGTCTCCCTTCACGTGCGGCTTCAGCCACTGCGAGGTCAGCATCGGCGTCAGCGAGAAGCTGACGACGAGCGAGACGGCGATCGAGAACGCCATCGTGAGCCCGAAGCTGCGGAGGAAGCGGCCCGGGATGCCACCGAGGAAGGCGACGGGGAGGAAGACGGCGATGAGCGAGAGCGTCGTCGCGAGGACGGCGAGGCCGATCTCCTTCGTCGCCGCGATCGACGCCTCGCGCGGGGCGTAGTTCTTCTCCTCGACGAAGCGGAAGACGTTCTCGAGGACGACGATCGCGTCGTCGATGACGATGCCGACCGCGAGCGCGAGGGCGAGGAGCGTGATCGTGTTGAGGGTGAAGCCCGCCCACCACATCATCGCGAAGGTGCCGATGATGCTGGTCGGGATCGCGAGCGCGGCGATGATCGTGCTGCGCAAGTTCCCGAGGAACACGAAGACGACGAGCGCGGCGAGGAGCGCGCCGAGGATCAAGTGCTCCTTCACGCCCGCGATGCTCGTGCGGATGACGCCCGAGTCGTCGCGGACGATGTCGAGCGTCGCGCCCGGCGGGAGGTTCTTCTTGATGTCCTCGAGCCGCTCGCGGACCGAGTCGACGACCTGGACCGTGTTCGAGCCGGACTGCTTGCGGACCTGGAGGACGATCGACGGGACGCCGTCGAGGAACGCGGCGCCTTCCGCTTCCTCCGCGCCGTCCTCGACGCGTCCGACGTCCTTGACGCGGATCGAGTGCCCCGCCTCCTGGCGGACGACGAGGTCGCCGATCTCGGACGGGCGCTCGACGCGGCCGTGGATACGGAGCGTGAGCTGCTCGGGGCCGGTGTCGACGCGACCGCCCGGCATCGTCAGGTTCTGGGTCGCGATCGCGCGCTGGACGTCGAGCGCGGTCACGTTCGCGCCGCGCATGCGGATCGGGTCGAGCCAGACGTTCACCTGCCGGAGCTGACCGCCGACGATCGCGACCTGACCGACGCCGTTGACCGACTCGATCTGGCGACGAATCCGCTTGTCGGCGAGCTCGGTGACGTCCTGGATCGGCTTCCCGGGCCAGCGGAGCGCGAAGTAGATGACGGGCGAAGCGTCGGGGTCGAGCTTCTGCACGGTGGGGAGGTCGATCCCCCGCGGCAGGTCGGGGATGACGAGCTGCAGGCGGTCACGGACCTCCTGCGAAGCGACGTCGGTGTTCTTCTCGAGGACGAAGCGGATGACGACCTGCGAGACGCCTTCGCTCGTGATCGAGGTGATCTCCTCGATGCCGCTGATGGTGTTGACCGACTCCTCGATCTTCTCGGTGATCTCGGTCTCGACGTCCTCGGGCGCGGCGCCCGGCAGACGCGTGATGACGACGACGATCGGGAGGTCGACGTTGGGGAAGCGGTCGAGCCCGAGCTTCGAGTAGCCGGCGAGGCCGATGACCGTGATGAGGAGGATGAGGACCGTCGCGAAGATCGGCCGACGGACGCAGACGTTGGCAAGCCACTGCATGGGTCAGCTCCTCACTGCACGACCGCGCCGTCGCGCACGTCGGGGCCGGGCTGGACGACGACCTGCTCGCCGGGCTTCACGCCCTGGACGACGGCGATCTTCCCCTCGCGCTCGCCGCCGAGCTGCACGACGCGCTCCTGGACGCGCTTCTCGACGACGACCCACACGCGCGCGCTCGCCTCGTCCGTCTTCACGCTCGTGCTCGGGACGACGGGCAGCTTCTTCTCGCCGACGGCGAGGCGTGCGACGGCGAACATGCCGGGGCGGAGCTCGTTGTTCGGATTCGGGCAGAGCGCCTCGACGACGAGGTCACGCGTGGAGGGACGCACGTTCGGGCTGATGAACTTCACCGTCCCGGAGAACGTGCGATCACCGAAGCTCGACACCGTGAAGGTGACCGGCATCTCGGGCTTGATGCTGCCGACGTTCGCCTCCGGGACCGTGAGCTCGAGGCGGAGCGGGTCGGGCGCGTAGAGCGAGACGACGCGGGTGGAGGGCTGGACGTACTGCCCGACGTTGACGAACCGCTCGCCGACGATCCCCGCGAACGGCGCCCGGATGACGGAGTCGCCGACGATCTTCTGCGCGTTCTGCTGCTGCGCCTGGGCGGCCGCCGCCGACCACTGCGTGGTCTGGCACTGGGACTTCGTCCGGTCGTACTCGGCCTGAGAGATCGCTCCGCTCTTGAAGAGCGACTCGACGCGGTCGCACTCGCGCTGGGCCTGCTCGAGCTGCGCCTTCGCGAGGTTCGTCTGGGCGGCGGCGGCGCTCGCGGTGATGCTCGCGCCGCGCGCGTCGAGGATCGCGAGCGTGTCGCCCTTCTTCACGGGCTGGCCGCGCTCGACGAACGTGGCCGACACCTTGCCGTTCGCGTCGGCGGCGACATCCGACTCCTGGCTCGCGCGGAGCTGGCCCGTGAGCGTGAGGAGCTCGGGCATGGGCTGCTCGACGACCGGAACCGTGTCGACCTTCACCTTCACCTCCGACTTCGCGGCGGTGAGCTCGGGCGCGTTCTGTGCGGGCTTCTTGCACGCGACCGTCGCGGCAGGAACGAGGAGAGCCAAGAGGCCGGAGGCGACGGCGTTGCGCATGGGACTTTGCACGAGTATTCGAGGGGTTCCGCACCGTCAAGGCGGCTCACGCGACAGCGAGGCGGACGGTCCGGCGCGACGCTACGATGCGGGAGGCCTCGGGCCGGTTGCCCTCGACGTGGACAGGCGCGGTGCTGCCGCACCGGGAGACGATGCGAAGCTTCATCCTGATCGGCGGGCGCGCCAGCGCGGACAGCGAGTTCCGACTCGACGATTTCCCTTCGACGAGCGGGCGGCTCGACGTCCAGGTCCGCTCCCTCCGCGCGGCCCTGCTCGTCTCGCACGGTGTGCGCAAGGACGTGGTCGTGTACCTCGTACTGCGCGGCGGTCCGCGCGCACCCCGGGTGGTCCGGGTCCGCGGGGCGGAGGCCAAGTTCCTCCGACCCGACGAGCGCAGCCTCGCCGTGCTCGTGAAGAAGTCGCTCGCGACCGAGCTCGACCTCGACGGAGGAGGTTTCGCCGGTGTCCGGCCCGGGATCGCCGTCGCGCGGGGTGACCTCGCGCTCGCGCTCGACGACGTTCGGGGCGCGGCGCTCTTCGTCCTCGAGGAGCACGGCGCGGACCTCCGCGAAGCGCGCGGGCTCGACGGCGACGCCGCGTTCGTCCTCGGCGACCACGTCGGCTTCGACGACACGACGCGCGCCCTGCTCCGCGAAGCGGGCGCGGTGCCGGTCTCGGTCGGACCGCGGAGCCTCCACACCGAGGACGTCGTCACGATCGCGACGAACGAGCTCGATCGCCGCGCGTCACGCGGATGAGGCCGAGAAGCGCGCGCGGTCGTGCGCGATCTCGAGGTAGTCGAGCGGCGGGCCGAGCGGCACGACGCGGTGCGGGTTCACCGTCGTCTGGCTCCAGTAGTAGTGCACCTTGATGTGGTCGAGCCGGCACGTCGGCTTCACGAGCGGGTGCTGGTAGATGTCACGGAGGTACGCGCCGA
Organism: Polyangiaceae bacterium; assembly: GCA_039809485.1. GTDB lineage: Bacteria > Myxococcota_A > Polyangia > Polyangiales > Polyangiaceae > Labilithrix. The sequence continues at coordinate 9,240 of JBDHVE010000191.1, read as the reverse complement.
GGTTCGGGTAGTCCTGGATCCGGCGCAGGTTGCACTTGAAGTGCGCGTAGTAGACGACGTCGAAGCGGAGCAGCGTCGTGAACATCGCGACGTCCGCCTCGGTCAGTACGTCGCCGCACAGGTAGCGCTGCTTCCCGAGCACGCCCTCCCAGTGGTCGAGCGCGGCGAAGAGCTCCGTGCACGCTTCCTCGTACGCCGACTGCGTGTGCGCGAACCCCGACCGATAGACGCCGTTGTTCACCGGCGTGTAGATCGCGTCGAGCGTCTCGTCGATCCGCGCGCGGAGCTCGGAGGGCGCGAGGGAGGGCCCTTTCGCGAGCGCGTCGAAGCCCGTGTCGAGCATGCGCATGATCTCGCGCGACTCGTTGTTCACGATCGTCTTCTTCTTCGTGTCCCACAGGACGGGGACCGTGACGCGACCCGTGTAGCGCGGGTTCGCGCGGAGGTAGACGTCACGAAGGTAGGCGCCGGGGCCGAGCGGGTCGGGTGACGCGGCGTCGAACGACCAGCCCTCGTCGCTCATCTTCGGATCGACGACCGTGACGGAGATCGCTTCCTCGAGCCCGCGGAGCGCGCGCGTGATCAGCGTGCGATGCGCCCACGGGCACGCGTACGAGACGTAGAGGTGGTAGCGCCCGGCCTCGGGCTCGGTGATGCGATCGCGGAACTTCGTCGCGGGCCGCTGGAAGGCGCCCTTCGCGTCGGGGTCGTACCAGCCGGTGTGCCACGTGCCGTCGATCAGCTGTCCCATGACGCGGGTCTAACGGACCCGTGGCGAGGATGCCACCCTGCACGCCGTCGCATTCCAGCGCTTCAGCGCGCGAGGAAGGCGCGGACCTTCTCGCCCACGGCGTCGGCCTCGCACGACGGCGCCGCGTGGCCGCAGTCGCCGTGGAGCACGAGCACCTCGCCGCCGCGGAGCTTCGCGAGCTCGAGCGACGGCGTGGGGTTCACCATCTGATCCTGCTCCGCGACCACGACGAGGAGCTCGGGCGTCATCCGCTTCGCCGCGCCGGCGAGGCCGCCGTGCGCCTTGCCGACGTCGTGCGCGAGCATCGCCTCCGCCTGCCAGCGCCAGTCGTTCCAATCGAACCACTCCTCCTTCGCCATCGCGTCGCGAAAGGCGCGGAACGCTTCGGGGGAGGTCTCCTGCGCGCGATGCGCGGCGGTGAAGAGGTGCAGCTCGTGGATGTAGACCGGCGCACGGAGGAACGGCCGGCCCTCGTAGTCGCCACCCTTGTAGGCGACGTCGCTCTCGATCGCCGCGATCTCCGCGTTCCAGAGGAGCATGTCGCTCGACGTCAGCCTCGGCGTCCCCGCGATCGACACGACGCGCGAGGTGAGGGTCGGGAACATGACGCCCCAGGCGAAGGCCTGCATCCCGCCCATCGAGATCCCGGCGACGGCCTGGAGCTTCGGCACGCCGAGCACCTCGGTGACGAGCCGGCGCTCGGCCTCGACCATGTCGCCGATCGTGAAGCGCGGGAAGCGCGTCCGCGCCTGCCTCTTGCTGTTGGAAGGCGAGGTGGAGACGCCGTCGCCGAGCGCATCGACGATGACGAGGTAGAAGCGCTTCGTGTCGACGAGCTTGTCCTTCACGACATCCACGAGCGCCGCGCTGTTGCCGGTGAAGTACGTCGGGAAGAGGACGACGTTGTCCTTCGCCGGCGAGAGCGTGCCGTAGGTTCGGTAGCCGAGGCGGCAGTCCTCGATGACGGCGCCGCTCTCGAGCTTGCAGGTGCCGAGCTCGGCGAACCGCTGGGCGGGATCGGCGGACGTGGTGCGCGGATCGTTCGCGGGCACCTTCTTCGGCGCGGGTGCGCACCCGAGGAGCGCGGCGAACGCGAGCGCGAGGGCGCGCTTCAAGCCTTCCTCGCCACGCCGCGGATGGTCGGCCGCACCCACGGGAAGGACTTGCGCATGCTGGCGTGCGCTTCGTTCTCCATCACGAAACCGGCGTCACGGATCGACTGCGCCGTCCGGCGCGTGACGTGACATCCCTCGGCGAGATGGCGCCAGAGCGGCTCGATCCGCCGCTGCCAGGTGAGACGCGAGGTGCCCTCCTCCGCCGCGACGTGCTCGAGGAACGCGAGCTTGCCGGACGGACGGAGGACACGGCCGATCTCGGAGAGGACCAGAATCGGGTCGTCCACCGTGCAGAGGACGAGGGTCGAGACGACCGCATCGAAGGAAGCGTCGGCGAACGGGAGGGCGTGCGCGGTCGCGTCGCTCGTCTCGACGTGCGAGAGCGCGGAGGCGCGGACGCGGTCGTCGAGCCGCTTCCGCATGTGCGGATCGGGCTCGGCGGCGACGAGACGCGTCACCGTGCTCGGATACAGCGCGAGGTTCGCGCCGGTGCCGGCGCCGATCTCGAGGACCTCACCTGACAGGCTGCCGAGGATCTCGCGACGCCAGTCGCGGAGACACGCCTCCTCGGCGAGCCGCATCACCGGGTCGTACGCGAGCGCGAAGAAGAAGCCCATGGCGCGCGAGCCTACCGTGGCCGTGGCCCTTCAGGGAGCGAGACCGCACGTGACGCCGCCGGCTTCGAGCGCGCAGAGGTCCGCGCGACCGTCGCCGTTGACGTCGACGAGGCGGAGCTTCGCGTGCGGCGCGGAGGGCGCCCAGAGCGTCGCGCGCGCGAACCCATCCGGCGTCGCGAGCGCGCACGCGACGCCTTCGGCGACGCGGCCGCAGGCATCCGGTCGGCCGTCGCCGTTGAGGTCGCCGGTCCCGATGCTGTCGCCCGTGTCGGTCGGGAGCCGGGTTTCGCGGAGGGATACGCCCGTCGTCGGAGCGGAGGCGAGGATCGCGGCGTGCGTCGCGCGGGCGCGGAGCGGGCCGAACACGAGGACGGGCGGCGCGAACACGAAGCCCTGTGCCTTCAGCACGGGGACGAGATGGCGCGCGACCTCGATCGCGTACCGCGAGCGGACGTGGCCGACGCGATCGTGGAGGAGCACGATCCCGTGACCGCGGGATGCGATCGTCGTCGCGTAACGCTTCGCGATGACCTCGGGCTTCACGCGCTTCTCGCCAGGGATCGGCCCGGGCTCGCACTCCGTGTCGGGTTGATCGGAGCGGCAGTAGAGCGAGCTCTCCCAGTCCTTGCGGTCGATGTCCCAGCCGATCGGGCCGACGAGGTCGTCGAGCGCATGCGCCTGCTCGAGAGCCTCGGAGACGCGCGCGCTCCAGGCGCCGCCGGGAGGACGGAAGAGCCGGAGCTCGTCGCGTTCGTAGGGCGCGAGGAGCGCCTGCGCGGCGCGGAGCTGGCGTATCGCTTCGACGGGCGAGACCGACGTGAGGAGGACGTGGTTCTCGGTGTGGTTGCCGACGCGGTGCCCGAGGGCGAGCAGCTGACCGAGGACGGGGAGATGGCGGAACCCGGTGTCGAACACCGCGTGTCCCCTCCCCGGCTCCTCGGAGACGTCCGCGACCCAGTCGTGGACGACGAAGAACGTCCCGGAGACGCGCTCGCGATGGAGGTAGCGCGCGAGCTCCAGGGTGCCTTCGTCGGGGCCGTCGTCCCAGGTGAGGGCGATGACGCGATCGGGGAAGGCGCTCCCGTTCAGCGTCGGGCGTGGTGCGCGCGTCGTGGAGGTCGACGCGGGCGCGGCGGCCGGAGATGGCGGCGGCGTCCGGAACGGGGGCTCGTGCTCGTCGGTCGCGCTGCACGCGGCCGAGGCGAGGACGAGAGCAAGGAGTGCGAAACGGCGCGCCAAGGCTCGATGCGCATTCTACGTCGCATCGCGGCCCGCGGACATGGCCGCGTCACGGTACCCGGGCGGCCTCGGCGAGCACCTCGCTCGCGTGCTGGGCGGGGTCGACGGAGGGCCAGACCTTCGCGACCTTGCCGTCCTTGCCGACGAGGAACGAGACACGGTCGTAGCCCCAGATCTTCTTCGAGACGCCGTAGGCGCGCCCGATCTCGCCGGACTCGTCGGACGCGAGCGCCATCGGCAGCTTGTGCTCGGCCTGGAACTTCCGGTGGCTCTCTCGCGAGTTGCTCGAGACACCGACGACGACGACGCCGGCATTCGCGAACCGGTCCCACGCGTCACGGAAGGCGCAGGCCTCCTTCGTGCAGCCGGGCGTACCGTCCGCGGGATAGAAGAAGACGACGACGGGCTTGCCCCGGTTCGCGGTGAGGCGGACCTCCTTGCCGGCGGGGTCCTCGGCGACGACCTCCGGGGCGGGGGCGCCGACCGGGAGAAGACCCTGGCCTCCGTCGGGGCGCTTCACGTCCCCGCAGGCGGTGAGGACGAGGGCGAGCAACGCTGCACGAGGTATCGAGAGGTTACGGCTCATGGCGCTCCCGGGTCGGATGCGGGGAAGCGTAGCGCCGTCGCGGACGCGGGAAAAAGAGCGGACGGGGCGATCCGCCCGCTCGAGCCGCTCGTAGGTCGACCGATGCGCCTCTACCGTCGTGCTGCAGCCAAGGCCGAATATGCCCTCCTGCTGCTCGCGGTTCTGATCGCGGCCGGGGCGGCGGTCCGGAAGGTCGGGCCGCGGGTCGCGCAGGCGGCGACGAGCGCGACGGGAGCGCTGGAGGGGGGTGGCGCTGGCGGGGGGGGAGGGACGACGGCGGGGGGCGCGCGGTTGGTGGAGCCGGCCGCGGCGCCGCCGCTGCGGGCGGCGGTTGTGGTCGGGACCGGTTCGGGTGCGGGCTCGGGTGCGGGTGCGGGTGCGGGTGCGGGTGGAGCGGGTCGGCTCGACCCCCTCGCCCAGTTCCGCGCAGACCGTGAGACCGTGCGGCAGGCGACGCTCGACTCGGCGCAGGGCAAGCCTCTGACGGACGAGCAGCGTGAGGCAGCGCGTCGGCTCACGCAGATCCGGATCCTCGACAAGGGCGCAGCGCAGGTGAGCGCGTCGATCGAGGTGCAGAAGGCGGTGGAGGCGAAGGGCACCTTCAAGGGTGTCGAGATCGGGACGCAAGCGACGGTGTCGACCAAGGTCGAAGCCGGCCTCTCGACGAAGGAGGGCGGGACCGTCGAGAGCGTGAACACGGTCGAGAGCCAGAACCGGATCGGCGTCGCCGGTGTGACCGCGTACAGCGGGAAGTTCGCCGAGACGTCGCAGGGCCTCGGCGGGGGCAACGCGCAGGTGGCGACGGGCTCGCGCGTCGGTGTCGAGGTGAAGCGGGACTTCAAGCTCGCGTCGGTCGCGGGATACGGCGAGATCCAAGAGAAGAGCGGCGAAGTGTCGGGCGTGCTCGGTGTGAAGGCGAGCCGCCCGCTCGGCAACGGCCGCGAGGTCACCGCGAGCGCCGAAGTGAAGGTCCGTCCGCCGCGTGGCAGCGGCTTCGACGCCGAGCTCGCGCGCCGCCTCCTCCATCAAGACGAACGAGTGAGGATGCATCACCGCTACGGCGGAACGGGCTTCCCGCCGGGGGTGATCGCCGTCCGACCGTGAAGGCGGGGGTGTCGGGGCCGACGGGCGGTGCTCCGGCTTCGCCCTACGCCTCACGCACCTGAACGCGACCCGAAGCCGGACGCGTCCCCGGGCGAATCCGCGGACGCGAACGCGAAGGCATCCGCGGACACGTCCCCGGGCGGATCCGCGGATGCGTCCCCGAAACGCGGATGCGTCCCCGAAACGCGGATGCGTCCCCGAAACGCACGCGCGGATGCGTCCCCGAACGCACGCGCGGACGCGTCCCCGAAACGCGGACGCGTCCCCGAAACGCGGACGCGTCCCCGCACGCGTCCGCGAACCCGCACGCGTCCGCGAACCCGCACGCGACCGCGCCCCCGCACGCGTCCGCGCACGAAACCGCGACCTCGTACCCGTACCCGTCCACGTCCTGAACGACGGTGTCCGCGAACCGAACGCGACGTATCCGCGCGCGTCCGGGCGCGCACGCCCCCATCCTGACGAACGAACCGCCCGACTGACCCGACCCGACCCGAAGGCGAGAGCGAAGGCGAGATCGGAGCGAGAGCGAGAGCGCGAGCGCGAGCGCGACCGACACCGACCTTCGGTCGCACCGGCAAGCCGCACGTCCGGAAGGTACGATCCAAGCCCAAATTCGCCTCGAACGCGGTCCGTGCCCCTTGCATCGGAACGTCCTCGGCGTACTCTATCGCCGAACTGATGGCCACGCCCCCTCCCCGCTCTTCGACCACGCCGCGCTCGTCGCGGCGGCCACGGCGTGGTCAGCAGCTCGAGCTGCTGGCCGATGCGCGTCGGGCGAAGCGTGGGCGCACGAAGCGGACCGGTCGGCCGCCGAAGGGGAAGCGAGCTGGCGTGACGCACGCGTCGCGGCCGTGGCTCGATCGGCGGCATCCCGTGCACGTCACGTTGCGGGCCGACGCGCGGGCGCCGTCGTTCCGGACGGAGCTCGTGGCAGCGATTGCGCGGCAGGTGTTCGAGGAGCTCTCCCCGCAACGAGCGCTGAACCGAGCGCGGCGGGTCGTGGTGATGCCGGAGGATCCGATGAGGCCCGAGGACCGTCCCCCGGTCGAGGGCAGGAAGAAGCGGAGCGCGCCCCGCCGTCATCCGCGCGCGACGGACGCGATCGCGGCGCGATTCCACGTCGTCCACTTCTCGCTCCAGGAGGATCACGTCCACCTGCTCGTCGAGGCGGCCGACGCGCGGGCGCTGTCCGCCGGGATGCGCCGGCTCGTCATCCGGCTCGCAAATCGCATCAATCGCGCCGTCCGCCACAGCCGTCACGGCAAGGTGTGGGGAGACCGCTATCACCGCCGCGACCTCGATTCGCCGACCGCAGTCCGGAACGCGCTCGTCTACGTCCTGCAGAACGGCCGCAAGCACGGTCGAGTCGACCGCGACATGCTCGATCCGTTCTCGTCCGCCGACGAGTTCGACGGATGGGCCGACCTCCCGCGCGACGACGACATCCCCCCGCTCGCACCACGCACATGGCTCCTCGGAGTCGGCTGGATCCGCGCCGGCGGCCGCATCCGCCTCGCCGAGTCGCCTCGGACGTAGGCGTCAGGTGACGGCGAGGCCCCGCGTTCGCGCTCGCGCGCGCGCCGGCTGCCGCTGAGCGAGGCGGTGCGACGGCCGGGAGGGTACGGAAGCGCGCCGAATCACGGGCGTCGGAAGCGCCCCTCGCGGCCTGGAGACGGTGCGCCGAGAAGAAGGTGCGGACCGCGACCGGCCCGGGAAGAGGTATCTCCCTCCTCGCCCGCTGCGCGTCGAGGGTCCGAGCGCGGAGAGACGCAGAGGTGTCGAGTCGGGAGTCGCGTGCGCGGTCGCGTACGCCCCGCGCCCCGCCGCGCCCGCCCCTCACTTCTCCCGCAGCGGCGCTGGCGCGTCTTCCGGTTTGCCGAGGTACACGACCAGCCCGACCTGGTTCTCGCCCTTCTCCCCGTCCCGCCCGAGCGCGATCCCTGCCGTCCCCGCCCGCGCCTCGACGACATGCTCGCCGTCGAAGCTGAAACGCGGCGGCGCGTTCCTCTCCATCACGAGCCAGAACGTCCGCGTCGCCTTCGCACGCACCGGCTGCGCCGCCTCGACGACGCCGGTGAAGAGGAGCGCGACCGGGACGTCGCCGCCCTGCCGGAACTCGTACCAGACGACACGCTCGTCGCCCGACGCGCGGAGCTGCGCCTCCGTCGCGGACGCAAAGTGGATCCGGGGCGCCTGCCGGGCGCCGCAACCGGCGAGGAGAGCCATCACGGCGACCGTTCCGAGAGCCTTCAGCATCTTCATCGCCCCCAGGAGCCCGCTCGCCCCGTCCGGTCGCAGCATTTCTTCGCATCCAGACCGAACCGTTTCACCCGGGCACAATCCTGCTAATCTTCCTCTCCATGAGCGATCCGAGGACGTACACCGTGTTCGTCGGCGACCGCCGCCTCGTGCGCGGTCCGCTCGAGGAGATCCTCCGCAAGACCAAGGCGAAGGTCGACAAGAGCCCCGACCTCCGCGTCCTCGTCTTCGAGGACGAGACCGGCCGGGAGCTCGATTTCGACTTCCGCGGCTCGATCGACGACGTGCTCGCGCGCGCCGTCACCCGCATCGAGCCGCCGCGGACCGGGCCCGGCCGGCCCAAGCTCGGGGTCGTCGCGCGCGAGGTCACCCTCCTCCCGCGCCACTGGGAGTGGCTCGAACGACAGCCGAACGGCGCTTCCGCCGCGCTCCGCCGCCTCGTCGACGAAGCGCGGAAGCGCGCCCCCGACGCCGAACGCGCCCGCGAGGCGCGCGCCGCCGCGAGCCGCTTCATGTGGGTCATGGCCGGTGACCTCCCGCACTTCGAGGAGGCGTCGCGCGCGCTGTTCGCCGGCGACCACGCGCGCTTCAGTCCCCTCGTCCACGGTTGGCCCAAGGACGTGCGCGCCCACCTCGAGGAGCTGCTCCGGGAAGGCGGCGCGATGCCTGGCAAGAAGCCACGCCAGACAAAATCATCCGGGTGATATTGACCGACCCTCCACCCCGCGCTACCACGTCGCCCATGAGCTCCCCGCGCGGCGTCCACGACATGACCGAGAGCAGCGTCCGCGGGCACATCGTCCGCATGATGCTGTTCGTCCTCGCGGGGATGGCGATCCAGACCCTCTACGGCCTCGTCGATCTCTTCTGGGTCGGCCGCCTCGGGAAGGAAGCGGTCGCCGCCGTCGCGCTCTCGACGAACGTCATGTTCGTCGCGCTCGCCGTGACGCAGATGCTCTCGGTCGGCTGCGTCGCGCTCGTCGCCCAGGCGGCGGGCCGGAAGGAGCACGCGGAGGTGCAGCGCCTCTTCAACCAGGCGCAGTGCCTCGCCACGTTCGCCGGCGTGCTCTTCCTCGCCGTCGGTCTCGCCGTCCACCGCAGCTACGCCGAGCGCCTCGCCGGTGACGCGGTGACGACGGCGCTGTCGCTCTCCTTCCTCCGTCTCTTCATCCCTGCCCTCGCCCTCCAGTTCACGATGGTCGGGCTCGGCTCGGCGCTCCGCGGGATCGGCGACATGAAGCCGGGCCTCGTCGCGCAGACGGCGAGCGTGCTCGTCAACATGGCGCTCGCGCCCGTGTTCGTCTTCGGCTGGCTCGGCGCCCCCGCGCTCGGCGTGACCGGCGCCGCCCTCGCGACGCTCGTCGCCACCGCCCTCGCGGTCCTCGGCCTCCTCGTCTATCTCGCGCGCGGCGGCACGTTCCTCCGGATCCGCTTCTCGGACTGGCGGCCCGACCTCGACGTCTGGCGCAGGATGATCGGGATCGGCCTTCCTGCCGGCGGCGAGTTCCTCCTCCTCGCGATCACGATCGGCACTGTCTACGCCGTCACGCGTCCGTTCGGCGCGCA
>JBDHVE010000190.1:0-16801 GCA_039809485.1 Polyangiaceae bacterium | reverse complement strand
TATGGCCTCGGGCGCGCGACCGACTACAGTGCCGCCCGTGAACGAACCGCTCCCTTTCACGACCCGCCTCTGGTTCGCCTGGGTCTGCTTCTTCCGCGTGCTGTTCGACGGCATGTTCGCCGCGCAGGTCCACGACGTCGCGACGAAGGGCCAGCTCCCTGCTCCGGCCGCGCCGAAGGAGCTCGAGGCACCGAAGGCCGACGACGCGAGCACGAAGAAGGCGGATCTTGCGCTCGAGGCCGCGAAGACGGATCTCGAAGCCGCGCGCAAGGAGCTCGAGACGGCGCGGAGGCAGCTCGAGTCGGCGAGGAAGGCGCCCGAGCCGAAGCCGACCCACGAAGCCGCGCTCCAGCTGCTCGCGCTCCTCCAGCGTGAGGGCCGCCTCGTCGACTTCCTCGAGGAGGACGTCGCGAGCTTCTCGGATGCGGACATCGGCGCGGCCGCGCGCGTCGTGCACACGGGCTGCCGCAAGGCGCTGCGCGATCACGTGAAGCTCGCGCCGGTGCGCACCGAGGACGAGGGCGCGAAGGTGACCTTGCCGGAGGGCTTCGACCCGGCGCAGGTGAAGCTGACCGGCAACGTGCAGGGGAAGGGACCCTTCACGGGCACGCTCCGGCACCGCGGGTGGAAGGCCGTCGAGGTCTCGATGCCCGTCGCGATCGAAGGACACGATGCGCGCGTCGTCGCGCAGGCGGAGGTGGAGCTGTGACCGAAGGGAATCCCCGTGGGATGAGCAAGTACGTCGTCGGGATCGATCTCGGGACCACCCACTGCGCGATCGCCTACGCGGAGATCCCGGAGGACCCCACGCTGCCGATGCCGGCGGTCAACGTCCTCGCGATCCCGCAGCTCGTCGCGCAGGGGACCGTCGAGGCGCGCGATCTCCTGCCTTCGTTCTACTACGTGGCGCACGCCAGCGAGGGGCCGCAGGCGCTGCCGTGGGATCCGGAGCGGAAGTACGTCGTCGGCGAGCACGCCCGCGCGCGCGGCGTCGACGCGCCTGCGCGCGTGATCGCGAGCGCGAAGAGCTGGCTCTCGCACCCGTCGGTCGACCGGCGCGGTCCGATCCTGCCCGCGCAGGCGGCGGAGGACGTCGAGAAGATCAGCCCGGTCGAGGCGTCGTGGCGCTACCTCGAGCACCTCGCCGAAGCATGGGATCACGTCGTCGCGAAGGGGGACCCCGAGCTCGCCCTCGCGAAGCAGGACATCGTGCTCACCGTGCCCGCGTCGTTCGACGCCTCGGCGCGCGAGCTCACCACCGAAGCCGCCTACGCCGCGGGGCTCGAGAACCTCACGCTCCTCGAGGAGCCGCAGGCGGCGTTCTACTCGTGGCTCGCCAACCGTGGCGACCAGTGGCGGAAGGAAGTGAAGGTCGGCGACGTCGTGCTCGTCGTCGACGTCGGCGGCGGCACGACCGACTTCTCCGTCATCGCCGCGCTCGAGAAGAACGGCGAGCTCGTCCTCGAGCGCGTCGCGGTCGGCGAGCACATCCTGCTCGGCGGCGACAACATGGACATGCTGCTCGCGCACCTCGTCGAGCAGAAGATGGTGCGGGAGGCGGAGGAGGCGGGCCGCTCCCTCGAGCTCGACAAGTGGCAGCGTGCAGCGCTCGTCCACGCGGCGCGCGGCGCGAAGGAGAAGCTCCTCACCGAGAGCAAGACGAACGCGGCGCAGATCGCGGTCGCCGGGAAGGGCAGCAAGCTCGTCGGCTCGACGCTGCGCGCGGAGCTGACGCGGGACGAGGTCACGCAGGCGATCGTGGAAGGCTTCTTCCCCGTCGTCTCGTCCGACGCGCGCCCGGCGCAGCGCGCCCGCGCCGCGCTCACACAGCTCGGCCTGCCCTATGCGCAGGACCCGGGCGTCACCCGCCATCTCGCCGCGCTCCTCGCGCGCCACGCCGACGCGCTCGAGAAGGTGGGCGGAACGAAGACTGGGCGGGGGGACGGGGGGGCAGAGCCCCCCACGAAGATGCTGCGTCCGACGTCCATCCTCTTCAACGGCGGCGTGATGAAGAGCCCCGTCCTCCGCGAGCGGCTCGCCGCGACGGTCGACGCATGGCTCGAGACGGACGGCGCGAACAAGGCGCGCGTCCTCGAGGGCGCCGACCTCGATCTCGCCGTCGCGCGCGGCGCGGCCGCCTACGGCCTTGCCCGCCGCGGCCGCGGCATCCGCATCCGCGGAGGGACGGCGCGCGCGTACTACGTCGGGATCGAAGGGGCGGTTCCGGCGGTGCCCGGCGTCGCGCCTCCGATCACCGCGCTCTGCGTCGCGCCGGTCGGGATGGAGGAGGGCACGAGCGTCGAGGTCGCCGGCGAGGAGCTCGGCGTCGTCGTCGGCGAACGCGTCCGCTTCCGGTTCTTCGGCTCCACCGTGCGGCGGAAGGACGACGTCGGCTCCGCCCTCGAGCGCTGGAAGGGCGACGAGCTCGAGGAGCTCGCGCCGATCGAGGTCGATCTCCCGGCCGAAGGTCGCGCCGAAGGCGACGTCGTCCCGGTGAAGCTCCGCTCGAGCGTCACCGAGGTCGGCACCCTCCTCCTCGAGGCCGTTCCGCTCCAGCCGCGGAAGAAGGACGAGCGCTGGAAGGTCGAGCTCTCGGTCCGCTCGGCCTGAGGCAATCGTGGCAGCGTCGTACGTCGTCGGCATCGATCTCGGCACGACCCACACCGTGGTCGCGTACTCCGCGGTCGACGCACGCCGTACGCGTACCGCGCCCGAGCCGCTCGTCTTCGACGTCCCCCAGCTCACCGCCGCGCGCGAGGTCGAGGAGCGCCCGCTCCTGCCTTCGTGCCTCTACGCGCCGATCGCGGGCGAGGTCGAGGGCGACCCCGACTTCGTCGTCGGCGAGCTCGCGCGCCGTCGCGGCGGCGAGGTGCCTTCGCGCTTCGTCGCGTCGGCGAAGAGCTGGCTCTCGCACGCCGCGGTCGATCGCACGGCGGCGATCCTCCCGTGGGGCGCGGAAGAGGAGGGCACGCGGAAGATCTCGCCGGTCGACGCGAGCGCGCGCGTCCTCGCGCACGTGCGGAAGGCGTGGGACGCCGCGCACCCGGAGGCGCCGCTCGCGGAGCAGGACGTCGTCCTCACGCTGCCGGCGTCGTTCGACGACGTCGCGCGCACGCTCACGCTCCGCGCCGCCGAGATGGCGGGTCTCGCGCCCACGCTCGTCGAGGAGCCGACTGCCGCGTTCTACGATGCGATGCGCGACGTCGAGGCGATGCGCGAGCACGCCGGGACGGGTGGGGAGGAGAAGACGGTGCTCGTCGTCGACGTCGGCGGCGGGACGACCGACCTCTCGCTGATGGCGATCGCCGTCGCGCCGAAGGCCGCCGGCGGCTTCACCGTCCGACGCGTCGCCGTCGGTCGCCACATCCTCCTCGGCGGCGACAACATGGATCTCGCGCTCGCGCACCTCGTCGAGCCGCAGATCTCCGGCAGCGGCGCGCGGCTCGACTCGCTCGAGCTCGCGCAGCTCGTCCTCGCGTGTCGCGAGGCGAAGGAGCGCCTCCTCGCCGGACGCGTGAAGGAGGCCCGCGTCACCGTCCTCGGCCGCGGCACGAAGCTCGTCGGCGGCGCGCGGTCCGGCACGCTCACGAAGGAGGACGTCGAGAAGATCGTCGTCGGTGGCTTCTTCCCGCCCGACGTCGAGCTCGGAGGCGGCGGCGCGCGGTCCGGAATCGTCGCCTTCGGCCTCCCCTACGAGCGCGACCCGGCGATCACTCGCCACGTCCGCCAGTTCCTCGCGCGCCACGCCGCCGAGTTGCCGCGCGGCGTCCCCGACACCGTCCTCCTGAACGGCGGCGTCTTCCATGCGAAGCCGATCGTTCGGGCGCTCTCCGCCGCGATGAAGCAGTGGGGCGGGAAGGCGCCTGCGATGCTGCCGAACGACGACCCCGATCTCGCGGTCGCACGCGGCGCCGTCCGCTACGGCTTCGCGCGCCGCGGCCTCGGCGTCCGCGTCGAGAGCGGCGCGTCGCGTGGGTACTACGTCGCGCTCGCCCCCGAAGGGTCCAAGGAGATGCGTGCAGTATGCATTCTTCCGCGTGGCGCGAAGGAAGGCCAGCGCTACCAGGCCGAGGGCCGCACGTTCGAGCTCGTCGTCGGTCGCAGCGTGCGGTTCGACCTCTACGAGTCGGACGTCGCGCGCGACGACGTCGGCGCGCTCGTGAAGATCGAGGGCGACGCCTTCGAGCGCCTCCCGCCCGTCGTCACGCAGCTACCCGCCGCCGCGAAGGAGGCCGCGGTGAAGGTGGTGCTCGGCGGCGAGCTCCTCACGACCGGCCAGCTCGAGCTCGCCTGCGTCGAGGCCGGCGGCGCGGCGCGGCGCTTCCGCCTCGAGTTCCAGCTCCGCGAAGGCTCGCGCGGCGCGAGCGCGCCCGCGCCTCCTGCCTCGCTCGCGCCGCCCTCGATGGCGCCGCCGACGGCGGGCGGGAGCGGGCCGAACCGCGGGAAGCTCACGGAGGCGGAGGCGATCCTCGACAAGGTCTTCGGGAAGAAGGGCGAGGCCTCCCCGCGCGAGACGAAGGACGTCGTCCGCGACCTCGAGAAGGTGATCGGCGACCGGCTCACGTGGTCGATGGAGACGACCCGCGCGCTCGCCGACCGGCTCCTCGCCAACCCGGGCGCGCGGAGGCGCACGCCGGCGCACGAACGCGCGTTCTGGATGCTCCTCGGCTTCTGCCTCCGTCCCGGCTTCGGTGATCCGGGCGACCCCGCGCGCCTCGAGCGCGTGTGGCCCCTCTTCGAAGGACGCCTCGGCTTCCCGAACGAAGCGCACGGATGGCAGCAGTTCTTCATCGCATGGCGAAGGATGGCCGGCGGTCTCGGTGAGCCGGCGCAGATCATCCTGCGCGATGCGCTCGACGCCGTCGTCGCGCCGCCGGAGGCCGGGCTGAAGCCGCCGAAGCGCATCCCCGAGCACGTCGACGAGCTCACCGTCATGCTCGCTTCGCTCGAGCGCGTCCCCGCCCCGCGCCGCGTGCAGCTCGGCGAGTGGCTCGTCGAGAAGACGTGGACGAGCCAGGACGCGCGGATCTGGTGGGCCCTCGGTCGGATCGGCGCGCGTGTTCCGCTCTACGCGAGCGTCCACCACGTCGTGCCGCCGCGGAACGCGGAAGCGTGGCTGGAGCGTCTCCTGCGCGTCGACTTCAAGGCCGTCGGCACGGCCTCCCACGCCGCCGTCCAGCTCTCACGCGTGACGGGCGACCGCGCGCGCGACGTCTCGGAGCGCGTACGCAAGGAAGTGGAGAAGAAGCTCGTCGCCGCCGGCGCGAAGGAGCAGTGGATCCGCGCCGTCCGCGAGCTCGCCGTCGTCGGCGAGGAGGACCGTGCGGCCATGTTCGGCGAGGGGCTGCCGATCGGGCTGCGGCTCTCCTCGGAGTAGCGGTCAGATCCCGAGGCGCGCGAGCACGCGCGCGACGATGTGGTCGCAACGCGAGAGGTGCAGCTCGAACGCCCTCTCCTCGGCCCGATCGCGGAGGGCGCCCTGGAGCAGCGCGCGCGCACGGTGGTAGCGCGTCCGGACGGTCTCCTCCGTGATCTCGAGGCAGGTCGCGGCCTCCGCGACGCTCGCGCCCTCGAGGGCACGGAGGACGAAGACCGAGCGATAGTGCTCGGGGAGCGCGTCGATCGCGCGCTCGAGGGCATGCGTCGTCTGCTGCGCGTCGGCTCTGTCTTCTGGGCTCCTTGCCATCGACTGGGCGGACATCGGGAGGGCCTCCGGGGCGATGCGGTCCTGGGTGTCGTCGAGGTCGGGCGCGAGCGTCTCGCGCTTCCGCGCGCGCACGCGGGCGCACGCACTGTGGACGGCGATCCGCGTCAGCCACGTCGCGAAGCTCGCACGGCGCTCGAAGGCGGCGAGGTGCGTGAAGGCCTGCACGTACGCGTCCTGCATCGCGTCCTCCGCCTCCGCGTCGCTGCCGAGGATGCCTCGCGTGATGCGGAAGAGGCGGGCGTTGTAGCGGCGCATGAGGCTCTCGAATGCGCGCGGAGAGCCGCCGAGCACCAGCTCGATGACGGCGTCGTCGCTCGTCTCTTGGGCGCGGAGCATTCGTCCCTCCTCCGGGATCACCGTAGCCTGACTCATGCCGCGGATCTCACGTCGAAGACCTGCGCCAGCCGCGCGAGCGCGAGAGCGCCGAGGCAGAGCCCGAAGTCGCGGAGCGCGACGTCCAGGTAGCGGCCCGAGAGGAGCAGGTTCGCGATGATGCCCGCCAGCCAGGCGGCGACGACATAGGCGCCGATCCGGGGACGGACGGCGACGAGGAGCCCGGCCGCGACCTCGACGCCGCCGACGGCGAGCATGAACGGATGGGCAGCCGAGCCGAGGACGCGCGCGATCGGCGGCGCGAGGTACGCGTCCCAGTCCGTGAGCAGGTGCGTGAACTTGT
Source organism: Polyangiaceae bacterium (assembly GCA_039809485.1). Lineage (GTDB taxonomy): Bacteria > Myxococcota_A > Polyangia > Polyangiales > Polyangiaceae > Labilithrix. Next base: position 10,418 of record JBDHVE010000190.1, on the reverse strand, counting down.
CGAGCCCGGCGAGCACGGGCGCAGCGACGAACCCGACGTGCAGGATCTGGTAGGCCTGCCGTTCCGGGCGGCGCTCCGTCGCGGCGTGCAGCGAGCCTCCGTGGGCGATGTCCGTCATGACGTCCTCCTTCGTCTGGAAAGAGTCGGCAGGGGCGCCGGACGTGACAGGAAATCGTCGCCGTCGTAGACGGTGGGCTTCGATGTCGTCTGCCGAGGTCGCGCTCGAGGGCCGAGGCCTCCACATGGGGGCGCCGTCGACCCTCGTGCTCCGCCGGCAGCAGGGGCCGGTCGCGCTCGGCGCCGGCGGACGGTGGGCGACGACGGCAGAGCTCGTCCCGGTGCGGAGCGAGCGGTGTACCATCGCCGCGACGCGGGACGGCGCGCTCCGCCTCTCGACCGTCGAGCACCTCTTCGCCGCGCTCGCGGGGCTCGGGATCCGAGAGGGCGTCGCGATCGACGTGTGCGGACCCGAGGTGCCGCTCCTCGACGGCGGGGCCTCTGCGTTCGTGACCGCGCTCGCATCGCTCGGTGTGCCCGCGTCTCCGGCGGCCCTCGTCGTCGCGGCGGAAGGCGTGATCGAGGTCGGGCCCTCGCGGTACGCGTTCATGCCCGCCGACGGAACGCACGTCGCGGTGGACGTCGCCTTCGCCGAGATCGGCTACGCCGCGGGTGCTTCGTGGGACGGCGACGCGGCGTCGTTCACGGAAGGGATCGCTCCGGCGCGCACGTTCGGGCTCGAGGACGAGGTGGCGGCGCTCGTGAGCCGCGGGCTCGCTTCGCACGTGTCGCCGGAGAGCGTCGTCGTGCTCGGCCGCGAACGCGTCCTCTCGTCGGGGCGGCCCTTCGCGGTCGACGAGCCCGCCCGCCACAAGCTGCTCGATCTGATCGGCGACCTCTATCTGCACGGCGGTCCGCCGCGCGGCGCGGTCGTCGTCTCGCGGCCGGGGCACGGCGCGACGCACGAGGCGGTCGCGCGCGCGCTCGCATCCGGTCTCCTCGTACGGACCGCGTAGTCAGCCGACGTCGTCTTCGAACACGCGTCCGGCCGAGACCGCCGGGTACGTGCGCCGCTTCAGCGCGGCGGCGAGCGGCGCGAGCTTCACGACCGTCTCGTGGTCGACGAGGTCGCGCGAGAAGACCAGGACGACGAGCACGGACCCGTCGAGGTAGGCGCTGCCGAGGCCGAAGACGCTCCGGACGCCGTGGTCGTCGACGAAGCGTCGCTCGGGGATGAGCGCATCGTTCTCCGGCGCGGAGGCGTCGCGCACGTGGAAGACGCCCATCCCGCTCGCGTCGCCGAGGCGGCGTCGCTTCGCGTCGGGGCTGTTCTCGAGCGGGAAGCCGAGATCGTCGAGCATCCGGGCGACCATCGGAATCGTGCGGACGAACGCGGCGTCGGTGAGCGGCACGGCACGGTGGAGGCGGGAGAGCCGCGGGTCGTTCCAATGCGCGAGCTCTCCGCGGCTGGCCAGCAGCGCGAGCACGGGCGTGTCGGGCCTCAGCCGGTCCCGGACGCCGCGCGTCTTCGCGAGCCGATCGGCGAACGCGTGCTCCTCCCGCGGCAGCTCGCGGAACGGCCGCGTCACGAGCACGCGTGCGAGCACGGTCGTCCGAGGGGCGCGCGCGACGAGCGCGTCGACGAACGCACGGGCTGCTCCCTGCAGCGTGGGCGAAGCACGACTCGGCCGCCCGATCGCGTCCTCGAGCGCGCCGACGCCGCTCTTCGCAATCGAGAGGATCTCACCCCCCCCGGGGGGAGAGACAATCATCACGGTCTCTCGAAGCTACCACGCGATTGGGAGCGCGCCATGAGCACGCGCAATCGAGGATGTGAGGGACGGCTCGAGATCGCACCGAGCGCGGGCGTGTCTGGATGGTCCTTGCACCTCGCGCGCCGCCTCGATAGCCAGACCTCGGCCCTGCGATGTGCACATCGTCGACGTCTCCCTCGCGTTCTGCCGGCTCGTCCCCGGTGCGGCGCGCCGCGGCATGGCGCGACTGCATCGCGATCGCCGCTGCGGCCGTGCTCGTGACGCGGGGCGCGCACGCCGGACCGACGGCGACGACGGCAGGCCTCGTCAGCGGTCCGACCCTCGCCGAGCCCAACGAGCCCGCGCGCGTGCAGCCGCTCGACGCGTCGTCCGAGCTCGTCGCGCCACGGCTGCCGACGCCGTTCATGCTCCCCGAGCTCGCGCATCCTCGCGTCGACGGCTGGGTGAGCTGGACGCTCGGCTCCGTCCTCGCGCGCACGGCGACGTCGAACGACGTCGCGGTGGGGCTCGTGCGCGCCGGCGGCGAAGCGCACGTCTTCCTCTTCCGGCGCTTCTACATCGGCGCCGAGCTCCCGATCGCGCTCGGGAGGCCGGTCGAGGGCGCGCGCGAGCTCGGCGGAGCGCCCGCGGCGGCGGGCTCGCGCGTCCTTGCGGGCAACCTCGAGGCGCACGCGCGGATCGTGTTCCCGATGCCGTCGTGGCTCGCGTTCGGCCTGCTCCTCGGCGTCAGCGTGCCGACCGCGACGTTCGATCGGAACGGACCCGCGCAGGCGACCGCGCGCGCGGCGGCCGCGCTCTCGCCGACGGAGGTGGTCGGGTTCCTCCCGGGGCGCCTCACATACCGGCCTGCGCTCGACGTGCGCATCCTCCGCGGCCCGTTCGTGGTGCAGCTGCGCCAGGGCATCGACATCGTGCAGGACGTCTCCACCGGCGGCGCCACCACGCAGGGGCGCATCCTCGCGCACGCGGGAGTGCTCGTCTCGCGCGACGTCGAGCTCGTGATCGAAGGTCAGCAGCTCTACCGCTTCGGCACGGGACCGGACATCGTCTCGGATCGCCGGCGCTCGGCGGTCGTCGCCGGTCCTGGAGCGCGCGTCTCGCTCGGCCGTTTCGACGTCGGCGGGATGCTCCTCTCGAGCGTCGCGGACCCGCTCGGCACGGAAATGGAATCCGTCCTCGCCGTGCAAGCTTCCGTCGTGGCGCACCTTCCGTGAAACGAGCCTCGAACATCGCGCTCGCTGCGCTCTCCGTCGCGGCGGTCCTGCTCGGGTGTGTCGGACGTGCGGATGCGTCGGAGCCACCGATCGCCGCGCCGCGCGGCAAGGCGGAGTGGAAGCCCTCGTTCCAGCGGTTCTCGACCTACGAAGGGGCCGCGACGCTCGGTCTCACGGTCGGCGCGTTCGTGCTCGATCACAAGCTCGGGATGCCCGACCACGCGCTGCTCCCCGGCGCCGTTCCCATCCTCGACGACGGGATGCGGGGGCTCCTCCGCGGGCGCTCCGCCGAAGTGCAGGCCGTCTCCGAGCGCCTCAGCGACATGGGCTACCGCACGATGGCGCTCTTCCCGTACGTGATCGACGTCGGCGTCGTCGCCCTCGGCGTGCATCGCGATCCCGATCTCGCCGCGCAGCTCGCGCTGATCGACGCGCAAGCGCTGACGCTCTCGGGCGTCACGCAGATGCTGGCGTCGCGGCTCCTCGGGCGCGCCCGCCCGTACGAGCACGACTGCCAGGAGCCGGGCCAGCAGCTGACGTGGCGGACCTGCCGCGAGAAGACCGACTACCGGAGCTTCTACAGCGGTCATGCGGCGGCGGCCTTCACGGGCGCGGGCCTCGTCTGCGCGCACCACCAGAACATCCCGCTCTACGGCGGCGGCGCGCCCGACGCATGGGCCTGCGTCTGGGCCGTGTCCGTCGCGAGCGCCACCGGCCTCCTCCGCATCACCGCCGACGCGCACTGGACGAGCGACGTCCTCGTCGGCAGCGCGATCGGGTGGTTCTACGGCTACGTGATGCCGCGCTTCATGCACTACGACACGAAGGCCACCCGCCGCGCCCGCGAGCGCAACGCGCTCGTGTGGACTCCCACGTTCTCACCAGCGCAGGACGGCGGAGTGGTCGGAGTGACGGGCGCGTTCTGAGGCGCTTGCTTCGGAAGAGACGCCCTGCAGCGCGCGACGACGCCGCGGCTAGTTCGCGTGCGGCTGGCTCTCGCTCGTCTTCCGCGGTTCACGCGCGCGGACGTCCTTGCGCTCGAGGGCGGCGCGGACGAAGCGGGCGAAGAGCGGGTGCGGAGCGGTCGGCTTGCTCTTGAACTCGGGGTGGAACTGGCAGCCGACGAAGTAGGGGTGCTCCTTGAGCTCCACCATCTCGACGAGCTTGCGGTCCGGCGACGTGCCAGAGAGGACGAGGCCCGCCTTCTCCAGCGGCTCGCGGAAGTCGTTCGCGAACTCGTAGCGGTGGCGGTGGCGCTCGCTGATCTCGGTCGTGCCGTACGCTTCGGCCGCCATCGAGCCGGGGAGGAGCGTGCAGGGGAAGCCGCCGAGACGCATCGTCGCGCCCTTCGTCCGGACGCTGCGCTGCTCGGGCATGAGGTCGATCACGGCGTGCTGCGTGTCGCGATCGAACTCGGCGCTGTTCGCGTTCTCGAGCCCGGCGACATGACGCGCGAACTCGACGACGGCGAGCTGCATGCCGAGGCAGATGCCGAAGAACGGCACCTTGGTCTCGCGGGCCCAGCGGATTGCCTCGATCTTGCCCTCGGTGCCGCGGTCGCCGAACCCGCCCGGGACGAGGATCGCGTCGACGTTCGCGAGGAGCTTCTCCGCGCCGTCGCGCTCGATCTGCTCCGAGTCGATGTGCTCGAGCTCGACGCGCACGTCGTTCGCGAGCCCGCCGTGGACGAGCGCCTCGTTCAGCGACTTGTACGCGTCCTTGAGGTGGACGTACTTGCCGACGACGCCGACCTTCACGACGCCCTTCGCCGGCTTCTTGTAGCGCTCGACGATGCGCTGCCACGCGGAGAGGTCGGGGCTGCGGCTCCAGATGTTGAGGCGCTCGGCGAGGAGGTCGTCGAGCCCTTCCGAGTGGAGGTGGAGCGGGAGCTCGTAGATGCAGCCGACGTCGAGCGCGCTGATGACCGCCTCGACCGGCACGTTGGAGAAGAGCGCGATCTTGTCCTTCGTCGACTTCGAGAGCGGCGTCTTCGTGCGGCAGAGCAGGATGTCGGGCTGGATGCCGATCTCGCGCATCTCCTTCACCGAGTGCTGCGTCGGCTTCGTCTTCAGCTCGCCCGCCGTCTCGATGTACGGGACGAGCGTGACGTGGAGGCTGACCGCGTTCTGCGGGCCGGCCTCGATCTTGAGCTGGCGGATCGCTTCGAGGAACGGGAGCGATTCGATGTCGCCGACGGTGCCGCCGATCTCGATGATCGCGACGTCCGCCATCGCGGTGGCGTCGCGGACGCGCGCCTTGATCTCGTCGGTGATGTGCGGGATGACCTGCACCGTCGCGCCGAGGTACTCGCCGCGGCGCTCCTTCGAGATGACGGCCTCGTAGATGCGGCCCGTCGTGAAGTTGTTCGCACGCGTCATGCGCGTGCTCGTGAAGCGCTCGTAGTGCCCGAGGTCGAGGTCCGTCTCCGCGCCGTCGTCGGTCACGAAGACCTCGCCGTGCTGGTACGGGCTCATCGTGCCCGGGTCGACGTTGATGTACGGGTCGAGCTTCACGATCGTGACCCGCAGGCCGCGTGCCTCGAGCAGCGCGCCCACCGAGGCGCTGGCGAGGCCCTTGCCGATCGACGACACGACGCCGCCCGTCACGAACACGTACTTGGTGGGCTTACGGCTCATCGAATGCCTCCGGGGCGGGGGCCGCGAGGCCCCCGAATGGCTGCTGACGGAAGGAACACGTGGGTGCTCTCCCCGACCCGAGCCCCGCGGATAGCATACCGCGTCATGGAGCCCAAGGCTCACCGGTGCGCGTCGCGCCGGAGGCCTTTCCGACCCGGAGAATCCGCGGCCGCGCTCACACGAGGCGGGCGGACCTGCGTGCCCGACGGCGCTTGACGAGGAGGCTCGCCATCGCCGCGAGCCCGAGGCCGGCGCCGCTCCCGCCGTAGGCGATGGCCACGCCCGACGAGGCGCCGTCGGGCGTGCAGATCGAGGCGTCCACCGCGAGCGTCCGGCACCGGAGCTCGGCTGCGCCCGCCCGCCCGTCGTGCCCGTGCGCGCGCGCGAGCTCCGCGATGGCGGCGTGCTCCCAGGCGCTCCCGAGGAGATCCTTGCGCTCGAGCTCCTGGAGCATCCAGTACGCGCCCTCGGCGCGCTCCGGGACGCGCGACAGCACCTCTGCGCGCGTCGTGTCGGGTACGAGCCCGTCGTTCGCTGCCCGCAGCTTCTCGATCGTGTCGGCCGCGAACGCGCGCTCGGCCGGCGTCGCCGTCCGCGACCGCGAACGGCCGAGCTGCTCGAGCATCGTTGCGCGCGCCGCGAGGCGCTCCGCAGCGGCCGTCACCCGCTCCTCCGAGAAGCCGTCGACGGCGCGCGGGACCGCGGACGCCGAGCTCGGGTCGTGCACCACCGACGTACGCGCCGCCGCTGCGAGCCGGATCGCGTCGGCGAGGTCGTCCTCGCCGCCCCTCTCGAGGAGGTGCTCGGCCTCCTGGAGCGCGATGACCGGGTTCGTCTTTCCGGGCTCGACGTGCATCACGTCGTCGCGAGCGCAGGCGTGCGCGACGGACGGCGCGAGGACCAGGGCAGCAGAGACGATCGAGGCGGCGAGGGTGCGGAGCTTCATCGTTCCCTCAGACGAGCTTCGCGACCGCGGGACGGATCCCGATTGCGAGGTATGCGACGGTGCGCGCGAGGAACGCGGGGTTGCCGAGGACGTAGCGGCCGAAGAGCCGCTTGGGCTCGCGGAGGAGCCGGTAGATCCACTCGCAGCGAGCCTTCCGGATCCAGGCTGGAGCGCGCGAGACCTCGCCGCTCAGGAAGTCGATCAGCGCGCCGACACCCACGACCACGCCGACATCGAGGAGGTACTTGTTCTCGTCGATCCAGCGCTCCTGGACCGGGTTGCCCATCCCGACGAGGACGACGTCGGCGCACGCCTCGTTGATGTCTTCGACGACGCTCGTGCGCTCGTAGCCGTGCGTCACGCCGACGACGCGCACGTTCGGGAAGCGCGCTTCGATGTTCTTCGCCGCCTTCTCGGCGCGTCCGGGCGCGGCGCCGTAGAGGAAGACGCGGAGCGGCGAGGCTGCGTCGGCGGCGGCGAACAGGCGGGGGAGGAGGTCGGTGCCGTTCAGGTTCTCGTCGAAGCGGCGACCGGCGAGCTTGCCGTAGAGGTCGAGGCCGATCCCGTCGTTGAGGACGACGTCGGCGCGGCCGAGCACGTCGCGGAACGACTCGTCCGTCCACGCGAGGTTCATCGTGTGCGCGTTCGCGAAGTACATGACGCGCGGGTAGACGCCGCGGCTCGCGACGGCGGCGTAGAACCAGCTCCGGACCTGCGCGAACGTCGACGACGTCACCGCGACGCCGAAGCAGTCGACGGTGCGCTCGAACGCCGGCAGCTGCGGGATGGGGCCGACGTACGAGGGACGGTACGACGGCGCGATCTCGGCGACGTACGACGTACGCGAGGGGACGACCGCGCTCTCGCCTCCGCGCACGATCGGCCGCTCGCCCGACTGCGAGAGCGCGTCCTCGCCGGACAGCACGTCGACCGAGATCGGCTCCTCTCCGGCGCCGCCCTCGATCACCGCCCACGCCGTCACCTTCGTCGCCGTCGCCGCCATCGCCATGAGGGCGAGGTTCTGCAGGGAGTGATCCAGCAGTTCATGGGGCGCCAAGTGCCCGGAACAAGGCGGTTCCTCGGGCATGCCCCGCGGGTGGGCCGGCTTCGAGCGCAGGACGTTGCACTTCGGGTGAACGCCTGCGCCTCCGTGATCCAGGGAGCGCGAAGGCTTCCGCCACGTACGACGCGCGGGAGGCGCGCCGAGGGTGCTACGTTCACGCCGTGCTCGAAGGCGTTCTGTTGGGGGGACGCTACAAGCTCGGACCGATCCTCGGTGCAGGCGGGTCGGGTACCGTCTTCCGTGCGCGTGACCAGCGGACGGGAAACGACGTCGCGGTGAAGGTCGTGCCCCCCGGCTTCGACGCGGAGCGGCTCGCCGCGCGGCTCCGTCGCGAGGCGAGCGTGCTCCGGCGGATCGCGTCGCGCCACGTCGCGCGCATCCTCGAATCGGGCGAGGACGTGCCGGGCACCTGGCTCGCGATGGAGCTCGTCGAGGGCACCGCCCTCTCGCCCGAGGCGCTCGGGCGTCCGCTCTTCCCGCACGAAGTGCTCCGCGTCGCGCGCGGGCTGCTCGAGGGCCTGGCGGCGACGCACGAGGCCGGCATCATCCACGGCGACGTGAAGCCGGCGAACGTCCTCGTCCCGCGCGGCAGCGAGGGGTTCGAGGCCGTGAAGCTCGTCGACTTCGGCGTCGCGTCGGCGCGCGAGGACGACCCACGCGGCGCGCGCTTCGCGCTCGAATCGTCGGCGCAGGCCTTCGTGCCGGGCGAGGTGATCGGGACCGCGCGTTACCTCGCGCCCGAGGTCCTCCTCGGCCGGCCCGTCGATCCGCGCGCGGACGTGTACGCGACGGGGCTCGTCCTCTTCGAGCTGCTCGGCGCCGGTGCCCTCTTCGGCTCGCGAGCGGTCCGCGACGAGCTCCGCGCGCGACTGCAGAACGACCCGCGGCTCGACGACCGCGTGCCGTCGCCGCTCGCGGCGGTCCTCGCGCGCATGCTCGCGCGCGATCCCGACGCGCGCTACGCCGACGCGGCCGCCGTCCTCTCCGTCATCGTCGACCTCGACACGGCGCCCGTGTCGCTCCGGCCGGACGGGCCGCCGTCGAGCCTCCGTGCGCTCCGGTCGCCGCTCCCGCCGCTCCCTTCGTTCGCGCCGCCGCGTGTGCCCGCGATCACCGGTACCCCCTCGACGCGCGCACCTCGGAGGGCGACGGGGCAGCCGACGGCGTTGCCTTCGCTCCGCCCCGGCGCGCCGCTGCCGCGGATGACGGCGCTCGTGGAGGACGCCGACGTCGCGCTCGTCGAGACCTTGCGGCACCTCGATCTCGCGATGCTCGACGCGCTCGCGCGTCGCGAGCGGGGCAACGTCACCGGGCGCGTCGCGCGTGCGCTGACCTTGTCGCTCCGGCTCGAGATCGACGCCGCGGCGCTCGTGCTCGAGCCGCTCGTCGCCGGCAATGCGCTCGCCCGCGCCGTCGGCGCGACGGTGCTCGGCCCGCGCGCGCGACGGGTCACGCGGGTGCGCGTCGGCGGCGATCGCGACGAGCCGTGGGGCCCTTCGGTGTCGCCGGAGCTCGGCGCGCTGCTCGCCGCGATCAGTGCAGCGGTCTCCACGTCCGGCGACGCGGCACGCGACGTCGAGCGGACCGCACGTGCCGCCCTCGCTCTCGGCGAGCACGACCCCGCATCGACGCCCCCCGGCGTCGCGCGCGCGCGCGACGCGGTACGTGGCACGCTCCGCCTCGCGCAGCTCGCTTCGCGCGTCCGCGCCGGCGAGCTCGCGCCGGGCTCTGCGCTCGAGGCGGCGATGCCGCTCGTGACGGCGGGACGCACGACGGCGCAGCCGCTCCTCCCGCTCGATCGTGCCCTCCGGTCCGTGTTCGTCGCGATGATGGCGAGCCGCACGGACCTCGCCCTCGCGCGCGACGAGCTCGAACGCGCGCACCGCGTCGCGAGCGAGACGGGCGCGACGTTGCTCGAGGTCGTGACGGCGATCTCGTGGGGCGCGCTCCTCGTGCAGAGCAACGCGCACGTCGAGCACGGGCTCGCGCTCCTCGAGCGCGCCGGCACCCTCGTCGCCCACGGCGACGCGCCGACGCTCGAGCACGCCGCCCACCATCATCGTGCGACGGCGCTCGTGGCGCGCGGCTCCTGGGAGCCGGCGATCGCGTCGCTCCGTCTCGCCCGCGAAGCCGCACGGGCCGAGCGCGCGGTGGACGCCGAAGTGCTCTCGATCGCGACCGAGCTCGTCGCATGTCTCGCCGGGAGGAAGGCCGAGGCGGCCGAGGTGTCGGCCGCGCTCTCCGACTCGCTCCTCGCCGCCGCGCGTCCGCGTGCAGCCGCGTTCGCGTGGGTCGCGCGCGCGCTCTCGGACCTCGCGCGCGGAGATCACGCGCGCGTCCTCGCCGCCGTCGACGCCGGCTTCGGCAGTGTCAGGCGCGCGCCGGACGACGCCGCCGAGGCGGAGGTCGTGCTCGAGGCCGTCCGGCTGCTCGCGGCAGCCGGCCGCGGCGCTCCGGCGGACACGGCCCGGCTCGAACGGCTCGCGACGGCGCAGGGGTTCTCGGCGTTCCACTGGGCCGACGTGCTCCGTGCGATCGTCGCCGGGACCGATACGGGCGCGGGGCACGGCGCGATGGTGGATGCGCTCGAGCGCGTCGCGCTCGTCCTCGGCCGGTCCGGCACCGTCGCGCGCGAGCGCCCGACGAGCGCGCCGCCCCCGCCGGCATGACGCACACGCGATGCGAGGTGACGCAAAGCGGCGTCGCCCGGCGCTCCTAGAGCCCGCTCGCGAGCCGTGCTAATCGGCGAGCCATGTCGTCCGAGCACATCGGGATCACGGGCTACGA
>JBDHVE010000189.1:0-17069 GCA_039809485.1 Polyangiaceae bacterium | reverse complement strand
ACGCCGGTCGGTATCGAGGAGCAGATGCGCTTCGCGATCCGTGAGGGCGGCCGTACGGTCGGCGCCGGCATCGTCACCAAGGTCATCGAGTGAGAAGCTGAGGCTCTCGCAAGAGAGCCCAGTTCGAGCGATGTCGGACCGGATCGAGGTCTCGCTTGCGTGCTCCGAGTGCGATTCTCGCAACTATCGGACGTCACGCAAGCGGGAGCAGCAAGGGCAGATCACGCTGAAGAAGTACTGCCCCAAGTGCAACAAGCACACGGTCCACAAGGAGACGAAGTAGACCGCGAATGACGTGAGGCCCTGCTCCTTCCCGGGATTCTCCAGGAAGGAGCGAGGCCGTTCAGGGGTTTAGCTCAGTTGGTAGAGCAGCGGATTCCAAATCCGCAGGTCGTGGGTTCGAGTCCCTCAGCCCCTGCCCTAGGTTACTGGGCGCCGGAGAAGCGCAATGGCCACCGAAGAAGATCTCGAGAAAGCCAAGGACGAAGCCGCCGATCACGAGGCGGAAGAAGCCGGGCCTTCTCCTTCGCCCGAAGCGGCTCGCGCGAAGGCGGACTCGAGCTCGGACGAGGCTCCGGAGCACGCCGGAGCCGACGACGCCCACCCGATGCAGCTCGGGTACAAGCGGTACGTCTATGCTGCCTATCTCGCGGGCGCCGTCCTCGTCGGCTTCCTCTCGGCGAAGCTCGGGCACGTCGTCTGGTACCGCCTCGGGCAGTGGAAGCCCGAGCTCGGTGAGCCGCAGGACGAGCTCCTGTTCCCCGTCGCCGGGCTGATCGGCGTCGCGACGGCGCTGTACTACTGGCGTAAGCCCGACTCGCGGCAGTATGCCGACGAGGTCGCCGAGGAGCTCTCCAAGGTCACGTGGCCCACCCGCAAGGAGGTCACGAACTCGACGACGGTCGTCGTGCTCACGACGATCTTCGCCACCGTCTTCTTCGCGCTGATGGATCAGTTCTGGAAGTACGTCACGGACAAGATCTACAGCTTCTGAAGGTTCAGCGCCCCCCCGAGCGACACGGACGGAGGGGGCCGTCGGAGTCTCGTCATGGCCAAGAAGTGGTACGTCATCCAGACCTACTCGGGGTTCGAGAACAAGGTCAAAGAGGCCCTGCTCCAGCGCATCAAGGAGCACGGGAAAGAGGCCAGCTTCGGCGAGATCCTCATTCCGACCGAGACCGTCCAGGAGACGCGTAACGGCGGCAAGCAGCGCGTCCGGCAGAAGACGAGCCTCCCCGGCTACATCTTCGTCGAGATGGAGATGAGCGAGGAGGCCTGGCACCTCGTCAAGGACACCCCGAAGGTCACCGGCTTCATCGGCAACCAGCGCCCGCAGGAAGTGCGTCCGCAGGAGATCGAGGACCAGCGCCGCCGCACGGTGGAAGGCGCGGTCAAGCCGAAGCCGCGCGTGAACTTCGACGTGGGCGACGAGATCCGCGTGATCGACGGCGCGTTCGCGAACTTCTCCGGCACCGTCGAGGAAGTGAAGCCCGACAAGCAGAAGCTCAAGGTGAAGGTGAGCATCTTCGGGCGCGCGACGCCCGTGGAGCTCGACTTCAGCCAGGTCGAGAAGCGCGCCTGATCCGCTGACGCCCAGAGCTCGAAGCCCGGCACCGCGAGGTGACCGGGCTTCGGTGCTTTGTGGGGCTCAGCGGACGGCGTCGGCAGCCGCCGTGTCCGCCATCCCGTTCGACGGATCGAGGAGGAGGTCACGCGCAGCGTCGGCGAGGTCGGGGGCTCCGGCACCACGGTACGCGCGCGTCGCCGTGAGGAGGACGGGCCCACAGCCGACGCGCGCATTACCGGCGGAGGACGCAGTGCGCCTTCACCGAAGCGAGGAAGCCGTCGCCGAGGGCGCGTGCGCGTTCCGCTGGCGAGTGCCCGTTGCCGAGGCTCCTCCGGCAGAGCGGCTGCTCGATGTCGACAGCGAGCGCGTGGAGCTCGGTGCACGCGGCGTCCAGGAGCGAAGACTCCGTCGTACAGTGCGCAGCGAGGGCAGGGAAGACCTCCGTTGCCACGAGCTCGTCGCAACGTCCTCTCGTCCGGGACGGTCCGAACGCGGTCGGGCAGCCGAGGCGCGAAGCACTCTGCGAAGAGCGCGGACGGAGGCACCGGAAGAGGAGGAGGCGCGTGCGCACGAGGAGCAGACACGCGTTCGAAGGTGCGGCTTGGGATGGTAGAAAGGGCCGAGATGAGCACCGCACTCCTCGAAGTCTTCGACCTCCTCGCCTATTCGGAGCAGCTCGAGGCTCGCCTCGGCGCGGCCGCCGCGGAGCTCGCGAAGAGGCCGGGGCTCTCGCACGAGAAGAGCTGGATCGAGATCGCACGCGAGCGCGTCGCAGCGGCGCGCGCCGGGATCGGAGACCTCCCGATCCGTGCGCTCCGCGTCCCGGAGCTCGAGCCGATGAAAGGCGATCACGCGCGCGTCCTGCAGGGCGCGGTGCTCGACGCGCTCGAGCGCGTCCAGGGCGCGATCGTCGCGGCCGCGGGCGCGCGCTCGCCGCTGCTCGAAGCGCTCACGTTCAAGATCAAGCTGCCGGTGCTGCGGAAGTCGGACCGTGCCGACTTCGAGCAGTTCTGCGTCGAGCTCGAGAAGCGCCTCGCGACGAGCTACGTCCGCCGGATGCTCGCCGACCCCGACTACGCCGTCGTGGCGACGCCGCTCGAGGACATGCTCCGCGCGATCGCGACGTGGCGCGGGATCTTCACCGAGGCGCCGCTCTCGGACGAAGAGGCGCAGCCGCTCCGCGACGAGATCCTCGCGTGCGCGCGGAAGCTCGAGGTCCCATGCCGCCAGGCCCGCTTGCTCGCGCAGGCCGCGCTCGCCCCGTTGCGCCTCCTCGACGACCACGGCGTCTCGCAGCGTCCGAAGCGGCGTGGACCGAAGCCCGAGATGGACGAGGACACGCATCCCGTCCTCGAGCAGGATCCGCCGGACCCGCGCGCGCCGACGCCCGAGGAGCAGGCCGAGCTCGACGCGACGCGCGGGGCGTGAGCCTCAGCCCTCGCCCGCCCAGCGGTCCTTCTGGAAGACACCCGGACCGACCGCCTCTCCCTTGCCGATCCCGATCGTCGTCGCGATCGACACGAGGTCGCGATCGAACGCGCGCGTGAGCTCCCGCGAGGCGACGTTGTCGACGAAGAGCCCGCCGCACGCGAGGCAGGCGTCGACGACGAACCTGCCCGCGCGATACGTCGTCAGCGGACGGAGACAGCGAGGACAGTTGTACTGGCCGGTCGCGGCCACGCGGTACGACATGCGCGCGAGCGTAGCGCGCCACGGACGAGCTCGCGACGAGGCGCGTCGGTTGCACGCGCCTCACGCATGCTGTTCCGCCGCGCCCTCGTCACCGCCGCTGCCGTCACGCTCGTCCTCGTCGGATGCGGTGCACGGAGCAGCGCAGGCGATCAGGGCGCCGCGACCGAGCTCACCGCGGCGGAGCTCGAGAGCGAGACCGGCCCGTGCGTGTGCCGCCTCCCGGAGGACGAAGGCATGACGTGCTGTCGCAGCGGCCTCCTCCTCGCGTGCCAGTGCGACGGCCGCTGGTCGTGTCACACCACACCGACGGGGCGTTCGTGCGGTTCGGCGGGCCGCCGCCGCTGACCCTTACCGGGGGGGGCTCACCGCTTCGTGCCGAAGAACGTCTCGAGCTCGTCGAGCTCGAACGCGATCGCGGGGTCCGTCAACGCATCGGTGAAGCTCTTCGCGGCGGACGCGAGCTGCGCGCGCTCCCCGTCGCCGTCGCCGAGGAGCCGAGCGACCTCGCGTCGGTCCGAGATCTGCCCGAGCCACTGGAAGCCGCCGCACGTCACGCACGTCGACGCGAAGCGCGTGGTGAACCACGTCTGGAGCGCGGGTCGGTTCTTCGTCAGCCGCGGGAGGATGCGCGGGAGCGTATCGCGCCCGCTCGACTTCTGCGCGACGAGCGTCGTCACCACCGCCTCCGCGTCGCCGGTGAGGCCGGCCTCGAACACGGCCGCGTGATCGGGCCAGTGTCCGTCTTCGGCCGGCTCCTCCCAGCGCGTGCCGGGCGTGAGCGCGGCGCGGAGCTGCCGGACGACGTGCCCGCTGTGGACCTCGGCGACCTTCGTGTAGCGCTCCGCGCGCGCGGCGTCCCCCGAGTGGAGGGCGGCCGCCGCGGCGACACCGAGCACGTACGAGAGCCGCGTGCGCTCCTCGTCGACCCTGTCCGCGTCCCACTCGAAGGGCTCCGCGATCTCGTGGAACGGCTGTCCCTCCTTCTCGAGGGCGGCCGCCGCGCGATCGAGGTACGGCCAGTACGGCTTCGAGCGCTCGGGGAAGCCCGCGTACGCGTAGAAGAGGGTGAGGTCCGCCGCGAATGCGGTCATCAGCGCGTAGGTGTCGCGCTCCGAGCCGAAGAACAAGTCGGTGCGACCGAGGTCGGAGCGTCCGCCGCCGGGCCGCCCCGGACCAGGCGCGAGGACGAGACGATCGAGGAGCGACTTCTCGAGCGCCACCGGCCGGAAGAGGAGGCGCCCACGCGTCGCGACGGCGGCGGTCGCCGGCGCGGCGATCCCGTCGTACTTCACCTCGGGCCGGTAGTGGCCGAAGTCGAGCCAGTCGTCGTCGCCCCAGTACGCGCCCTCGGCGTCGAGCTCGCGCGCGATCTTCGCGAACGGCCGCTTGCTGCAGATCGTGCGATAGCGCCCCGTTCCCTTGGGCACGTAAGGCCCCTTTCCGCCGCGTGCTTCCGCCGCGCGCGCGTCGAACACGGAGGCGATGCAGTCGAGGTAGCGCTTCTCCGACGTCTCCGGGCCCGGATAGAAGACGTCGAGCATGCGGTGCACGACGAGCGCCGCGTTCTCGTAGTCGTGCACGAAGAGGTGGGCTTCGGCCTCGCTGAGTGACGGCGCGAGCTCGGGGGCGGCCTCGCGCGCGACGCGGAACAGGTCACTCGCCATCGCGAAGTCGCCTCCGGCGAAGCTCGCGAGCGCGCGCGCGAATGGGTCGTCACACTGCGCGGCGAGCTCCGCTGCGCGTGGGTCCGTCCGTTCGATCGCCTCGACGACAGGCGCGCGACACGCGGGAGCGGGGCGTGAGGACGTCGTCGTCGCCACCGGACGCGCGGCCTCCTTCGCGGGGAGCTTCGAGAGCGCCGCCGCGGACGTGACACCGAGCGCGAGCGATGCGACGAGCGCCCAGCGGAGCGGCCGCCGCGGCTGCACGCGACGTTGCACCGTCGCCATCGCGGCGATCGGCACGGCGACGGGACGCCCTGGCTCGGTGCACGGCTCGGGGGCGACGCGCACCGTCTTGCTCCCGTCGCGGTAGAAGGCTTCGTCGTCCGGCGCCGGTGTGACGACGCCGCGCACGCGGACGCGATCGCCGGGGCCGATGCTCCGGAACTGACCGGCGCGGCGGCGCACGCTCGCGGACGCGATCGGCTCGGCGCCCAGGGCGCCCGCATGCGCGAGCGGCGCGTCGTGCTCCGTCTCGCTGCTCCCGACGACGACCTGGACGTCGCCTTCGACGACGGCGCGCCCGCGCGCGAGCTCGATCGTCAGCGTCCCTTCCGGCAGGTGCGTGACGGCGTAGACGTTCGCTTCGTCGAGGAACGACGTGCCGTACGGGTGGAACGACACGACGCGCGGGCTCGCGCTCGTGACGACGCCTTCGAGCGTGACGGTCGTGCGCGGCGGCACGGCCGTGACGGCGTCTTCCGCGACGGGAACCGAGAGCCCCTCGACGATCCGCTCGTGACGCCGGCGCTCGCGCGCGCGGAAGGCGAGCCGCGCGACGAGGGCTCCGCCGCAGACGAGAGCCGGGGGGGCGACCAGCGCGACGAACACCCACGGCGACGTGCTCACAGCGGAGTATACGCCGCAGGCGCGACCCCTCTTCCGCTCAGAACTCCCCGCGGACGCCCGCCATCAACCAGCGCGGCGCGCCCGGGCGCGCCCCGAACGGCCGCCGCGACGCGATGTAGCGGTCGTCGAGGAGGTTCCGTCCGTTCACGTAGACCTCGAGGTACTTGAAGATGCGCACCTTCGCGCTCGCGTCGAGGAGGAAATACGAGTCGGTGAGGGTGCCCGGTGCCGGCGTGCCCTGGCCCGCGCGCTCGCGCATGGAGTCGACGTAGGTGCCGGCGACGTTCAAGCCCCAACGCGCCTTCTCGAGACCGACCGCGCCGGAGAACTGGTTCGGCGGCACGTAGGGGAGCTCGTCGCCGCGGCGGACGTTGCCGAACTGCGGGTCTTCGGACGAGAAGGTCGACAGGAACTCGGTGTACGTATACGTGTACGATGCACGGAACGGGAGCGTGTAGCCGTGGCCGAGCCGCGCCTCCGACTCGGCGAAGAGCTCGACACCGGCGATCCGGGCGCGCCCGCCGTCGAACTGACGATCGGCCTGCGCCCCCTGGCAGCCGTTCGACTCGGTGCAGAGGTTCGTGAGGTTCTGGTAGTCGTTGTAGAAGCCGAGCGCCTCCGCCCGGAAGCGCTTCGAGGACCAGCGCGCGCCGGCCTCGTAGTTCGTGCTCCGCTCGGGGGAGTTCGTACGCGCCTGCTCCGGCGCGACCGGGCTGAAGCCGCTGTGCACGCCGCCGAGGAAGCCGAGCTCCTTCGTCAGCGCGTAGTAGGCGCTCACGCCCGGCACGACGACGCGATACGTCGCGCTGTCGCGCAGGCGGGTGAGGTTGTTCGCGTAGCTCGCGTGGATCGCTTCGATCCGGACGCCGGGGGTGACGGTGAGGGGGCCGAGCGTCGCCGCGTCGACGACGTGGAGCGCGAGCGCGTGCGTCGCCGCCTTGTTGTCGGCGGTCGTCTCGGTCTGACGGCCGTCGGAGACGAGCTGCCCGTTGACGACGTCGAATCCGTCCTGCGTGTGGCGCCGGACGATCTCGTCGTAGTGGAGACGGATCCCGTACGTGAAGGCGTGCGAGACGGGCCCCGTCTTCGCCTCGCCGCGGACCTGCGACTGCACGCCCTGCGAGATGAAGGTGCGCTCGTTGGGTCCGATCATGATCGTCTGATCGGACGTCGTCGTGTCGACGTCACCCGCGAGCACGCTGCGGAAGACGGCGTTCCGGCCGGAGTCAGGGTTCGCGAGGACCTCGGAGATGTCGGTCCCGCGGAAGCCGTTCACCTTCCGCCAGATGCGCGCGAGGTCGTGGCGGTAGGCGGTCGTCGTGAGCTCGAGCGACCGCGAGAACTTCACCTTGTGCGACAGCTCGATCGCGGTGCGGTGGTTCTTCATCCGATCGAACTGGCTCGCGAAGTAGCGGCGGTCCGGGTTCGCGCGGAAGTCGGCGTCGGTGAGCCCGAGGTACGTCTCGTTCGAGACCTCGTCCGAGTACCCGAGCTTGATCCCGAGCTCGTTCTCGATCTTCGCAGAGGGGTCGGGGACGTAGCTGCCCTTCACCATCCACTCGTTGCGCGTGAAGCCGGTGTCGGCGTCCGGCAGCCGGTCGATCTGCTTGAAGCCCGTGTTGTCGAGGCGGAGCCCCTCGATCAGGAAACCGCCGTGCTCGTCGCCGGCGCCGTAGGTGACGTGCTGCTTGTTGAAGCCGTACTGCCCGAGCGCGAGGTCGTAGGTGCCCTTCCGGCCGTCGGGGATCTCGCGCGTGACGAGGTCGATCGCGCCGCCGACCGTGTGCGGGCCGAACACGATCGCGGACGGGCCCTTGTAGACGCGCACCGTCCGCATCCGGTCGATGAGCGGGAAGTAGTACGCCGCGGGGGCCGAGTACGGCGCAGGTCCGAAGAGCACGCCGTCCTCCATCAGCGTGACCTTCTTGCTGCGGTCCGAGTTGGCGCCGCGCATGCCGATGTTCGGGCGGAGTCCCATCCCGTCCTCCGGCCGCACGTAGACGCCCGGCACCGCGAGGAGGACCTGCTCCGGGTTGTCGTAGGAGAAGCGCCGGAGCTGCGCGTCCTTCAGCGCGTGCACCGAGCCTCCCGTCTCGACGAGGCGCTTGCCGGTGACGGAGACCTCGTCCGGCGCGGGCGCCGGCGGAGCAGGCGGCGCCGCTTCGGGCGGAGTCGGCGCCGCGTCGGCCGGAGCAGGCGCAGCTGTGTCGTTGCTCGGCGGCGAGGGTTCCGTCGACTGAGCCTTCGCCTCGCGCGCGAGCGCGAAGGTCAGGAGCCCGAGGGATGCGAGGAGGGTGCGTCGGACCATGTCAGGGCGCGCCGGTGCGACGGGCGCAGGTGGATGGGGGCGGAGCTCGGCTCGGGCGTGATCCAGGAGGCGCGCCCGAGACCGTCGTCGATGCGCGCGAGATCGACGTTCGGGTCGACCAGCGGCGTCGCCGGTCGACCGTTCAGCGAGACGAGCGCCTCGACGCGGACCTCGACGTCGTCGTGGCCCTTGCTCCGGAAGTCGTCCTTGATGTGGTGCGCGAGCTGGAGGAGGAGGTCGGGTTGTCCGGAGAGCTCGCGCTCCTGGCGGTCGGTGAGGTAACGGCGCGGCGCGACGTACCACGTCCGCTGCTCCTTCGGCGACGTGACGACGTAGTTGATGCTGCCGTTCTTCTCGCGGACCATGACCTTCCACGAGAAGCGCATCCCCTGCTCGTGCCAGAGCACGTTGCCGCCGTAGAGGCGGTGGCGGAGCGGGTAGAGGACCTGGAGCACGCAGTACGCGACGGCGAGCGCGGGGAGGAGCCGCGCAGGGAGGAACGTCTTCGCCTCCTCGGTGCGCGGGGGGACCGCGGCGCCGTCGAGGAACGCGGGAACACGCGCGAGCCCGAGGCGCGCGAACGCGCGGCGCGGCCAGTCGGACGCGAAGAACGCGAGGACGGCGGTGACCATGATGTACGGGAACATCCCGATCGGGAACAGCCAGCCGACCATCGCGTGGAACCCGATCACGACGACGTACGCGAACGCGCGCGTGCGCCTCCAGAGGAGGAACGCCGCGATCGTCGTGTCGAACAGGAAGCCGCCCCACGCGAAGAGGAACGCGACGGTGCGCTCCTCGAAGAGGCTGCCGACGACGGGCAGACCGCTCCGCGCCGAGAGCCAGATGTTGAGCGGCTGCGCGTGGAGGAGCCAGTCGCTCGAGAGCTTCGCGACGCCGGCGTAGAAGTAGACCGTGGCGACCTGGAAGCGGAGCAGCCACGTGCACCACACCGGGAACGTCGCGAGCTTCGCGGCGGGCTTCCGGAACGCGTCCACGCTCCACGCGCGCCCGAGCGGCATGAACGAGCAGAGGAGGAGGAGCAGGCTGACGAGGTAGTAGTGATTCAGCCAGTTCGTCACGTCGCAGAGCTGCACGTACGTGAAGAGCACGAAGAGCAGCGGCGCGACGAAGCGGTAGAACGCGCCGGCGGCGAACATCGCGCCGAGCACGGCGAGACCGGCGAAGAGGAAATGCATGCCGGAGCCGGGGAGGGGCTTCACCCAGCCGAAGCCGAGGTACGAGAAGAAGAACGTCGGCTTGACGAAGAGCTCGGTGACCCAGCCGTACGCGAGGAAGCGGATCGCGCTCACGGACACGAGGGTGCCGAGCGCGATCCGGAACGCGACGAGCGCGGCGACGTCGGTGGGAGCACCGAGCCGCGCGCGGATCCTCGCGAGCGTCTCAGTCATTGTCGCCCTCGACGCGCTTCGGGAGCTCGAGATCGAGGATCGTCGCGAACTCCGTCTTCAGGATGTTGTTGAGGTCCTTGAGCGCTTCGAAGAGCGCCTTCACCCCGGCCGGGTTCGTCTTCAGGTCGTCGTCGAACGACGCGCCCGTGAGCGCGGCGAGCGCGTTCCTCGTGCTCGCGAGCGAAGCCTCGAGCTTCTTCGCGGTCGCCTCCGCGCCGACCGAGACGAGGAGGTCGTCGAACCCCAGCCCGCTCGCCCCCGGCCCGCACCCGCGCATCAGCGCCTCGTAACCGGCGAGGTTGTTCTTCAGGTGCTCCTTCGAGCGCTTCGCGTACGGCGACTCGACGAGGTCGAGGCACGGCGGCGCGGCGCAGTCCGGTGTGAGGCCGGCCGGCTTCGCGACCTTCATCGTCTTCGTCGCGTCGTCGACGTAGAAGACGGCGTCGCTCACGGAGTTGAGCGCGAGCTGCTGCGTCGGGAACGTCTTGTTCGGCGCGCTCGCGATCTCCGAGACGAAGTTCCCCTTCGCCGGATCCCAGGCGTCGACGAGCTTGCCCGCGCGCTGCGCGACGTCGACCGCGATCGCACGCGCGTAGGCGAGCTTGCGCTTCGCGAGCTCGGCGTCGCCGAGCGCGGTCCAGCTGCCGCCAGCGTTGATCGTGTTCGTCGGCGGGCAGACGTTGTCGTTCCCCTCGTAGAAGAGGACGTACTCGGCGCCGGCGAGCCCGCGCGTGCTCACGAGCGTGGTCGCGAAGTCCGGCTTGTCGTAGGACTGCGCCACGATCTGGCTCTCGATCAGGCAGCGCCCGACGAGCGGCCACGCGTAGATGCCGTCGCGCAGATCCTGGCCGCCCGGCGCGCCCGTCATCGCGGCCGGACCGAACTGCATGATCTCGGCGCGCTCCCAGACGTCGATCGCGTTCTTCCACGCGGCGCGCGCGGCTTCGCGCGCTTCGGGCGTCCCGGTCGCCTCCGCCGCGCGGGCGGCCGCGTCGAACGCGGTCGCAGCGGTCTGGAACTCACGCGCCGTACCGAGCGCGCACTCGCCGAAGGCGCGGAGGAGGCACCCGCGGTGGAACGAGCCGTCGTCGGTGCACGCATCTCCAGGGCTCGCCCCCGACGACGTGCCCGGGTCCCCGGACCTCCTCGAGCACGAGAAGAGGACGGTCACGACGAAGAGGATGGAGAGCAGACGGCGGCGGAGCATGGGTTCGCTTCCTGGGGCTCAGGGGTAGTTCGTCTCGAAGTCCTTCATCTCGGCGTCGGTGAAGCCGTAGATCGACTTCACGTCGGCGAGGACGCCCGTGATGTTCGGGAGGACCTCCGCGATGTTGTCGGTGACGACGCGATACACCTGCGCCGGCGAGCCCTCGGGCGCGTAGGCCTTCTGGAGGAGCGCTTCGATCTGCGCGTCCGTGATCTTGCGGTACCTCGAGTCGATCGTGCGGAAGCCGGCGATGAAGCCGAGGACCTCGCCGTGCGCATGCAGGATCGCGGCGAGGTCCTGCGGATTCGCGGCGAGCTTCTTCTGGTTGTCGACGAGGTAGTAGACGACGGTGGCGTACTGGGACTTCTCCCACTCGAGGAAGAAGGCGGAGAGCGCGGCGTCGCGATCCGCGTTGCACTTCTCGCCGGCGGCGATCGAGGCCTTCGCCTTGATCAGCGCCTGCTGCGCGCGCTGGTAGGGGCCGGGCTTCGCCGGATCGTTCGAGTCGCGCCGGGCGGCGTAGCCGGCCGCGTTCACGTCGCGGTTCGCTTGTGTCGCGGCGGGGCTGTTCGGGAAGGTCGGGTGCGCGCCGAAGG
This sequence comes from Polyangiaceae bacterium, assembly GCA_039809485.1. Lineage (GTDB taxonomy): Bacteria > Myxococcota_A > Polyangia > Polyangiales > Polyangiaceae > Labilithrix. The sequence goes on along the minus strand of JBDHVE010000189.1, from coordinate 5,717 downwards.
CAGCGACGAGGCGGTCGATCGTCGCTTCGGTGATCGGCTTGCCCGGCGCGACGAGCGACGCGGCGTGGTTGAAGAAGGCGGCGTTGTAGAGGCCCTTCTCGATCTTCTGCCGGATGTCGACGCCGCGCGCGTTGAACATCCACACCGACGTGCCCGCGAGGTTCGCGCGCGCGCCGGGCGTCTGCGCGTTCGGTGCGTACTGCGCGGGAGCGCCGTTGTTGTACGCCGCGACGAAGTCGGCGAGGAGCGCGTCGACCTGGCCCTGGTAGTAGACGGTCGCGGCACCGCGGACGCTCGTGCCGCCGGCATCGGCGGAGAAGAGCGCCGCGAGCTGGTCGAGCGTGACGCCGCCGTCGGGGGTGCCGCCGTCGGCGTAGCCGGACTCGATGCGCGACATCGGGGAGGTGAAGTCCGAGAAGGCCTGCCGGAGCGCGAGCTCCTGCGCCGCGTTCGTCTCGTACGCCGCGCTCACGTAGGACGTCGGCAGGCTGATCCCGCATGCCGTCGTCGCGCCGTCGGCGGACGCGTCCCCGGCGGCGACGCCACCGTCGGGGCGGAGCCGGACGGTGTTGTCGTCGTCCCCGCACGCGAGGACCGCGGCGCCGGAGCACGCGGAGAGGAGGGCGACGATCGAGAAGAGACGGACCTTCGTCATGGAGCGCGGAGCCTTTCGAGGAGGAGCTCGAGGGTTGTGCGCTAATTGAAAACGGTTGTCAATATCGCCTTTGGAGGAGGGCAACCCACACCACCCGCGGTGCGCGGCGGATCCAGTCTTCTTCGCTGGAATCACGTCGTTTTCGCGGGTGCCGGGTGGGACGACCATGCGGTCCAGTGATTGCTGGAGACCGCACCGATGCGCCTGTCGCGGCTCTCCCTCTCGCTCGTCGCCCTCGTCGTCGTCGGAACGACCGCGTGCGCAGGCGAGGACGAAGGCGCGGACGCCGACGTCGGGGCGAGCGACGAGGCGATGACGACGACGCGCGGCATCCACGAGCTCGAGATGAAGCCGGTCCCGATCCCGGCCGGCTTCCCGAAGGCGTGGTCGCAGCCCGACTCCGACGGCTGGTTCGACGAACGCGGCAAGTGCGGACCCACCGCGGTCGCGAACGCGCTCCTCCTCTACGGGCGAGACGGCGTCTCGCCGAACCTCGCGTACGAGGAGGGCGTCCAGTGGGTCGTCGGCTCGCGTCCGATCGATCTCGAGCGCTACCTCGATCGCGAGCAGGCGGACTTGCGCTGCAGCGTCGTCTACCCCGAGGACGGGCCCGCCTTCCTCCGCGCGGCCGTCGCGAGCGGCCGGCCGGTGATGACGTGGTTCCGGACCGAGGGCCTCACCTCGCACTGGGTCACCGTCGCCGGGATCCGCGGCGCGAACGTGAGCGAGAAGGTCGTCGTCATGTCGTGGGGCCGCTACTACGAGATCCCGATGTACCGCTTCGCCGAAGCGTGGAAGAGCGTGTACGGGTTCCACAACCCCGCGGTCGCGTGCGCCGCGACGACGGCGCGGGTGGGGAAGAAGCCGTTCTGAAGCTCAGAACTTCAGCGTGAACGCATTCTTGATCTCCACATCCGTCCGCTTCACCGTCGTCGGCGGCTGGGTGTCGTGGCGCACCGTCGCGATCACCTTGACGCCGAGCCGTTCGAGGACCTGCGTCGAGAGCGCGCCCTCGAGGAGCACACGCACGTCGCCGAAGTCGTCGAACCGCGGCTGCACGTAGACGGTCCCGATCGCGCGCACCCGGCTGTCCGGGCTCCACGTCCCGCTCGCATACGAGCTCCAGCGGTTGTTGAACGTCACGTTGTCGTCGGGCGCGCCCGGCGCGACGGAGATGCGCTCGTACTCGATCATGTACGCCGTGCCGACCGCGACGCGCAGCTCCTCTTGGTCCGCGACGAGAAACCGAGGCCCCACGCCGAGCAGCTCGCGGAGGAGGAGCCGCTGGAACTTGTCCTGCTGCTGCTGGGCGAAGAGCTCGCCGGAGACGACCGGTGTGAGCGCGTAGTCGTAGCGGGCGTGGAGGAAGCTCTTCGACACGCGCGTCTCGGACCCGAAGCGCGCGTAGTCCGCCTGCGTGGTCGCGAAGAACGAATGGCGCCCCCAGCGCGCCGCGCCGAACGCGGCGCCGCCGACGACCACGCTCTCGACGTTGCCCGTCCGCCCCGTGAACGCGCCCTCGAGCGAGGCGAGCGCCGGCGTCTTCCGGAGGTCGGCGCGAAGGCTCTCGACGTTCACCTGCGCGCTCGCAGTGGAGCTCGCGGAGAAGAAGAGGAGGACCGCTCCGAGCTGTCGTCTACGCCACCACACGACCTGACGTGCTCCCTTCCACTTGCTAGGCTCCGACGTGCGCGCGAGCGCCCGCGGACGAGGTAGGAGGCTGTCTTCCATGCCGAGCGCGGTCAACGCATTTCGTGAAAATTCTCCGCGACTTGGCGTCGCTCACCGCTGCGCTTGCGAAAGCCGCGCCAAAATTGCTGGAAATCGTCCGGCGATGCGCTAAGAAGGCGCCCCCCACGAAGCGGGCAGGTTTTTTGACCGTCCGCCCGAGACCCCACTACGGCCCGCGGCTCACGGATCACGAACCGTGAGAAAGAGCGGCCTCCCGTAGGAGCCACGAGACAGCCATGGCGAAGAAGATCACCGGATACATCAAGCTCCAGCTCCCCGCGGGCAAGGCCAACCCGGCTCCGCCCGTCGGCCCCGCGCTCGGTCAGCACGGCGTGAACATCATGCAGTTCTGCAAGGAGTTCAACGCGAAGACCGCCGGCGGCGACATGATCATCCCCGTGGTGATCACGGTCTTCTCGGACCGTTCGTTCACCTTCATCCTCAAGACCCCCCCGGTCTCGGTCCTCCTCAAGAAGGCCGCTGGTCTCTCGACCAACAAGAAGCCGGGCGCGGGCTCGAAGGAGCCGAACAAGAACAAGGTCGGCAAGGTGACCGAGAAGCAGGTTCGCGAGCTCGCCGGTCAGAAGATGCAGGACATGAACTGCACCGACATCGAGGCGGCGATCCGCACGATCAAGGGCACCGCCCGCTCGATGGGCATCGACGTCGTCGCGTGACGACGGTTGGGGCTCCGCGGCGCACGCGAGAGGTCGCGCGCCCGAGCTCCTCGTGATCGAGCAACGCTCGATCATCCAAGACGTGAGGGCCTCCGTGAACTGGGTCACGGGCCCCTGATCCGAACCTCGAGACCACCCACTCCGGATCCTTCGGCGCGAGCCGATCTCCAGAGCGCTTCAGGGGTGGCAGGCCGGAAGCTCTCGAAGAGCGGAACGCCGATAGGAGGCAGATGCCGAAGTTGTCGAAGAACCGCACGAAGGTCGAACCGATGGTCGACCGTTCGCGCAAGTACAGCGTCGAGGAGGCGGCGTCCTTGGTCAAGCAGGCCAAGTTCGCCAAGTTCGACGAGACGGTGGACCTCGCGATCCGCTTGGGCGTGAATCCCAAGCACGCGGACCAGATGGTCCGTGGCGCGTTGGTCCTCCCGCACGGTACCGGTCAGACGGTGCGCGTGCTCGTGTTCGCGAAGGGCGAGAAGGAGCGCGAGGCCAAGGAGGCCGGTGCTGACTTCGCCGGAAGCGACGACATGGTGGCGAAGGTCAGCGAAGGCTTCATGGATTTCGATCGCGTCATCGCGACGCCCGACATGATGGGCGCCGTCGGTAAGCTCGGTCGTATCCTCGGCCCCCGCGGTCTCATGCCGAACCCGAAGGTCGGAACGGTCACGTTCGACATCGGCAACGCGGTTCGTGAGGCCAAGGGCGGCAAGATCGAGTACCGCGTCGAGAAGGCGGGCATCGTCCACGCCCGCATCGGCAAGGTCTCGTTCTCCGAGCAGGGCATCGCGGACAACGCCAAGGCGCTCATCAACGCGCTCGTTCGTGCGAAGCCTTCGACGGCGAAGGGCACGTACCTGCGCAGCATCACGATGAGCTCCACCATGGGCCCCGGCATCAAGATCGATCCTGCCATCTTCATGGCGGGTTCCGAGGAGGGCTGATCACCATGGCAGCGGCCACATCGACCCGCACGGGCAAGACCGCCCTCATCGGCGAGGTCAAGGGCAGGTTCGACAAGATGACCTCGGCGGTCTTCCTTGATTACAAGGGCATGACCGTCGAGCAGGCAACTGCGCTCCGCGCCTCGTTCCGCAAGGCGGGCGTCGAGTACAAGGTCGTCAAGAACACGCTCGTTCGTCACGCGCTGAAGGGCCAGCCCTTCGCGGAGAAGCTCGACGACGTCCTCGTCGGGATGACGGGCGTTGCTTGGTCCTACGAAGATCCCTCGGCGGCCGCGAAGGTCGTCAAGGCGTTCAAGAAGGATCAGGGCGACGCCGGCGAGAAGCTCAAGGTCAAGGCCGGTCTCATCGAGGGCACCGTCCTCGACGCCAAGGGCGTCGAGGAACAGCTCGCGACGATGCCGGGCAAGGACGAGCTCCGCGCCAAGCTGCTCGCGACCTTCCAGGCACCGCTCCAGCAGTTCGTCGCGCTCCTCCAGGCGCCGACGCAGAACTTCGTCTACCTCCTCGCGGCCAAAGAGCGCGAGGCCGGCGGCACGAGCACCTGACACGCGCACCACCCTGGCCCAGGGAAACGGGCGCGGGACCGACAAGAGCGGCCCCAGAAAGCGCGGTGTAACGGTGCAGCGCGCTAAAGTTTGAAGATTTCTGAAGTATCGATTACGGAGCACACAGTCATGGCGGACATCACGAAGGATCAGGTCGTCGACTTCCTCTCGAACATGCCGGTGATCCAGATCGCCGAGCTCATCAAGACCCTCGAGGAGAAGTGGGGCGTCAAGGCGGCCCCGGTGGCGGTCGCTGCGGTTGGCGGCGGCGGTGGTGGCGCGGCGGCGCCGGCGGCTGCTGAGGAGAAGACGGAGTTCACCGTCCACCTCAAGGAGTCGGGCGCGAACAAGATCAACGTCATCAAGGTCGTCCGCGAGATCACCGGCCTCGGCCTCAAGGAGGCGAAGGACCTCGTCGAGGGCGCGCCGAAGGATCTCAAGGAAGGCGTGTCCAAGGCCGACGCCGACGACATGAAGAAGAAGCTCGAAGAGGCAGGCGCGAAGGTCGAGCTCAAGTAAGTGCTCGCTTCGTTTCTGCTTGATTGAAACGCCGCGCGGCGCGGCGAAGGGAGAGATCCCTTCGCTCGCGCCTCTCGGCATTTCGCGTGCCAACTTGGTTCAGCTCGATCCGCGGCAACGGGCGCGCTACGACGCGACGCTCGCGCGAATCGGGGCAAGAACTGAACCCGCTTAGCTCTTAGTCCCCCCTTACTGGCTTCGACAGCCCCCCGTCCCGCTGCGGCCGAACAGCGTGACGAGCGAGGCGCCCCGCCCCCTGCGTGGGGGCGGCCCCAAGAGGAGCAACGATGGCGACCGCTATCCAGTCCAACTTCCGTATCCGCAAGAACCTGGGACGGATTCAACGTGTCATCGAGGTCCCGAACCTCATCGACATCCAGAAGTCGTCGTACGACAAATTCCTGCAGACGAACGTCCCGCAGCACGAGCGGGTCGAGGTCGGTCTGCAAGCGGTCTTCCGTAGCGTCTTCCCGATCAAGGACTTCAACGGGACGAGCGAGCTCGTCTTCGTTTCCTACAACCTCGAGAAGCCGAAGTACGACGTCGACGAGTGCCGCCAGCGCGGCATGACGTTCGCGGCGCCGATCAAGGTGACGACGCAGCTGATGATCTACGACACCCGCGACGG
>JBDHVE010000188.1:0-17135 GCA_039809485.1 Polyangiaceae bacterium | reverse complement strand
CTCTCCCCCGACTGCGGGAAGGGTGCAACCTGCATGCAGTCGTCGTCCTCCACCGGCCAGGGCGGGCGCGTCGACATCCAGATGTGCGTGAAGACGTGCACCGGGAACAACGACTGCCGCACGTCCGAGGGCTACATGTGCATGCAGGGCGCGTTCGGCGACAAGACGTGCCAGGTGCCCTGAGCTGCGCTCAGGGCAGGCGGTAGACGAAGGCGGACGTGACGACGTCGGAGTAGAACGCGCCCGCCGACTCGACCTCGGCACGCTCGCCGAGGAGGCCGGCTCGGGTCGCGACGAGCCGGCGGATGCCGTGGACGGGGACGCGAACGGTGCGGACGTCCGCGCCGTCGATCACGCGGAGCGCGGCGCCGTTCTCACGGTCCTCCGGCGCGCGCAGGTCGACGAGCACCTGCTCTCCGTAGGCGACGACGGGCGTCTCGTCCTGGGCCTCCATCTCGAAGTGCGTCCACGTCTTGCCGTCGAGGCGCCAGACGCCGCGCCGACCGCTGCGATAGAGGCGCGCGGCGAACGCCGGCTTCCCCGACGCGGTCACGGTGACGGGCGGATCGTTCCGGAAAGGGCGGTCTTCGAGCATGCCGCGGGTCACCACGCTGCCGTCCGGCCGGCGCACGATCATCTCGACGTGGTCCGGCACGTCCGGTGTCACCTCGCGGACGCACGAGACGTAGAGAGTACCGGTCGCGGGCTGGTGGAGGTGGCACCCCCTCTCGTCCTGCGGCGCCGCCGTCCGCGTGAACGAGCTCTGGCCCACCGTCGCGCGGAGGAGCGCGCCGTCGAGCTCGGTCGCGTAGACGGCGCCGTCCTCGGCGAGCACGACGTCGAGCAGGGTGTCGGCCGCCTTGTCGCCGTTCGGCCGCGCGATCTCCCGCACGGCCGTTCCGGCGACGGCGAAGACCTGCCCACCGGAACGAACGACGACGTCACCGCGCGCGTTCGCGCGGAGCTCGGTCGTGTCCGCTACGGCGAGGTCCAGAGGTCCGCGCGTCGCGCCGCGACGCGACCCCGTCTCGAGGGGCTCGAACGTGACGAGCTGCGACCGCTTCTCGCCCACGGCCTCGAGGCAGACCACGGACGCGCCCGCGGGTGCACACTTCGTCCGCGGTCCCTCGATCGCGCGGCTCGCGCCGGGCGGAGCGGTCGGATCGGCGAGGCGACCGCCCGGGCGGAGGACGATCGTGCGGCCTTCGGGGCCGTCACCGAACGCGAGACCGGTCCCTCCCCCCGAAGGAGCGCCGAGGGCGATCTTCGTCGCCGCCTCCGAGTGCTGCACGTGCCCGTCCCGGAAGGCGAGCCACACGCCTTCGGCGCTCCGTACGCGGAGGCTCGTCAGCGCGCTTGCGGCGGAGCGGTCCGGATAGGCGATCTCGTAGAGGGTTCGATACGTGCCCTCCTCGGTGCGCGCGACGACGCGGTACTCGAACGCGAGCCACGGCTGTCCGCGGCCGGTGCCGGAGATCGCGACCGGCGCCCCGGCCGGCGCGAGGTCGTTCGACACATCGGGGACCGGATCCGAGCCCCAGTTGGTGCCGTCGAAGTGCCACGTCCGAACGGCGCCCGTCGTCGTGGCCCCGAGCACCCACACGTCGTCCGGCCCCGAGCCCCAGAGGCCGACGAGCGTCGCCGGGACGTCGCCGATGCTCGCGGAGAGCATCTCGGTCCAGCTCGTTCCGTCGTACCGCCACACGGAACGGCGTGACGCGACCCAGACGTCGTCCTTCGCAGCGGCCCAGATCGCGATGTTCTCCGCGTCCTTCGCGCTCTCGGGCCCCGTCTGCGTGAACGACACGCCGTCGAAGTGGAGGAGCGCGCCGAGCTCGCCGGCGATCCACACGTCGTCGTCCGCGACCGCGTGCACGGCGCGGAGGTTCCGGTACCGGTCGGTGCCGTCCCCGTCGACGCGCTTCGGCAACGCGAGCGCCTTCCAGCCGCCTTCACCGGAGCGGAGCACGGCGCCGTGGTCGCCGACCGCGAAGCTCGTTCCCGTCTTCGTCGTCGACACGGCGCGGAGCGTGTTCCCCTGCGGTGTCGGCGCGAGCCAGCACACGCCGTCCTGACAGAGCGTGCTCGCGAAGACCGGCGCCGGTGTCGTCGTCGCGGGCGCGGCGGGGTCGGTCGTCGTGCTCGAAGAGGCACAGGCGGCCGAAGCCGCGAGGAGAGCGAGGAGGGCGACGAACGGTCGCAGGCGATGCGAGCTCATGTCGGGCTTCGACGGAAGACGCCGCCCGCGATTCAGTGAATCGGCCACGGGGCGCGCCGTCCAAGTGTCGGGCGCCCGCGTCACGGCGTAGGCTCGCCCGCATGGCCACCGAACGCGTCACGATCGAGAAGGACGGACACGTCCTCTGCATCGGCATCAACCGCCCGGAGAAGCGCAACGCGTTCGACCTCGCGATGCTCGACCAGCTCGCGTCGGCCTACGAGCGCCTCGCCGACGACAGCGAGCTCCGCGCGGGCGTGCTCTTCGCCCACGGCGACCACTTCTCCGCTGGCCTCGACCTCGCGGAGGTCGGCCCGTTCGTCGCCCAGCACGGACCGCGTGCGCTCTCCGGAGGGAAGCGTTACGACCCGTTCGGGATCTGGGGCGACCCGGTCCCGAAGCCGATCGTGATGGCCGCGTGCGGGATCAGCTTCACCGTCGCGATCGAGCTCGCGCTCGCGTCGGACATCGTCGTCGCCGCCGAGGGCGTGCGCTTCCGGCAGCTCGAGATCGGGCGCGGCATCGTCCCGTTCGGCGGCGCCACGATCCGCGCGCCGGAGAAGCTCGGATGGGGGAACGCGATGCGCTTCCTCCTCACCGCGGAGGAATTCGGCGCGGCGGAAGCGCACCGGGTCGGGCTCGTGCAGGAGGTCGTCCCGCACGGCCGCCACGTCGACCGCGCGAAGCAGATCGCACACCTCGTCGCGAAGCAGGCCCCGCTCGGTGTCCAGGCGACGCTCGCGAACGCCCGCATCGCGCGCGCCCGCGGGGCCGAGGAGGCCGCGGCGCACCTCGTCTCGCTCCTCCCCGGCCTGATGGCGAGCGAGGATGCGCAGGAAGGGGTGCGGAGCTTCCTCGAGCGGCGCGAGGCGACGTTCCGGGGTAAGTGACGCGTGGCGCCACGCGCGAACGCTGCTATGCCCCCGGCAATGAGCTCCTTCGTGGCCTTCCGCGCATCCCTCGCCTACGCGATCGTCTCCAGCGCGCTCGTCGCGTGCGGTGGCGACGACAAGACCGAGTCGACCTTCGGCGCACCCACGTGCGATGCGCTCCAGAAGCAGTACGACGCGTGCACGAACGTGTCGGCGGAGTCGAAGGCGAACTTCGGGCCGTTCTGCACGAACGCTTCCGACGACTGCCGCCGCTGCCTCGACGGAACCCTCTGCGGGACGACCGAGCAGTGTGACGCGCTCTGCAAGAAGTGACGCTACGGCGCGCGCCGCATCGTCGCCTGCACGGCGAGCATCGCGCCCGTCGTCGCCTCGAAGCCGCCGCGCTTCTGGAGCGCTTCGGCGACGCGCATCAAGTCGTCCAGGGACACCACCTGCGCGAGGCGTACCTCGCCGAGGACGTTCGCGAGCAACTCGCGCGCGCGCTGCTCGCCGAACACCTTCGTCAGCTTCTGCACGACGAGGCCGTGCAGCTCGGGGACCTCAGCGGGTGGCAAGCTCCCCCTCGAGATCCTCAATCCGTTTGTTGGCGTGCTGGAGAGCGACCATGACCTCCCGGCTCTGCTCCTGGAGCTCGGTCGAGAACGCCTCCGCCGCGCGCTCGGCGTGCTTGTGGCGCGTCACGTCGTGGCCCTGGACGAAGATGCCGGTGACGGCGCCGGCGCGGTCGCGGACGGGCTGGTAGATGAAGTCGAGGAACACTTCCTCCTGACCGCCTCCGGCGCGCTCGAGCAGCAGGCGGACGCCCGCGCCGACGAAGGCCTCACCGGTCGTGTAGACGCGGTCGAGCATGTCGATGAAGCCTTGAGCGACCACCTCCGGCAGCGCGTCGCGGACGGGCTTGCCGAGGAGGTCGCGGTTGCCGACGAGCGTGCGGTAGGCGGCGTTGGCGAGACGGAAGACGTGGTCGGTTCCCTCGAGCACGCACATGAAGCCGGGAGCCTGCTCGAAGAGGACGCGCATCTGCTCGCGCTCGGCCTCCACCTGCGTCTTCTCCTCCTGGACCGCGCGAGCGCGCGCGAGGACGCCGGCGCGCTCGCGGACGTCCTCGCCTCTCGCGCCAGGCTCTCGCTCCTCGCGCTCGTTCCGGCGCAGCTCGGTGACGTCGACCGTGTGCTGGAGCACGAACGTGACCCGCCCCTCCGCGTCGCAGACCGGGCAGTGGGTGGCGCTCCAGAACCGATCCTCGACGAGGACCTCGCTGCCGACCTTCTTCGGGACTCGGTACTTGATCAACGCGAGGTGATCGCGCTCGCCGGTCTCGAGCACGCGCTCCAGCGAGGACCGCAGCATCTGGGCGGGGACGTTGTTCGGGTCGGCAGGATCGTTCGGGAACAGATCGAAGAGACGCTTGCCGAGGAGGTCCTCGAGGCGGCTCGCGGTCAGCTCCAGGTAGGCCTTGTTCGCAGCGACGAAGCGAAGCTCGCGATCGAGCACCATGTACGCGTTCGGCGCGATGTCGAAGAGGCCCGCGAAGTCGATCGGCGACGACATGACCGACGACCGATAATGCGCCGCATCCGAGCTGGCAACGTCGTGTGCGCGCGATCGTCGCGCCTGCGACGACGCGCGCCACTTCCTGCGATCGAACAAGGCGCTCGTTGCCATCGTGCTAGCGTTCTCTCGCTTTGGACCCGAGCTCACGGGGCAAGGACGAGGTCTACGAGGGGCCGCGGATGCGCGGCACCTTCCGGCTCGTCGCGCCGGGGCTCGTGCGCACCGTCGTCGAAGGGCACGTCGATGCCGCCGCCGTGCGCTGGTACACGGCACGGATCGATCGTCTCCTCCTCGACGGGCGGAGCGTGCAGACCTTCCACGACTGGAGCCGGATCGACGGGTTCGAGCCCGACGTTCGCGGACCCTACCGCGCATGGGCGGAGCGGCGGAAGGATCTCCTCGACCCGCCACACTTCCTCGTGCGCTCGAAGGTCGTCGCGATGGCGCTCTCGGTGACCGCGATGGTGCTCGGCCACCCGCTCGTCGTGCACTCGGACCGTGCGGCGTTCGAAGCGGCGCTCGCCGAAGCGCTCCGGCGTCGAGAGCCGTAGCTTCCCGAATCGAGATCTCGTTCGGCGCGGCGCGAGGCGTGGCGCCGGGGAAACCGGCGCGAATCCGCGCACGGCAGCGATGGCGCGGCGCGTGCAGAGGCTCCTCGCACCATGAAGCTCACGAAGATCCTCACCCTCGCGACCATCCTCGCTACCGCTGCCTGCGCCGCGACGACGGACACGGAGGGCGACGAGTCGTCGTCTGCAGCGCAGTCGTCCCGCACGGCGAAGGACGCCGGCACCGACGCGCGCGCCGACGCCGGTAAGGACGCGTCGCCGGAGGACATCGACGACGTCGACGACGCCGGCCCGGAGGACATCGACGACGTCACGGATGCCGGCCCCGAGGACATCGACGACGTCGACGACGCGGGCTGAGTCGAGCGAGGCCCTAGGCGTCGGCCGCGACCGGCTCGACCCGGCCGTCGGCGAGGCCGAACACCGGGGTCGTGCCCCACGCGACCTGCGAGGCGCCGCGGAGACCGAGGTCTTCCACGAGAGCCTGCTTGCCGAGCGTCACGACGGCGGCGGTCCCGTCCGCGAACGTGCAGCCGAAGCGACGTCCGGTCGACTCGAAGGCGATCGCGGCCGGCGTCTCGCGCACGCGGAGGCGGGCGAGCACCCTCCCCTTCGCCGGGTCGATGAGGACGACGCTGCCGTCGTCCGAGCCGGACGCGACGATGCGACCGCGCGCGTCGGTCGAGAGACACGTCACGCCGAACGCCTCGTCGTGCGCTTCGATCCGGTGGAGGACCTTCGCCTCCGCGACGTCGACGACGAACACGCGGCCGTCGGTCGACGCGGTGCCGACGACGAGGAGCGATCCGGGCAAGCGGCAGAGGGCGGTGATCGGCGCGTCCGAGAGCGCGTAGCTCGTCACGAGCTCGCCCTTGCCGAGGTCATAGACGTCGACGCCGCCGCGCTCGTGCGCGACGAAGGCGTAGGTGTCGTCGGACGCGAACGCCGTCGCCGGGGCGCGGAGCGCGATCGGCTTCGGCGTCTTCCACGGCTTCTCGGCGCGGACGACGATCTGCGCCGTGACCGCGACGACCGCCTGCTCGTGCGTGACGTGCACGGCGGTGATCGCGGTCCCGAGCGGAAGCGTCGCGACCTCGCGACCGCTCTCGAGGATCCGTACCTTGCCCGCGCGGTCGCCCGCGGCGACGAGCGTTCCACGCGACGCGATCGCGGTGACGGGCGCGCGCGCGCGGGCGCCGGCTTCGAAGCCGGTCCGATCCCACGCCTTCACGCTGCCGGAGACGCTCGCGGTGTAGAGGCCCGTCTTCGTGAGCGAGACGGCGCGGATCGCCTTCGGCGCGTGCGCGGCGAGCTCGAGGCGCGGCTCGCCCGTCGCGACCTGGACGACCTGCACGCGGCCGTCCTCGAGCCCGGCGACGATCCAGTCCGCGTCGGCGGCGACGGCGGTGACCTTCGCGGCGGCACGCACGCGGCGGACGACCTTGTGCTCCGCCGCGTCGACGAGCACGAGCCACTCGCCGAGGGCGAGGACGACGTGCTTCGCGTCGACGCGCGCGAGGCGCCAGTCGGAGATCGGGTCCGTCGACGCGAGGCGGACGGTCCCCTTCACGTCGCCCTTCGCGAGCGTCATGAACGTGAGCGCGCCCTCCTCGCCGAGCGCAGCGAGATGGATCCCCGCGAACGCGAGCGCGACGGCGGACGGGCACGCGACGGCCCACTTCCGCTTGCCGGCGTGCGACCAGAGCTCGACGCGTCCGTCGCGTGCGACCGCGACCGCTTCCTCGTTCACCGCGATCGCCGCCACCGCGCCGGCCTCGTCGGCGAAGCGCGCCGGCTTGCCCTTCCCGACGCGGACGAGCGCAGCGTCACCGTTCGCGACCCACCACGCGTCACCGAGCTTCGCGACCGCGTGTGCGCCGGGCGGGGCGGGCTGCTCCGCCGCGGCGGCTCCGTGATCGTCGACGACGACGAGCGCGCCGTCCCGGAGCACGCCGACTCCGCCTGCGAACGCAAACAGGCTGACGACGCCCTTCACGGGCTGCTCCCAGCGTGCCGAGGACGAGGCCATCGGCCGCACCCTAGGAGGCAGCGGCCCGGCGCGCAAGCGGAGCGAGCTCTAGCGTAGCGGTCAGTTCCCTTCCCACCGGAGGCTCTCGCCCGTGACGCTGGCGATCTTCTGCTGGTTCTGGCCCTGCATGTTCGCGAGATAGAGGCCGCCGCGGGTCGAGAAGAACGCGACGTTCCGGCCGTCCGGCGAGCAGGCGGGGTACGTGTTCGAGCCCTGGTCCTGCGTGAGGCGCTTCATGTTCCCGCCGCCGGGCTCGACCGAGAAGATGTCCCACGTCCCGCCGTCGCGGCCCATGAAGAGGAGCTTCAGCCCCTCCGGGTCGTTGCACCATACAGGCGCCATGTTGTACGTGCCGCGGAAGCTCGCGCGCTTGCCGTCGACGTAGATCTGCGGGTTGCCGCCCTGGTTCGAGACATAGGCGAGCTGACCGCCGGGCCCGAACGCCGGGTGGGTGTTGAGCCCGCCGTTCGTGACCTTCGTGAGGCCGGAGCCGTCCGGCGCGCCCGTGTAGATGTCCGAGGCGCCGTTCTGCGAGATGACGACCGCCATCTTCCCGCCGCCGAACGCGACACCGAAGACGAGCCCCGCGTGCTTCAGCACCGCGGTCGGGCTGCCGATCTTGAAGAGCTGGTAGCTGCCGTCGGGGAGACCGCCCGCGTAGTGGACGCCGCCGGGGCCGACGGCGGGCGCGAGCGCGACGTTGGAGACCGCCGGCAGGCGGCCGAGCCCTTGCCCGTCGGAGTCGATCGAGAAGATGCCCTTCTGGCCGCGGCCCGTGGTGGCGCTGAACACGAGGCGGCTGCCGAAGCTGCCGGCCGTGCCGGTGAAGTACTTCACCACCTCGTTCGCGAACTGGTGGACGGCGCCGCGGACGGCGTTCGGCGCGACGTCGAACTCCTTCTTCAGCACCGCGTCGGCGCCGCGCGACACGACGTAGAGGCGGAGCTCGAGGTGCACGTTCGAGCCGCGCATCGAGCTGTTGCCCTTGATGACGCCCTCGGCGCCGACCGTGCGCCACGAGGCCGGGTCGATCGAGAGCCCTTCCTTCTCGAGGTTCGCGGTGAAGCTCTTCGGATCGAGCACCTGGAACATGCTCGAGAGCGTGAAGTCGCGGCTCGCGGTCTCCGTCACGGTGTTCGACACCGCGGAGTCACCCGGCACCGGCGTGACGGCGATCTTGAAGAGCGAGCGGTTGCCGCCCTGGACGACGACGGTGGTGACCCCGCCCTGGTTCGTCGCTGCGGGCAGCGCGCTCGCCGATCCTGCCGGCGCCGCGCCTCCGGCCGGCGATTGCGCGACGGCGGGCACGGCGAGCGTGAGGGCCACGCCCGCGAAGGCGAGCACGGCGAGCGGCGAGCGAGAGAAGGTGCGGATCACTTTGGCAAGCATCGCGAAGAGTCTCCGTGGGGGTCGCCCGGAATGATGATCTGTACACGACGGCCGCGATAGAGCTCTTCGACCTCCTTCGGCGGCTGCGGCAATGCGGCCTTGTCGTCGAGGAGCTTCATCAACATCGTGCGCGCGGCGTCGTCGAACAGCTCGTTGCCCGAGCCCTTCACCGGATTCGTGCGCACGTGCCAGATGACCATGTTCTTGCCGATGTTCACTTCGAACACGACACACAGTCGGCGCGCTTCACCGACGGAGATGACCGTCGGTACGGTGAGGTGCTGACCGAAGAAGATGCCGAGCTGGGCGGCGTACATGTCGCCCGCCTTCACCTTGTTCGGATCGGTCTCGGTCCCGCCTTCGATCCCGAGCTCGTGGCCCTCTTCGGGACGGCGCTTGCCCGCGTCCTCCGCGAACGGGTCGGACTTCGCGACGAGGTTGAGGATGTCCGAGTCCTGCGCGTTCGGCGGCGGCGGGCCCGCGTCGCGCATGCGGCCCGGGTCCTCGCGCGACGCGACGGCGGTCTTCTGCGGCGCCGTCCGCGCCTGCGGCGCGAAACGGTCGGGGAGCTTCGTCTTGTCGATCGGCTTGCCGAGCTTGAGGAGCGTCGCCTGGACGACGGGCCGCGCGACGAGCGGCTCTTCCTCCACCGTCTCGGCCTTCGGGAGGACGGCCTTGAGGACGAAGGGCCCGACCGCGAGCAGGTGCAGCACCACGCCGAGCACGAGGCCGACGACGATCTCGTCTCCCGCGTACTTCGGCTGGTAGGGCACCCCGGGCAGCTTCATCTTCTTCTCACCGATGTAGCGTCATTTCACGACGAGGGGGTCGGTGACCATGCCGAGCTTCTCGACGCCGGCGCTGCGGGCTGCCGCCATCACTCGGAGCACGATCCCGTATTTCACGTTCTCGTCGGCCTGCACGTAGAGCTCCTTCTCCTCCTGCAGACGTGCGTTGGTCTTCATTCGATCTTCGATCGCCTGGGTGATCTCGTCCTTCCCCAGATAGACGTGCTCGTCGGCCGTCACGATCACGAGCATCTTCGATTCGTCGGTCTGCATCGGCGCACTCCTGACCTTGGGAAGGTCGACCTGGACCCCCGTGGTCAGGAGCGGCGCGGTCACCATGAAGATGACGAGGAGCACGAGCATGACGTCGATGAGCGGCGTCACGTTGATCTCGTTCATGCCGCCGAGGCGTCGCCGCCCCCTGCCGCCGCCGCCTCCGCCTCCCATGCCCATGGTCAGACGCCCCCGAGCTTGGCCCGCGAGGCGACGTCGAGGGCGAACGCATCCATGATGTCCGCGAGCTCGCCGACCCGGCGCGCGAAGTAGTTGTACGCCATGACGCTCGGGATCGCGGCGACGAGGCCGATCGCGGTCGCGATGAGCGCCTCGGCGATCTTCGGCGCCACGACGGGGAGGTTCGCGCTCTGCTGGTTCCCGATGCTGAGGAACGCGTCCATGATGCCGTAGACGGTGCCGAAGAGGCCGATGAACGGCGCCGTCGATCCGATCGTGCCGAGGAGCGCCATCCACGACTCGAGGTGCACGATCTCCGCGGCCGCCGCACGCCGCGTGATGCTCTCGACGTGGGTGCCCTGCGCCTCGTCGAGCCGCCGCCCGCGCTCGCCGCGGGTGAGGCGGACCATCTCGTCGTAGCCGGTCGCGAAGATGCGCGCGAAGGGCGAGCCGCGGAAGCCGGCGAGGCCCTGCTGCGCGAGCGCGTCGAGCGAGCCGGCGCCGTCGAACGCCTTCATGAAGCGCTCGCTGTCACCGCGCGCGCGCATGAGGTGGAGCGCCTTCGCGACGATCACCACCCAGCACACGATCGAGAAGACGACGAGGAGCAGGATGACGAGCTTCACCGGAATCGACGCGTGCAGGACGAGCTGCATCGGGTCGAGGCGATCCGCGCCGCCCGTCGCTGCGCCTTGTGCCGCGCCTGCCGCGGCAGGCTGGAGCGAAGCTGTGATCGACGAGCGAGCCAGGTCTGCGCCGTTCATCATGGTGGCCGTCGTTATCGTCCCGACCGTTCCGCGCTGTCAAAGCCTTCGGCGCGACGGGGATCGCTTCGGTTCGGCCGGGAAGTTTTCGATTTGTGCGCGTCCCCGGCCCAGCGTAAAAGGGCGCCGTGATGCGTACGCCCCTCTCTTCTCGCCCGATTCGCGTGCCGCTCCGCGCGTTCGTGGCCGTGGGGGCGCTCGTCTCGACGCTGTCCGGCGCGTGCTCGGGGACGTCGAGCAACGAGGTCACGCCGGTGCCTTCCGCGATCGTCGTCCGCGGTGGAGACGTGACGCGCGGCCTCGGCTGCGGGGCGGGCGCGACCGAAGCCTATCGCTACGCCGTCGTCGCCTATCCGGCGGGGCAGGCCGATCGCCCGTTCGCCGGCGGGCTCTACGACTGCTTCGCCGACGCGACGCTCGTGAGGCCGCCGGTCGCCTTCGGCACCGGCATCACCGTCGAGGTCTTCGTGTTCGACAAGGCGGCGTACGACGGCGCGCGCGCCGCGATCGAGTCCGCCGGCTCGAACCGCGAAGCGCTCCGGGCTGCGCGTCCGACGTGGTCGACGACGTGCACGGCGGTCTACCTGCCCGACGTCGAGACGTTCGCGTCGTGCAGCGCGGTCGCGAGCGGATCGGCCGACGCCGGCGCCACGAGCAACGGCGGCGACGCCGGCGACGCCGGCCCCTGAAGGGAGCTCGGCCGTCCGCGCGCGGATGCCCCGAGGCGCGCCCGAACGCGAGCGGCGCTCTTTGCCCGCGGCCGAAGGGCCACCTTGCCCGACCTCCGGCGCGAATCTAGACTGACAGGAGCATGCGCGAGACCGCCCAGGTCGTTCCGTCGCTCCCGCGACCGGGACGCACGATGAAGATCGTTCTCGCGACGATCGCCGTCGTCGCGGTGGTCGGAGCGATCGTGGCGAACTGGGCACCGGGCCCGCCGGCGGGTCCGCGGCTCTGGAAGCTGTTCGCGTGCTCGCCCGAGGACATCGCGAACCTCCACCTCTGGACGCTCGTGACCTCCGGCGTCCTGACGAGCCCGCGCGGGCTCGGGCACGTGTTCTTCACGCTGCTCGGCCTCTACTTCTTCACGCCTCAGCTCGAGAAGACGTGGGGCGGCGCGCGTCTGCTGCGGATGCTGATCATCAGCGTCGTCGTCGGCAACCTGCTCGTGCTGCTCGTCGATCGCATCCCCGTCCGGAGCGAGATCTTCCACCCGCCGTTCATGTTCGGCGCGGGTGCGGCGCTCGCCGCGGTCGTCGTCGCATGGTCGCGCGAGTACACGAACTCGCAGGTGCGCCTGTTCTTCGTGCTCCCCGTGAGCGGCCGCGTCCTCTTCTGGCTCACGATCGCCGGCTGCGTGCTCGGGCTCGTCTTCAACGAGAGCGTCCCCGAAGGCGCGGTCGCTCCGTTCGGCGGCGTCGCCGTCGGGCTCGCCCTCGGCGGTCACCCGTCCCCTGCCCGCGCGCTCTGGCTGCGGTTCAAGCTGGCCGTCCTCCGCCGCCGCGGCGCCGCGTTGACGGTCGAGTCGATCCTCGACGATGCGCCGCGGCCGCGTCCCGCGAAGCGGGCCTCGAGCAAGGGCGGCCCTTCCCTCCGCGTCGTGCAGGGAGGGCTCGAGGACGAGCTCAAGAATCGCAAGCCGCCGAAGGACAAGCGCTATCTGAACTAGCGTACGCGTCCGCCCGGGACGTGGTACCAAGGGGACCCGATGTGGAGGCATCGCCACCTTCTCGGGATCGAGGACCTCTCCCCGGCGGACATCGACGCGGTGCTGGCGCGGGCCGAAGGCGCGCACGAGCTGTCGCGAAGGACGGAGAAGAAGTCGACGGCGCTCCGCGGGCGTACCGTCGTGAACCTCTTCTTCGAGGCCTCGACGCGGACGCGGACCTCGTTCGAGATCGCGGGCAAGCGCCTCGGCGCCGACGTGATCAACATCAGCTCGTCGGGCTCGAGCGTGTCGAAGGGAGAGACCCTCCTCGACACGGCGAAGAACGTCGAGGCGATGCGGACGGACGTGATGGTCGTCCGTCACGCCTCCTCCGGCGCGGCTGCGTTTCTTGCGAAAAACCTCGGCTGCTCGGTCGTCAACGCGGGCGACGGCGCGCACGAGCACCCCACGCAGGCGCTGCTCGACGCGTTCACGATCACGCGGCGGAAGGGCCAGCTCGCAGGCCTCGTCGTCGCGATCTGCGGGGACATCGCGCACTCGCGCGTGGCGCGCTCGAACGCGCTCCTCCTCGGGAAGATGGGCGCGCGCGTGCGCCTCACCGGCCCGCGGACGATGATGCCGCTCCGCGCGGACGTGCTCGGCGAGACGGTCGAGGTCGTCCCGCGATTCGAAGCGGCGGTCGAGGGCGCCGACGTCGTGATGATGCTCCGGATCCAGCAGGAGCGGCTCGGCTCCGCGATGTTGTCCACGACGCGCGAGTATTCGAAGACCTTCGGTCTCAACCCGCGGACGCTCTCGCTCGCGAAACCGGACGCGCTGGTCCTCCACCCCGGCCCGATCAATCGCGGCGTCGAGCTCGATCCCGGGCTCGCCGACGGCGCGCAGAGCGGCGTCCTCGAGCAGGTCGAGGCCGGCGTCGCGGTCCGGATGGCCGTCCTCGAGCTGGTGCTCGAGGCCGACGCGGCGGCCCGATGAAGCGCGACGCGGACGCGCCGCTCGGCGTGTTCGACTCGGGCCTCGGCGGCCTCACGGTCGTGCGCGCCCTCCGCGCCGCGCTCCCCCACGAGGACATCGTCTACCTCGGCGACACGGCGCGCGTGCCGTACGGCACGAAGGGCCCGGGCACCGTCACCCGCTACGCGCTCGGCTGCGCGAACCACCTCGTCGCGCGCGGCGTGAAGGCGATCGTCATCGCGTGCAACACGGTGAGCGCGGTCGCGCCCGAGCGGCTACGGGTCGAGCTCGATCTCCCGGTCCTCGGTGTCATCGAGCCCGGCGCACGCGCGGCGGCGGAGGCAACGCGCGTGTTCAAGGTCGGTGTCCTCGCGACGGCGGGGACGATCGCGTCCGGCGCGTATCCGCGCGCGGTCTCGGCGTGCTCGACCCGCGTCGAGACGATCGGCCAGCCCGCACCGCTCCTCGTCCCGCTCGCGGAGGAGGGCTGGACGGAGGGCGAGGTCCCCCGCCTCGCGGCGCGGCGCTACCTCGAGCCCCTCGCGCGGGCGGGCGTGGACGTGGTCGTCCTCGGCTGCACGCACTACCCGCTCCTCTACCCGGTGCTCGAAGCGGAAGCGCGTGAGCTCATCGGCCCGCACGTCACGATCATCGACAGCGCGCGTGCCGTCGCCAAGGACGTCGCGGCGTTCCTCGCTGGTCGCGGGCTCGCGCGTCGCGCAGAGACGCCCGGATCGATCCGCCTCCTCGTCACCGACGTGCCGAAGAGCTTCGACCGGACCGCCTCGCGCTTCCTCGGCAGCGAGGTCGAGGGCGCGGAACAGATCGACCTCTGACGTTATCGCCCGCTACCGGTCACGACGCTGACCAGGGAAGCTCGACCGTACCTTCTTTGGTCTGCGTGACCGCGGCACGGTCTACCATGGGCACGTGGTGGGGCTGCCGCGTCTGCGCGCTGCGACAGAGGACGCGACGAAGATCGCGCGAATCATCCGTGGCGCGCTTCGTCTCGAAGTGGAGCGCGTGCCGCTCGCGGCGCCGCCTGCCGCCGCCGGCGAGCACGTCCTCGTGCTCGATCTCCCCGGCGAAGACGAGCGCATCGAGCTGCTCGCCGAGCTTGCCGGCGCGCCGACGTCGGAAGGGTACGCCCTCCGCGTGCGCCCCCTGTCGCGCGTGCAGATGGCCGAGCTCTTCGCGCTGGTCGAGCGCCTCGACGATCCTTCGTCGAGCGTGCCACCGCCAGCGGACGGCGACTTCGACGCGGCGCCCGACGGGCCGGAGGACACGATCCTCGACGGCATCCGCGTCGCCGCGCCCGGGCCGTGGCTCGGCTCCGACTCGTACCTGCCAGCGCCGCCGTCGAGCGGCCCGGTCTCCTCCGATCCCCCCGTCCGCGTGAAGCTCGCGGCGCCGGCGGTCGTCGCGACGGCCCCCGCGCCGCCGCCCGATCCGGCGCCGCCGGCAGAGCTCCTCGATCCGCGGATCGGCCGCGTCGTCGGGAGTCGCTATCGGATCGACGCGCATCTCGGCAGCGGCGCTGCGGCCGCCGTCTATCGCGCGCTGCACCTCGACCTGCAGCGTCCCGTCGCGATCAAGATCCTCCACGTCCAGAACCAGAACGACCCGCAGTTCGTCCGGCGGTTCAAGGCGGAGGCGCTCGCCGCGAGCAAGCTCGAGCACGTGAACGTCGCGCGCGTCCTCGACTTCGGACAGGACGCCTCCGGCGAGCTCTATCTCGTGATGGAGCTCCTCAGCGGCAAGAGCCTCGAGGCGGTGCTCGGGGCGGCCGGCCGTCTCCCGCAGCGACGCAGCGTCGACATCGCGATCCAGGCGTGCCGCGCCCTCGCCTTCGCGCACGAAGAGGGAATCATCCACCGCGACGTGAAGCCCGAGAACATCATGGTCCTCGCGCATCGCGACGACGACGGCGCGCTCCGCGATCTCGTGAAGGTCTGCGACTTCGGTCTCGCGAAGCTGCGCGATCCGGATCCGGAGCAGGGCGAGCTCACGGTGGCGGGCATGCTCTGCGGCTCGCCTGCGTACATGTCTCCCGAGCAGGCGACCGGCGAGCAGCTCGATCCGCGCACCGACGTCTACTCCCTCGGCGTGACCCTCTTCGAGTCGCTCACCGGAGCGATGCCCCACGAAGCGCACAGCCTCGCGGAGCTGTTCCTCAAGAAGATGTCGGTCCCGGCCCGGCGTGTGTCGGAGCTCGTCTCCGGCGTACACCCGCAGCTCGATCGGATCATCACCGCGACGCTCGAGATGGATCCGAAGAAGCGACCGGAGAACGCGCGGGCGCTCCTCGCAGCGCTCCGCAACGTGCAGCCGGCGCTCCCGCCCGATCCCGCCTAGCCGGCGTGCACGCGGATCATCCGCGGCGGACGCGCGACATAGTCGGACGCGCCGATCGTGCGGATCGCAGCCTGGACCGCGGCCTCGCGCGACTCGTGCGTGAGGATGACGACGTCGACCGGCACGTCGGCGCTCCCCCTGCCCTGCTGGACCATCTGCTCGATCGACACGCCGCGGTCGCCGAGCGCGCCCGTGATCTTCGCGAGGACACCGGGCCGGTCGAAGACCGAGAAGCGGAAATAGTAGCGGGCCTCGACGTCGTCCATCGGAGCGAGCTTGCGAGGCGCGACCCGGATCGCACGCGTCATCCGCCCGGAGGCGCCGCTCTCCTTCGCGATCGCGACGTCGACGAGGTCGGCGACGACGCTCACCGCGGTCGGCATGTCACCGGCGCCGCGACCGGAGAGCAGACACGGTCCGAGCGCGCGGCCCTCGAGCGCGATCGCGTTGAGGACGCCGCTGATGTTCGCGAGCGGCGCGTCCTTCGCGACGAGCGCAGGGTGCACGCGGAGCTCGACCGCTTCGCCGCGGTCACGACCGATCGCGAGCTGCTTCACGACGTAGCCGAAGCGATCGGCGAAGACATGGTCGACCGGCTCGAGGGTGTCGATCCCCTCGGTCGGCACCTTCACGCCGTCGAGACGCGCGCCGAACGCGAGCATCGCGAGCACGACGAGCTTGTGCGCGGCATCGCCGCCGCCGACGTCGAGCGTCGGGTCCGCCTCGGCGTAGCCGAGCGCCTGCGCCGCCTTGACGACGTCCTCGAACGAGAGCCCCTCCTGGCGCATGCGCGTGAGCACGTAGTTCGACGTGCCGTTCACGATCCCGGAGATGCTCGTGATCTTGTCGCTCGCGAGCGAGTCGCGGAGCACACGGATGACCGGGATGCCGCCGCCGACGGCTGCCTCGAAGGCGACGTCGACGCCGCGCTTTGCCGCGCGCTCGAGGAGCTCGGCGCCGTGGTGCGCGAGCAGCATCTTGTTCGCCGTGACGACCTGACGCCCGGAGTCGATCGCCCGGGTCACGAGCCCGCGCGCCGGGTCGAGCCCGCCCATCACTTCGACGACGACGTCGATCGACGGGTCGGCGAGGACGGCCTCGGGGTCGGTCGTCAGCGTGCTCCGGTCGAGCGACGGAACGCGCTCCTTGCTCGGATCGCGGACGAGGACGCGCGCGATGTCGATCGGAGCCCCGATCCGAGCTTCGATGTACGTCGCGTTGGCGCGGAGGAGCTCGACGACGCCGCCGCCCACGGTTCCGCAACCGAGGAGACCCACCTTGATCATGCGGACGATGCTCGCGCGATCAGAAGCCGGGGTCACGCACGATCGAGGGCTCGCGGTTGCCCGCCGGCGGTGCTGCGGTCGCGGTCGGCGGCGGCGTGGGGCTCCGCGGCGTCGTGCTCGGCTTCGGCCGGTGGGCAGGCGGGACGGCCGCTTGCGGTGGCGGCGCCGAAGCGGAGGCCGCGGTCGCGGCGGGCTCGACCGCCGGCTCGACCGG
>JBDHVE010000187.1:0-17274 GCA_039809485.1 Polyangiaceae bacterium | reverse complement strand
AGCTCCATCTTCTCCGCGATCTCCTCCGGCGTCGGCTCGCGGCCGTACTCCTGGACGAGATAGCGCGAGGTGCGAATCAGCTTGTTGATCGTCTCGATCATGTGGACCGGGATGCGGATCGTCCGCGCCTGGTCCGCGATCGCGCGCGTGATCGCCTGACGGATCCACCACGTCGCGTAGGTCGAGAACTTGTAGCCGCGCTTGTACTCGAACTTGTCGACGGCCTTCATGAGGCCGATGTTCCCCTCCTGGATCAGGTCGAGGAACTGCAGACCGCGGTTCGTGTACTTCTTCGCGATCGAGACGACGAGACGGAGGTTCGCTTCGACGAGCTCCGCCTTCGCGCGCTCGGCGAGGCTCTCGCCGCCGCGGATCTGGTCGTAGGTCTCGCGGAGCGCCTTGACGTCGAGCTGGAGCTCCTCCTCGACCTTCTTCAGGTTCTTGAGGCTCGCCGAGTGGTTCGCGAGGACTTCCTCGGGGAGGATGCCGAACTTGCGCTTGAACTTGCGCTCGGCGTTCGCGTCGCCCTTCGCCGCGCGCGCTTCCTTGCGGAGCAGATCGCGATCGACGCCGGTGCGCTTCTCGAGCTCCGTCGAGCCCGACTCGGCGCGCTCCACCTTCTGGATGAGCGAGCGGAGCTTGATGACGATCTTGTCGATCGTCTTCTTGTTCAGGCGCATCTCCTCGAGCGTCTCGACGAGCTTGCCCTTGTTCGCCTCGATCTCCGCCTCGATGCCCTTCTTGCGGCTGGCGGCGCACGTCTCGAGCTGCGCGACGAGATCCGTCGTCGCCTTGTCGAGATGACGGACCTTGTCGATCAGGCGGAGGATCCGGCGGTCGGCCTCCTCCTCGTCGAACTCGGCGTTCTCGTCGTCGGCGTCACGGATGATCTCCTTGACGCGGATCTTGTGCTTCCGGAGCTTGTCGCCGAGATCGATGATCTCGCGGACGGCGACCGGCGAGTTGAGGATGGCGCCGAGCACCATGAGCTCGCCCTGCTCGATGCGCTTGGCGATCTCGACCTCGCCCTCACGCGTGAGCAGCGAGACGCTGCCCATCTTGCGGAGGTACATCCGGACCGGATCGTTCGACTTCGAGTAGTAGCTCCCGTCGTCCTCTTCCTTCTCGGCCTGGCGCGGAACGGCTTTGTGCTCCGCGGCCGTCTCTTCGACGATGCGCTTCGGAGCGATCTTCACCTGCGTCGCGGCGTCGACGATCTCGATGTCCTCGTCACCGAGGACGCCCATCACGTCGTCCATCTGATCGGAGACGACGTCCTGCGGCATCGACTCGCTGACCTCGTCGTAGGTCATGAACTTCGACGACTTCCCTCCGTCGCCGAGCTTGTCGTCCTTGCCGTGTCCGTTGCCGCTGCCGTTCCGGTTCTTGTTCGCCATCGTGGATTCTTTCCGCTGCTGCTGGCGCTTGGGCCGCCCCTACAGCACTGGCCGCTGCGAAGGCACTCACCCAAGGCTTCGTTCCCGGTGTCGAAAAGTCTTCTCTGCCGGCCTGGCGGCAGCGCACTCGATGCGCCGCTTCGATCGCCGGCCTCTCCCTCACCCCCGCGATCCCGTGGGGGCCCCCTCTCACTCGACTACTGACCTCCTCGTCCTCCTCCTGCGTGCGCTCACGACTTGAGACCGTGCTTCGCGCGCAGTCGCTCCGCCGCCTCTCGCAAAAGCTCCGACTTGGACTCGAAGTCTCCCTGCGGACGCTCGGCGTCGCGGGCGATTCGAGCTGCCTCTTGCGAAAGGAGCAGCCTCTTTAGCTTGTTTGCGTTCTCGAGCAAGTACCCTTTTGCTTGCGATTCGTCCTCCGTTTGCGGATCGGCGAGACGGCGCGCTGCGAAGGAACGGACGGCATCCGGAACCGCGCTCATGAACGCGTCGGTGTCGAGCCGCTTTTCCGCGGCATTCCAGCACCTTCGAAGTGCAGCCACCGCGAACACCGCGGGGCCTTCGAGATAACCGAGCTCGCTCGCGACCTCGGGATCGTCGAGGAGAGCTGGACATTCGATCAGGTATCCGACGATCGCCGTCCGCTCCGGCGCCCCCGGCGTCTTCGGCGCGATGCGCGACTTCTCCCCCGCCCCCATCTGGCCGTCGCGTTCGATGCGCTCGCGCGCCGCTTCCCGCGCACGCCGCTCGGCATCCGCCTTCGCGAGCGCCTGCTTCACGCTCGACTCGAGCGCCTGGAACGCGCTCTCCCCGCCGACGCGCACGATGTCGAGGCGCCCCGCCAGCTGGTCGGCGTACGCCTTCGCCATCGAGCGGACGAGCGGATCTTCTTCTTCGCTGATCAACTTCATCACGTGTGCGACGCGCGCTGCGCGCTCGTACGCATCGGCAGAAGTGAACGCCTCGTCGAGCGCCATGTCGAGCAGGGCCTCGAGCATCCCCTTCGCGCCGTTCACGAGCTCGGTGATCGCGCGCGGGCCCTTCTCCTTCGAGACCTCGTCGGGATCCTTTCCGTCCGGCAGTTGCGCGATGCGCGCCGAGAGCCCGGCCTGGCGCACCGCATCCCGCGAGAGACGCGCCGCCTTCCGACCGGCCTCGTCACCGTCGAACAGGAACACGACCTCGGACGCGAAGCGCTTGAGGAGCTTCGCCTGCTCGACGGTGAAGGCCGTCCCGAGCGGCGCGACGACGTTCGTGATCCCGCGCGCGTGGAGCGAGACGACGTCGAAGTTGCCCTCGACCAGGACCGCGCGCTCCTCCTGCCGGATCGAGTGGCGCGCCTGGTGGATGCCGAAGAGCATCTGGCCCTTCGTGTAGATCGGGCTCTCCGGCGA
Source organism: Polyangiaceae bacterium (assembly GCA_039809485.1). Classification (GTDB taxonomy): domain Bacteria; phylum Myxococcota_A; class Polyangia; order Polyangiales; family Polyangiaceae; genus Labilithrix. The sequence goes on along the minus strand of JBDHVE010000187.1, from coordinate 14,483 downwards.
GTTCACGTACTTCGGCGGAGGACCGCCGCGCTCGCTCGAACGCTCGGACTCGCGCCCAGGGATCTCCCGCAGCGCGCGCCCGCTGAACGCGACGACGCGTCCCTGCGGGTCCATCACCGCGAACATCAGGCGGTGGCGGAACCGGTCGTAGTAGCCCGAGCCGCTCGAGCGCGGGACGAGGAGCCCCACCGTCTCCGCCGCGACCGGCGAGACGCCCTGCGCCTTCAGGAACGACGCGAGGCCGTCCCAGCCCGCCGGCGCATAGCCGATCCGGAACGCCTGGAGCGCGTCGTCGATCCGCGCGTCGGTCCCCGGCGGGGGGGACTGGGGGGGCAGCGCCCACCCAGGAACGAGCCCGCGCTTCGCGAGCTCCTCGAGCGCGTACTCGCGGTGCTCGTTCTTCCGGAGCTGCTCTTCCCAGTACGTCGCGGCGAGCGCGTTGACGGCGTAGAGGTCCTCGCGCGCCCGCTTCTGGCGCTCCGCCTCGCTCGTCTGCTCGCGGCTGCGCGTCTCCTCGATCGGGATCCCGGCGCGCTCCGCGAGCGCCCGCACCGCCTCGGGGAACGTGTAGCCCTCGTGCTTGATGAGAAAATCGATCGCGCTGCCCGACTCCTTGCACCCGAAGCAGTGGAAGAACCCCCGATCGGGGTTCACGTGGAAGCTCGGCGTCTTCTCCTTGTGGAACGGGCAGAGCCCGACCCACGACCGCCCTCGCCGCTTGAGCGAAGGGACACCCTCGGAGATCACCGCGAGGATGTCCGTCCGATCACGAACGAGAGCGATGGTCTCCGGAGAAATCACGTGACGACGTTTCCCCCTGGAAGCCGCGGCCACGCGACCTCGAGCAGAAACGACTAGGCGTACGCTTGTTCACGGTCAAGCGGGGCGTGAATCAGGGCGTCTCGCCGAGATCCTTCAGGGCCAGGTTCGCGCGCCCGCGCATGAACGGCACGAACGCCGGGTCGGCCGCGATCGCACGGAGCTGGGCGACCGCGTCCGCGCGTCCGAAGCGCTGGACGAGCACGTTCGCGTCGATCTTCGTGAGGCCGCAGCGCCCCATCGCGAGCTGCTGTTCGAAGACGGAGAGCGCGCGGCCGGTCGCGTGGTACGTCGGCGTCGCGAGCTCCCGGGGCGCCGTGAACGCCATCGTCTTCTGCGTCGCGCTCGCGTACGCCTTGTATACGGGCGAGCCGCGGTAGACGCGCTTCTGCGTCGCCGAGAGGCTCACCGGCGACGCGATCGCGCCGGCGGGGAACATGATGTTCGCGCGGTCCGGGCAGGAGTAGAGGTCCCGGTTCGCGATCGTCGTGCAGCGCGGCGTGTCGGTGAGCGGGTCGGACGACTGCCCGTCGAACTCCGTCGTGTGATTCAGGCCGATGAAGTGGCCGGTCTCGTGGAACATCGTGATCGCGTCCTCGTCGGCCGATTCGGCGCCGGCGACGATGATCCCCGAGACGCCGCGCCCGTACAGCGTCGCGGCGCCGGGGATGCCGGGCGAGATGCCGAGCGCGAACGCCTGGCCCTGATCGGCGATCTGGTTCGTGAAGAGGATGTGCATCGACTGCGCGCCGTCCTGGGTCCCGCCCGAGACCGCGAAGCCCTGGAGGAGCTCCTGGACGCCGTCGATCGCGGACAGCTCGGTCGGCGCGACGTGGAAGGTCACCGCGCCGCGCTCGACGCCGAGGAGCTGGCCCGCGAGCGCGTAGTACGTGTCGATCCGCTTCGCGAGACTCGCATCCGCCTTCGCGTTGTTCGCGTCGACCTTCTTCTGCGCGCCGTTGTCCTTGAGGACGAGGCCCGGCGGGACGTAGACGTGCAGATCGAGCTTGCCGCCGTAGAACGCGCCGTCCGACGTCGTCTGCAGGCGCACCTTGCCACGGAGCTTCGGCTTGAAGCCGTCGCTGCCCTGGATGCCGTAACGGACCTTCCAGGTGCCGGTCGGGATCTTCTCGGGGACGCTCTCGCTCTGCGGGACGCTCGCGACGGCGATCGTGTCGAACGCGGCGACGCTCGTCGGCTTCGTGCCCCCCTTCGGGGTGAAGTCGTCGTGGACGACGTTGCCGCTCGGGTCGGTGATGCGCTCGATGCCGAAGGGCGCGCTCTGGTTGAAGTCCGCGACGTCGCCTTCGGCCGTGATGTTGAACCCCAGCGTGCCGGGCGGGATCGTGAAGGAGACGTCCTGGCCGACCGGCGCCTCGCCGAGGTCGAGGAACGCGCCGGACGAAGGGGTCGGCTTCTCCTCGGGTGGCGGCGGGGTCTCTTCCGGCGGGGTCTCCTCGGCGGCGGTCTCGTCCGGCGCGGGCGCCTCGACCTGCTTCTTGATGATCTTCTCGGTGCAGGCGGGGAGGAGCGCGGTCGCAGCAAGCGCGACGACCGAAAGGAGGGCGTAGGGGGACCGCATGGCGGAGGTAGACGGTGCAGGGCGCATACCTCTTCATTGATGCCCGCTCCAGCGGTCGGGATGCACGCAACTCCGCAGGAAACGGATCGCCCTGGATCGCGCAGGCACCCCTCGGGCGATCCACCCGTGACGCTGCGTTCACGGCCCCGCTGTCATCGGGGCCACCCGGGCACGGGCACGGGCACGGGCACGGGCACGGGCGAGAGGACCCGCCCCGAGAGACGAAGCGCTCGCGAAGCGCGAATCGGGGGAGGACTCCGCGCGGAGCGCGGAGGGGCCGAGAGGCCCCACGAAAAAAGGATGCCTTTCAATGGCGCGAGCGAAGCGAGCCCCATTGAAAGGACGTTCACCCCGTGTTAGACGCGCCCCGCCAAGTGAGGCCTCGCCCTCGCCGGGGGTTTCCCGGGCGATGACGCGACCCTAGTGGCTTCGGCACCAAGGAGCTTCGTCCGCACCATGAACGTCTCTTCTTCCGTTGGCAGCGCGCCCACCACGAGCACCGGTAAGGGCAAGATTGTCCAGGTCATCGGTCCCGTCGTCGACGTGGAGTTCCAGGACGGCAAGCTCCCCAAGATCCTGAACGCGCTGAAGCTCACGAACCCGAGCATCTCGAAGGACGCCGACAACCTCACCCTCGAGGTCGCGCAGCACCTCGGCGAGAACACCGTCCGCGCCGTCGCGATGGACAGCACCGATGGCCTCGTCCGCGGGATGGAAGTCCGCGACACGGGCGCGCCGATCGCGATGCCGGTCGGCCCCGAGTGCCTCGGCCGCATCCTCAACGTCGTCGGCGAGCCGGTCGACGAGGCCGGTCCGGTCAACGCGAAGCGGACGTCGCCGATCCACAAGCCGCCGCCCGCGTTCCAGGACCAGTCGACCAAGATCGAGGTCTTCGAGACGGGCATCAAGGTCATCGACCTCCTCGCGCCGTACCGCAAGGGCGGCAAGATCGGCCTCTTCGGCGGCGCCGGCGTCGGCAAGACCGTCCTCATCCAGGAGCTCATCAACAACGTCGCGAAGGCGCACGGCGGCGTGTCGTGCTTCGCCGGCGTCGGCGAGCGCACGCGCGAGGGCAACGACCTCTTCCTCGAGATGAAGTCGGCGCTCCTCGAGTCGGGCGACCCGGTCATCTCGAAGACCTCGCTCGTCTTCGGGCAGATGAACGAGCCGCCGGGCGCCCGCGCCCGCGTCGCGCTCTCGGCGCTCACGGTCGCCGAGTACTTCCGCGACGAGGAGGGCCAGGACGTCCTCCTCTTCGTCGACAACATCTTCCGCTTCACGCAGGCGGGCTCGGAAGTGTCGGCGCTCCTCGGCCGTATCCCGAGCGCCGTCGGTTACCAGCCGACGCTCTCGACGGAGATGGGCGCGCTCCAGGAGCGCATCACGTCGACGAACAAGGGCTCGATCACCTCGATCCAGGCCGTGTACGTCCCCGCCGACGACCTCACCGACCCGGCGCCCGCGACGACGTTCGCGCACCTCGACGGAACGACGGTTCTCAGCCGTGACCTCGCGGCGCTCGGCATCTACCCGGCCGTCGACCCGCTCGACTCGACCTCGACGCTCCTCGACCCGGCCGTCCTCGGCCAGGAGCACTACGACGTCGCGCGTGGCGTCCAGGCGACGCTCCAGAAGTACAAGGACCTGCAGGACATCATCGCCATCCTCGGCATGGACGAGCTCAGCGAGGACGACAAGCTCGTCGTCGCGCGCGCCCGCAAGATCCGTAACTTCCTCTCGCAGCCGTTCTTCGTCGCCGCACAGTTCACGGGCATGTCCGGCAAGTACGTCCCGCTGAAGGAGACGATCGCGTCGTTCCGCGAGATCCTCGACGGCAAGTACGACGACACCGAGCAGTACCCGGAGCAGGCGTTCTACCTCGTCGGCAACATCGAGGAGATGAAGGCGAAGGCCGCCGACCTCCTCAAGAAGGCCAAGAAGTAAGGCACCCGGCCATGGCCGACACCATCGACCTCGAGATCGTCACCCCGAAAGGCCGCGCGCTCCACGTGCAGGTCGACGAGGTGACCGCGCCCAGCGTGCAGGGCGAGTTCGGCGTGCTCCCGGGCCACCTCCCGGTCGTCGCCGCCCTGCGCACGGGGCTCGTGACCTACCGCGTGGGCAACGAGACGAAGAAGGTCGCCGTCGCCCAGGGCTTCGCCGAAGCGGGGCAGAACAAGCTGCTCATCCTCGCCGAGGACTTCGCCGATCGCGCGCACATCGACCCCGTCGTCGTCCGCAAGGAGCTCCACGAGGTCGAGGCGAAGCTCGAGAAGGTGCTCGCCGTGATCGAGACGACGCCGGAGACCGAGGCGGAGAAGAAGGCGCTCATCGACCGCGAGAACTGGCTCGCCGCGCAGCTCGAGCTGCACGGCGATCCGCCCGCGGCGACGATGCGTCCGTTCGAGGAGTGGGGCCCGCCCACGCCGCCGATCGTCGAAGAGGAAGAGGGCAAGCCGATCAGCGAAGACCTCCCTCACGGGTCGCCCTGATCGCAACGCGACGCCGCTAGGACGCCGCGAGAAGCGCTGTGGACGAGACCACCAAGACGTGGATCAACCGAGTCGTCGGGCTCGGCGTGATCGGGCTCGTCGGCTATCTCACGGTCGAGGCGACGCCGACGGGCGTGCCGAAGCCGGAGCCGAAGGACGCGGCGAGCGCCGCGACCACCGCGACGGCGAACGCGTCCGACGCCGGCGCGCTTCCGAGCGCGGCCGACGCGGGCGCGGTCCCCGACGTGACCCTGCCGCTCTCGCTCACGCTCGGGAACGACGCGGACGGTGGCGCGCTCTCGGCCAGCGCGCCGCGCACGGTCCGGATCGGTGTCGTGCTCGTCGCGTGGACCGGTGCGGAGGGCGCGCGTCCGGCAGCGCCCCCGAAGGCGGAAGCGCTCGTGAAGGCGCAGCGTCTCGCGCAGCTCGCACGCACCGACTTCAACGGCGCGGTGAAGGAAGGCGACCCGGAGTCGTCGCTCGACGTGGGTCGGATCCCGCGTCGTGTGCTCGACCCGCGGACCGAGATCGCCGTCTTCAACCTGGCGCCCGGCGAAGTGAGCGAGCCGCTCGAGACGCCGCGCGGTTACTGGATCGTCAAGCGAATCGAATAGTGATAGAGAGGCCGGCCATGGCCACGATCGACATCACGCGACCGCACAGCCTCCCGCTCGACGAGGCGAAGAAGAAGGCAGAGGACCTCGCCAAGACCATGGCCGACCGGTTCGCCATGGAGTGGAAGTGGGAAGGCAACACGATCCGCTTCAGCGCTCCGTCGGGCGCCGCGAAGGGCACCTCGGGTGAGGTCGCCGTCTCCGAGAAGGACGTCCGCGTGGCCGTCGACCTCCCGTTCATGCTCCGGGTCATGAAGGGAACGATCGAGGGCAAGATCAAGGAAAAGCTCGACGCGCTCGTCTGAGCTCGGCGGCGCCGCTCGGCGCCAGAGGTCACGATTGCCGTGGGCGGCGCCCGCTCGCGTGCGGTATCTTCCCCCAGCGCGAGATGGCCGACGAGCCGACCGAGAGCGACGGAGCGGGACGGGACGGGTCCGCTCCCGATGACGCCATGGACGGGGTCGACGTCGACGTCGACGTCGGCTCTGCGCCCATGACCGCGGCGCAGCCGGCGGACGACATCGGCTCGCGGCCGACGACGCCCCCGCACGACCCGCACGAAGCGCCGACGAACACGGCGTTCGCGACGCTCGCGAGCGCGAGCGAGGCGCCCCCTCCGGCGGCCGAGCCGGACGCGGAGGCCGGCGCGTCGGCCGCCGCGGCGGCGGAAGAAGAAGCGCCCGCCGCCGAGGCCGCCGGAGAGGCGGCGGAAGAGCCCGCCGCCGAGGAAGAGCCCGCGAAGTCGGAGCCCCCGGCGCCGCTCGTCGAGGCTGCGGCGCCCGAAGCGGCGGCGGCGCCCGGAGAGCCCGCGAAGGAACCAGCGTCGCTGTCGATCTCGTCCGGCGGCGCGACCGTGTTCGCGTCGTCCGCGACCAGCACGACGACGTTCACGACCGCGACCACGGCGCCGACCTTCGCGTCGAGCACCGCGACGAACACGTCGGCCGGTCTCTCCGGCGCTTCGCAGCTCCCCCCTGCCCCGGTCGAGACGATCGAGGCCGTCGCCGCGGCGGTCGGGCGGCTCCGCGCCGAAGTGGAGGCGACGAGCGACGACACGCGGCGCGCGCGCTTGCTCTGCGAGGCGGCGGAGATCCAGGAGCGCGCGGGTGACGAGCAGGGCGCCGCCCGCGACTACCTCGCCGCATACAACGCGGACACGACGTTTCGCGAGCCGCTCGAAGCGCTCGTCCGTCTGCTCGAGCGGCGACGATCGCTCGCGAACCTCGGCAAGCTGATCGAAGCGCTCGTCAGCGCCGCCGCGACGCCGGAAGAGCGGGCACGCGCGCTCACACAGCGCGCCGTGTTCGCGCAGGACATCCAGAGCGACCTCGAAGGCGCACGCGGCGCCGCGCGCGAGGCGACGGAGACCGGCGCGATCGCCGCCGACGTCGGGCCCGCATGGCTCGCGCTCGAGCTCGTCGCGGCGAAGCTCGACGATCCGGCGCTCCGCGAGGAGGCGCTCGCGGCGCGCGCCGACCTCACGACCGAACGCGGCTGGCGTGGCCTCCTCCTCGTCGATGCCGCCAAGCTCGCCGCGCGCGGTGGCGAGATCGACCGCGCGCTCGAGACGCTCGAGCGCGTCCGCACGCTGAGCAGCCTCGCGACGTACGCCGCGACCGTCGAAGCCGAGCGCATCGTGCGCGCGGACCCGGGCCTCCCCGGCACCGAAGAGGCGCGCAAGCGCGCACGCATGCACGCCGAGGCGCTCGAAGCGCGTGCGGATCTCGTGCGCGACGCCATCGGCGACGGCACGCACGGCGACGCGACCGGCGTTCCCGTCCACGTGCGGAGGCTCGAGCACGTCGCCGATCTCCTGCTCCGCGCGGCCGAGTCGCGACGGACGGCCGGCGAGACGGCGAAGGCGGCCGAAGCGCTCGACCGCGCCCTCGATGCGCTGTCGATCGCTGCGCCGCGTGCAGAGGACGAGCGGACGAGCGCCGGGCGTGACGCCGTCGCCGCGATCGAGCGCGTCGTCCTCGCCGCACGACTCCGGGTGGCCGAGTCGATGGGCGACACCGCGCTCGCGGCCGAGCTCGCCGAGCGGCGGCTCGTCGGCGAGACCGACGGCGGGATCGCGGCAGGTCTCGGGATGCGCATCGCGGAGCACGCCGCGAGCGAGGGCGACGTCGCCCGCGCGCTCGAAGCGCTGCAGAACGCGACTGCGCGCGACCCCGTCGCCGCGCCGGCGCGCGCGCTCGAGATCGACATCCTCGAGGCCTTCGATCCGGCACGGTTCGCCGCGCAGCTCGAAGAGCTCTCGAAGCACTTCACGACCGGCGAAGCGCAGGGCCGTGCGCTCCTCCTCGCCGCCTACGTCTGGGCGACGCGGGCGAAGGACGCTTCGCGCGCCCGCGAGGCGCTCGGACAGGCGCAGGCGTGCGGGGTGCCGAAGGATCTCGTCACCCAGCTCGCGCGCAGCCTCGCGAGCGTCACCGGCGACGAAGGCTGGTACGAGGACGCGACGCTCGCGCTCCTCGAGCTCGGCGCCGGCGCCGAGGCCCCTGTCCTCGCGATCGAGCTCGGCCGCCTCCGCCATGCGCACGGCGACGAGGCCGGTGCGGACAAGGCGCTCTCGGTCCTCCGCGAGATGCCGGAAGGCACCTGGCTCGCCCGCGTGCTCGACGCGCTCGCGCCGGCCGCGAACGGGAACGAGGAGAGCGGCGGACGCCGCGCGATCGAAGAGCTCGCCGGGTCCGTCGACGACCCCGCCCTCAAGCGGAGCCTCGTCGTGGTCGCGGCGCTCCGCGCGCACGAAGCGGGCGACGCCACCGCCGCGATCGCGCACCTCCGTGCGCTGGCGACGGAGGACGCGCGTGACCCGCTCGTCGCCGCGTTCCTCGCCGACGCGCTCCGCGCATCCGGCGACCGTGCGGGCGTCGCGGAGGTCGCGCGGACGGTGGCCGAAGCGCTCGAGGACGACGATCCCGAGCACGCCGCGGCACGTCACCTCGAAGCAGGCTTCGAGCGCTTCCGCCTCGGCGACCGCACGGGCGCGCTCGCGTCGATCGAGTCCGCACACGCGGTCTCGAAGGAGGCGGCTGCGCCGGTGCTCGCGTGGGCGCGGAGATCGATCGACGTCGACGGGCTCGATGGCCGGCGCGCGGCGCTCGAGCTCTCGGAGCCGGACGCCGGCACCGCGATGGAGCGGTTCGCGCTCGAGGCGCTGATGGGCGATCCCGACGATGCGGCCGTCGCGCTCTCGTCGGTCGAGGCCGCCTCGAGCGAAGCCCTCCGTCTCGCCGGGGCCCTCGCGCGGCTCGCGTGGCCACGCGGCGCGACGGAGGAAGACGCGGTCGCGGCTGCTCTCGAAGCGCTCGCCGCGACCGGCGACAAGGGTCGCGGCGCGGCCGCCGCCGAGCGCCTCCGTCTCGCGCGGCAAGGTACGCTCGTCACGACGAGCGACGACGTCGCCGCGGCGGCCGCCCACTGGCTCGACGAGGGCGGTGGCGGGGCGGCGGCGATGGAGTGGCTCGCGGCGACGATCGCCACCGGTGAGCCGGAGAAGGAGGTCCCGCCGCGCCGCGCGCTCGCCGAGCTCCTCTCCGACGAAGCACGCGAGGCGATGCACGCGAGCGCGACGCTGCTCGACGCCGTGATGCAGCCGCACCGGACGTTCCCGCTCGTCACCGGCTCGTCGCTCGTCGCGCGGCTCGCCAACCTCGAGCTGTCGCCGCCGGGCTGCGATCCGCGCCGGCGCGCTTCCGCTCTCGCCGAGCTCGATCGCGCGCTCGGCGAGGACTCCGAGCTCGACGCGCTCGCCCTCGCCGGGTGGTCGGCGCTCGCGGCCGGTGACGCATCGACGGCGCTCGACGTCTTCCGCACCGTGACCGCCGCGCGCTCCGACGATCTCGCGGCGTGGGAGGGCATGCGGGCGGCGGCCGAGGCGCTCGAGAGCCACGAGTCGTACGCCGTCGCGTGCGAGCAGCTCGGCGCGCGGTGCGTGAACGACCAGCGCGCCGCCGCCTTCTGGGAGCAGGCCGCGCTCGCGTGGTCGAAGCTGGGCGGTCCGTTCGAGCAGCGCTCGGAGGCTGCGCTCGACGCGAGCGTCGAGCGTGATCCCCGGCGGCAGGTCGCCTTCGACCGTCTCTTCCGGCGGGTGCGCGATCGGAAGGACTCGGACAAGATCCTCGCGCTCATCGAGACGCGTCTGTCCGTGACCGACGACCCGCCCGAGATCGCGCGTCTCTACTGGGAGCAGGCCCGCGCGCTCCGCGAGAAGGGCGACCCCGAAGGCGCGCTCGCCGCCCTCGAGCACGTCACGATGTTCGACGAGAACCACGTCGGCGCGCTCGCGCTGACGGGCGAGATCTTCATCCGCCGCGGGATGTTCGCCGAGGCCGCGGAGAAGCTCGCCAAGCTCGCGCGCGTCGATCAGGCGCCGCCGAAGAACCGCGTGACCGCCGGCGTCGCGGCGGTCGACCTCTACGAGAACAAGCTCTCCCGCCACGATCTCGCGCTCGGCGTCCTGCTCGATCTCCATCGCGCCGGGCTCAGCACCCTGCCCGTCCGCGAACGGCTCGCGCGCGCGGCCGCGCGCACGGGCGCATGGAAGGAGGCGACCGCGATCCTCGAGGAGCTGATGCTCGAGCGCCCGGAGCAGAGCGGACGGATCGAAGCGGCGCGTCTCGCGCTCGCGATCCACCGCGATCGGCTCCGCGACCCGAACGGCGCGCTGAACGCCGCGAAGAAGCTCCTCGCCGAGTCGCCGGCGGACGGCGAGGCGCTCGACCTCGTCACGTCCCTCGACCCGAACGCGACCCGCGACCGCAAGGGCTTGCTCGAGAAGGGCCGCGACGCGGTCCTCATGTACCTCCACGAGCACCCGAACGACGGCGCGGCGCACGCGCGCCTCGCACGCATCTGCCACGCGCTCGGTGACATCCAGCTCGAACAGGCCGCCCTCTCCTGCACCGTCTCCTTGCTCGGCCCGGACGGCTCGAGCGAGCAGATGATCGTGCTCCTCGCGAGCAAGAAGCCGCGCGTCCCGCAGGTCGCGTTCACCGAGCCGCTGCTCCGTCAGGTGCTCGCGCCGGGTGACGACGGCCCGATCGCGAGCCTCTTCACGGCGCTCGGCCCCACGCTCGCCGAAGCGCTCGGCCCGTCGCCGGCGGCGCTCGGGGTGACGAAGAAGGACCGCGTCGACCCGCGTGCAGGGCTCGCCCTCCGCAACGAAATCGCGTCGTGGGCCGGCGCGTTCGGTGTCGCGCAGTTCGACCTCTACGTCGGCGGCAAGGATCCGGGCGGCGTGCAGAGCATCCCGGGCGAGACCCCTGCCCTCGTCGTCGGCTCCGGCGTGAACGCGCCGCTCTCGGCGCAGACACGAGCACGCGTCGCACGCGAGCTCTTCGGGATCGTCCGCGGCAGCACGATCACGCGCTGGCGCGACGACCAGACCGTCGCCGCCGTCGTCGTCGCCGCCTGCAAGCTCGTGAAGGTCCCGATCGAGCACCCGCCGTACGCCGTCCTCGCCGAGGTCGAGCGCCTCCTCGGCAAGGCAATCAGCGGCAAGACGAAGAAGCTCATCGAGCCGATCTGCCGCGCGTACGTCCAGAGTGGTCAGGATGCGCGCCAGTGGGCGGCGCGCGCGCGGAGCTCGCAGAACCGCGTCGCAGCGCTCGCTTCCGGGGACGTGTCGGTCGTCCTCGCCGACGTCTTCGGCGAGCCCGCCCCGCGGCTCGGGGCGGTCGCGCGCGACGATCTCCGTGCGCACGAGCTCTTCCGGTTCGTGCTCTCTCGCCCCTACTTCGACGTCCGACGCGCGCTCGGCCTCGAGGTGCAGTCATGAGCGACCCGAAGGCACCTCTCGATCTCGGCGACATCGACTGGGACTCCGCGCTCGACGAGTGGGAGAAGACGTCCTTCACGCCCGAGGTCGCGAAGGAGGCGCAGTCGACCCATGCGCTTCCCGAGACCGGCGCGGAAGGAGCGCCGAGCGCGCCCGCGCTGCCTGCCGCCGCGGGGTCGCTCAGCAACGTGTCGGGCCACGGCACCGTCATCGCGCCGGTGCCGACGGAGCTCCGGAACGAGCCCGCGCGCCCGATGCGGCCGTCGACGCCGCCCGACGACGAGACGGCGACCGAGGCCGCGGACGTCCACCTCCCCGCGCCGTCGCCTTCCCTCTCGTCGCACGTCGCGCCGACGCGTCCCTCCGTGCCGCCGCCGCCCGGCGCGACGTCGACGCGCCCTTCGGCGCCCCCGCCCCCCGGTCGTCCGAGCGGCGGCCTGAGCCAGCTCTTCTCGAAGAGCCCGAGCGTCGCGCCGCCGCCGCCGCGCCCGCCGCGCCTCGGCGGCTACGAGGCGCCGTCGGAGCAGACGCGCGTCGCGAGCCCCGCGCAGCTCGAAGAGCTCGCCGTCAGCTCCGCGTGGCCTTCGGGCGAGCACCCGCTTCCGGCCGATGCCGCCATCCCCGCGCTCCACGAGCCGCCGATCGAAGCGCGCGGCCGTGACGAGGATGAGGAACCGGAGCCGACCATCGTCCGCGACAGCCGTCGACCCGAGACCGACGAGGACGAGGACACGCAGGCCCCCGTGCGCCGCCCGGGCTCGCTCTCCGACGCGGAGACGGCGAACCGGCTGCCGAGCGGGACGAGCGAAGCGCCTCCGCCCCCCCCGTCGCAGGAGTCGCCGGCTCCGCAGCGCACGTCGCAAGTCCCTCGCCGTTCGCGCGTCCCGGAGGGGCCGACGTCGTTCGACGGAGAGCGCCCCGTCTCGCGATGGCTCGACGACGCGACGACGGAGGCATACCGCGTCCGCGCGGCGTGGCTCGAAGAAGAAGCCCGCGCCCTGTCCGATCCGACCGAGATGGCGCGCGCGCTCCTCACCGTCAGCGAGCTGAACGCGCTCGTGGGCGAGGACGAGCGCGCCCTCGAGCTCGCGGTCGAGGCACGAGATCTCGCGCCCCAGCTCCCGCTCGCATGGCGGCAGGCCCGCCAGCTCGCGACGCGCGATCCGGACGTCCTCGTCGCGGCGCTCGACGCCGAAGCGCAGTCGTCGCCGACGGCAGCCGCTCGCGTCCACGCGACGCTCGTCGCAGCCGACGTGCTCCGGACGTCCGGCCTCGGCGATGCCGCCGTCGAACGCTGGAAGAGCGCGTGCAAGCTCGACCCGTCGGACGTGCGCGCGCATGCGGCGCTCGCCGCGGTCGCGCTGGCGCAGGAAGCGTACGCGAGCAAGGCGTTCGACCTCGCCGACAACTCCGAGCTCGTCCCGCTCCACCGCGCGATCGTGACGGCGCTCCGGATGCGTGATCACGAGCGCCCGGACGCGGACGCGGTCCCCTTCCCGATCAACGACGGCCTCCGCCGCGCGCGCGCTGCCCTCGAAGCCCAAGACGGCGTCACGGCCGCACAGGCGATCACGACGATCGCGACCGAGCCCGCGCTCGCGAAGGCCTCGCTCTGGCTCGCCGCCGGACTGTCGGCGCCGTTCATCCAAGGCCGTCGCGCTTCGGCACGCGCGCTGAAGACGCTCGCGGGTGACGGCGACGTCCTCGCCCGCCGTCAGCTCGCCGCACGCGGGATCGAGCTCGCCGACCCCGAGCTCGTCGCGAGCGCGATCGGCAGCCAGGAGGGCTTCGAACCCGCTGAGCGCGCCGTCCTCGCCGCTCTGTCCGGCCTCGATCCGTCGGCGAAGAGCGACGAGCTCGCCGAGCGCGCGGAGCTCGCCCCGCTCGCGGACGCGATTGGCGTCGTCACGCCGGCGAGCGGCGACCGCGCCGCGCTGCGCCGCGCCGAGCGCGTCGCCGGCAGACCCGAGACACGCGCGCTCGCGAAGGCAGGGCGCCTCCTCGCCACGAAGGCGTCCGCCGATGACCTCGACGCGCCGCTCGCGGAGCTCGGCGACGCGAAGACGCCTTCGGCGGTCGGCGTCTCGCTCCACCTCGCGGTTCGCGAGAAGCGCACGTCGCAGCTCTCCGAAGCCGTGTCGGGCCTCCCCGCCGCGGGGGACGCCGTCTGGCAGCGCCATGTCGCCGCCGCGATCGTCGCCGAGCGCGCGGGGAACAAGGACGCGGCCGCACGCGCGTGGAAGGAAGCGCTCTCCGAAGGCGCTCGGCACGACGTCGTCGTCCGCGCCGCCGCGACGTCCGGCGACATGGATCTGCCGAAGGCGCTCCTCGAGCTCGCCGAAGAGATGCCGGACGGCCCCGCAGCCGCCGTGCTGCGTCTCGAGTCCCTCGCGCGCGACACGTCGGCGACCGACGACGAGCGCCTGGCGCAGCTCGAGCGCGTCCACCGCGCCGCGCCCCAGCTCGGCATCGGTGCGTTCCTTGCGGAGCGGATCGCGCGTCGGAAGGGTGAGCTCGAGGAGGTCCTCCGGTGGATCCACGAGCGGAGCTCGTACGCGAACGACGACCCGCTCGAGTCGGCGCTCGACGCCGTCCGCGAGGCGCTCCTCGTCGCCGATCGCGAGCCCGAGCGCGCCAGCACGCGCCTCGAGGAAGCCCACCACGCACGCCCCGACGACGTCGCCCTCCGAGAGCTCTACGAGCGGCTCGCGTCGGAGCCGCCGCGGGATCGCGCCGCGTGGCGCGAGAAGCGTGCGGAGAAGGCGACCGGCAACGCACGCGCGATCCTCCTCACCGAGGCCGCGCTCGAGCACGAACGGAGCGGTGACGCCGAAGCCGCCCTCCGCGCAGCGCGGAGCGCGATCGACTCCGGCGACGTCGGGCTCGCGAAGCTCGTCGCCGAGCGCGCCGAGCTCGATCTCGGACAGATGACGCGCGTGGCCGAGGAGCTCCGAGCCGTGGCCGGCGACGAGGCGGCCGAAGCACGCGCACGCCGCGAAGCACGCGAGCGCCTCGCGGAGCTCGAGGTCGTCGGCAAGAAGGACATCGAAGCCGCGCTCACCTGGCACCGCGCCGTCCTCGAGGAGGAGCCTCGGTACCTGCCGAGCCTCCGCTTCGTCGAGCACGAGCTCGTGTCGACGGGTCGAGACGAGGAGCTCGGCCGGATCGCGGAGCAGGTCGCCGTCGCGCTG
>JBDHVE010000186.1:0-17366 GCA_039809485.1 Polyangiaceae bacterium | reverse complement strand
TGCATCGTGGTCGTGAGCGCATCGCCGGGGGCGGACACCGGCGCCGTCGGCGCGCTCGGCGGCGCGCTCGGCGGCGCTTCGGTGTCGAGCTTCGCGATCCCGAAGTCGAGCAGCTTGATCTCGCCGTTGTCGGAGAGCATCACGTTGCCGGGCTTGATGTCGCGATGAACGATTCCGGCCTTGTGGGCGGCTTCGAGCCCGCGCGCGAGGAGGGTCGCGGTCCGCAGGGCCGAGGACCAGCTCATCGGCCGCGGGACGCGATCCAGGCTGCGACCCGCGACGAACTCGTAGGCGATGTACGGGCGCGCCTCGACCTCGCCGATCCGGAAGACGCCGACGACGTTCGGATGGGCGAGCTTGGCGATGGCGCGCGCCTCGAGGAGGAAGCGCTGGCGCGACTCGGGCGTCGGCTGCGCGGCGGCGATGAACTTCAGTGCGACGAGCCGATCGAGCATCGTGTCGCGACCGAGGTAGACGCGGCCCATTCCGCCGAGGCCGAGCGGGCGCTCGACTTCGAACGAGTCGAACGCCTTGGGCGGCTCCCACGCTCCCGTGACAGGCGCCATGCGCGCAGCGTCTTTCATCGGCTCGTCGAATCTATCACGGCGCCTCTTTTTCGCGTCCATGTGCGCCGGACGGCCATAGAATGCGGTCGGTGAGCGGCTCTCGTCCCAGGAAGCAGAGCGTACGAGCGCGTCGGCTCGGTCTGTTCGTGCTGATGACGACGCTCTCCGTCACCGGCACCTTCGCGGTCGCGCAGACGCGCGGGAAGCCGCCCGGGAAGCCGAAGCCGCCCGCCGTGCGACCGGAGGCGGGCGCGACCGAGGAGCCGGCGACCGCGACCTCCTCCGCCGACGCCGGCGCGGCGCGCACCGCGGCTCCCCCCGAGCCGCCGCCGACGAGCGAGTCGTTCGACGGCGGCCTCCGTTCCTCTCCGCTGAACCCGGCGCCGCAGGAGCTGCCCGGCAACGCGAGCGTCGATGCGGGCACGCCGCTCGACTACGACCGCCTCCTCGCCGACATCGCGGCGCTCCGCGCCCGCGTCGCCGCCGTGAGCGACAACCTCTATCAATCGCGGATCGCCGTCGCGGTGCAGACCGACGGTGACCACGGCAAGATCGTCCGCCTCGCGGTCAGCCTCGACGACGGCGTCGTCTGGACCGCGCCGGGGCAGACCTTCACTGCGTCGGATCCGACGACGGTCTACGACCACTCCGTCGCGCCCGGGCGCCATGCGGTGACGGTCGACGTCGATCGCAAGGACGACCGCGACGAGTCGTTCCGCACGTCGCAACGCTCTCGCTTCATGGTCGAAGTGCCGCGCGATCAGCGCGTCGAGGTCCAGGTGAAGATCCTCGACGACTCGTCGATGGGCGGCGATTTTCCCTCGGATCGGAGCGGCAAGTACGACCTGCGCTTCAAGGTGAAGGCGGTCGCGAAGCCGGTCGGGAAGTGAAGACCGCTCGCGCCCTCGCCGTCGCGCTGCTCTTCGTGGCGCCCGCCGTCCTCGCCCAAGGGCAGGGGCAAGGGCAGGCGCCGCCGCCGAATGCGACCGTCCCTGCGCAGAGCACGCCGGCGACCCCGGAGCACGCGCCGCCCACGCAGCCGACGCGTGGCGACAAGATGCGCGCGTATCACGACGCGATGGCGCGCCGGCGGCTCGGATCGAGCGAATCGCTCCGGGTCGAACAGATCGGCGCCCGTGTCGCGGAGGCCGAGGCGCTCGTCTCGGCCGGCCGGCACGACGAAGCGGTCGCGAAGCTCACCGAGACCGTCGAGCACCCGTCGTTCGAGCTCAACGCCGAGTCGACCGAGGGGCGCGCCGCGCTCTACTTCCTCGGGCACGCGCTCGCGACGGCGGGCGTCCACGAGTCGGCGCGCGCCTACCTCCGGAAGTCGCTCGCGCAGCGCGGGGCGTGGGACCAGAGCGGCGCCTACGCGCGTCGCTCGGTGCGCCGGCTCGTCGAGATCGCGCTCGAGGACAAGACCTACGCCGCGGGGATGAAGGACCTCGAGGGCGTGCCCGCGAGCGCGCCCGCGGAGGTGAAGGGCGAGCTCGCCTACCTCCAGGGCCGCGCGCGCGAGGCGGCCGGCGACGTGGACGGCGCCCTCGCCTCCTACGCGCAGGTCCCGCAGACCTCGCGCTTCTGGTCGCAGGCGACGTACCTCTCCGGCCTCCTCCAGGTCGAGCGCGGTCGCTACAAGGAGGGCGAGGACCTCTTCTGCAAGGTCGCCGATCCGAAGCGGCAGGACCGATCGACGCCCGTCTTCGCCGACGAGCGCTTCTTCGCCGTCCGTGACCTCGCGCGCCTCGCGCTCGGACGCGTCGCGCACGAGCAGCTCCGGCACGACGACGCGCGCTACTACTACTACCTCGTGCCGCGCGACTCGGATCGCCTCGCCGAGGCGCTCTACGAGTCGGCGACGACGCGCTACGAGAAGAAGGACTACGACGGCGCGCGCGAGCTGCTCGACGAGCTGAAGCAGCTGAAAGCGCACCACCGTTACGAGGACGAAGCGGACATCCTCGACGCGTACATCGACCTCGCGCTCTGCCGCTTCGCCGACGCCGATCGCAAGCTCCAGGGTTTCTTGAAGCGGTACGAGCCGGTTCGCGACGGTGCACGGCGGCTCGGACAGAGCGAGCGCGGGACGCGCGCCGTCCTCGCCGCCGCGCGTGCAGGAGCCGACGCCGGCGCGGCCGATGCGTCCGGCGCGTCCGTCACGCCGGACCAGCTCCGCGCCGTCGCGGCCCTCGTGCGCGTCGACCCGCTCTACGGCGAGATCTCCCGCAAGCGCGCCGTCCTCGAGCGCGAGGCGAGCGGCCTCCGGATGACGATCGGCGTGATCGACGACATGCAGCGGAGCCTCGCGACGACGGGCGGCGTCCGCCCGTCCGTCTCCGAGAACGGCGATCCGGTCGAGCGGGCGCAGGACGCCCGCGCCGCGCTCGACGGCGTCCGCCGGATGCTCGACGACATGGAAGCGGCGCGCGTTCCGGCGGACCGGCTCGCCCCGTTCCGCAAGGAGCTCGAAGGCCTCGAAGCGCGGCTCGGGACGAACCCGACCGCGACGGCGGAAGCCGCCGCCGCGCAGGCGGCGGGAGGCGATCTCCCCGCGCTCCTCGGAAACGACGCGAAGACGGCGCTCGCGCTCTCGCGCGAGGTCGAGACGGTGCGGGGCGAGCTCGCGAACGCGGAGGCGGCCCTCGCCACCGACGCGCTCCGCCGGCTCGACATGCGCCTCTCGCGCCTGCTCCGTCGCGCGCGGCTCGGTCGGATCGAGAGCGTGCTCGGGAAGAAGCGCGCGCTCGAGGTCGAGGTCGAGGCGATCAACGCGGGCTTCCTGCCGAAGGACGCGCTCGACTCGCTCGACGCCGCTCGGTTCCTCCGTGACAACGAGGAGTACTGGCCCTTCGAGGGCGACGACTGGCCGGACGAGTTCGTCGGCAGCGAGACGCTTCGCTGAGTCGCCGGTCTCACATCGCGTTCAGGATCGCCGTCGCGAGATCGCTGGGCCCCGCCGTCTTCGGGAAGAGCTCGCCGCGCCCGGCGTCCCAGTCGAGCGCGAGATAGCCGTCGCCGGGGGTCACGATCCGGAGCAACGTCCACGACCCCTCGCCGGGCAAGTGATACGAGGGGGGCGCCGTCGTCTTCACCAGCTTCGTGCCGAGGACGAACGCAGTGAGGGTCGCGCCGGCGTACTTCCCTTCGAGCCGGGTCTGGTCGAGCCCGAAGACACGTGCAACATGCAAGCGACCGTCGTGTGACCCGGCTTCGTCGCGCTTCCGCGCGAGGAAGACCTGCACCTTCTCGTAGGCCGCCTCGTGCGTGCCGCTCGCGTCCTCTTCCTCGACGCCGATCTTCGCCGCGGTGGGGCGGACCGCGATGACGAGGTTCTTGCCGTCGGCATCGAGCGTCGCGGCGAGGAGGGCGCCGTCACGCAGCTCGGGCGGCGTGTCGGGTCGCGGCGGCAGCACGCGGAACGAGAAGGCCACCGTCGGGCGCTCGCCGGTGAGGAAGCGGCCTTCGGCGTCCATCGCGGCGGCGAGGACGACGCGCGACTTCGCGTCCTTGCCCTTGCCCTTGCCGACGGCGGGCGGAAACTTCGCCATGTCGCCGAGGCGAGCCTCGACGCGTGCGGCGATCGGGCTCGGCGGTGGCTTCGCCTCCTCGAGCGGCGTCGGAGCGTTCGCGCATCCCGCGAGGAGAGCGAAGATGAGGGCGGCGCGGCGACGAGGCATCGGGCGGAGACTAGAGCGTCTCCGTCGATGACGCACGCTCGGCCCGTGCCCGATCGGAGTGAACAGGAGACAGGCAACAGGGAACGGGCAACCGGCAACGGGTCGAGAGCCCGCGGCACGACGTCGACGTCGACGTCGACGTCGACGTCGACCTTGACGTGAACGTGAACGTGAACGGGGTCGTCACACGTCGACGAGCGTTCGAGCTCCGCTACCCGCTCTGCCCACCAACCTGCGTCACCTCTCGCCATGCGGTTACGAGACGGCGGCGGCGTCCCCGAACGCTCTGACGTCAATGTCTGCACGATCAGGTCCACGTTCACGTTCACGTCGAGGTCCACGACCACGACCACGACCACGACCACGCGGACACTGCCCGTTGCCTGTTGCCCGTTGCCTGTTCCCCGTTCTTCTTCGGTCTCCCCCCCCACGACGACGCGACCCCGCCTCGACTATGCTCTCCCCGTGTCCGACGATCTCCTCTCCGTCTTCGAGACGCTCTCCGGCCGGCTGAAGCGCCTGCGCTTCGGCGGCGCCGTCGCGTACGTCTACAACCCGCTCGAGTACGCATGGCCGGTCGTGAAGGAGTACGTCGAGCGCTACGGGCGCGGACCGAAGGAGGTCGTCTTCCTCGGGATGAACCCGGGGCCGTTCGGGATGGCGCAGACGGGCGTGCCCTTCGGCGAGATCGCCGCCGTCCGCGACTACCTCCGGCTCGACGGAAAGATCACGCCGCCGAAGAAGTTCCACGAGAAGAGGCCGGTGCTCGGCTTCGACTGCACGCGGAGCGAGGTCTCCGGCGCGCGCCTGTGGGGCGCGATCGCGAAGCGGCACCCGCGCCCGGAGACGTTCTTCCAGCGCGCGTTCGTCCTCAACTACTGTCCGCTCCTCTTCCTCGGCGAGAGCGGCGCGAACCTCACGCCGGACAAGCTCGTCCCCGCGGAGCGCAAGGCGCTCGAGGACATCTGCGACGACGCGCTCGCCGAGTCCTTCGCCGCGCTCGGCGCGAAGCGGGTCGTCGGCGTGGGACAGTACGCGGCCAAGCGCGCGTCGCTCGTCACCGGCGAGGAGGTCGCGTGCATCCCGCACCCGAGCCCCGCGAGCCCACTCGCGAATCGTGGTTGGGATCAGGCGGCGCGCGCAGCGCTCGAGAGCGCGGGGCTCGGAGGGCTGCTCTGAGGACCGCGGTCTCGAGTACGCGCCGAACGCGGTGTCGTGTTCGTGGTTGCATGCAGCCCGCTGCGCGCTAGCGATCGTAGACGATGAAGAACGAGACGATCTCTGCGCGGATCGCGCGCATCGCGGAGCGCCACGGACAGAGGCTCGGCGCGGTGAACATGGACCTCGAAGACGCGCTCGACGAGGTGACGAAGACCGTCTCCGACGATGCGAAGGAGCTCCTCGCCGCGATCGGTGACGAGGACCTCCAGCTCTGGCGCAAAGACGGAGACCGACTCGGCAGCTGGCACCTCTACGGCTTCGACAACTACGAGGTGAACGGGGAGGACAGCATCTGGGGATCCGTCGCGGCGCTCTGCATCGGTCAGTCGATGGGCTCGATCGGCTCGACCGACATCTTGTTCCTCGATGCCGACGGCAAGCTCGGGCCGAGAGGCGGCGTGTGGGTCAGCGCGTTCGACGAGGACGTCGCTCCTCGCGTGGTGCTCGACCCGGAGCTGCCCGACTACACGGTGGCGCCGATCGCGCCGAGCCTCGAGGCGCTGCTCCGCGCGTTCGAGGCCATCCCGGCCGACGCGCGACCCGGCCGATCCGGAGCCGAGCTCCGCGAGGCGGTCCAGAAGGCGCTCGGCTGAGCGCTCACGCTGCCGTCGAGCAGGGCGGCAGCTCCTCGACCTCGGATCGCTTTGTGTGCACGCGCGAGACGAGGCATGCGGCGCTCCCGCCTGCGAGGTGGAACTCGCGGAGGTCGCACCCGACGACGACGAAGCCGCGATCGCGCAGCGCCGCCGCCGTTCGCGTCCCGCTCGACCCGAGCACGACCGCCCTCCCGACTTCGACGACGTTCGCGGAGAACGCGAGCGCTTCGTCGATCGGGACGACGACCCGCGTGTCGAGGAGGCCGAGCGCTTCGAGCTTCCGGAGATCAACGTCCGCGATCGCGTCCTCGCAGACGAGCGCGGTCCCGTCCGACAAGAACGAGAGCACCATGTCGAGGTGATAGAGGCGGGGATCGACGAGCCGCACGGGCGTGACCTCCGCGTCGAGGAAGGCGGCGAGCTCCGGCGCGGCCTCCGGAGCGGAGCGGAAACCGGTGCCGAGCACGGCCTTCGTCGCATCCGGCGAGACGACGACGTCGCCGCCCTCGAGCGGCGCGCGCGCCATCCGCACGTCTTCGATGCCGAGCGCGCGAAGATGGTTTCGCCTCGCGAACGACTCGCGTGCGCGCTCGCGATGACGGAAGCGACCGAGGAGCGCTCCCCGCGTTCCATCGGCGCGCTGCACCACGACCGCGACGTCCTTCACGAACACGGAGTCGTGCGCGCCGTGCACGTACGGCACACGGTGCACGTTTGCGCCGAGTGAGACGAGAACGTCGGCGAACGCCTCCAGCTGGACCGTGGCGCGCGAAGCGTCGCCCGTGCCCACGCGCATGTGGGGATTGATCGACCACGCGACGCGATACCCGCACGCCGGAGAATCGGGGCTTTCGTCGCGCGAAGAGGCGGGACAGGTGGAAGGACACCGTGCATGACCCAAGAGGAGCGAGACGGCGGATGCTGCGGACGTGACGACCTCGGGCATGGTGTCCGAGGTGGCAATTCGCGCGCCGGAACCAGGTTTGCACGAGGTGCCGCATGCCCTTCGGCGACCACACCTCGACTGTCTCCGCCCTCTCGTCGCGCGCGCGTCATCTCGACCGCTCTCAGGATCGCACCTCGGGGGTGCGGCTCGCAGAAGGCTTCCGCGATCCGGAGCGCTTCCACACGCGCCTTGCGGCCGCCCACCGCGCACGGCTGACGCCGACGATCGGGACGACGCTTCGCGAAGAGCTTGCGCGGGATCAGGTCGCACGTCTCGCGGAGGACGCCTTCGTCGAAGAGGAACGCGCGCAGGTCCGTGAGCGCGCGCTGACGGCGCCGCGCGATCCGGGCGGCTTCGTCGCGTGGTTCGAGGCGTTGAAGGAGAACGGCCCCGGGCAGGGCGACCCGCTGTTCCCGTGGCTCGCGGAGGAAGCAACGCTCGAGGACCTCCGGTGGTTCCTGCGCCAGGAGGTCGCTGGCGAAGCGGGCTTCGACGACCTCGTGGCGCTCACGCAGGTGAAGCTCCCCGACCGTGCGAAGCTCGAGCTCGCCCGCAACTACTGGGACGAGATGGGGCAGGGCCACGCGGCCGGCATGCACGGACCGCTGCTCGAGAAGCTCGCGAAGGCGCTCGGCCTCCACGAGGGAGCGCCGATCGTGTGGGAGTCGCTCGCGCTCGGGAACCTGATGGTCGCTCTCGCGTCGAACCGCCGGTACGCGTACCAGTCCGTCGGCGCGCTCGGCGTGATCGAGCTGACGGCGCCGGGCCGCGCGGTCTGCGTGAACCAGGGGCTGAAGCGGGTCGGCGTCGCCGGCGACCTCCGCCGCTACTACGCGCTGCACGCGACGCTCGACGTGAAGCACTCGCTCGCGTGGAACGCGGAGGCGATCGCGCCGATCGTCGCCGAGCTGCCCGAGGCGGCGCCCGCGATCGCCGAAGGCGCGCTGATGCGGCTCGCGGCGGGCGCGCGCTGCTTCGCGCGGTACCGCCGCCACCTCTGGTGAGCCGCCGATCCACGTGAACGGAGGCGCCCGCGCCGGCGAGAACGGGCATTCACGACTCGCTGCAGTATGCAGCGGTTTGTCGGAAGCTGGACGTCGGCGCGGAACGTGGTTCCGATCGGCGCCCATGAGGATGCTCTCCGGGGCCGGGCGTGCGTCGATGTCGGTCGTGGCGGTGGGCTTCGTGCTCGTCGCCGTCGCCTGCGGAGGGTCGTCGTCCTCCGTGGAAGCGGCGAACAGCGCGCCGGACGGAGGGACGTCCGACGGCGGGCCGGACGGTGGCTCGACGTCGACCTACACCCTCGACGACGTCTGCGAGAAGACCGCGCCGAAGACCTGCGCCCTCCGCAAGCCGTGCTGCGAGAAGACGTCGGCGTACGACGATGCCGGCTGCCTCGCGAACGCGAAGGCCGAGTGCGCGAAGGACGTCGCCGACGCGCGGGCAGGGAAGGCGACGTTCCACCCCGAGCGCATCGACGGCTGCTTCGCGAAGCTCGCGCCCTTCTTCGACACCTGCTCCGTCACGTTCGACGTGCTGGCGAGCGTCGCGAAGGTCCTCGCCGACTGCAGGATCTTCGAGGGGAGCGTCGGCATCGGCAGCGCATGCACGCGTGACGGGGAGTGCGCGCCGATTTCCGGCGCGGGCTTCCCGTCGTGCAGCGACACGACGAAGACGTGCAACGGCGTTTTCTTCCTCTCCGCGGGCGCCGCCTGCTCCTTCGCCGAGCCGATGACCGGGTTCTGCGACGACGGGCTGTTCTGCGACGCGAACCTCGCGGCGAAGCCGCCGGCAGGAACCTGCGGGCAGGCGACGCCCGTCGGCAAGCCCTGCGACGCGGCGAAGGTCGTCGACCTCCAGTGCGGGCTCGGCAACTACTGCGAGAAGTCGACCGGGCTCTGTGCGAAGGGCAAGGGCGCGAACGCGCCGTGCGAGCTCGACTTCGAGTGCGCCTCTTTCAAGTGCATCGCGGGCGTCGCCGGGAAGCGGTGTGCGCCGCCGGACGACCTCGTCAAGCCGGCCGAGTGCGGCAAGCCCTGACGCGAATCGCACACCGCGAGGCGAGGGGTGTATCATCGCGGGGATCGTGCGCCGACCCACGCTCTCCTCGTCGATCGCGGCCTTGCTCGCCGCCCTCGCGGTCGCGGCTCCCGCGCTCGCGGCCCCCGACAAGGGCGGTTCGGGCAAGGTCGACACGACGCCGACCTCGCCTCCGCCGACGGGCGCTGGGGTCAAGGCGGCGGCCGAGAAGACGATCGAGGCGAAGCCCTCGGCGAAGCCCGGCGCGCAGAAGCGCGCGGAGAAGTCGGGCGCATCCGGGCTCGCCGGGCCGGGCGGCCGTCCGACGATGGGCCCGAAGATCCCCGACGCGCTCCGTGCGCAGCTCCAGAAGCAGCTCGAAGCGCGCGTCGAGCGCGACCTCTCGCAGATCAAGCAGCTCCGCGGGGAGGCGATCGGCCTTCTGACCACGTTCATCTCCGAGACGCCGCGTGAGGCGCGCGAGATGCCCGAAGCGCTCCTCCGCCTCGGCGAGCTGAAGTGGGAGCTCGAGCGCGAGCAGTTCGTCGATCGGTTCAAGGCGTGGGAGGCGAAGCCGGTCGACCAGCGCGGGCCGACGCCGGAGCCCAATTTCCAGCCTTCGCGCGACCTCTTCGCGCGCGTCCTCAAGGACTATCCCTGGTTCGGTCAATACGACCTCGCACTCTACGTCGACGGCTTCCTCGCCTACGAGCAGGGCAAGCAGGACGAAGCGCTCGCGCGGTTCGACAAGATCCTCGAGAAGTTCCCGCAGTCGCGCTTCGTGCCCGACGCGCACATGGCGCGTGCGGAAGCGCTCTTCAACGGCAAGTACGACTACGCCGCGGCGCTCGTCGAGTACGAGAAGGTCCTCACCTACAAGCAGAGCGAGCTCTACGGGCTCGCGATGTTCAAGAGCGCCTGGTGTCTCTGGCGGCTCGGCCGGAGCGACGAGGCGGCGAAGCGCTTCGTCGCCGTCCTCGAGACGACCGACTCCGCGAAGGCGATCGGCGCGCAGAAGAAGCAGCTCGACGAGCTCCAGCGCGAGGCGCTCGACTACCTCGTCGAGGTCTTCACCGAGGACGAGAAGAACACCGCGCAGGACGTCTACGGCTTCCTCCAGAAGATCGGCGGCGATCGCTTCGCGGGGAAGGTCGTGCGGCGGCTCGCGGTGCAGTTCTACGAGCAAGCGCACTACGACCGCGGGATCGAAGCCTACGAGCTCCTCCTCAAGCTCGAGCCCGCGAGCTCGGACGCCGGGCGCTGGGTCCTCGAGATCGCGCAGGGCTACAACGCGACGGAGGAATGGCCGAAGCTCCGCGCCACCTACGACCGCGCGGTGAACGGCTACACGCCCGGCTCGGCGTGGGCGAAGACGCAGGGCGACCCGCAGGTCGTCGCGAAGAACACGGCGGAGATCGAGAAGCAGCTCAAGGAGCACGCTCTCCAGCTCCACGCGAAGGCGCAGAAGGACAAGACGAGCCGCGCCGAGTTCGACGGCGCCGCCGGCCTCTACGCCGTCTACCTCTCGAAGTTCGCGAGCGAGAAGGGCGCCTACCAGATCGAGTACTACCTCGGGGAGATCTACTTCTGGCGGCTCGAGAAGCCGACCGACGCGGCGACCCACTACATGGCGGCCGCGCGCGCGATCCCGAACGCCGAGGCGGATCGCGACCCGCTCAAGACGCTCCGTCACGACGCCCTCTACAACGCGATCGCCGCGCTCGAGCGCGTCCGGACCGCGGAGCTCGAAGCACGACGGAAGCAGAAGCCCGGCGACGCGACGTTCCAGGAGACCGAAGCGGACAAGAAGTTCGCCGAGGCGCTCGATCTCTACGCGCAGCTCTATCCGAACGACCCAGCGCTCCCCGAGCTGTTCTTCCGTCAGGGCCGCCAGTACTACGACTACGGCGTCTACGACTCGGCGGTGAAGATCTGGGGCTCGCTCGTCGAGAAGTTCCCGCGGAGCCAGTTCGCGCTCGCGGCCGGCGAGCTGATCCTCGACTCGTTCAATCGGGCGAAGAACTACGAGAACATCGAGACGTGGGCGCGCCGCCTGAAGAGCGCGCCTGCGTTCGCCGGCGAGACGAACCAGAAGAAGCTCGACACGCTCATCATCCAGTCCGTCTTCAAGCAGGGCGAGCAGAAGTCGGCCGCCGGCGATCACGCGGGCGCCGCGAAGGCCTACCTCCGCGCGGCGAAGGAGTTCCCGAAGGACCCGCGCGCCGCGCAGGCATGCGTGAACGCGGCGCTCTCGGCGCAGAAGGCCGGCGACACGACGACGCTCGAGGAAGCCGCCGCCCTCGGCACCGGCAAAGAGTACCGCGACAAGACGGAGGCGCCGCAGGCGGCGTGGATCGCGGCGACCACGTTCCAGGCGATGGGGCTCTTCGCCAAGGCGGCCGACTTCCACGAGTCGATCGCGCAGCTCGCCGATCGCGAGCACCCGAACTTCCAGAAGTTCGAGCACGCGAAGGACGCCGGGTACAACGCCGTCGTGCTCCGCGTCGCGACCGGCGAGCACGACAAGGCGATCGCGAACGGCAACCGCTACCTCCTCCAGCACGGCGGGTCGGCCGACGCCGACGAGGTGTCGTTCCAGATGGGCAAGGCCCACCAGAACGCGGGACGGAACAAGGAGGCGGCGGATCTCTATCGCCGCTTCGTCTCGCGGACGAAGAGCTCCGACCGGCGCGTGCAGGGTTACGTCCTCCTCGCGCTCGCCCTGATCAAGACCAACGACGAGAAGGACGCCGAGCAGGCGCTCCGCGCCGCCGTCGACATCGGCAAGCACAAGAAGGGCGAGCTCGGGCCGGACGGGAAGTACGCCGCGGCGCGTGCACGCTACATGGAAGGTGAACGCGTCCTCGCGAAGTTCGAGCAGATCCAGATCGCCGGCGACGTGAAGCAGCTCGGGCAGCGTCTGAAGCAGAAGGCAGCGCTCCTCAAGCAGGCGTCCGACATCTTCCTCGACGTCATCTCGCTCGGCGTCGCCGAGTGGACGACCGCGGCCCTCTACCAGGTCGGGCGCACGTACGAGCAGTTCGCGAAGGCGCTGAAGGACGCGCCGCCGCCGACCGGGCTCTCCGACGCGGACAAGGAAGCCTACCAGCAGCAGATCGACGAATTCGCGGTGCCGATCGAGGAGAAGAGCCTCGAAGCGTACGAGAGCGGCTGGAAGAAGGCCGTCGACCTCGGGATCTACAACCAGTGGACCGCGAAGATGCGCGAAGCGCTCGGTCGCCTGAACAGCGAGCTCTATCCGCCGTTCAAGGAGATCGGGTTCGAGATCCGCTCGCAGGGACCGATGCCGCTCCCGCCGCTCATCGACTCGCCGCGCCGCGCCGGCGAGAAGGCGACGCTCGGCAGTGCGAAGGAGGAGCCGAAGCCGGAGCCCGCCAAGCCGGGCAAGCCCACGCCCGCACCGAAGGCGGAGGCCCCGAAGGACACCGGTGGCGCCGCGCCGCTCGTACCCGACGACGAGAAGCCGGCGTCGTCTGCCGAGCCGACGCCGGCGAAGCCGACGAAGCCGGCCAAGCCCGCGAAGCCGGCCGCGCCGAAGAAGGGGGCGAAGTGAGAGCGCTCGTGATCGCGGTCGCGCTCTCGCTCGTCGCGTGTGGCGGCGGGGCGAAGCAGCAGACGGCGAAGACGGCCGAGAAGGGGCTCCCGCCCGCGAACCCGATGGCCGTACAGCGCATGGTCGAGGGCGTGACGGCGGCGAAGGATCCGAAGATGCGCGACCGCGCGATCGCGCTCCTCCGCGAAGCGATCCAGATCGACCCCAATCTCTGGGAAGCGCGCTTCGACCTCGGGATCGTGCTCGCGAACGGAGGAGACCTCCCCGCGGCAGAGGAGCAGCTCCGCGCCGCTGCGAAGGTGGCGCCCCAGCGCGAAGAGGTCGCGGTCGCGCTCGCCGAGGTCCGTCGCCGGCGCGGCGAGAACAAGGACGCGGCGTCGAGCCTGGAGGACTTCGTCAAGGATCATCCCGGCGCGGTCGAAGCGCGGACGCTCCTCGTCGCCGCCCTCCGCGACTCGGGGCAGCACGACAAGGCGATCGCGAACGCGCGCGAAGTGCTCGTCCGGAAGCCGAACGACGCGGGCGCGCTCGCCGAGCTCGCGCTGAGCCACCTCGGGAAGGGGGAGCGGGACACCGCGCAGCTCCTCGTCAAGCAGGCGCTCGACATCAACGCGAAGAGCGCCGTCGCGCATCGCGTGCAAGGTCTCGTGTTCCTCGCGGGCGGTGACGACGCATCGGCGTTCCAGTCGTTCCAGAAGGCCGCGCAGGAGGATCCGCGCGACACGACCTCGCGCCTCAACATGGGCGCCGTGCTCCTCAAGGCGGGTGCCTACCCGAAGGCGGCGGAGCAGTTCCGTGGCGCGCTCGCCGCGTCGCCGGACGACGCCGCCGCCCAGGTCGGGCTCGCGGCGGCGCTGCGTGGGGAGTCGGACAACAAGAACCAGAAGATGCTGGAAGAGGCGCGCTCGCTCCTCGAACGCGTCCTCGAGCGCGACCCGCACAACGTCGCGGCGAGCTTCAACCTCGCCGTGCTCTACGCCGACGCGCTGAAGAAGCCCGCCGAGGCGAAGCCGCTCTTCGAGCGCTTCCTCGACGACGCGCCGAAGGACCACCCCGCGCGCGCCGAGGCGGAGCGCCAGGTCGCGGCCGCCGCGAAGGGAGCTCCGCCTCCGCCGGCGGAGCCGAAGCCGCCGACGCCGAAGCAGGGAGGCAAGTGATGGCTCGCAAGCACGCGCGACGCGTCGCGTTCGCGATCGTGGCGTTCTCGACCGCGGTGTCGCTCCTCGCGGTGGCGCAGCCGAAGAAACCCGCGAAGCCGACGCCGGCTGCGCCCGCGAAGAAGCCCGGCTCGAAGCCGGAGGACGCGCGGGAAGCCGGCGCGGGGCCGATGACGACGCGCGAGGAGCGCTCGGCGCCGGCAAGCGCGTCGCGCGACGCGGGCACGACCGGCGGCGCCGTGCTCGAGGCGCGGACGGTGGGCGACGGCGGCGCGCGCGTGTTCCGCTTCAGCGAGGTCGAGGTCGAGGGCAGGCTGAAGAGCCCGCAGATCGTCTACTTCCTTCGTCGTGTGCGCGCGGAGTTCGCCGCCGGCGACCTCGGACATCGCAGCTTCATGGGCGAGCTGAAGGAAACGCGGAACGAACCGGGCTTCTGACGTCAGTCGATCCCCAGCGCCTTCGTGATCGCTTTCACCGCCTGCGCTTCGAGCGGCGAGAGGCGGCCGTCGGTCGAGGCGGCGTCGACGAGCGACGAGACGAGCGCGCGACGCTCCTCGACCGGGAGCTTCGCGACAACGGCCTCCGCTTCGTCCCAACCTTCGAGGTCGAGCACGGCCCTACGCTCCTTCTCGTCGAGACCGAGCGTGCGCATCGCGCGCTCGAGGAACGCCCGTTCGTTCTCGGTCATGATCCCGTCCGCCACGAGCACCTTGGAGACGAGCAGACACTTGGCAACCTCGAGTCGCATGCCGCGAGGCTATCACAGGCCGCCGGACGCGACGGAAGGCCGCTTCGCCGTCTCGAGCGCCTCGGCGAAGAGCGCGGTCGTCAACGCGAAACCCCGGAGCGCTTCGTCGATCATCGCGTCGCGCGCACCCGTGCCGTCACCGATCCGCGCGAGCTCGACGCGCACGAGGGAAGCCCCTTCGTGCGCCGACGCGAACGCCTCGAAGCGGTACATGCGGGAGACGTCGACGCGCTCGTCGCCGAACGCGGCTTGCACGCGGCGCCCGAGCACCTGGCCCCCGGCGAGGTCCCCGAGGTAGCGGACGTAGGCGTGCGCGGCGAGGCGTGGGAGGTCGCCGCTCACGGCGCGGACGCGCGCGGCGTAGGTCGTGCCCGCGATCGTCGGCGGCGTCGCGCCGGCGCGCCCGCGCGTCAGCGCAGCGAGGTCGGCCGCGATCGCGTCCCTCCGCGCGAGGCGCGGATCGGCGAGGAACCCGGCCTCGCCGGCGTGCGTCGTGAGCGCGTGCTCGAGCACGCCGTACACCTCGACGAGCCCGCGGAGGTAGCGCGCGTAGGCCTCGACCGAAGGCGTGCCGCCGAAGAGCTCGCGCACGAACGCGTGCCGCTCGGCGTCGGCATGCACGACGGCGGTCGCCTCGCGCAGTGCCCGGAGCACGTCGGTGGGATCCATCCCCAGCACCCTAGCGCAGCACGCAATGCGCGCTCGCGTGATCGCCTGCCGCTCAGGCCCAGCGCGCGCCTTCGGCGATCGCGAGCACGTCCGCGAACACGCCGGATGCGGTGAGGAGGCCGCCGGCGCCGGCGCCCTGCACGACGAGGGGATGGGCCGCGTACCGATCCGTGTAGAACGCAACGAACGACGCGGATCCCGTCACCGCCGCCGCGGGATGCGAGGGCGGGACCGCGACAGGGCCGACCGAGAGGTGGCCGCCTTCGACGCGGACGAGGTAGCGCGGCACGAGCCCACGCCCGATCTCGTCCTCCACGCGCTGCCGGACGACGTCGTCGGCTGCGCGGAGCGCGTCCCACAAGCGATCGCCTTCGGCGCCGAGCACGTCCGCCGGCACGAACGGGGCGACCTCCACGTCCGCGAGCGCGACCTCGTGACCGAGCTCGCGCGCGAGGATCACGGCCTTCCGCGCCGCGTCCGTCCCGGAGAGGTCGTCGCCCGGATGGGGCTCGGTGAACCCGAGGTCGCGCGCGCGGCGCACGGCGTCCGAGAGCGTGGAGCCGCCCGCGAGCTCGTTCGAGAGATAGCCGAGCGTGCCGGAGAGCGACCCTTCTATCCGGTGGACGCGGTCGCCCGTCCGGACGAGATCCTGGAGCGTCCGGACGACGGGCAGCGCCGCTCCGACCGTCGTCTCGTAGCGGAACGCACGCCGGTGCGCGCGTGCGGTCTCGCGGAGCGCCGCCCACGTCGCGTACGTCCCCGCGAGGGGCTTCTTGTTCGCGGTGACGACGTGGATCCCCCGCCGGAACGCCTCGAGGTAGAGGCGGTCCATCCCGGGCGCCGCCGTGACGTCGACGAGGATCGGCACGGGATTCGACGCGATGCGATCGAGGACGGGCCCGAGGTCCGGCGGTCGTGGCTCGGCCTGCGCGAGCGTGCTCGTCGCGGCACGCGGATCGAGACCTGCGTCCTCGAGCACGACGGCTCGGCTGTCCACGACGCCGACGAGACGGAGCTCCTCGTGGTCGGCGAGGAGCGCGAGCAGCTGGCTCCCGACCGTGCCCTTTCCGAGCACGAGCAAGCTCGCGGCCGCTTCGTGCTCGGTCCTCACGAGCGCAGAGATAGCGCGGATCCCGGCGCTCGTACCACTCCCCACACGGAAACGTCGCGGTCCGCTCGCCGTTCGCTCGGGCGTCGGGGCGCGGCTTGATACGCTCGCAGCCATGGCCAAGCCGACAGCTCCCACGAAGATGGTCCTTCGTGTGGCCGCCGTTTGGGGAACGACGGTCGTCGCGCTCGAGAGCCTCGAGCGCGGTCGCTCGTTCGTCGTCGCCGATCGGCCCGACGCCGTGCTGCCACGCCCCGACGGCGTCGAGATGGCAGAGGCGCCGCTCCGCGCGACGCAGGGCGGCTGGGACCTCGACCCGAAGGGCTGCGTCGGCGGCCTGCTCACGCTCCGTGGTCGCTCGGAGGACCCCGTCGCGATCGCGCGCGTCGGCACGCCGGTCCCGGTGATGCCCGGTGACTTCGGCCTCATCCAGTACGGGCAGTTCTCGATCTTCTTCCAGTACACCGCGCAGCCGATCGCGGTCCGGTCGTCTCGCCTCCCCGAAGCGCTCGTCCTCCTCGCGCTCTTCTGCTCGGCCCTCTTCCACTTCGGTCTGCTCGGTCTCGTTCGCACGCTCATGACGCCGGATCCGCTCGTGAAGCCGCTCGAGCTGACGAACCCGGAGGAGTACGCGGCGCGGTTCGGCTTGAAGCGCGCGATCGTCGAGCCTCCTCCGCCTCCCGAGCCCATCGCCGGCAACGACAAGGGCGGCGGCAGCGGCGTGAAGGACCCCGGTGCGCAGGACAAGAAGCCCCAGGGCGGTGGTCGCAAGATCAAGGGCGACGAAGGCAAGCTGGGTCTGAACGACAAGGGCGACCACACGTCGATCCCGGGCGAGATCAAGCCGACCACGCACTACGGCGGCCTCAGCGAGGTCCTCGAAGGCGACACGGGCAAGGAGATCCAGAACACGCTGAAGTCGATCAACACCGTGTCCGCAGCGCTCGCCGGGCTGAACTCGAAGGAGCTCGTCCTCGGCTCGGGTCCGGGCACCGGCCTGAAGGGCGCAGGCTCCGGCGGCGGCGGGACCGGCGCCGGCGTCGCGTTCGGATCGGGCACGCTCGACACCGGCTTCGGCGCCGGGC
>JBDHVE010000185.1:0-17528 GCA_039809485.1 Polyangiaceae bacterium | reverse complement strand
CGTACGCGAACCCGAAGACGCTCTACGACGCGTTCCACAAGTTCATCGAGTACGAACGCGCGGACGAGAACAACACGATCGAGTCGTACCTCCGCCACGAGTACTCGGTCATCAACTCGCTCCGCGCGCCGAAGACGCAGGACGGCACGCCCGAAGTGGCGCCCGCCGACCGCTTCTTCTCGTACAAGCACTATCTCGACGGCAACGGCGAGCTGATCGATCCGAACATCATGCTCATCGTCGCGAAGTGCATGATCCGGAACAAGCCGGACAGCTACTGCCAGGCGCACGACCTCGAGACGAAGGGGATCAGCGATCTCGTCGCCGATCTCATCAACCTCTACTCGCTCTACGGGTTCCAGGCCGGCGCACGGCCGACCTACCTCGCGCAGCGCACGACCGCGCGGCGCGGTCTCTTCAAGGCGCGGGTCGGAAACCAGCTCCGCGGAGCGTGGCTGAACTTCCTCTCCTTGTTCCGGCGCCGCAAAGGGTGAGCAGCCGGAGCCGATCGCGGTCGCAAGAGCGCGAAAGGTGGAGAAACCGCCCCTCCCAGGGCGGTTTTTTTCATTTTCCTTCGCCGATCGGAGCCGATCGGAACGAGCCCGGATTTTTCGACGCGCCCAGAGGCCGGATTCCCCCTAGGGGGAACGCTTTCGACCCGAACTAGCCGAAACATCAGGGATTTCCACAATTCCACCGAGCGCGAGACGGTGCGACCGTACCAAGCGATGCGCCGAAAGGAAGCTTCGCGAACGGGACGAACGGTCAGCGGCCGCCGGACCGCGTCGCGCGCGCAGGCAGCCGACCTGCGGAGAGAGCCGACCGTCCGCCGGCGGACGTCGTGGCTGGAGCCCGCCCTCGAGGCGGCGCTCGAAGCCATCCCGTCCGCCGCCTTCCTCGTCGACGTCGAAGGCGACGTCGTCCTCGCCAACACGCGTGGCCGCGTCCTCCTCGACCACGAAGGCGCCGCGGCGATCACGCGTGTCGTGAAGGGCGCGCAGCGTGGCGCTCCTTCTCCGTTCCTGATCACGCCGCTCCTCCGCGACGCCGAAGGCCACGTCCTCGTCGTCCAGCGCGCGGACGCGCCGACGTTCGATCAGCGCCTCGAGCGCGTCGCCGCTCGCTACGCGCTCACGCGCGCGCAGGCGCGCGTGCTGACGCTCCTCGCGCGCGGGATGCCGAATCGGAAGATCGCGACGAGCCTCGCCATCTCCGAGCGCACCGTCGAAGCGCACGTCACGCAGATCCTCGAGAAGCTTCTCGTCGAGAGCCGCGCGGCCGCCGTCCTGCGTGCGCTCGAAGAAGAACCGTCCTGAGCGCGATCGAGCCCACCGAACGCGCGAGCGCCTACAGGCCAGAGGCTACAGGTCTCGGCGCGGGGGGGCGCGCCGGGGCCTGTAGCCTGTAGCCTGTAGCCGCTTCTTACGGTAGACCCCGGCCCCATGGATGCGGGAGCGGCGGGGATGGACGAGCAGGTCGAGCGTCCGGACGGGCGCGTCGAGCTCACGGCAGGGGTCGTCCTCGACGATCCCGCGCTCGCGAACGAGGACCTCGCGCCGACGCAGATCGGCAAGCGCACGTGGTCCACGTACACGTTCGCGGCGCTCTGGATCTCGATGGCGCACTGCATTCCGACGTACATGCTCGCGTCGGGCCTCATCAGCGCCGGGATGAACTGGTGGCAGGCGCTCGTCACGATCCTGGTCGGCAACACGATCGTGCTCGTGCCGATCCTCGCGAACTCCCACCCGGGAACGAAGTACGGGATCCCCTTCCCCGTGTTCGCGCGCGCCGCCTACGGCGTCTTCGGCGCGAACGTGCCCGCCGTGATGCGCGCGATCGTCGCGTGCGGCTGGTTCGGCATCAACTGTTGGATCGGCGGACAAGCGCTCCAGACGTTCCTGCGTTCGATCTGGGCGAGCTGGCCGGGCCTCTTCGGCGCGCCCTCGGCGATGTGCGTCTGGCAGGCGCCGAAAGGGGGGCTCGTTCCGACGTGCTCGAGCTTCTTCGCGTGGGTCGTCGCAGGCCATCACCCGACGGAGTGGATCAGCTTCGCGCTGTTCTGGGCGCTCAACATCCTCATCGTCTACCGCGGGATGGATCTCGTCCGGAAGGTGGAGAACCTCTCGGCGCCCTACGTCCTCGTGATGACGGCGGCGCTCGTCGCGTGGGCGGTGTGGAAGGCGAACGGCGTCGGCAGCGTGATGCGCGACTCCGGCAAGTTCCACACGCTCGGCGAGTTCTGGCCCGTGTTCGTCCCGAGCGTCACCGCGATGATCGGGTTCTGGTCGACGCTCTCGCTCAACATGCCGGACTTCACGCGCTTCGGCCGCTCGCAGACGGAGCAGGCCGTCGGTCAGGTCGTCGCGCTGCCGACGACGATGACCGTGTTCGCGTGCATGGGCATCGTGATCACGAGCGCTTCGGCCGAGATCTACGGGCGCGCGATCTGGGATCCGGTCGAGCTCGTCGGGCAGTTCACGTCGCGCCTCCTCGTCGCCGTCGCGATGTTCACGGTCGTCGTCGCGACGCTCGGCGTGAACATCGCCGCGAACGTCGTGTCGCCGGCGAACGACTTCGCGAACCTGAAGCCCGGCGCGATCAGCTTCAAGACCGGCGGCCTCATCACCGGCATCCTCGGCGTCTTCATGGTGCCGTGGAAGCTCATCGCCGACCCGAGCGGCTACATCTTCAAGTGGCTGCTCGGGTACTCGGGCGGGCTCGGATCGATCGCCGGCGTGCTCGTCGCGGACTACTGGTTCGTGCGGCGAAAGCAGCTCCGTCTCGCCGATCTGTATCGGCGAGACGGCGTCTACTCGTACGGCTCGCGCGTGGGCGTGAACGGCGCCGCGATCGGCGCGACGCTCGTCGGCTGCGCGCTCTCGTGGATCGGCATCGTCGTCAAGCCGCTCGCGCCGCTCTACGACTACGCGTGGTTCGTCGGCGCCGGCGCCGCCGCGGTGACGTATCTCGTCTGGATGAAGACGGCGGCGCCCGTCAGCGCATCGAAGCTTTGAGCTGCGCTTCGGCGAGCTCCTGCTCCGGCGTGAGCGCGCGCTTCTTGCCCGCTGCGGGCGGAGGCGCGGCGGGGGCCGCGGTCACCGGCGCCGAAGGCGTCACGATGTCCGAGCCGCCGAGGCCGAGGCTTCCGTCGGGGAGCCGCGACGTGCCCGCCGGGCTGCTCGGCTTCGCCGCCGCGTAGGCGGTCCCGGCCGGGGTCGGAGGCTTGCTCGGCGCCGCCGGAGGCGGAGGCGGAGGCGCGGGGGCCTTCGCCGGAGACGCCGTCGCCGGCACCGGCGCATGCGGGACGTGCGTGGCAGGCAGGGGCGGCGGCGCCGCGCTCGCGGAGGGCGCGGACAGCGTGATCGCGACGCCTTCCTTCTCGTCGAACTTCACCACCGCGACCGGCGGCGCGGCGGCGGCCTGCGAGACCGCGTCCGGCTCCGGCGTGACGATCGCGGCCGGCGCCTCGACGCGCGGCGCGGCGCTGGCCGCCTTCGGGCCGCTCGGCGCGACCGCGAGGAGACGCATCGCGAGCACCGCGCACGCGGCGCCGACGACGGCGGAGCCGACGAACCACGCGGTGCGCGGCTTCTCGCGGACGACGATGACCGTGGGCTCGTGACGGGCGCCGCTCGACACGGGCGCGACCGAGTCGAGCGCGGCCGCCGACATCGCCGAAGGAACGGACGGCAGGCTCGGGGGAAGCGGCAGGCGCGACGACGCGGCGACCGGCACGCCTTCGCTCGAGCTGCTCGACGAGCCACGCGCGAACGGGCCCGACTTCTGGGACTCGCGCGCCCACGGCACCGACGGCCGCGGAGGCGGCGCACTCACCGGCGGGAGCGGCCCGCTCGCCCGCGCGGCGGGAACGGGAGCGGGCTCGAGCTCGACGTCGACGTCGATCTCGAGCTCGCGCGAAGGGGTGAGGAGCGTGCGTCCGCGGGTTGCGGCGGCGATCGTCGCGAGGCACTCGCCGGCGACGTCGTCCTCGAGGCGCTCGTCCGGTCGAGAGAAGCGGAGGCTCGCGGCGGGTCGCGTCACGGGCGTCGGGAGCGGAAGCGGATCGGGCAGCACCGGGCGCGCCGCGGCGACGGACGAGGACGACCGCGGGATCGTCTTCGCGAGGTGCTCGGGGGCCTGCTCTTCGGCGTCGGCAAGGACCACGAGATCGTCGTCGGAGAGCTCCACGACGTCCTGACTCGGGCTCCTACGCTTCGGAAACGGCAACACGATCTCGAGCTCCTTGGAGGTGCGGCCCCCTCCCCATGACGCGGGACGGCGAGATTGTCGAGCGCTCGCGTGACCTACATGATGCGTGCCATCCTCACATACTGGATTTTTCCGACGAGGATGCGTCTTCGACGCCTCGACCTGGGCCATCGACGATCCGGAATGGCAAGGCGGGGATCCACCTCGTGGAGATCGTCTTCCGTCTTCCGTCTTCCGTCTTCCGATACGTCGCGCTGCATTGGGTCGGCACGTCATCGTCCCGCGATTCCCCGCACCAGATGCTTCTGCGCCAGCGCGAAGAGGCCGAGGACAGGGAGCGAGAGGAGGACGTTGCCGGCCATGATCACGTGCCAGCGGACGCCGCTGCCCGGCTCCTTCAAGAGCGCCACACCGAGCGGCAACGTCCGCACGGTGTCGTCGGTCGTCATGACGAGCGGCCAGAAATAGTCCGAGTAGTGGAAGACGAAGCTGACGAGGAAGATGGAGACGAGCGTCGGCGTGAGGAGCGGCCCGAGGATGCGGTAGATGATCGTGAGCTCGCTCGCACCGTCGAGGCGCGCGGCCTCGACGATCTCGTCGGGCACGGACATCAGCGCCTGGCGCACGAGGAACGTGCCGAGCGCGCTCGCCGCGAACGGCAGGACGAGCGCGCCGAAGGTGTTGGTGAGGCCGACCTTCGAGAACATCAAGAAGACGGACACGAAGGTGACCTGCGCCGGGACGAGCAGGCACGCGACCACGATCGCGAAGGCGACCTTGCGACCGACGAAGCGGAGCTTCGCGAGGGCGTAGCCGGCCGGCAACGCGAGCGCGATCTGGAGGAGACCGATCGTGACCGCCATCGCGAAGCTGACGAGCATCTGGCGCCCGACCGGCACCTGCGCGAAGACCTCGCGGTACGCCTCGAGCTGCGGCCGGTGCGGGAAGGGCGCGGTCGGATCGGCGACGATCTCGTCGAGCGGCTTCAGCGACGTCGAGACCATCCACGCGTAGGGCAGCACCCAGACCGCGGCCGCGATCGAGCCGGCGATCATCGCCGGGAGCGCCGGCCGCTTCATGCGCCCCTCCCCTGCGCGCGGAACGCGCGGAGCTGGAGGACGGCGAGGAGCGAGAGCACGACGAAGTAGACGACGGCGAGCGCGCTCGCGCGGCCCACCGAGAGGTTCAGGAAGACCTGCTCGTAGATCGCGTAGACGAAGAGCGTCGTCGCCTTCGCCGGTCCGCCCTGGGTCATGATCCGGACGACGTCGAAGGCCTGGAAGCTCACGATCAGGCTCGTCGTCGCGACGAAGGCGGCGGTCGGACGGAGCGCGGGCCAGGTCACGTAGCGGAAGCGCGCGAGCGCGCCGGCGCCGTCGAGCGCCGCCGCCTCGTGGAGCGCCTTCGGGACCGAGCGGAGCCCGGCGAGGAAGACGACCATCGCGTAGCCGGTGATCTTCCACACCGTGACGCCGGCGAGCGTCGGGAGCGCCGACGACGGCGACGTGAGGAAGCCGACGCGCCCGAGACCGATCGCACGCACGACCGACGCGGCGACGCCCCGATCGGGATCGAGCAGCAGCACCCAGAGCAGCGCGACCGCGACCCAGCTCACGACGTACGCGCTGAAGACCGCGCCGCGGACGAAGCCGAAGAAGCGTCCGGGGCGATCGAGGAGGAGCGCGAGCGAGAGACCGAGCGTCATCGCGCCGGCGACGACGAGGACGCTGAAGCCGAGCGTCCGTCCGAGGACGCGGAAGAGCTCGCCGCCCTCCGCGAGCGCGGCGTAGTTCGCGACGCCGACGAACTCGGCGTCGGTGAGCATGTCCCACGCAAAGAGTGACTGGAGCGCCGTGATCCCGAGCGGGAGGAAGACGAAGAGCGCCCACGTCGCGAGCGACGGCCCGAGCATCAGCCACGGGTGGAGCTTCGCGCGCGGCTTCATCCCGGCCTCGCCGCCATGGTGCGGGCGCCGTCGAGGACGCTCTTCGCGTCGCGGTCGAGGAGGACCGCCTCTTCGAGCTTCGGGTCGACGACGTCGCGCTCGATCCGGAACAGCATCGGCTCCCACGGCCACGGGTCGACGCTCGCGAGCTGGGCTTGCGCGACCTCGTCGTTCGGGTGCTTCGCGAAGAAGCCATCGGCCCGCATCCGCCCGACCGCACCTTCGGTGATCGG
Organism: Polyangiaceae bacterium; assembly: GCA_039809485.1. Classification (GTDB taxonomy): domain Bacteria; phylum Myxococcota_A; class Polyangia; order Polyangiales; family Polyangiaceae; genus Labilithrix. Next base: position 11,138 of record JBDHVE010000185.1, on the reverse strand, counting down.
GAGGTACCCCGTGCGCGTCGCAAGGAGCGTCGCCTGCTCCGGCGCGCACACGAAGCGGAGGAAGCGCGCGGCGGCGGCCTTCTCCTCGTCGGGTGCCTGCTTCACGACGACGAAGAACGTCCCGCCGGTGGGCACCGACGTGCGCACGTCGCGCGGGAGCGGCGCGGCGACGACCGGGAAGCGCGCGTTGTCCTCGAGGTAGCGGAGATACGCCGTCGACGTCCACACGTACGCGGCCTTGCCCGCGAGGAAGTCCTGGTTCGTGACGTTCCACGCGTCGTAGTCGCGCCCGGGCGGCGGCCGCATCACGCGCTCGCGATGAACGAGGTCCTGCCAGAAGCGGAGCGCCTTCTCGCCGGCTTCCCCGCCGAGGGTCGGCCGGCCGTCCTCGTCGAACACGGTGCCGCCGGCCTGGCCGACGAGCGCGACCCAGAACCACCACGAGATCGGCACCTCGTGGCCCCAGCGGACGCCGGGGACGGTCAGCGCGCGCGCGACCTCGAGGACCTCGGTCCAGGTGGAGGGCGGCTTCATCCCCTCTTTCGCGAACACCTCGCCGTTGCAGTACGCGAGCGGCGTCGAGCGGTTCAGCGGGATGCCGTAGAGGGGCTTCTCCTTGCCGCCCCGGAACGCGCCCGACTGCGCGAGCGCGCCCACGAGCCCGAGCTCGCGCTCGTTCATCCCGGGGTAGGCGTCGAGCGGCTCGAGCGCATTCGCGCGCGCGAGGTACGGCACGACCTCGGCGACGACGTGCGAGAGCGCGGGCGCCGCCTTCGCCGCGACGGCGGTGCGGAGCTTCGCGAGGGACTCGAAGTAGTCACCCTGGTAGACGGGCTCGACGACGATCTCGTCCTGCGTCTCGTGGAAGCGCTTCACCATCGCGAGGAGCACCTCGCGGTTGCGGCCGCCGAGCGAGTACCAGAAGCGGAGGCGCACGCGCCCGCGCGCGTCACGGACCGAGCGACTGCACCCCGCGGTCGCGAACGTCGCGGCGAGGCCTCCGAGGAGCGCGCGACGAGCGAGACGCGTCATCCGAGCCTCGCGCCGTCCCGGTCCGCGTCGAAGAGATGCAAGCGCTCGGGATCGAGCGCGACGCGGACGCGGTCGCCGGTGCGGCGCGGATCGAACCCCGGGGTGCGGACGCGCATCTCGAGCTCGCCCGCGCGGAGGACGAGATGCGTCTCGGCCCCGAGCGGCTCGCTGAGCGCGACCTCGAGCTCGGCGCTGCCGGGCACGTCGGCCGAGACGACGCTCACGCCCTCCGGGCGCACGCCGACGACGAGCTTCCCCGCGCCCTTCGCCCGCGCGCGGACGTCGTCGGAGACGGCGAGGCGGAAGGGACCGGCCTCGAGCACGTCGCCGTCGACGCGCCCCGGAAGGAGGTTCATCCGCGGCGTGCCGAGGAACGTCGCGACGAAGCTCGTCGCGGGCCTTTCGTAGATCTCGCGCGGAGAGGCGATCTGGAGCACCTTGCCCTTCTGCATCACGCAGATCCGGTCGCCGAGCGTCATCGCCTCGACCTGATCGTGCGTGACGTAGACCGCCGTCACGCCGAGCTTCCGCACGAGCGAGCCGATCTCGACGCGGAGCTCCTGCCGGAGCGCGGCGTCGAGGTTCGAGAGCGGTTCGTCGAAGAGGAACACGCGCGGCCGGCGGACGATCGCGCGGCCCATCGCGACGCGCTGGCGCTCGCCGCCGGAGAGCTCGGACGGGAGGCGATCCATCAGCCGATCGAGGCGGAGGAGCTTCCCCGCCTCGTCGGAGCGCTTCCTCCGCTCGGCAGGACCCACCTTCCGCATCTTGAGCGGGAACTCGACGTTCTCGCGGACGGTCATCTGCGGATAGAGCGCGTAGCCCTGGAAGACCATCGCGACGTCGCGATCCTGCGGAGGCACGCCGTTCATCGAGCGGCCGCCGATCCGGAGCGTTCCGCCGTCGGACTCCTCGAGCCCGGCGATGATCCGGAGCGTCGTCGACTTCCCGCAGCCCGAAGGCCCGACGACGACGAGGAGCTCGCCCTTCTTCACGGCGATCGAGACCCCGGTGAGGGCGGCGCCCTCGCCCTCCTCGAAGCGCTTCGAGATGCCGTCGAGATCTACCTCGACGTCCTCCGCCGTCATCAGCCGTACTTGTGGCGGAGGATCGCCGCCGCCTGCGCCATGTTCCGGAGCTTCTGATACGCCTCGTCGACCGGGATGTCGGCCGCGTTGCCAGGGGCGAAGCCGCAGTCGGGCGCGAGCACGATCCGCTTCTTGTCGACGTGCTCCATCGCGTGCTCGACGCGGGAAACGATCGTCTCCGGGGCGTCGATGACCTCGCCACGGCAGTCGACGCAGCCGAGGCCGATCTTCACGTTCTCCGGGAGCTCGCGGAGGCAGCGCGTGTCGCCCGCGGCGGGGATCGTGAACTCCATCATCAGCTGGTCGACCGCGAGCGCGCGGAGCTGCGGCATGATCGCGTCGTAGGAGCCCTCGCCGATCCAGCCCTTCCGCCCCTTGTTCCGGCGGCAGAGGTGGACGGCCTTGACGGCGCCCTTCACGCCCTCGAACGCGGCGTTGATGAGCGACACGCAGTGCATCGCCTCCGCGTCGGCGTCCTTGTACTGTGCACGCACCTGCGGATCGACGAAGAGGCAGAGGTGCGGGTCGTCGATCTGGATCGTGTGGACGCCCGCCTCGGCGAGCGCGATCGCCTGCGCGCGGATGATCGGCACGATCGCGTCGGCGAAGGCCTGCCGCGTCGGGTAGACGCCCTTGGACATGCTCTCGTCCCACATCCGGACGGAGAGGAGGTACGGGCTCGGGAGCGCCACCTTCACCGGGCGCGCCGAGCGCTCGATCGCGAAGCGCGCATGGTCGACGAGGACGCGCGGGTCGCCCGGCTTCACCTCGCCGGTGACGGTGTGCCAGTACTTGCCGTCCCGCTTCTCGCCGGAGAGCTCGCGCTTGAAGCCGGTCGCGACGTCGGTGATGACGGCGACGTACGAGAAGCGGCGCCACTCGCCGTCGCTGATGACGTCGACGCCCGCCGACTCGTGGAGCGCGAGCGCGAAGGGCACCGCCATGTCGAGGAGGCGCTCGCGCTCGGGCTCGGGGACCTTCCCCTCGTGGATCTCGTCGAAGAGCTCCTTCAGCCAGAGCGGACGGGGCAACGAGCCCACCACGGTCGTCGGGAACAGCTCCGGCACGGCATGCTTCTGCAAGGTCACGATCCTCCCTCCCACCACGTCTGCGCGCGCTCGAGGTCCTCGAGCGTGTCGATCTCCATGTACCCGCCGTGCGTGTCGACGCGGTGGAACGCCGAACCGCGCTCGATCATGCGCTGGAACAGGTGGATGAGATACGCCTTCTGGAACGGGCGGTCGCCGAGCGTCGTGCACGACCGAGCGGCCTCGTCGTAGGCCTCGCAGAGCTCGCGCGCGCCGTCCGGCGTCATCTTCGCGACGCCGATGAACTCACCGGTGGCCTCCTCGGACGGGATCACGCGCGAGATGTCGACGACGCGCGGGCCCTCGGCCCGCATCTTCTCGGCATCCGACTCGGGATGGTTCTTCCGGCGGACGTAGCGGCGCCGCCAGTCCGTGTCGCAGACGAGGACCTTGTCCCACGGCGCAGAGACGGCCGCCTTCACCGCGGCGCCGCGGTAGACGATGTCCGTGTAGGAGGAGACGAACCCGCCTTGCAGGTGCTCGCGCGCGCAGAGGAGCGAGGCGAGGATGTTGTTGTTCTCCCAGTCGCGGTTCTCGACGTAGGTGAACTCGGGGTAGCGCGCGCGGAGGACGTCCTGCTTGTAGCCGCAGACGTAGACGACGTCCTTCTTCGAGAAGCCCGCCTCGGCGAGCGCTTCGAGGATCCACTCGAGCATGGGGCGCCCCATCACGGGGACGAGGGTCTTCGGGACTTCCTCGGTGCGGTGCTCGAGTCGGCTACCGCGACCTGCGCCGATCAGGACGGGACGCATGGGCGCCCAGGACGCTACCATGGGCCCCCAGATGCTGACGATCGGCTTCGTCACCGACCTCCACTTCGGCCCCGCCGCGTACCACGAGGGCAAGCTCCGGAAGCTGACGCACCACGCCGGTGAGCTCACGCGCGGCGTCGTCCAGGCGATGAACGACATCGTCCGGCCCGACCTCCTCGTGAACCTCGGCGACGACATCGAGGACGAGAGCCGCGAGGCCGACCTCGCCCGCTACGGCGAGTGCCAGGAGATCCTCCGCACCGCGAAGGCGGAGCTCGTGAACGTCGCCGGCAACCACGACACGATCCACCTCGGCCAGGCCGAGTTGAACCGGCTCTGGCGCCGTGAAGGGCCGCTCCACTACGCCTTCGACCGCGGCGGCTTCCACTTCGTCGTCCTCCACACCCTCGAGGCGAAGGACGTCGACGTCCGGATCCCGCCCGCGCAGCTCGCGTGGCTGAAGGAGGATCTCGCGAAGACGGCGCTCCCGACGGTCGTGCTCATGCACCACTCCGCGAGCGAGCAGGACCTCCGTGACTCGTTCTGGTTCCACGACGTCCCTCACCTCGCCCTCGTCCGCGAGCGCCGCGAGCTCCGCGCGATCCTCGAGGAGAGCCGGAAGGTGCGCGCCGTGTTCAACGGCCACGTCCATCGCAACCACCTCGACGTGATCAACGGGATCCCCTACGTCACGGTCCAGAGCCTGATCGAGAACCTCGACGAGGACGCACCGGGCCGGCCCGCGAGCGCGTACGCGGTCGCGACGGTGACGGAGTCGCGGATCGTCGTGCGGGTGCACGGCAACGATCCCGCGAAGTACCAGTTCGAGCGCTGACGCGCTTCAGAACGCGCGCGGCGGTCCCGACAGACGCACCGGGAGCCCGAGGTTCGCCTTTCGGCGCGCTTCCTCGATCTGCGCCGCGATCGGCGCGGCGGCTCGGCCCGCGTCCCAGCGGACCGCATCGGCCGAGGCGCGCGCGAGGACGAGCTCGCCGCTCGGATGCGCGACGACGTCGCCGAGGTCGCTCCACGCGATCTCCGTCTCGGCGCCGTTCACGTGGAGCACCACGCCGGCGTCGCCGATGAAGAGATAGATGTTCTCGAACATGAGCGTCGCGAGCGTCCCGAAGCCGATGAGGAGGCCGCACATCAGCGTGATGCCGCCAGCGAGGCTGATCGGACCGGCCGCCGCCCCGAGCCGGTGGACGAGGTGCGCGCCGACGACGGTGGCGCCGATCGCGACGAGCACGCTGCCCACCGCGAGCGCGCGGCGCGTCCGGCGCGCGCGGTCGAGACGGAAGAAGTCGACTCCGGGAGTGGCCACGGATGTCTGATCTAGGGTCGGGAGGGCATCCCGCGCAAGCCGCGCTCGTATACTCTGGGGAGATGCAGGCGATGTTCGCCACGCTGTCGCGCTGGGTGGAAGGCGACGCGCGACACCAGGCGGTGGGGCTCCTCCTCACCGACGCGCAATTCGCTGGCCGTCGGCGACGCCTCCGCGAGATCGATGCGGCGTATCTCCTCGCGCGGCTCACGGACGTACCGGAAGTCGCGGCCGCGCTCGAGGCGAGCGGGCTCGCGAGCGCGGACGTGGATGCCGTGGTCGAGCAACTGCTCGACGACCCCGACCTCCACACGGAGGACGACGCCGAGCCCGAGATGGGGCCGGACATCGGGCCGATCCTCCGCGCCTCCGAGATCGCGGGCCATCATCGGCTCGCGCCGTTCCTCCGCGCGCTCGCCGAGGCGATCCCGCCTCCTCTCGGCTTCGTCCGCAGCGCGCTGGGAGCGCACGCGGACGCGATCGCGGACGCGGTCGACCCCCCGCGCGCCAGAGACGCGAAGGGCAACGCCACGCTCGACGGCTGGACGCCGCCGACCCAACGCGTGATCGCGCTGGCGCAGCACGTCGCCGACCAGCGCACGGACATCTGGGTGCTGCACCCCTTCCACGTGCTCCTCGCGCTGCTCGGGTCGAAAGACTACCGCGAGATGCTCGCACGCCGCGGATTGACGTTCGAGGCGCTCGACGCGCACATCGCGACGCTGCCGCCGCCGAAGGAGCCTCCCTTCGGGTGGCGGGCCAAGCCTGCCGGCGAGCCCTCGCACGTCGGGCTCGCGATGCACGCGCTGCTCGTCCGCGCCGAGCGCTTCGCCGCCGAAGACCGCTCCGACGTCAACGTCGGTCACCTGCTCGCCGCGCTCCGCGCCTCGAAGACGCTCCGCCCTGTCATCGACGCGATGCAGCTCTAGGTGCTGCGCGTCAGCGCATCGGCGCAGGGCCGTAGCTCGGCGCCGGCGCCCAGTTGCCGCCGACGCCGGGCGTCTGCCCCGGCGCGGCCGTGCGGCGCGGCCCTTCCCATCCGGAGCTGCCCCACGTCGGCGGCGTGGACACGCGCGCGTCGGAGCGCGTGCCGCGGCCGTACCCGCCGTAGCCGCCGTAGCCGCCGTAGCCGTACCCGTACGCGGGATAGCCGCCGACGACGCTCTGCTGGACGACGACGTTGTTGTTCACGACGACCGGCGGCGCCGGCGGAGCGACGCTGCCCGCGGCGCGGGGGTCGCTGTACGTCGCCTCGCCCTGCCCGAGGGTCACCGTCTTCGAGAGGCGCGGACGTGTTGCCGGCGAAGGCTCCGGCGCGGCTGCCTGTTCGTGCTCCTGCGCCGGCGGAGCCTCCGTCACCGTCACGGTCGGCTCGGTCGCCGTCGTCGTGCTCGAGCTCCGCGTCTCCTGCGCATGGACGCACCCGGTCGCGAGCGCGACCAACACGGCGGAGAACAGCGCACGGCGGGTCATGCCTTCATCATGACGCACGTTTCGCCTCCGCACCACGCGCCTTCGCGAAGAGGAGGTAGACCGGCGCGCCGGCCGCGAGCACGAGCGTCCCCGTGAGGCACTCCTTCGGCTTGTCGATCACCATCGAGACGCCGATTGCGACGTTCGCGAGGATGTAGAGGAGCGGCACCCAGGGGTAGCCCGCCGCACGGTAGGGCCGCGGGCGTTCCGGATCGCGGACGCGGAGCACGTAGAGCGCGCTCGTGTCCGCGATCGTGGCGAGCACGATCGCGAACGTCGTGTAGTCGAGCACGCTCCGGAGCGCGTCCTGCGCCTCGACGCCCTCCTTCCCTCGCCCGAAGAGCAGGATGAGGAGCGTGGCGGCGATCGCCTGGGCCGCGATCGCGAGATACGGCGTCTTCCCGCGCGCCGAGACGCGCGACGCAGCGCGGAAGAAGAGGCCGTCGGCTGCCATCGCGAACGCGATGCGCGGGCCGATGAGCACGTTCGCGTTCAGGCAGCCGAGGACCGACACGAGCACGAGCAGCTGCGTCAGGGTGCCTCCGACCGGACCGAGGAGGACCTTCGCCGTCGCCTCGCCCGCGTTGATCGTCGACGCAAGCTTCCCCATCCCGAGCGCGTACACGAACGTGCCGGTGAGGAGGACGTAGACCGCGGTGCAGATCGCGAGGCCGACGAAGAGCGAACGCGGCAGGTTCTTCTCCGGCTTGTCGATCTCGCCCGCGACGAACACGCTCGCGTTCCAGCCGAGGTAGGAGAAGATGACGGGCGAGAGCGCCGTCCCGAACGCGCCGATCGTGGGCGTCCCGAGGGAAGCGAACGCATCCGCGGGCGCCCGCGCGTGCCCGAAGAGCGGTCCGGCCACGACGAGCGCGACCATCGCGGCGACCTTCAGGTACGCCGTCGACGTGTTGAGAGCCGCACCGGCCCGCGTCTCCCACGCGTTGATCGCCGAGCACAGAGCGATGACGCCGATCGCGATGACGAGCTGCATCGGACGATCGATCGTCCAGAACGATCCGAGCGAGCGCGAGACGCCGAGCGCGAGCGTCGCGACGGTACCGGTGAAGATCGCGAAGAACGAGAGCCAGCCGACCATGAAGCCGGCCATCGGGTGATAGGCCGCGCGGAGGTAGACGTAGTTGCCGCCGGCGCGCGGGAACATCGCGCCGAGCTCCGCGTTCGCGAGCGCGCCCGCGAGCGCGAGGAGCCCGCCGGCCAGCCACGCCGCGAAGAACCACCCCGGGCTCGGCAGGAGCTTCGCGACGCCGCCCGGCGTGAAGAAGATGCCGACGCCGATCACCGACGACACGACGAGCATCGTCGCGTCCTTCAGCGTCAGGACACGGGGCAGCTCGCGCTGTGCTTCGGGCTCGGCCATCAGCGACCCCGCGACTCTACACGAAAGGGCGGACCCCCTCACGCGAGGTGGGCGCCGGACCGCTCAGCGGTACACGCTCGCCTTGCGATCGCGGTAGCCGTAGTAGTTCTTGGTGTTCGAGCGGTCGAAGACCTTGCCCGGCTCGTCGAAGCAGAAGACGATCGCCCCGCGCGACGCGCGGCCCGTCACCGGCGCGACCTGGTGCAGGCACGACGATCCCATCAGGACCACGCCGCCCGTCGTCGGCTGGACGACGACGCGTCGACCGAGGACGTCGCGGACGCGCTCGGGCCTCAGCGCGGCGTCGAAGACGCGCTGGACGAACCGGCGTACCCCGCGGTGGTTGTCGCGGACGCGCACGCGGTAGCGCGGGTAGACCTCGAACGCTCCGCCCTCCACCTCGTTGAGGTGGACGACGGCCGTGACGAGATTGCGGTCGTAGTGCCACGAGAGGACGCCCCCGGGCGGCGTCACGTTGAGGCTGATCCCCACGGTCTTGTTCTCGAGCGGAGCGAGCGGCCGCCCCTCGACGCCGGATGCGATCGCGCAGAGCTCGCGACCGAGCTCGCGCACCTCCGGCACGAGGGCCTCGAGGTCGTCGCCGTTGATCGTGAAGAACTTGTTCTTGGCGATGAACGAGTCGATCTCGACCGGGATGAGCTCGTCACGCTTCGCCTCGACACGCGCCAGGATGTCGGCACACACGTCGCGCGCGAGGAGCCCCGAACGGGACACGAATCCGTCGGCTCGGTAGTCCGAGCGCATCGTGCGGACCGCTTCTTCTTGCGCGAGGAGGAGCGCCATCGCGCGGGACACTAGCCGAACTCCGGCGCCCTGGCACGAGGCCTCACCAGAGGAGGTCCTGGTCCTCGACGACGCCGGGCATCCCCTTCACGGCATGGACGCGCCCGGCGAGCTCGATCGTGCCGTCGAACACACCCGCGGGCTGGAGGAAGTCGGTCCGGACGAGCCCGAGACGGCGCACTTCAGCGTGCACGCCGGCGACGCGGAAGACGAGATCGACGCCAGGGCCTCGCACCGTCCACGGCTCGCTCGGACGCGCGCGGTCGAAGGAGATCTCGGGTTCCGCGACGCCGTGGACGCCGCCGCGATCGAACACGGCGCACTCGGCCTCGCCGACGAACCCCGACGTGAGGTTGAACGCGAGCAGTTCCCCGAGCGACGTCGTGCCGAGCCCATAGGCCCAGCGCCAGCGCGTGCGCCGCGGCAAGAGCCCCTGGCTGTAGTCGTAGCCCGCGACGCCTCCGTCGAGCATCACACGACGGTCGCCGATCCGCGCGTGACCGCGAAGGCGCATCAGCGCGCGCTTCTCGGTCGCGTCGATGTCGCCGCGGCCGAGATCGGCGATGACGGAGAGCGGCGCCGGCGCGCCCTCCTCGACGAACACCGCGTCGACCTCGAGACCGAGCCGCGCGACGCGGAGGCGGACGTCGATTCCACCGCCCGGTCGCGCGCGTGCGACCTCGAGCCGGACCCACGGGCGGACGAAGCGCGCGAGGACGCCGGATTCGTGGACGTCGTCCGTCACACGCGCGAGCGCGGCCGGTCCGGTCCAGGCCTCGTTCACGCGGAGCGCGAAGCGCTTCGTGTCGAGGACCGAGACGAACGCGCTCGCGGCGTACCCGGTACGGACGATCGCGAACGCGACGAGGAGGTCGTCGGCCGAGAAGCACGCCCAGATCCAGCGCTTGCGGCGGACGACGTCGTCGACGAGGCCGGCGCCTCCGAGCGAGACGGCCGGCAGCGGCCCGGCATACGCGCCGAACGCCGGGCGCCGCGTGTGCGCATCGACGAACGACGTCGGGGCGGGCCGGAGCAGACGGACGACGGACACGCCTCGATCCTCGCACGAGTCGGGCCGGATCGCCTCCCGCGGCGCGCTGCCCGACCGCCGGCACGGCCGAGAGAGGGCACCACCGGTGACGTTCGCGCGCCCCCTCGCGTCGGATATAGCCGAATCGTTCGGCCCGCTTTAGACTCGCCCGCATGAGCATCCGCGGTTGGAACGACGCGTGGCAGCCCGTCTTCGAGAGCCTCGGGCGGATGAAGGCGGCGTGGCCGACGCGCGGATGGAGCTGGGACTCGCGCCTTAACTGCGTGACGTCCTCGTTCACGACCGAGCAGGAGCCGCAGGCGCGCACCGCGACGCAGATCGCGCTCCAGAACGAGTGGACCGCGACGACGATCGTGCGCGGACCGCAGCAGCTCCGCGACGTGGTCGACCGCTGCGGAGGTGTCCGCCAGGGCCAGCTCGTGCTCTCCACCGGCCCTGTCGCGAACCTCCTCGTGTTCGGTCTGTGGTGGCCGTGGGGAGACGCCGAGACCGTGTCGCTCCGCATCGGGCTCGCCGACGTCGACCCGAACCGCGACCCCTACCAGCGCTTCCGCGACGTGTTCGGCGTGACGTTCTAGGGCGACATCGCCCCTTGCCGGAGTGTGAGCGTCCCTGCAGAGCTCGTCGCCGACGAGAGATCGGGCACGGCCACGGGCACGGGCACGGGCGAGATCGAGACGAGAGCTGCTCGCGACGAGCGGGAACGTAGGCCCCGACAGCCGCCAGGAAGGGGACGGGGTGGAGGCTCGGCGACCGAGCACACAGGCGCGGGCCACGCAATCGCAGGTCGGATCGACGTCGCGAGGGTCCGACCTACTCGGGGGCCCCGAACCATGTTGCCAGGTCGAATCGAGCTGACATCGCGCGGCATGAGCTCGAAGTTCGAATCGGTTGGTTCGGGGGGGAGGACCCGCCGAAACAACGTCACAGAACGGAAGACCGCGCCCTTGCGGAGGGAGCCGAGCCTCCACCCCGGCCCCGTCCCCGCGAGCCCCCTCTGCCGGAGTGTGAGCGTCCCGGCAGAGCCGTCGCCTAGGGCGTGTCCCTGAACTCTCTCGGTCTCTCCCACGTGCCCGTGCCCGTGCCCGTGCCCGATGGAGGCAACGAGGCCGCTGAGCGGCCGATGCGAGATGCAAGCGCTCGAT
>JBDHVE010000184.1:0-17602 GCA_039809485.1 Polyangiaceae bacterium | reverse complement strand
GTGAAGGTCTCCTCGTAGGAGCCCGTCGTGCCGGCGCTCTGCGGGTAGTCGACGTGGAGCTTGTAGGTGCCGGGCGGCAGATCGACGCCGGTGTTCGTCGGGTAGCTGCTCCGGAGGACGTTCTGGCCCTGGGCGTCGAGCACCCAGTAGGTGCCGTTCACCCTCTTCTTCGAGCCGTCTGCCATCGTGACCTCGACGTCGTCGACATCGAGGCGCCCGACCTTGGCGACCTTCGGGCCGGCGCCTTTCGCCCCGAGCTGCAGCGCGTACGGCTTCACGACGCAGGGGAAGTGGATGTCGATCATCGACGCCGCCGGCTGGCCGTACAGGCGCTGATGGAGGACGTCGTTCAGCCCGAGCTCGATCTCCTGGTCTCGGAAAGCGAACGACGTACCTTTCCCGTTCATCAAGCTCATCGAGTAGCTCTCGTTGCATGCGTCGGGGAGCTCGCGCAGCGAAGGCACGAGACGCCCGACGCGTCGCTGGGCGTAGTCCCACGCGTCGAGGCTGGTCGTCGCGTTCGCGGTGACGGGGACGACGATGCCGTCGCCGAAGCCCCACAGGAGCGAGTATTCGCCGGGCGCGGCGGCCACGATCGACGTGCCGTCCGCGTTCACCCCGACGGCGAGCCTGGCGTCGTTCGGCGTCATCGCCGTCGCGGACGCCTGCGTCTGGTCCCCGCCGATCAGAGCGCTCGTCGAGACGCCGAGCGTGACGGGCATCCCCTTGCGGTTGATCCGGACGCCACCGAGCTGCACCTGGACGTTGCCGCCGGCCGCGATCGCGACCGAAGCCGAGAACGACGAGGAGAGCCCGTCGGCGCCGTGCGACGCGACGCTGAACGTGTGCCGGCCGACGCGGAGGCCGCCGACGGCGACGCCGAGGTCGGCCGTCGCCTGAGCGGACAGCATCGTCACCTTGCTCGGCGCGAGCGTCGCGCCGGCCGCGACCGGCGGCGCGAGGACGACGAGGCTGCCGCCTGTCTGATCCGGCCCCGTCGGCTTCGAACGCCAGTCGGCCTCGTCGGTCGACGCACCGTCGTCACCCGAGGTGCAGGCAGGGACGACGGAGCAGAGGGCGATGGCGACGAACAGCAGGCGGGCAGGCGGGTGCATGTCCGCCCGCGAGCACGCGTCGCGCCGGGCGCTTTCACGCTGGGATTCGGGGAGACGCGTCCACGCGATCCCGGCCTTCTGCTCGAATCGGGATCTCGATCCGCGCGAACGCGCCGATCCGCGCACGAACGGGATGATGCGCTATCGCGTCGATAGCGCGGATCGACGTCGTGCAGCTCTGGATCGAGCGCCAGATGACCGAGTGGAATGCGGCGAAGCGCTGGCCGCCCTCCAACCCGCTGCCGCTCGGCTACGAGTGAGACGCTCGGCGCGAGGAGGCCTCGTCGCGAAACGAGCCCACGATCGGGCGATCCGGCGCTAGTCTCCCCGCCGCATGATCGGGACGCGAGGACCGGCGCTGTTCGGATCGACGGGCATCGTCGCGATGCTCCTCGTGACGTCGGTCGCGCTCGCCCAGGGCCGTGAGCCGAAGTCGCGCCTCTCGCCGACGATGCCGGTCGCGGCGCCGATGCGCCGGCAGCCCGTCCTCGAGTCCGTCGACGAGTCGCTCCCGCCGTGGACCGAGCCCGGCGACGTGCCGGCCCCGGAGTGGGCACGCTCGGTCGCGCCGACGAAGGCGGATGCTGCCTTCTACATCGAACCGGGCCGCCTCGACGCGCGCCGCGGCAGCGCGCAGCTCGGCGCTCGCCTCCCGCTCTACGCCACGCGGCGCGGGAGCGGCTGTCAGGGCCGCTGGCTGCTCGTCGGCCCGCTCGCGTGGATCTGCTCCGACGTCGCGGAGTACTCGGGGGACGATCCGGGCACCCCTTCCCTCGGCGGCAAGCCCTGGACGGCCGGCGGCGTCGACGTCCTCCGCGCGCCGCGCGCGGCGACGCGTCCCTTGCCGCCGATCGATCCGACCGGCACGACCGACGACGGCCTTCCGTACCGCTACTACTTCGCCGGTCGCGACGGCGCCTACGGCTTCGTGGACCTCGCGCGCGCGCTCGACGACGCGCCGGACCAGGAGCTCGAGGCCGGCTTCGCGGTCGCCGTCGTGGAAGAGCGCTTCGCGCACGGCGAGGCGTGGGGGCGGACGACGAAAGGTCGCTGGATCGCGATGCGCGAGCTCGTTCCGGCTCGTCCTTCGCTCTTCCACGGCGTGATGACGGACGAGAAGGCGGACGTCGCGTGGGTGACCGCCGACAAGGCGCTGCTCTTCGCGAGTGACAAGGCGGACAAGGCTGCGAGCACGCGCGTGCGTTTCGAGAAGCTCCGCACGAGGAGCGTGAAGGGGGAGGGGACGCCGGGCGCGCTCGTCGAGGTCGAGACCGACGACGGCAAGACGGGCTGGATGCGCGCGCGCGACCTCGGGCGCGTCCTCCGGGCGCCGCCGCCGCCCGAGGTCGGCGGCGAGCAGGCGATCGAGCGTTGGATCGACGTGAACCTCGCCCAGCAGACGCTCGTGGCCTACGAGGGCACGCGTCCCGTCTTCGCGACGCTCGTGTCGACGGGGAAGGGCCCGACCGGCTCCGAGTTCGCGACGCCGCCCGGGACGCACCGGATCTGGGTGAAGATCTTCACGACGAAGATGGACAACCTCGAGAAGGACGACGTCGATCGCCACTACGCGATCGAGGACGTGCCCTGGGTGCAGTTCTTCGACAAGGCGGTCGCCCTCCACGGCGCGTTCTGGCATCGCGACTTCGGCCGGATCCACAGCCATGGCTGCGTGAACCTCGCGCCGCTCGATGCGCGGTGGCTCTTCGCGTTCACCGCGCCGCATCTGCCCGCGGGATGGACCGCGGTGCTCCCGACGAGACCGGAGCCGGGCGCCGTCGTGCGGGTGCGCTGAAGCTGTCGTCGCGCGCCACGCTCGCGCCTGGCGCTTCGGAGCTCGAGCACGTCGCCGACCTGCGCCGAGATGCTCGTGCTCCACCATGCTCGCGCTGAGGGCGAGGCGCGCCGTTTGCTCTCGGGACGGGGCATGAAGCGCAAAAATCTCGACAAGCTCGCCAGAGGTCTCGGTTGGTTCAGCATCGGTCTCGGCATGACCGAGTTCCTCTTCGGACGGAAGCTCGCGACGTCGCTCGGGCTCGGTCACCGTACGGGTCTCGTGCGGTTCTTCGGTCTGCGTGAGATCGCGACGGGGCTCGGCATCCTCTCGCGCGAGCGCGGAAAGCAGCCGTGGATCTGGGCGCGCGTGGCCGGCGACATCCTCGACCTCGGCGTGCTCGCGACGGCGCTCCGCTCGGACAACCCGGTCCGGAAGAACGCCGCCTTCGCGACGACGAACGTGGCAGCGGTCACGGCGCTGGACGTCCTCTGCGGCGTGCAGATGGCCGCGCGCTGAGCTTTCGCCATCCCGCGCGAGGTCCGCTATCGTGGCGACGTGCTTTCCGTCGTCTCCGCGGTGCGCGACCTCGCGCGGCTACGCGAGATCAGCAGCGTGCTCGTTCGCCACGGGTTCGGTGAGGTCGTTGCGCGCGCCGGCTTCGGGCGCCGTCCGCGGCGCGGGACGGCGAGCGATCCGCCGCGCAAGAGCGAGGCGCCCGAGGACGCACCCGAGATCTCGCCCGACGAGCTCGCGCGCGGCGAGGAAGAGCGCGCGCGGATCTCGACCGCGGAGCGCATCCGCCTCGTCATCCAGGATCTCGGGCCGTCCTTCATCAAGCTGGGACAGATCGCGTCGACGCGTCCCGATCTGCTCCCCGCCGACGTCATCACGGAGCTGAAGAAGCTCCAGGACGCGGTGCCGCCCGTCCCGTGGGAGGACGTGAAGAAGGAGGTCGAGTCGAGCCTCGGCGCGCCGATCGCGGACTTGTTCGTCTCGTTCGACGAGAAGCCGCTCGCGAGCGCCTCGATCGGGCAGGTGCACCGCGCCGTCCTCCGGACCGCGGAAGGCGACCAGCAAGTCGTCGTGAAGGTGCAGCGCCCGAACGTCGGTCAGACGGTGCAGCGTGACCTCGAGCTGCTCCACATCATGGCGGCGGCGATCGAGCGCGCGATCCCCGAGACGCGCATCTACTCGCCGATCGGCCTCGTGCAGCAGTTCGATCGCTCGATCACCGCCGAGCTGAACTTCACGATCGAGGGCGAGAACGGCGAGCGCTTCGCGAAGAACTTCGAAGGCACGACGCAGGGCGCGCACGTCCGCTTCCCGAAGGTCTACAAGCAGGCCTCGAGCAAGCACGTCCTCGCGCTCGAGTTCTTCGACGGCCTCAAGGTCGACAAGGCCACCTCTGCCGGCGCCGACGGCAAGCAGCTCGCGAAGAACGCGGTCGGGATCGTCATCAAGATGATCTTCGAGGACGGCTTCTTCCACGCCGACCCGCATCCGGGGAACATCATCATCCTCGGGCGCGATCCGACGACGGGCGAGTGGCCGAAGCCGATCATCGGCCTCATCGACCTCGGCATGGTCGGGCGTCTCAGCCCCGAGCTGCGCGACCGCATCGTCGACCTGATGGTGGCCGCCGTTCGGAAGGACACCTATGCGGTCGCCGACGCCCTCTACGCGATCGGCAAGCCGACGAAGAAGGTCGACATGCGCGAGTACCGCGCCGAGGTCGCCCTCCTCGCGGAGAAGTACCTCGGTCGGCCGCTGAAGGAGATCGAGCTCTCGGCGATGATCCGCGACCTCGTCCAGGGCGCGATGAAGTACGGGCTCGAGATCCCGCCCGACTTCATGATGGTCGGCAAGTCGCTGATGACGATCGAAGGGATCGGCAAGCAGCTCGATCCCGACCTCGACGTCTTCGGCGAGGCGCAGCCCTACTTCATCCAACTCCTCCGCCAGCGGTACTCCCCGCAGCGGCTCGGCAACGAGCTCATTCGCGGCGTCGAGCAGCTCTCGCGCGCCGGCTACGACGTCCCGCTCCAGGCGCGCGAGGTCCTCGAGGACCTCCGCCTCGGCAGGCTCAGCGTCCGCACCGTCGATCCGGCGCTCCCGATCGTCGCCGACCGGCTCGGGCGGAGGCTCTTCTCCGGGGTCGTGATCGCGTCCGGCGTGATCGGCGGATCGATCGCGCTCCCGCACAACCTGCCGATCGCGATCACGCTGTTGTCGGCGTCGGGCCTCGTGCTGGTCGCCCACGTGGTGCGCGACCGGCTGCGCCGCGCGAAGCCGCCGGAGTAGCGGCGTCGACCACGCAGGCGCGCGTCGTGCAGCAGGGTCCGTGAGCGCCGCGCCTGCCGCTCGACGCACGCATGCAAGTCCACGACGTCCGTGACCCTCGTGCTCCCTACCGTGAACCGCCTGCGCGTGCGGCGGTGCGAACGAGACTTCACTACTGGCCCGGGCTGAACCCGTGGACCTTCGTGCTGGTCGCCCTGGTGGCCATCCCCCTCGCGCTCCTCGCGCGGTGGGAGAGCCGGACCGCTTTGACGGTGACGTGCACGACGGCGGCGATGACGCCACGGGCGTGCACCGAGGAGCGTCTCCAGAAGGGCGTCGCGAAGCGCTGTCAGGAGGAGACGCGCCCGCATCGCTGCTTCGCCCACGACGCCTCGACGGGCGAGGTCCGCGCGATGCCGTGTGACGAGGCGCAGCGGGTGCTCGAGGATCTGCTCGGCAGCGACGGGCCGACCGGCTTCGCGACGCGACCCTTCGTGAACGCGCAGTCGTTCGTCGGCCCGCTCGAACGAAAGCCGGTCCCCAGCCAGTTCGTGTCGATCGGGAGCATGGGTACGGCGGCGTTTCCTCACCTGCCCGATCGGAGCGCCTCCGACGAAGCGACCGCTCGCGCGTGGCCGAAGGTCGAACGCGATCGCGACGGGAGCGTGACGCGCGCCTCGGCGCGGTCGCTGCTCGCCGCGTGCGCGGCGGCGCCTCCCGCCGAGCGCGACGTGCGGACCGTCGCGCTCGCGATGTTCCCGCGTGACGCGCGCGGCTCGGTCGCGGTGCTCCTCGCCGCGCTCGTCGTGCTCGGCTGGCTCCTCGCGCGGCGCACGCGGGTCGACGTGGATCCCGACGTCCAGGAGGTGCGCGTCACCGAGCACATCGGGCCGTTCGCGAAGCGGGGGCTCGTCCTGCCCGCGAGCGCCGTCGTCGACGTCGTGCTCTCGACGGGCGCGTCCGGTCCGCTGCTCGGGCGTCGCGTCGAGCTCGTCCTCGGCGACGGGTCACGCGTCCCGCTCCTCGGCGCGTTCGTCGCGCTCGCAGGCGGCGCACACGAGCGCGCGATCCGCCGGCTGCGCGCGGCGCTCGCCGTCCGCTAGCGGACGCACGTCGTCGGATCGGCCTCGCTCACCCACAGCGAAGCCGGAGGCAGGTCCGCGAACGCGGGCGCTTCGGCGACGCGCGTCATGCAGCCTTCGCCCTTCGGCCTCTCGGCCGGGAGCGACGCCCAGACGTGGAGCGGCTTCGGCGCGGCCGTCCACGACGGCGGCTGCGGGCCGAAGATCCAGCGCTCCTCGTCGTGGACGTACGCGGTGACGCCGTCCTTCGCGAGCTCGAGCTGGAAGGCGACGTTCAGCTCCCACGCGCCGTCGATGTGGAGGACCGGCTGCGCGTTCCGCGCGGCGAGCTCGGTGCGGAGGTGCTCGTAGATGGCCTGGAGCCCGGGCCGGAGGCGCGGCGCAGGATGGTTGTGATCGATCCACACGCGCTGCACGTGCGCGCACGCGATCGAGAGCGCGTAGGCGAAGGCGAGGAAGATCTCCGGCGCACGGCGAGGGAGCCGCACGCGCGACGCGGCGGCGCCGCCGAGCGCGGCGAACGCGGCGATCCACGCGACCGTGCTCGCGGCCGACGTCCAGAACACGAGGTAGCGGTACTCGATCCCGAGCGCCGAACGGAGCGACACGATCCCGAGGAGCTCGGCGAGGACGGCGATCGCGAGCAGCGCGAGGCTCGCGACGTCCTTCCGCCGGTACGCGACGAGAAACCCGACCACGACGACGACGACATGGACGACGCCGAGACGAACCACCGTCGCGGAGGCCTCCTCCGGGACGGGATCCCACCCCATCACGCGCGGGATGATGCCCTCGTCGAGCAGCGTCCGCCCCGTGAGACGGTCGGAGAGCCAGTCGATCGGCGTGAACAGGTTCCGGACCGCGCCCCGGAGCGGCTTCATCGGCTCCTCACGGTGGAGGAACGCGCGCGCGAGCTTCGCGAGGTTGCCGTTCGGTCCGTTCCGGAGCTGCTCGACGACCGGCGGCGCGATCGCGACCGCGAGCAGCGCCGCCGCGACGGCGAGCGGCCGTGCCGACGGCCGCTCCTCCTGCCTCCGCCTCCACGCGAGATGCCCGGCGAGCGCGGCGACGCCGACGCCGGCGACCGTGAGCGCGCACGCGAGGTGCGTCTCGGCCGCGAGGACCCCGAAGAACGCGGCCGGCACCGCCGTCCGCGTGTGCCCGCACGCGAGCGCGGCCGCGAGCACGAAGTACGCGGCGAGCGGCAGGACGACGACCATCGGGTTCCACGACGTCGCACAGACGTTCCCGAAGGCCGCGAGCCACGCGAAGAGGACGAGCAGCGCGGAGACCGCGTGCGCACGACCGAGGAGCCGCGCGCCGTAGACGAGCGCGAACGCGGCGACCGCTCCGAGCGCACACGCGCCGAGGGGCACGGCCGAGCTCGATCCGCCCATCAGCCGATAGAGCGGCGCGAGGACGTAGAAATAGAGCGGCCCGGGGTGCGCGAACTTGTAGCGGGAGTAAGGCCCGAGGAGGACGTCGCCCGTCGTCGCGAGCCGCGTCGCGAGCTCGAGCGCGGCGAAGTCGCCCTTCACCGCGAAGCGTGGCGCGCCTTCCCGTGCGAAGTGCACGAGATACGGCAGGAGCGGCAGGGCCCCGAGCGCGCCGAGGAGGAGCCCCTCTCGACGCGTCTCGGCTGCGATGCGTGCGGGGCTTCGGCTCACGGGCGGCGCGGGAGAATGCCGTGAACGAGGACCCCTCCGCAAGCAAGCAAGGTCGAGGTCGAGCCCAGGCAGTCGATGTGGTAAGCGACCACCGCCCGGCCGTTCTCCCGCGTGCGCCGGCTGCTTCCCCATGACCGACCCGCGCGTAAGCCACGAAATCCGACGGCGCCGGACGTTCGCGATCATCTCGCACCCGGACGCCGGCAAGACGACGCTCACCGAGAAGCTCCTGCTCTACGGCGGAGTCATCCAGCTCGCGGGCGCGGTGAAGGCGAAGCGCGGTCGCGCCGGCGCGGTCTCGGACTGGATGGAGATGGAACGCGAACGCGGCATCTCGATCACGACCAGCGTCATGCAGTTCCCCTATCGGGGGATGCAGATGAACCTGCTCGACACGCCGGGGCACGCCGACTTCAGCGAGGACACGTACCGCACGCTCCACGCCGTCGACGGCGCGGTCATGCTCCTCGACTGCGCGAAGGGCGTCGAGGCGCAGACGAAGAAGCTGTTCCGCGTCTGCCGCCAGCGTCACATTCCGATCTTCACGTTCGTGAACAAGATGGACCGGCCGGGCCGTGACGCCTTCGAGCTGATCGGCGAGGTCGAGAGCGTCCTCGGCATCGGCGTCTATCCGGTGACCTGGCCGATCTTCTCGGGCGCCACGTTCCGTGGCGTCTACCACCGGCTGACGCACCAGGTGTACTTGTTCGACGCCGCGCACGCGAAGTCGAGCGCGCACCTCGGCTCGGAGATCGCGCCGGTGAAGGTGACCGGCCTCGACGACCCGAACCTGAAGGAGGAGCTCGGCGACGAGGCGTACCAGCGCCTGAAGGACGAGTCCGAGCTGCTCGAAGCGGCCGGTGACGCGCTCGACCGCGAGAAGTTCCTCCGCGGCGAGGTCTCGCCGATGTTCTTCGGGAGCGCGATCAACAACTTCGGTCTCGAGGCGTTCCTCGGGACGTTCATCGAGATGATGCCGCCGCCGACGCCGCGCGAGACGTCCAACGGTCCGCTCGAGGCCGACAGCGACAAGTTCGGCGGCTTCGTCTTCAAGATCCAGGCGAACATGGACCGGCAGCACCGCGATCGCCTCGCGTTCGTGCGGATCTGCGCGGGGCGCTTCGAGCGCGGCATGCGCGTGAAGCACGTCCGCACCGGCCGCGACATCCGGCTCGCGAACCCGACGCAGTTCCTCGCCCAGGAGCGGAACATCGTCGAAGAGGCCTTCGCCGGCGACGTCATCGGCATCTACGACCCAGGCGTCTTCGAGATCGGCGACACGATCACCGACGGCGGAAGCTTCACGTTCGAAGAGATCCCGAGCTTCGCGCCGGAGCACTTCGCGCGGATCGTGATGACCGATCCGATGCGGCGGAAGCAGCTCCAGAAGGGGCTCGAGCAGCTCGCGCAAGAAGGCACGATCCAGCTCTATCGGCCGCCGCTCGGCAAGGTGGGCGACGCCATCCTCGGTGCCGTCGGCCAGCTCCAGCTCGAGGTCGTGAAGGCGCGGCTCAAGGCCGAGTACGAAGTCGACATCCGCTACGAGTCGATCCCCGTCATGCACGCGCGCTGGGTCACGCGGAAGGACGGGCAGAAGGTCGACGTCCAGGCGCTCGTCGAGGCGCGGCCGGGCACCGTCGTGGCGGACGTACGGGACCGGCCCGTCGTCCTCTTCTCCGGCGACTGGCAGCTCAACGCCGCGATCAAGGAGCTGCCCGACTACGTCTTCTCGGAAGCTGCTCGCGGCGTCGTCGTCCGACAGTGAGCGGAGGCGCGCCTTTCCCACCTCGGCCACGTCACACGTGATCATGGATGGAGGCCGCTCCATCGAGGGACTCTGCCCTCGCCGACCCGATGCAGGAAAGTTCCCGCATCGGGTCGGAAAGCGCGCGGAAAGCATGGGATCTGCTTGCTCCCAGGGCGTGGCCCGCTCGTTGCTCGTGAAGCGGGGAGGAGGAGACGTCCATGCGCCTCGCCCTCGTCCCGTTCGCCGTATCCCTCTTCGTGGGCCTCGCCGCGTGCGCTCCTCCGACGCGCGCGCCCGCCGTCGCCTCGGCCTCCCTCTCGGCGGCCGAAGCAGCGGGGTTCGACACCGCGCGGGCGGAGAGCGCGTGCGCGGAGAGCTTGTCCGCCTTCACGGCCGCGGACGTGCGAGCGCGCCGTGACGCGCACGCAGTCGTCGCCCGTGTCGAGCCGGGCGTCGTCGCACGCGCGGAGCGCTCCGGCCTGTTCTGCGAGGCAACGCTCGACGTGACCTGGCGTGAAGCGCGCGACGAGCAGGTCGCGAGCGAGCAGTCGGAGCGCGTCCGTGTCGTCGCGCATCGCCGTCCCGACGGCGAGCTCGCTGTCCTCGTGCACGAAGAGGCGCCGCTCGACCCGGAGCCGACCGCCGCCGTGCCCGAGGACGTGGGCGCCGAGTGACGCACGACGCGTGATACGATCGCGGCCGCCCCGTGCCGCTCGCCGTCCGCCATCGATCCGTCCTCGCTCTCGCCGCCCTCCTCGGCGGCGGCGCGCTCGTGGCGTGTCAGGTGATCGCCGGGCTCGAGCTGCCGGCGTTCGTCGAGGCTGACGCGGCCGCGCCCGAAGCGGGTGCCGAGGCCGGCGCCGTGCTCGGCGCGTGTGATCCGCTCGTGCCCGCCAACGCGCGGCGCGCGACCGGCGGCACGAACGAAGTGCACTTCGCCGCCGAGTTCTTCGACTTCGGCGCGCGCAGCGAAGAGGATGGTGGAGTCATCGACGGCGATCCGACGCGCCTCTGCGTCGGCAAGCGCCCGGACGGCACCGAGATCGACAACGCGCTCGACCTCGACGGCGTCCAGACGTGCGCCCAGCTCCCCGACGGCGGCGTCCAGGCGAACTCCTGTCGCGCACGCGCCGAGGTGTGTGATCCCGTCGGCGGCGGCGACAACAAGGGCCTCTCGCTCGCGACGATCTCGTTCGGAGCGACGACGAACGCCAGCTCCGATCCGAACGTCCTCATCCGGCAGGGCCGCGCGACCTTGCTCCTCCGCCTCTCGGCCTACAACGGCCGCGACGACGACGACGAGGTGAGGGTCGGCATCATCCAAGGGCTCGGCCTCGCCGCCGACGGCGGCATCGCTTCGCCCGACAGCGGCATCACCCCGAAGTTCGACGGAACGGACGAGTGGGTCGCCGACGAGAAGTCGGTCCCCCCGGAGCAGCCGCCGCGCGTGATGGCGCAGACGGCCTACGTCGTCGACGGGCTGCTCGTCGCGCGCTTCCGTGGCGCGACCGTGTCCTTCGGCGGATCGGGGACCGATCTCACCGCCGACGAGCTCGTCCTGACCGGACAGCTCGTCAAAGACGGTCGCGGTCAGGTCCTCCGTCTCGACAAGGGCAGGCTCGCTGCGCGCCTGCCCGCGACCACCTTGTGGAAGTACGCGACCGGCCGCTCGCTCTCGGGCAACACCGTCTGCAACGATCCCGAGCTCCGGAAGAAGGCGCTCGACCTCGTCTGCAACAGCCTCGACCTCCCGTCCGGCGATCAGGTCTTCGCGCCCGACGAGCCGTGCGACGCGGTCTCGTACGCGGCAGGGTTCTATGCGACCCGCGCCAACCTCGCGCGCGACCCGAAGCCAGGACCCGATGCGTCGCCTCCGTTCTCCTGCACGGGGTGGCCGCCGACGAGCTGCGACGACCGCTGAGCGGCAGGTTCAGAACGTGCCGGTGACGCCCGCGCTGCCGGGACCGACCACGACGCGAGCGCTGCTCCCCGTCTTCGACGACGACGAGCCGGCGAAGAACCAGAGGTAGGCGCCCGCGACCGTCATCACCGCGCCGACGGGCAGGAGGATGTTCGTGACGAGCGCCTGGCGATCGAGATCGTCGTACCGCTGCCTGCTCTCCTCCGCCTGTGGCGAGCTCGCGACGCAGGGCGCGGGACAGGCGTCCTTCGGCCGATCGGCGCGAGCGAGCACGTCGACGCCGAGCACGCCGCCGACGCCGAGCGCGACGACGCCCGCGCCCGTGAGCACGATTCCGATGTTGCGCGTCGCGTGCGACGGCTGCTCGGTCGGAGGCTTCTTCGCAGGCGGCGCTTCACGCGGCGCCGGGACGAGCTGCGGGATCGCGACCGGCACGCGCTGCTTCTCGGCGGTGACGCGGGCGCGGATCGTCGCGGGCGTGTAGCCGGGCGCGGATGCCTCGACGACGTGCTCGCCGAGATCGGCGGGAAGTGCGCTCGACCACGCCGCGTCCTCGAGCACGAGACCGTCGACGCGCACGACGAGCCCGGGCGCATGAGTCTTCGGCACCTCGAGGACGAGCGAGGAGAGGCGCGGCGCGAGCTCGCGCTCCTTCTTCTCCGCGACCTCGACCCGGTCGGGCCGGCTCCCGCGCGACCGCGTCGCGACCTCGCGGTACAGCCCCCACGCCGTCGCGAGCTTGCCGGTCGCCTCCTTGCACATCGCGATGTTCAGCAGCGTTCCGACCGCGCGTGGGTCGAGCTTCAGCGACGCCTCGAACTTCGCGCAGGCACCTTCGGCGTCGCCCGCCTCGAGCAGCGTCCTTCCGTCCTGGAAGAGCCGCTCGGCGAGCGGGTTCGTCTGGACCGCGGTGGCCCCGGTGCCCGTCGGCGCGGTGTCGCCCGCACGTGCGCTCTGCGCGACGAGCATCGCTGCGAAGGCGCAGGCGTAGGGCGCGAGAAACCGCACGGCTCCAGCATACACGTCGCGCGGCGACCCGTGCCCGTGCCCGTCCCCATGCCCGCGCGACCCGGCACCCCCTCGCGGGGAATGGAACGAACTGCACCGAAAACCGGTGCGCCCCGTTCCATTCCGCGGGAGGACGTGTGCCCGACCCACTCGAAGAAAAAACTCTGCGCAGGATGCGGACGGCGCGCACCTCGGTCGCGTGCGGATCATCCCCATCCTGCGGCGGCCTCGGCCGGGAGGTGAGGCGTGCGGTCAGAGCCGTTCGCTGGCGGGGCCGACCGTCGGTGCCGGTGTGCCCGAGGGCGCTGCGGGCTGGGCGGTGGTTGGCGGCGGCGGTGGCGCAGGCGCACGCGAGGGCGGGGGCCTACGGCCGTTCTTCGAGGTCGCGGTGTGGAGCGGGGGGACGGCGGACGCGCTCGCGGTCACGCTCGCGGACGCGCTCGCACTCGCGGACGCGCTCGCGGTCGCGCTCGCGGTCGCGGTCGCGGTCGCGGTCGCGGTCGCGCTGGGAGTCGCGTTCGGGTTCGGATTCGTGGTCGGGGACGCGCTCGCGGGTTTCCACGTCGACGCTTTCCACGCGCCCGCGCCCAGCGCGGCGAGCGCGACCACGCCCACGAACGCGCTCGTCCAGCCTCGCCGCCGCGCCGGTGCCGGCGCGGCATCCAGTTTCGCGTGCTCCCCGCTCACGAGCGCGGCGCGCGGGCCCGTCTCCGTCACACTCGCCGGCGTGGGCGCGGCCGGCGCCATCGGCGGAGGAGGCACGCTCGTCTTCGCGTCACGGAGGATCGCGTCGAGTCGCTCGAGCCGTGCCTCGGCAAGGCCCTGCACCCACTCGGCGACCTCGGAGCGCGGCGCCGGCGGCACGATACGCGCGAGCTCCTGGGCGGCTGCTCCGGCGCTGCGCGGCCGGTCTTCGGGCCGCCGCGCAAGCATGCGTGCGACGAACGCGTCGAGCGCCTTCGACACGCGAGGGTTCGACGCGCTCGGGAGCTCGAGCTGG
The DNA here is from genome assembly GCA_039809485.1 of Polyangiaceae bacterium. Classification (GTDB taxonomy): domain Bacteria; phylum Myxococcota_A; class Polyangia; order Polyangiales; family Polyangiaceae; genus Labilithrix. The sequence goes on along the minus strand of JBDHVE010000184.1, from coordinate 4,005 downwards.
AAGGTGCCGGTGATCATCGGCAGCTCCGACTCGAGGTCGACGAAGAGCCGCTTCTGCGTGAGCAGCTCCCACAAGACGACGCCGGCGGCGAACAGGTCCACCTTGCTCGTGAGCGGCTCCTTCGCGAGCTGCTCGGGGGAGATGTAGCCGGCCTTGCCGAGGAGACCGGTCGCCCGCGTCAGCGCGACGCCGCGGGCGCGCGCGATGCCGAGATCGGTGACGTACGCGACGCCGTCGGTGCTGACGAGGATGTTGTCGTGCGAGACGTCGCGATGGATGAGGCCGAGCGGGACACCGTGCTCGTCCTGGGCGGTGTGGACCGCATGAAGGCCTTCGAGCACCTCGCGCACGAGCGTGCAGGCGACTTCGAGCGTCGCGGGCTCGTGCAGCTCGCCTCCGCGCTTCATCAGCTCCGCGAGCGACGCGCCCCGCACGTAGTCGAGGACGAGATAGGGGGTGTCTTCGGCCTGCCCGACGTCGAGCACCGAGACGACGTTCGGGTGCCGGATGCCGGAAGCGACCTTCCCCTCGTGGAGGAAGCGGGCGAGGAACTCCGGTTGGTCCAGGAGGTGAGGGTGGATGATCTTCACCGCGCAGAGGCGCGCGAAGCCGAGCTCACCGTGCGCTTGCGCGAGGTAGACCGTCGCCATCCCGCCCGAGGCGAGCTTGGCGAGGAGCGTGTACCGGCCGATACGGCGCGGTTCGACGCGGGCCTCGAGCATACCGGCCAGGATAGCGTGGTCCGGCCCGACGGCCCAGGTGCGCGCCGCAGCGTCCATGCGGACTCGAGTCCACATTCCTCGGAACGGTCGATTCGGCCGCAGAAAACGGAAACGCCCACGTCGCGGTCGCGACGTGGGCGTCGGCTCCGAGGTGAGCGGCCGTCTCTCGGCCGCTCACGCCTCCGGACCAGGATCAGCCGGCGGCGGCGAGGCCCTGGAGGAAGAACGCGATGACGAAGCTCAGGAGGACGAGCGACTCGATCAGCGCGAGGCCGAGGATCATCGGGGTCTGGATGCGCGAGGCAGCGCCCGGGTTACGGGAGATGCCTTCGAGGGCGGCGGCAGCGGCCTTGCCCTGGCCCATCGCGCCACCGAGGACGCCGATGCCGATCGCGAAGCCGGCGCCGACGGCGGCCCAGACCTTCACGTCGAACTTGTTCGCGCCCATGCGGCCGCCCGTCTCCTGCGCGAACGCAGCGAGGGGAACGAGGAACGAGGCGACGAACGCGAGGGCCGCGGGACCAAGCTTACGGGTGCTCATCTCAGTGACTCCTTGAAGGGAAACTTTGCGGGGAGGTTCGGAGCGCGGAGCGCGCTCATAGTCGTTTTCGAAAGGGGTGGGAAGGCCGAACACGCGATCAGGCGTGAGCCTTCTCCGCTTCGTGGCCATGGCCTTCGCCATGGCCGTGGTCACCGTGCTTCGCGCCGTGGCCGTGGCCCTCGTCGTGATGCTCGGTGGCGAGCGTGATGTAGATCGAGGTCAGCAGGCAGAACACGAGCGGCTGCACGACCGCGACCAGGGTGCCGAGCACCATGATCGGGAGGGGCAGGAACAGCGCGAACATGCCGAGCATGATCGAGAGGAGGAGGTGGTCGACCGCGATGTTGAGCATCAGTCGGATGCTCAGCGTGACCGGGCGGATGATGAACGTGGAGAGGAACTCGATCGCGAAGATCAGGATGTTGATCGGGATCATCGCCGGGCCCATCCACGGGCCCGCCAGGTGCGAGATGAACCCGAAGCCCTGCTCCTTGAGCCCGTAATACGTGAACGCGCCGAGCACGCAGAGCGCGCAGCCCGCGGTGACGTTCCAGTTCGACGTGGGCGGCAGGAAGCCCGGGATCATCCCGAGGAAGTTCGAGAACAGGATGAAGAGCGACGCGGTCCCGACGACGGGGAAGAAGCGCTTCGCGCGCGTCGGGCCCATCATGTCCCGCATCATCCCGTAGAAGTAACCGATGACGAGCTCGAAGACCGTGCGGAGGGTCAGCTTGTCGTCGGGGATGACCGACTTCTCGTAGTCCGTCAGCGAGGCGCGCGCCTTGAGGGCGAGCAGCACGAGCGCGAGGACGACGAAGAGCGCCGCGACGAGCGGCTCGGCGCCGTGCGCATCGACCTTCTTGTGGCCGAGGAACGTCTCACCGAAGTTGTGCATGTTCTCCCCGAGCGCGGGGAACATGGCGATGAGGTAGCTGAAGAAGGACGTATGCTCGGGCATGGGCGATTCCGCGCAGCGCACATATCACGTCTCCGCCGACGAAGGTCAACGATCGACCGAATCGACGGAGGCGGTTTTCCGGCCTGAAAACGCAATCTTTTCGGCCTGACGAGACGTTCAGCAGTCCGCGGGCGCGGAGGCTGCCGGACCTCCCGTTCGCGCCGGGGCATTAGGGTTCGGACGAGGCTGCGTAAAGGGGCCCGAGCGCGGCCGCGGGCTACTTGCGGCGTTTCGGGCGGAGGCTCGAGACGAGCGTGCTCGCCGTGATCCCGAGCGGCAGGACGCCGTAGCCGATGACGAGCGGGATCGCTTCGACCCAGCCCCTCATGAGAAGGAGGCCGATCCCGCCGAAGAGGACGAGGATCTTGAGGAGAGCGAAGACCCCCCACGCGGCGCCGCCGCGTTTGCCGTGCTTCTTCGACTCGGCCTCCGTCGCGGCAGCGGCCTTCGCCCCGTCCGGGTCGGCGGCTGCCTGCGCCGCTCCTTCGGCTTCCGCCTCGGCGACCGGATCGGAGACCTTGTCCGCCTCGGCGAGCGCGCCCGCGTCGTCGTCCGCCGGCGTGAGGAGCGCGCCGATGATGGCGCGGAGCGTGAGGAGGTTCGCGACGGCGATCCCGGCGCCGACCGCGATCGAGAGGCCCGTCTTCGGACCGGAGACGACGAGCCCCGCCACCGTGAAGCAGGCGCCGAGGGCGCCTGCCGCGATCGCCGAGATGCGTGCGGCGTCGTCGCGTTCCTGCTCTTCGCTCACGGGCGTTTCTCCGGCTCGTCTTCGGGCTCCTCGGGAGCCCAGGGATCTTCACCGCGCTCGAGGGCTTCGTCGTCCTCGACGTCGCGCTCCATCTGCTTGGCGGCCTTGAAGAGCGCGCGGAACCCCGCGTAGCACCCGAGCAGGAAGCCGACGAACGCGATCCAGTGCGTGCCGAGCTTCCGGTCCGCGAGCAGGCCGAGGTAGTAGCCGACGCCCATCGAGCCGATCAGCTCGAAGCCGATCGATCCGTACCGGCCGAAGGCCTTCACCCCGCGGAACGCGCCCACCCGAGGGTCTTGGCACTGCCCAGGGCCGCGGTCAAATCGAGGCGCTCGGGATGCAAGGCGCGACGGAGCATGTGGAGCCGCCGCCTGGTCGCGCTCTCGCGCAACGCCTATTCTTCGACAAATGGCGCGCGGCACCCTTCCTTCCTCCTCGCTCCGCTTCGTCCTCTTCGGCTTGCTCGCGACGCTGAGCGCGCCTGCGCTCGCGCAACAGCCGCCCGGCGCGCCGCCGCTGCCGCCCGCACAAGGGCAGCCGCCGCCGGGCCAGTACGGCCAGCCGCCGCCGCAGTACTACCCGCCGGCGCAGCAGCAGCCGTACGGCCAGCCGCCGCCCGGCTACCAGCAGCCGCCGCCCGGTTACCAGCAGCCGCCGCCCGGCTACCAGCAGCCTCCGCCCGGCTACCAGCAGGGCTACGGTCAGCCGTACCAGCCGCCGCCGCAGTACCAGCCGCCGCCGCCGCGCGAGGCGCCGCCGCCGGTGCCGTACGAGAAGCCGGAGGTGCCGACGCACGCGCCGAAGTTCTCGCTCTGGACCGGCCCGCGCATCTCGTACGTCGGCTACGGCAACTACTTCTACGCGAACCGCGCGGGCAACAGCGAGACGACTGGCAACTTCGTCGGCAACGGTCCTGCGTTCCAGCTCGATCTCGGCGCGCGCATCTCGTACCGCTACATCCCGTACGTGTTCTGGGAGCACGCGTTCCTCCCGGCGGGACACCGCTTCGAGGGGGACAGCGACCCCGGCGACG
>JBDHVE010000183.1:0-17640 GCA_039809485.1 Polyangiaceae bacterium | reverse complement strand
GTCCGCGCCTCCGCCGCAGCCGGGGGCGGAGGGCGAGCGGGCGTCGAAGCCGCCGGAGACCCCGGCAGGGACGGGCGAGCCGGCGCGCCGGCGCCCCGGCCGGATGGTGAGCCTGACCTTCCTCGACGGTACGACGATCGCGCTGCCGGCGCGTCCCGCCGGCGGTCGGAAATCGACGTTCGCGTCGCAGGAAGGGCTCACCGCGCGCGACTTCATCAGCGCGCTCCGCGCCGCGTCGCATGGTCAGGACGCAAGCCAGGTCCTCGGCGAGAAACCGCAGTGGGAGCCGGTGGTCGCGGCGCTCCTTTCGTTGATGCTGAAGAAGGGCCTCATCGCCGACTGGGAGCTCGTCGAGGAGCTCCGGAAGATCTAGCGTCCGCTCGGTGCGGCAGCGCGGGCGCGGGCGAGAAGCGGCGCCGCGCTTGGTCACGACGCCGATGGCGTGGCATCCTTTCCATCGAGGTGCTGCGAGCGGCGCGCGCGGCGCGCGGCGAACGTCGGAGGAGGGATCGATGCCCGACGGAAACGGTCAACGGTTCGGTCGTGGTGGGCAGGGCAAGCTCGCGGGAACGGGCGTCACCCCGGACGCTTCGTCGGTCGTACGCGCCAACGAGATGACGCCGACGTCCGGCGTCGTGCCGGTCGACCGAACGGCGAGCCCGCGCCGACCGAAGATCGTGAAGGTGCGGGAGGGCAGCGTCGTGACGTCGTCGCCTGCGCGCGCGACGCGTGCCCCGTCCATGCGTCCCGGAGCGAACGACGTCGACCAGACGGAGTCGATGCGTGCGCCGTGGGCTCCTGCGGCGACTCCGGATGCACGGACGCAGCCGCCGAAGGCATCGCGCGCGCCCGTCGCGGCCGCTCCCTCGTACCGTCCGCAACCGTCGTCGGAATCGCTCCGCAGCACCGGCAAGATGCTCGAGCTCGACGACCATCTCCAGTCCTTGCTCCGGGCCGCGAAGGACGGCGTCCTGGTCTCGTCGTCCGCGGACGACGGCGAGGGGGAGACGAAGGTCTTCTCTCGCGCACCCGCCTTCCTGGAGAACCCGATCGAGACGCAGGTCCCACGTCCGACGCGCATCACGATGGATTCGATCGTGATGCACGTCCGGAGTCGCTGGCGACCGCGGATCCTCTTCGCCGCCGTGGTGCTCGTCGCCCTGCTCGCCCTCGCGTACGGCGGCGAGGCCGTCTCGCTCGTCTTCGGCCGCTGACCGACGCGACATCCTAGCGGCCGAGCGCGCCGGCGGCGCGGAGCTCCGCGATCTCCTCGTCCGAGAGCCCCGCTTCGCGGAGGATCGCGTCGGTGTGCTCGCCCTGCTTCGGCGGCGGTGCGTGCGCGCGGTCCCGAGGCGTGAGCGGCGTGCGCATCTGCGGGACGGACCCCCAGTGCGGCGTCTCGAGCGTGAAGAACATGCCGCGCGCCGCGAGATGCGGATCCGCCTGCGCCTCCTCCGCGGAGAGGACCGGCTCGAGGCAGCAGTCGCGGCCTTCGGTGAACGCGATCCACTCCGCCTGCGTCCGCTCCGCGAAGACGGAGCGGAGCTTCTCGACGAGCGCGCTCTGGTGCGGGCCCGGGATCAAGTCGCTCATCTGCGGCGCGTGCCCGATGCCCTCGCAGAAGGACATCCAGAACTTCGGTTCGAGGGATGCGAGCGCCATCGCGCGTCCGTCCTTCGTCGCGTACGTGTTGTACGGAGCGATCCCACCCGTGAGCGCCTCGGCGCCGCGCGACGGTGCGTGGCCGCCGAACGAGAGGCCGAAGCCGGCGAGCGCGAACGGCATCGCCGTCTCGATCATCGCCACGTCGACGATGCTGCCCTTGCCGGTGCGCGTGCGCTCGAGCAGCGCGCCCATGATGCCGACGACGGCGTAGAGCCCGCCGCTCACGTCTGCGAGCTGGAACCCCGGCACCGCCGGCGGACGATCGGAAGGCCCCTGCTGGCCGAGGACGCCGGCGCGCGCGAGATAGTTCAGGTCGTGCCCGGCGCGCTGCGCGAGCGGTCCGTCCTGGCCGTAGCCGGTGAGCGCGCAGACGACGAGGCGCGGGTTCGCCGCGAGGAGGGTCGCGTGCGAGAGGCCGAGCCGATCGAGGACGCCCGGCCGGAACTGCTCGAGCAGGACGTCGTAGCGCGGGAGCATCCGGAGGAGCGCCTCGCGCGCCTTCGGCTTCTTCAGATCGAGCACCGCGCTCCGCTTGTTCCGGTTCAGCGCGAGGAAGACGGACGACGTCGCGTTCGCGCCTTCGCCCAGCGAGGGCGGCATGGCGCGCAGGTAGTCGCCGCCGGAGGCGTCCTCGATCTTGTCGACCTCGGCGCCGAGGTCGGCGAGGACGAGCGACGCGAGCGGCCCGGGAAGGAGCCGCGAGAGATCGAGCACCCGGATCGACTGGAGAGGAAGGCTCATCGGGATCTCACTGGTGGACAAAACGAACGAGGAGGACCGCCTCACGACGTCCTCCTCGCTCGATCGACGGGCAGCGCCTCGGCGCTGCCTCGCTCACTTGTAGCCGAAGAGCTTCTGGAGCTTGAGCGCGAGGCCGGTGTTGCCGTCGACCTTCAGCTTCTGCGCGAAGAACAGCTGCATGCCGTTCACCTGCGGGTTCTCGTAGAGCTTCTGGAAGTCGTCCGCCGCGATCGTGATCGTGCAGTCGGCCGCGCCGGTGCCGGCCTTGCACGACGGGCCCGTCGACGACACGTCGATGAACCACTCACCTTCGCCGGTGATGTTCAGCTGGTACTTGGCGCCGATGGTCTTCGCGTCCTCGGCGTTCTTCGCGAGCTGCGCGGGGAGCTCCTCGTTGAACAGCTTCTTGATGTCCACGGCCATCGGCGTCCTCCTGGGATCTTCTTCGACAGGGAAAGTGAATCGCGGTTCAGCGCGGCACCTTAGTTTCCCCCGATGCCGGCCGTCAAGGCACGCCCTGCTGCGGCAAACGCCGCTCCGGCGCGACTTGACCGGGCGCCCTTCGAAGGTCAAGGTCTGCGGCCTTCCGCCCTCATGAGCTCGATGCGTTCCGCGTTCACCGCCCTCTCGTTCGCCGTCGCGTTCTCCGTGCTCGCGTGCTCCGAGAGCACGCCGGAGGCGACGGAGGAGAGCGCGCGGCCGGACGCCCCTGCCGCCGCCGACGCAGGCGGCACGACGCCCGTCGAGGCCGGCACCTCGCCGCCGATCGGCGATGCCGGTCCGGAGCCGGCCTTCGACGCGAAGCTCTACACCCTGCCGGAGACGACGTTCGCGGTGACCCGCATCGGCGACGCGATCGACGCGCTCGTCGCCGCGAAGCCCGCGCTCGCCAACGTGATCGTGTTCGTCCACGGCCGGTCGTGCGGCGGAGGCGGCGAGCCGAAGAAGTCGCTCGAGTCCGTCGTCCCCGAGCTCGAGACCGACTACGCGGCCGGCGCGATCATGTTCTTCTGGCCGGGGTCGGACGACGGCTGCCCGCTCGGATTCCCGGAGGACAAGGCGCGCGCGGCGGGGCCTGCGCTCCGCGCGACGATCGCGTCGCTCGCGGCGTGGTCGAGCGCGCATCCCGCCACGTACGCGAAGCTGAAGCTCTCGCTGCTCACCCACAGCCTCGGCAACATCGTCCTCGAGAGCGCGCTCGCGTCGAAGACCGGTGCGCCGCCGAGCCTGTTCGCGAGCTCCGTCCTCAACTCGTCCGCGACGGCGCTCGCGGGACATGCGCCCTGGCTCTCGAACCTCGACTTCGCCGAGCGCGTCTACGTCACGGTGAACAACGACGACAAGGTGCTGCTCGCCGCCGGCGTCGGACGCGGGCCGCGCCTCGGCCGTGAGCTCGGGACCGAGACGCTCACGAGCCGCGCCGCGTACGTCGACTTCACGGCAGCCGGCGTGAATCACCAGTACTACGTGTCCTCCGGTCAGAAGGGGCAGCACATGAAGGACTTCTACCAGGCCGTCCTCGCGGGCCGCGCCTACGACCTCGCCGGATCGACCGCCATCACGAAGCGCACCGTGCGCGACGGCGCGACGATCTACACGTTCGACGGCAAGTGAGCCGCGCTCAGCCCGCGCCTTCGGACTGGATCCGGTTCTTGCCCGCCGCCTTCGCCGCGTAGAGCCGCGCGTCGGCGAGCGCGAGGAGCTCGTTCGGGCCGCCGTCCGGCGCGACGTCCTGGAGCGACGCGACGCCGATGCTGACGGTGATGCGGATCGGACGTTCGCCGACCGGGATGTCGAGCTCGGCGATCGCTTCGCGGATGCGGTCGGCGAGGCGGACCGCCTCCGTCTTGCCGGTGGAGCGCGCGAGGATCACGAACTCTTCGCCACCCCAGCGCGCGAGGAGGTCTTCGACGCGGATGAGGCGCTGCATCTGCGCGCTCACGAGCCGGAGGACCATGTCCCCGGCGAGGTGGCCGTAGGTGTCGTTCGTGGCCTTGAAGTCGTCGAGATCGAGGAGGAGGACCGCCAGCTTCACGCGCTGGCGGCGCGAGTAGGCCACCTCCGCCATCAGCCGCTCGGTGAGGTACTTGCGGTTGTAGACGCGCGTGAGCGCGTCGCGTGTCGACGACTCGTAGAGCCGCCGCTGGAGCTCCTCTTCCGCGTCGTCGGTGATCGCGAAGCGCATGACGAGGTTCGGCCCGAACTGGAGCCGGTCCCCCGGGCGGAGCTCCGCCACTTCGACGCGCTGCGGGCCGACGAACGTGCCGTTCGTCGAGCCGAGGTCCTCGACGAAGTAGCGGCCGTCCGCGCGGCACGTGATCCGCGCGTGGCGGCGGCTGACGCCGCCGTCCTCGACCCACACGTCCGCGTCGGTGCCGCGGCCGACGACGTGGTCGGTGCTGTCGAGCGCGAACACCTGCCCCGCGTTGATCCCGGTGAGCACGGTGAGCGTCGCGCGATCCTTGCCGTCGCTCGTCGGGACCGTCATCGCCGGATCGGTCGTGCGCTCCTGCGCGGCCTGGCCGGTGGTCCACCCGCTGTCGGACGACGGCGGCGCGAGGGGGATCCCGGACGCCCGCCCGCTCGGCATCGGCGACGAGGGCGACGACGTCGACAGAGCAGGGGAAGAGCCGTGCGCGACCGGGACGCGCGGGGACGAAGGCGCGGAGGACGTCGCCGCCGGGATCGATCCGGCACTGCCCGCCCCGCTCGACTTCGGCGCGCTCTCCTGAGCGGCTCCGGTCGGGAGGGGGATCGTGTGCATCTTCTGTGTCTTGAACGGCTCCGTCATCCCTCGCCCAGGGCGGAAGCGTAGCGCAGCTCTCCGCCGCGGAGCCGTCCGATTTCCACGTGCGCCTTGCCGCGCGCGCCGGCTCTGCGATAGGAGCCCGGGCCATGGGTCTCCTCGAAGGCAAGGTCGCGATCATCACGGGCGCCGGCAACGGGATCGGCCGCTCCCACGCGCTCCTGTTCGCGAAGGAGGGCGCGCGCGTGGTCGTCGCCGACGTCGGGGGCGCGCGTGACGGCTCGGGCGAGGATGCGAGCGCGGCAGAGGCCGTCGTGCGCGAGATCGAGGGCGAAGGCGGGACCGCGATCGCGGTCCAGGCGTCCGTCGCCACGGCGGAGGGCGCCGAGAAGATCCTGACGAGCGCGGTGGACGCGTTCGGACGCGTCGACGTCCTCGTCAACAACGCCGGGATCCTCCGCGACAAGACGTTCCTCAAGATGGACGAGGCGATGTGGGACGCCGTCGTCGCGGTCCACCTCAAGGGCACGTTCCTCGTCTCGCAGGCGTTCGTGAAGCGCGTCATCGCGCAAGCGGGCGGCGCGAGCGCGGCCGGGGGCTCCGGCGCGTCGGCCCGGATCGTGAACACGACGAGCGTGAGCGGGATGCTCGGCAACTTCGGGCAGGCGAACTACGCCGCGGCGAAGGCGGGCATCTACGGGCTCACGCGGACGATGTCGATCGAGCTCCAGAAGCACCGCATCACCGTCAACGCGCTCGCGCCGATCGCGAAGACGCGGATGACCGAGGACCTCCCGATGTTCCAGGGAGTCGACACGATGACGCCGGAGCACATCTCGCCCGCGGCGCTCTTCCTCGCGAGCGATCTCTGCGGAGACCGGACCGGTCACGTGCTCGCCGTCGCCGGCGCGCGCATGTACGCGTTCAAGGTCGTGGAGACGCCCGGCAAGTTCAAGGACGAGTCCGGAGGCGTGTGGACGGCGCAGGAGATCGCAGAGAACTGGGACGCGATCGTGAAGAGCTGACGCGTGCTGGTCGGACGATCGACCACGACAGCGCTCGTCACGCCATCTAGGATCGATCTCGTGACCCGCGTCCCCCGGTGGTCTCCTGGTGCGCTGGCCGTGAAGGCGGTGCTCGCGCGCGTCGACGGCGCGCTCGACGTGACCGACATCGCCGCGCTCGCGGGCCTGCCCGAGGACGCCGTCGAGCAGGTCGTCTCCACGCTCGTCTCCGCCGGGCTCCTCGCGGAAGAAGGCGGTCCTGCCGCCGTGACGAACGTGCCGGCGGCGAGTCGCGTCTCGCTCGTCCCACCGGGCCTGCCGGATCCGGCGCGGCGGTCCTCGGGCGACCTCACGGCACAGGCTGACGCGAAGCCGCGCATCTCGGAGGAAGAGCAGCGGCGGATCTCGGACGCCTACGACAGGCTCAACAAGATCGACTACTACCGCCTCCTCGGCGTCGCGGCCACGACGGACGCGAAGGACATCAAGCGTGCGTACTTCGCGCTCGCGAAGCTCTATCACCCGGATCGCTTCTTCCGGAAGGACGTGGGCGCGCTCCGGCCGAAGATCGACGCCGTCTTCGCCGCGATGACGACTGCGCTCGAGACGCTCACCGATCCGCCGCGCCGTCAGCAGTACGACGCGTACCTCCGCGACGTCCTCCGGACGCGCCTCCTCCGCCGGAACGCCGAGGCGTTCGAGCAGAAGCAGGACTGGGCCGCGGCGGCCGAGCACTGGGAGCGCGTCGTCGAGCAGATCCCGACGGATGCCTATCTCCATCACCGGTATGCGTACGCGCTGCTCCGCGCCGGCAAGGACGTCGCGCAGGGCGTCGCGATCATCGCGCGCGCGATCCAGCTCGACCCGACCCGCGCCGAGTACCGCTTCACGGCGGCGTGCCTCTACCTGGCGATGGGACGCGAGCGGAGCGCCCTGGCCGAGCTCGACGTCGCCTGCGAGCTCGAGCCCGACCGCTTCGACTACGCCGGGCTCCGCGCGGCCGTCGCCGAACGCGCCCGCGTCGTGCGCTGAGCCGAGACCGCAGCCGGGACGGAGTGCTCTCCGTCCGGATGTCGCACCGTTCTTCTTGCGGCCGGCGCGGCGCCGTACGAGAACATCGCGGTCATGGCCACTCTCGAAGGCACGTTCACCGCGCTCGTGACCCCGTTCAAGGACGACGCCGACGCGGCGATCGACTGGAAAGCATTCGACGACCTCGTCGCGGCCCAGATCGCGGGTGGCATCACCGGCGTCGTCCCGTGCGGGACGACCGGCGAGAGCCCGACCCTCGACCACGAGGAGCAGCTCGCGGTCGTGAAGCGCACGGTCGAGCTCGCACGCGGCAAGGCCCTCGTGATGGCGGGGACCGGCACGAACTCGACGCGCGGCACGATCGCCGCTTCGCAGGCCGCCGAGCGCGCCGGCGCGTCCGCCGTGATGGTGGTCGTGCCGTACTACAACAAGCCGACGCAGGACGGCCTCGTCGCGCACTTCGTCGCGGTCGCGAAGGCGGTCTCCGTCCCGGTCGTCGTCTACAACATCCCGGGACGGACCGGGATCGACCTCGGCGTCGAAGCGCTCGCGCGCATCTGCGAGAAGGCGCCGAACGTCGTCGCGACGAAGGAGGCCACCGGCAACGTCCTCCGCGCGCAGGAGATCGTGCGCACCCTCGGAAGCCGCATCACCGTGCTCTCGGGGGACGACGCGCTGACGGTCCCGATGATGGCGATCGGCGCGAAGGGCGTCATCAGCGTCACGTCGAACCTCTATCCCGCCGAGGTGTCCCGCGTGACGAAGCTCGCGCTCGAGGGGAAGTGGGACGAGGCGCGTCGCCAGCATCTCGCGCTCTGCCGCGTCCACGAGGCGATGTTCGTCGAGTCGAACCCGAGCCCGGTGAAGGCGGCGCTCGCGGCGAAGGGCCGGATGAGCGACTGCGTCCGTGCTCCGCTCGCGCGGATCACCGAGAGCGCACGCGGCAAGGTCGCCGCCGCAGTGACCGCCTACGAGGCGCAGAAGGGATGAGCCGCGAGCTCCGCGTCGCCGTCCTCGGCGCCACCGGGCGGATGGGGCGCGCGGTCGTTCGCCTCGCCCACACCGGTGGGATGAAGGTCGTCTACGCCGCGTCAGGTGCCGAAGTGGGACGCGATGCCGGCGAGCTCGCCGGCGTCGGCAACCTCGGGGTTCCGGTCGCGAGCGACCTCGCCGGTCTCGCGGCGTCCGGCGCCGAGGTGCTCGTCGACTTCTCGGCGCCGGCAGCGCTCGCTTCGGCATGCGATGCGTGCGCTTCGGCCGGCGTCGCGATCGTGAGCGGCACGACGGGGCTCGACGAAGCCGCTCGCAGCGCGCTCGATCGTGCGTCGTCGCGCGTGCCGGTCCTCTGGGAACCGAACATGAGCGTCGGCGTGCACGTCCTCGCCTCGCTGGTCGAGCGTGCGATGGCATCGCTCGGCGAGGGCTACGACGTCGAGGTCGTCGAAGTGCACCATCGCGCGAAGGTGGACGCTCCGAGCGGCACCGCGATCCGCCTCGGCGACGTCGTCAAGCGCGCGTCGAACGGCCGCTACGTCCACGGTCGCGAGGGGCGGCCCGGGCCGCGCAAGGCGGACGAGATCGGGATGCACGCGGTGCGCGGCGGGGACGTGATCGGCGACCACACCGTCTTCTTCTTCGGCGACGGCGAGCGGATCGAGCTCACCCATCGCGCTTCGAGCCGCGACCTCTTCGCGCACGGCGCGCTCCGCGCCGCGCGGTGGGTCGCCGGCAAGCCCGCGAAGCGCTACGCGCTGGCCGACGTGCTCGGCTGATGGTCGTGCCGCGCGAAGCGCGGTTCGCCGAAGGCGAGTTCGTTTCCCGGAGGCGCGAAGCGCCGGAGAGGGAACGAGCGTCAGAAACTCCCGGACATTCCGACGCCGCCGCCCGTCGAGCCGAACCACGGCGAGACGTGCGTCGGCTTGATCCGTGCGGTCTTCGGCTTCTCCTTGTCGTCGCTCCCGCCGAAGAAGAGGAGGTACGCGCCGCCGAGGAGGAGCACGCCGCCGACCGAGGCCGACACGATGCCGGTGATGCCGATCGTGTTCGCCTGATCGCTCTTCTCGCACGCCTCGAGGCGGGACGACTGCCCCGTCGGCGGATCCTTCGCGTCGCATGCGGCGACGCGCTGCCCGCCGGTGTCGACGCGGGACGAGTAGTTCTGGTCGACCTCGTCCTGCAGCTTCTGCCACTTGTTGTAGCGCTCGAAGGCGAAGATCCCGAGGCCGACACCGGCCGCCATCGCGACGCCGCCGATGACCTTGCGGGTCGGGAACGGCGTCGGCGGCTCCTCGGCGGGAGCGCCTGCGGCACGGCTCTGCGCGGCGGGGCTCATGTCGAGCGTCGTCTCCTTGCCGGCCGCGAGCAGCACGTTGCGCTTGCCCGGCGGCGCGCCGGCCGCCGCGAGCTCGATCGCGTGGCTGTCGGGTGACAGCTCGATCCGCGCCGTGCCGTTCTTCAGCGGGAAGCGCTTGTCGCCGTCGACGATGACCTCGCCGCTCAGGTCCCCTGCGCGCACGACGAGCACGCCGACCGCGGTCCCCCGCAGCTTGTCGAGCGCGCGCTGCGCGACTCTGCCGAGCGTCTCGTCGTTGCCGTCCCGCAGGTTGTCCGAGTAGCGCTCGGTCGCGACCGTGTCCGGCTTGCCGCGCTGGTAGAGGTGCGCTTCGGCCTGGACCTCGCCCGGGCCCGCCTTGGTGACGAATCCCCAGATGTAGCGCTCCTGCTTGATCTGCTCGGCGATCTTCTGCTGGCACTCGGGCGTCGGACGCGACGGGCACCGGAGAGCGGCCGTCAGCATGCCGAGCGACTGGTTCGTCTCGACGAGGGTGAGGGCGTTCGACTGACGCACCTTCGACTTGAGCGCGCTCGTGAACGCGTCGGCGTGCTGCTCGGCGTCCTCCGAGTCGAACGCGAGCACGACGACCGGAACCGCGGTCGCGGACGTCCCCTCCGCCAGCACCGTCCTCGGGCGACCGAGGAGCACGACGAGGATTCCGGTCAGGAGGACGAGAAGCCGACGAGCCATCAGCACGAGCGTATCCGGCCCGGCGCACTGAATCAAAGGCGGTGTAGGCTGCGGGCAGGCGCATGCGCATCACCGGCGGCACCCTACGTTCCCGCGCCCTCGAGGCGCCGCGCGGCACGACGACGCGACCGACCTCGGACCGCGTCCGCGAGGCGATCTTCTCGATGCTCGTCTCCGACGGCGTGTTCGCCGACGAAGGCGTGCTGCGCGTGCTGGATCTCTACGCTGGAAGCGGAGCGCTCGCGTTCGAGGCCCTCTCCCGGGGCGCGACGTCGGCGGTCCTGGTCGAGCACGGCCGCGACGCGGTCGCCACGATCCAGAAGAACGCCCGCGCCCTCGGGCTCGTGTCGCAGGTCCGCGTCGTCACGACGAAGGTCGAGCGCGCGCTCGCGCAGCTCGAAGGTCCGTTCGAGCTCGTCGTCTGCGACCCCCCCTACGCCGAGGTGCGGACCCCCGCCTTCGGCGCGGTCCTCGAAGGGGCAGCGCGGGTCCTCGCGGGGGGGGGCGTCTTCCTACTCGAGCACGCTTCGGTGGACGACCCACCTGCCACCCCGGGCCTCGTGCTGGACCGGAGCCGGAAGCACGGCGACACCGCGGTCTCCGTCTATCGCCGCGCGTAGACTCTTTGTGAACGGTCGAAGTCCCGTATACTCGCGGCTCTCATGGCTTCGAAACCACCTCCGTCGACCGGCGCCCCCGCGGGCGTCCCGCCGAGCGGTAACGGGAAGTACATCGTCGCGGTGCTCCTGCTCCTCGGTCTCGTCGGCGCGATCGCCTTCTGGAAGATGTCGCAGAAGCCGCCGGAGCCCGTCGTCATCAAGGTCGACGCCGGGGCGCCCGGCCCGACGGTCGGCCGGAACCTCGACGACGACATCCCGCTGCCGCCGCCCGTCGTCGACGCCGGGCCGGAAGCGGGCGTGAAGGTCACGTACACGAAGTTCGACAACCAGTGCGACGCGAAGGCGTGCAGTGGCGCGTCGAACACCGAGCTCGAAGGCCAGCTCTCCTTCCGCGTCCGTCAGGCGCGTCGCTGCTACAACGCGGCGCTCACGCAGGACAACACGCTGAAGGGCAAGCTGTCGGTGCGCGTCCGCGTCGGCGCCAACGGGCAGGTCTGCAACGCGAACGTCACGAGCGACGAGATCGGCAACGCCGCCCTCGCGCAGTGCGTCGCGAACACCTTCCGCGGCGCGAACTTCGCCGCGCCGCGCGGCGGCTGCCTCGACGTGAACGTCCCCGTCAATTTCGTCCCCGGCCAGTGAGCGCGACGTGAAGCTGCTCCGCGTCGCATTGATCTCGATCGCCTCGACCGGTTCTGCCGTCGCGCTCCTCGCGCTCGGGCAGGGCTGCGTCGACGGCGTGACGCCCGACTGCTCGGGCGCGAATGCGGCGCAGTGTGGTCCGAGCCTCGACGCGTCGAGCGCGCCGGACGTGAGCGCGGTCGTGCCCGAAGCGGCGCCTCCACCGGCGAAGGACGCCGGCGACGGCGGCGATCTCTCGGACGGCGGCCTGCTCGATCTCGACGCAAGCGACGGAGGCTGACCTCGTGACGACCGCGCGCTTCGCGGTGGTCGCCGTCGCCCTGGTCGTCCTCGAGGCGGTCCTCGCGGCATGCGGCGAGACGCGCCAGCCGATCGGCGAGGAGTGCCTTCGCAACGACGACTGCCTCTCCAACGTGTGCTCGGCGCGGACGTGCGTACCCGCGCCCCAGCTCACCGTGCCGTACGGCGGCTCGCCCGATCAGGAGCCGCGGATCCCGGAGGACGACGGCGGGACGTCGACGGTACGTGACGCTTCGCGCGACGGGCCGGGCTGAATGATCTCGGCGCCCGCGCCCGCTTCCGGTGTGCTGCTCGAGGTGGCCTACGACGGCACCGACTTCTCGGGCTGGGCGACGCAGCGCGACGCGCGCACGGTCGAGGACACGCTCCGCGGCGCCATCCGAGCGCTCGACCCGCGCGCGGAAGGACCGCGCGGCACGAGCCGGACCGACGCGGGGGTCCACGCCGAGGGGCAGATGGCCGCGTTCGACACCCACCTCACGATGCCCGCGCGCGGGTGGGTGCTCGCGCTGAACCAGCACCTCCCGGATGACGTCGCGGTCCGCCGGGCTCGGGCGGTGCCGGCGGGCTACGCGCCGCGGTTCGCGAGCCGGAAGAAGCGCTACGCTTATCGTCTACTCTTCGACAAGGTGCGGGATCCGCTGGTCCGGAACCGCGCGTGGCGGATCGGATACGAGATGGACGTGGACGTGATGGCACGCGAAGCGAGAGCGCTGATCGGAAGGCACGATTTTCGTGCATTCCGCGCGGCCGGCGACGCGCGCGAGGACACCGTCCGCACGATCCACGACGTCCGGATCGAGCGCGAGGACGCGGGCGGGCGTCTCGTCCGCATCGTCGTCGAGGGGAACGCCTTCCTCTACAACATGGTTCGCATCGTCACCGGGACCCTCGTCGACGTCGGACGAGGTCATCTCCCGGAGGGCACGATCGCCGCCGCGATCGCGGGCGGCGAGCGCCGTCTCGCCGGGCAGACCGCACCCCCGCACGGGCTCGTCCTCGAGGAGATCTCGCTCGAGCTGCCCGAAGGCACCGGAGAGCCATGGCCGCCGTGACGAAGCCCGCTCCGGTCCACGTGCGCGCGGCGCAGCCCGACGAGGGCCGCGTGATCGCCGCGCTCTGGCGTGAGCTCTGGGACGCGCACGAGGAGTGGGGCGGCTACGCAGGCACGCGCGACGAGCGCGTCTACGAGCACCTCGCGCACCGCCTCTCGGAGGACGCGCGCGTCCGCGGTGGACAACCGGTGCTCGGCCGCCACGTGCACCTCGTCGCGTCGCACGACGGCCACGTCATCGGCCAGGTCGAGGGCTGGTTCGAGAAGCACGGCGTCGAGGACGCGACCCCGCACACGTGCGAAGTGCGCTCGCTGATCGTGTCGTCGCGCACGCGCACGCGCGGCGCTGGACGCGCGCTCCTCGACGCGCTCGCGAAGGTGGCGCTGCAGATGAGCCGCGGGGCGCCGGTCGTGATGGCGGCCGAGGTCCTGGAGCCGAACCCCGCCCACGCGTTCTACGCGAAGACGGGATACCGGCCGGTGTCGTGGACGGCGCGGATCCCGACCGACGGCGTGACCGACGTGATCGGCCGTGGCGAAGCGTTCAGCGCACGGCTCGCGACGTCCCAGGACGCGCTGCCGATCGCGCTGCTCGAGCCCGCGCTCGCGCAGCGCCGTCGGGGGCAGGGCGACATGCGCTTCGACCGACCGCGCGCGGTCGACGCGACGCTCGTCGGCGCGCTCGCCGCGCACCTCGGACGTCCGGGCGCGTTCCAGGATCAGTGCGAGCTCGTCGTCGTCGACGCGCAGGGCGTCGTGCGGGCGGCCTCGAGCCTGACGGTGATGTCGCTCGACCCGCCGTTCCTCCCCGCGCGGCGCGGGATGCTCGGTCGCTTCGCGGTCGACCCTGCGCTCGATCCGCGTCCCCTCGTCGCGCCGCTCGTGCGGCTCGCGCGTCGCCTCGCGCTCGTGCGTGGCGCGGCGACGCTGGAGCTCACCGACCTCGACCCGCCCGGCTCTCCGCTCCACGCGGGAGCCACCGCGGCCGGTGCGACGCCCTGGTCGCGCATCGTCGAGCGCTGGGCTTCGCCGCCGTAGGCACGGGGGCCGGTACTTTTCCCGTCTTCGCCGCGTTTGCTACGGTTCGCGCCGGAGGATCGTAGATGAAGTCGCGCTCTTCGTTCGTCGCGGTGCTCGCCGCGATCACCCTCGTTCCCACGCTCGCGTCCGCGCAGGGCGCGCCGACGCAAGCCCCGCCGACGGCGCCGCAGGCCGCCGCTGCCCAGGCGGAAGCGCGCAAGCTCTCCGACGGCTTCGTCGCGGTCGCCGAGAAGGTCAGCCCGAGCGTCGTGCAGATCGAGGTCACCTCGCGCGACGAGAACGTCGACGCGCTGACGCGCCTCTTCGGCCGTAAGCAGGACTCGCCGATCGCGCGCGGGACCGGCTCCGGGATCATCTACTCGGCGGACGGCGCGATCCTCACGAACAACCACGTCATCGACCAGGCGCTCTCGATCGACGTGCGCCTCCGCGACGGGCGGCTCCTCCCCGCGAAGCTCGTCGGGCGTGACCCCTCGACCGACCTCGCGATGATCAAGGTCGAGGCGACCGGGCTCGCGCCTGCGAAGCTCGGTGACTCCGACGCGGCCCGCGTCGGCGAGTGGGTCGTCGCGATCGGCTCGCCCCTCCGGCTCGGCTACTCGGTCACGACCGGCGTGCTCTCGGCGAAGGGCCGCAACGGCCTCGGGATGAGCGCGATCGAGGACTACCTCCAGACCGACGCGAGCATCAACCCCGGCAACTCCGGCGGCCCGCTCTGCGATCTGTCGGGCAACGTCCTCGGCATCAACACGATCGTCGCGCAGAACACCGGCATCGGCTTCGCGGTTCCCGCGAACCTCGCGAAGCGCGTCGCCGAGCAGCTCCTCAAGAACGGACGCGTGCAACGTGCATGGATCGGGGTCGACATCCAGGATCTCACGCCGGACCTCGCGACCGCGCTCAAGATCGACTCGCGTGGCGGTGCGCTCGTCAACTCGGTCGGCGACGGCGGGCCTGCACAGAAGGCGAACGTGAAGCCCGGCGACATCATCGCGGCCGTCGCGGGCAAGAAGGTCAGCGACAGCCATGATCTCGTCCGCGAGGTCATGGCCCACGAGGTCGGCCAGACCGTGGCGCTCGAGATCGTGCGCGACGGCAAGCGCTACGGCACGAGCGCGGTCCTGGCCGCGCGCCCCGAGCCGCCGGTGCCGGCGCTTCCGGTCCAGCAGCAGGGGGTCCCGCAGGCGGGCCTCGGTCTCAACGTGCGCGACCTCGCCCCGCAGCAGGCGGCGAGCATCGGGCTGCCCGCGAAGCCGCTGCCCGTCGTGACGTCGATCTCGCCGGGCTCTTCCGCCGATCGCGCCGGGCTCCGGCCTGGCGACATCATCCTCGAGGCCGACGGCGTCAACGACCCGACGTCCACGCAGCTCGTCGAGCAGGCGAAGGACGGCCAGCTCCTCGTCCGTGTCCGGCGCCGCGCGGCGACGTTCTACGCCGTCATGAAGAAGTAGGGCGGCGCGCGGCCGGGAGCTCGACGCGGAACACGGTCCCGCCGCCCGGCCTCGCGCGGGCGGCGATGGTGCCGCCGGCGCCGGTGACGATCTGGTACGAGATCGAGAGGCCGAGCCCCATGCCGGCTCCACTCTTCGTCGTGAAGAACGGCTCGAAGATGCGCTCGGCGTCCTCCCGCGCGATGCCGACGCCGGTGTCGGCCACCTCGACGACGACGCTGTCGCCTTCGATCCGGGCGGAGACCCGCACTTCGTTCCCCTCGAGGTTCCCCTCGGGGAGCGCCTGCGCGGCGTTGACGAGCAGGTTCAGGAACACCTGCCCGAGCCGTGCCTCCGCGCCGATGACGTGGAGCCCGTGCCCGTACTCCTTCACGAGGCGGCCGCGCGGGCGGAGCTCGTGCTCGCCCATGTTGCAGCAGACGTCGAGGACATGACCGATGTCGACGGCCACCTTCACGCCTTCGTCGTCGCGCCCGAGCGTCTTCAGCCCGTCGACGATGTCGCGCATCCGTTTGGTGCCCTCGGTGAGGACGCCGAGATGCGCCGAGAGACGGCTCGCGAACGCGGGCGGGAGGCCGGACGCCATCGCGAGATCGCGCTCGGCGAGGGTGATGATGCCGAGGACGTACGCGAGCGGGTTGTTCAGCTCGTGTCCGATCGACGCCGAGAGGCGACCGAGCGACGCGAGCCGATCGGCCAGCACGAGCTGCGCCTCGATCTGCTTGCGGGCGGTCACGTCGCGCGCGATCGCGAGGACGGCGGGCTCGCCGTCGAACACCGTCCGGTGCCCGGCGATCTCCACGACGAGGCTCGTGCCGTCCTTCCGCGAGAAGCGCATCTCGGCCGGGCTCGTCGCGCTGCCCGTCGCCGTGATCGCCGCGATGCGCTCCGCGGCGCGCCCCCGCTCGTCGGGCTCCACCACGTCGAGGATGCCGAGCCCGCTGACGTCTTCGTCGGGGGAGTACCCGAGCATGCGACGGCCCGAAGGGCTCATGTAGACGATTCGTCCGTCGCGATGGACGATGACGCCGTCGGGCATGCTCTCGATCAGCGCGCGGAAGCTCGCCTCCGATCGCGCGAGCGCGCACTCGGCCGCGTGCCGTTCCGACACGTCGCGCATCACCGCGTACATCGCCTGGCGCTCGCCGAGCTCGAGGAGCCCGCACGTGAGCTCGACGGGGAAGACGTCACCGTTCTTCGAACGGTGCCAGCGCACGTCGATGCGCGAGATGCCCGACTCGAGCGCGTTCGCGATCGCTTCCTTCGTCCGCGAAGGCTCCGCGCTGAGGTCCGTCACCTTGAGCCGCAGCGCTTCCTCACGCGAGTAGCCGTACAGCTTCAGCCACGCGGCGTTCACGTCGAGGATCTCGCCCGTGCGCGGGTCGTAGAGCGACATCGCATCGAGCTCGTGCGAGAAGACGAGCCGGTAGGTCTTCTCGCTCGCGAGCAGGGCGCGGAGGACTTCGGCCGTCGTCTGCGCCTGCGCGGTGCGCGTCTCGACGTCCTCGGAGAGCCCCAGCAGTGCGCGCAGTGCTTCGGTGTCCCCGCGTTCTTCCAGCAGGTCCGCGATCCGGCGGAGAGCAGCACGTCGCTCCAAGGCGATCCGATTGTACACGTCGCGAGCCGCGTGCAAGACCGCGTTGTTGACGTGCGGGGGCCGAGCGGGCACAAGGGGCGCGCGATGGTGGACATCCGGCAGACCCCCATGGGCGGCGACCTCCGCGACTTCCTCGATGTCGTCGACATCGTCTACGAGGACGATCCTCGCTACGTCCGCCCGCTGGACATGGAGCTCACCGACCGTTTGAACCCGAAGAAGAACCCCTTCTTCGAGCACGGCGAGGGGGTGGTCTTCACGGCGTACAAGGGTGGTCGCTGCGTTGGCCGGGTGACGGCGCAGATCGATCGCGAGCACCTCGCTCGCTACAAGGACGACGCCGGGTTCTTCGGGTTCATCGACACGGTCGAGGACGAAGAGGTCTGCAAGGCGCTCCTCGCGCGCGCCGAACGTTGGCTGAAGGACCGCGGGATGAAGAAGATCCGCGGGCCCCTCTCGCTCAACATCAACGAGGAGACGGGGCTGCTCGTCGAGGGCTTCGATGCGCCTCCGACGCTGATGAACCCGCATCACCGCGCCTACCAGGGCGGCCTCGTCGAGAAGGCGGGCTACGCGAAGCTGAAGGACCTGTACGGCTGGCGCTACGAGGTCGGCGAGCCCAATACGCGCGTGCGCAAGGCGCAGGAGGACATCCGCGCGATGCCCGAAGTCGTCTCGCGGCCGTTCTCGAAGAAGGACGCCGAGCGCGACACGCGCACGAC
>JBDHVE010000182.1:0-17682 GCA_039809485.1 Polyangiaceae bacterium | reverse complement strand
CAGAACCCCATCTGCTCCATCATCTCGATGTCGTACTGGGTCCGCTGCTCGAGGCGCTGCTTCTCGAGGAAGCGCCCCTCCTTGTCGAAGAAGTCGAGCCGTTCGCGGAGCGCTTCGCGGATCTCGCTGATCGCCCGACGCATCTGCTCCTGCGGCGTGACGTAGTGCGAGCCCGGGAAGATCGCGTAGCGATCCATCGAGCCCTTCACCTTGCCGCGGATCGGGTCGACTTCCTTGATCGCCTCGACCGTGTCGCCGAAGAACTCGATCCGGACCGCCGTCTCCGACTCGTAGGCGGGGAACACCTCGACGACGTCGCCGCGGACGCGGAACGTGCCGCGGTGGAAGTCGACGTCGTTTCGCTCGTACTGGATGTCGACGAGCATGCGGAGGAGGTTGTCGCGCCGGAACTCCTCGCCGACCTTCAGATCGATGAGGAGGCCGTGGTAGCTCTCCGCGGAGCCGATGCCGTAGATGCAGCTGACCGACGCGACGATGATGACGTCCTGGCGCGAGAGCAGCGCGCGCGTCGCCGAGTGGCGCATCCGGTCGATCTGGTCGTTGATGATCGCGTCCTTGTCGATGTACGTGTCGCTCGACGGGACGTAGGCCTCGGGCTGGTAGTAGTCGTAGTAGGAGACGAAGTACTCGACGGCGTTCTCGGGGAAGAGCTCCTTCATCTCGCCGTAGAGCTGCGCGGCGAGCGTCTTGTTCGGCGCGAGGATGAGCGTCGGCTTGCCCCAGCGCGCGATGACGTTGCCGATCGTGAACGTCTTGCCGGAGCCCGTGATGCCGAGCAGGACCTGGTGCTGCTCGCCCTGCTCGAGGCCGCGCATGAGCTGCTCGATGGCCTGGGGCTGATCGCCCTTCGGCTCGTACGCAGACGTCAGCTTGAACGGGCTCGCGGTCGGCATGGGAAGCCACGAATCATGGCGCTCCATGGGGGGAGCGCGCAAGCGACATGATGGGTATGATCCGCGCCGCTTGAGCTCGAGAACCACGCGTCCACCTGCGCCATCTGCGCCGCCTGCACCGTCGCGCTCCCGCAAGACGCGGCCGCTCGAGGTCGCGTTCCTCGGGCTCGGAGCGATGGGGCGCCCGATGGCAGAGCGCCTCCTCGAGCAGGGCTTCAGCGTGCGCGTCCACAACCGCACGCGCGCGAAGGAGAAGCCGCTCGTCGCGCGGGGAGCGCGGTCCTTCGCAACGCCAGGCGAATGCGTGCGCGGTGCCGACGTCGTCGTCACCATGCTCTCCGATGCCGATGCCCTCCGCTCCGTTCTCGAGGGCAAGAGCGGCATCCTCGCCGCATTCGCGGCCGAGAAGCGGAAGCCGCGCGCGGTGCTCGTCGACATGTCGACGATCGGGCGCAAGGCGACGCTCGGGATCGCTTCGCGCGTCGAGGCGAGCGGCGCGCGCTTCGTCGACGCGCCCGTCAGTGGCAGCGTCGGACCTGCTGCCGACGGCAAGCTCCTCGCGCTCGTCGGCGGCTCGATGCAGTCCGTCGAGCGCGCGCGTCCGGTGCTCGCCGCGCTCTGCCGCAAGATCATCCACGCCGGTCCGCCCGGGCAGGGACAAGCGCTGAAGGTCGTCCTGAACGGGATGGGCGCGCATCACCTCGTCGCCCTGACGAGCATGCTCGTCCTCGCCGAACGCGCCGGCCTCGCGCGCGACGTCGCGATCGACGCGTTCGTCTCCGGTGCGTTCGCGACGCCGAGCTACGTCGGCAAGCGCGCGAAGCTCCTCGCCCAGGACTACACGCCCGAGTTCAGCCTGTCGCTCGCGTTGAAGGACGTGCAGCTCGCCGAGCAGCTCCAGGAGGAGGTCGGGCTCGAGCTGCCGGTCGCACGCGCCGTCGTCGACGACCTCGCGGCCGGCGTCCGGGAAGGGCTCGGCCCGCTCGACCTCTTCTCGCTCGAGAAGCACTATCGGAGCGAATGATGCGCGTCGTCTCCGCAGTGCTCGTCGCGCTCGTCGCCCTCCTCGCCTGCTCGGCCGACGAGAGCGCGGAGCCGCCCGCGGTCCCGTGCGCGGCCGCCGAGATCTCCTCCGCGATGGAGCTCGTCCCCGCCGTGCGCGTGGTCGCGGACGAAGGGCTCGACCCGATCGTGCGCGCCGATCTCGCGAGCTATCTCGGCCGACTCTGGGGCCGCGCGGTCACGGTCGAGACCGGGACGCCCGACACGGTGCCCGGCGATGTCGTCTGGGTGTCGTCTTCCGAAGCGGCCCGCGCGCGCGCCGGCGCGCCTCCGAACGGCTACGCGCTCGTGCGCGAGGACGCGGGCGGGCGGAGGATCGTCGTCGTGGCCGCCCCGCGCGAGCACATCGCCGCCGCGGCGTACGCGCTCCTCGAGGAGCTCGGCGTCCGCTTCTTCCACCCGATGCAGGAGCTCGTCCCGGCGCTCGGCGGTAGCTACCTCCCGCGCGCGCTCGCCGCGCGCCGCTCGCCGATGACGAAGCTGCGCGGGCTCCAAGTGCACCTGCTCCACCCGCTCGAGTACCTCGAGAGCCTGCAGGTCCCGGGCGAGAAGAACCTCGCGGAGGCGAAGCGGCTGGTCGACTGGCTCGTGAAGACGGGTCAGAACCACCTCCAGTGGCCGCTCCTCGCCTCCGTCGCGTGGGAGCCGTTCGCCGCGCACGCGAGGGCGATCGTCGAGTACGCGCACGCGCGCGGCGTCACCGTCGGCTGCATGGTGCTCCTCTTCGAGAAGTCGTCGCTCCAGCGCGGGCTCACGCTCGTGAAGGACGCCGCGACGTTCGAAGCCGACATCGCGGGAGGCACCGCGCGCATCCTCCAGGTCCCGTGGGACGACGTCGATCTCGCGCTCGGCGAGTTCCTCGCCGAGGATCCGGAGCGCCTCCTCACCTGGCTCGACACCGCGGTCGCGAACGTGAAGGCGCTCTCGGAGACCACCGACGTCGCCGTCCACAACCACGTCGGCAACTACCCGCAGCTCTACTCGGACTTCCGCGGCAAGCGCACGTTCTTCTACCACGTGCCAGAGTACGCCGATCCGCGGCTCGGGCAGAACGTGCACACGCTGTTCTGGTTCGACACGTACCGCGACGGCGGGATGTACGGCCATCCCGACTTCCGCTTCCAGCGCGAGTACATGCTCGCGATGCTCGCGGCCGGGCGACGCGTCCGCTACTTCCCGGAGTCGGCGTACTGGATCGCGTCCGACGTCGACGTGCCGGCGTTCCTCCCCGAGTACGTCGAGTCGCGCTGGACCGACATCCATCGGCTCGACGAGGACCTGCGCGCCGCGGCGCTGCCGCCGCTCGACGGTCACCTCCTCTTCTCGTCCGGTCACGAGTGGGGCTACTGGATGACCGACTACCTCACGGCGAAGATGCTGTGGGAGCCCGCGGCGCCGCTCGACCGGTTCTTTGCGCACGTGACGTCGGCCTACGGCTCGTGCGCACCCGACGTCCAGGCGAGCCTCACGTCGTTCGTCGCGCTCCAGCGGTCGGTGCTCTTCGAGAAGAAGCTCGTCACCTACGTGAGCGGAGAGGACAACGCCGTCGCGCTCGCCGCCGCGGCGAACCAGGCGATCCGTGACGTCCCGGTGAGCTTCGACGCGCTCGTCACCGGCGACGAAGGCATCCGTGGTGCATTCGAGACGAACGTGCTCGCGCCGCTCGCGGGCTTCGCGCGCGACGTCGAGCCGCTCGAGGCCGCGATGGACGCGCGGTGCCGTGGGTCCGACGCGACGCTCGCGCCGTGGTGCAACGAGCTCCGGGACGGGATGCGGATCGTGCGCCTCCGCGTCCTCCACACCGTCGGGCTCTATCGGTCCGTCCTCGCCTACGCGCGCGGCGATGCCGACGCGGCGCGCGCGGAGCTCGACGGCGCGCTCCGGATCAGCGAGGACGCGAAGCGCACGATCGAAGCGCGCGAGCGGGAGTATCGCTTCCCGGTCGAGCGCCTCACCGGGGCGTACGAGAACGCGACGTCGTATCCCTACGGCTACCTCCGGCAGGCGCACACGCAGTGCTTCTTCCGCCGGCGCGAGGAGCAGGCGCGGCGGATCGTCGAAGAAGGCCTGGTCGGCTCGACGAGCGGCCTGCCTTCGTGTCTCGACTGATTCAGCCCGCGAACATCGCGCTCGAACCGCCGAACACGATCGCGTCGAGCAGGAGCTCGTCTTCGACGAGGGCGAGCGACGGATGCTCACGTGGGATCGCGATCGGTCCCGCCGAGGTGGCGAAGCCGCACGCAGCCTCTGCCTCGGTCGAGCCCTCGCGCCAGAGCTGCTCCGCGGGGGTCGCGCCGGCGGCCGTGAACGTCACACGCTTGCCGGTCCGGAGCCGCGCGAGCGTCTCGAGACCACGCACGTCGGCGAGCACGTCGGTCACGACGTGGCTGTCGACGCCCGTACAGAGCCGCGCGCCGGATGCGCGGAGCGCGACGAGGTCCGGCAGTCCGTCGCCGAGGTCCGCCTCCGTCGTCGTGCAGATGCACGCGAAGGCTCGCGCGCGTCCGAGCAGCTCCGCTTCGTGCGGGTGCAAGTGCGTCGCGTGGACGGCGACGAACCTGGCCGACAGCGCGCCGAGGTCGGCGAGGAGCTCGAGCGGACGCTTGCCCGTCTCCGCGACGCACTCCTCGATCTCGCGCGGCTGCTCCGCGACGTGCATGTGGAAGGGCAGCCCGTGCCGTTCGGCATGCGCGGCGAGCTCCGGGATCCACGCCGGCGGAACGGCGCGGACGGAGTGCGGGGCGATGCCGATCCGAACGCCTTCGTCACCGGCCCAACGTGCGCGCAGGGCGTCGACGTCGCGGAGGACGTGGTCGACGTCGGAATCGCAGAACCGCCGCTGGCCCTCCTCCGCCGGGCGACCGGGGCCGGCGCGGTGGTACGCGACGCGGAGCAGCGCGATACGGAGGCCTTCGGCCCGTGCTGCGCGGATGACGGTGTCGGCGAGGAGCGTGCGGTCGTCGTAGGGCGTGCCGTCCGGCTGGTGCTGGACGTAGTGGAACTCGCCCACCGTGCGCACGCCGGCCTGGAAGAGCTCCCGGAACGCGACGCGGCTGATGCGCTCGATCGACTCCGGCGTCAGCGAAGCCGCGACGCGGTACATCGCTCCGCGCCACGACCAGAAGTCGTCACGCGAGGGGCCGACCGCGGGCCGCTGGGCGGCGCCGCGCATCGCCCGCTGGAACGCATGCGAGTGCGCGGTCGCGAGCGCAGGGAGGAGGAGCGAGCGGCCGTCGGACGAGAGCGACAACATCGCTCCGTCACGCTACCACACGGGTCATTCGGCCGGCGCGTGCGTCTCCTCGGCGCGACCGAACCTCCGCCCGTACCACTCGATCGCCGCCGGCAGCGCGACGACGGCCGCGACGAGGCACGTGATCTCGCCGAGCACCGCGAGCAGCCCGAAGAGGAACAGCGCCTGGTTCTCGGCCATCAGGAGCGACGAGTAGCCGATGATCGTCGTCGCCGAGCAGAGCGCGACCGCGCCGCCGGTCGAGCGGATCGCTTGGGTCGTGTCACGCGTCTCGAGCCACCGCGACGTGACGTTGACCGCGTACTCGACGCCGATGCCGAACGTGATCGGAAACGCGATGAAGTTCGCGAAATTGATCTTCACCCGCAACGCGACGGTCGCCGCGACGAGCCAGAGCACACCGACGAGCAGCGTGGCGACGACGCGGAGCGACGCGAGCGATGCGCCGAAGAGGAGGAGCACGACGCAGACGACGCCCGCGAGAGCGGCCAGGCTCGCGCGCGGCCCGTCGTGTCGGATGCTCTCGAGGATGTCGGTCGAGAGCGCGAGCGATCCCGCGATGCGCGGGGCGCGTTCTCCCGGTCCGACCGCGGTCGCGACGGTGGAGCGGAGGTCGTTCACGAACGAGGCGAGCGCCCGCCCTTCCCACAGCGACTTCGAAGGACGCGGGAAGACGAGCACGACGCGATCGAGATGCCCGTCCTTCTCGCGGAGACCGGTCGTGAAGGTGCGCGGGAGATCGCTCGCGGAGATCGGCTCATCGCTGCCCTGGTCGACGATCCGCTCGACGAGCTTCCGCTTCTCCTCCGGGAGCTGGCTGCGGATCTTCGGCGTCAGGCTCTCGCGGATCTCGTCGATGACGGCTAGCTTCGCGGGCTGGTTCGTCGGCAGCACGTCGTCGATCGTGCGGACGCTCGTGACGAGGTCGCCGAGCTTGCCCGAGTCACGTGCGGCGCGGAGCGCGGCAGCGGCTTGGCGCGCTTGCTCGGGGCTGTCGGTGAGGACGGCGGTCGGCGTGAGGTACGTCCCGAGGAGGGCGTCCATCTTCCGCCCCCAGTAGCCCTCGCCCTGCGTCCACGTGTCCCGCCGCCGGAGCTTCGAGAAGTCGCGCTCGAGCGTCGCGTCGCTGACGCGCGTGAGGGCGAACAGCGACGCGATCGTGGCGACGGCGGCGACGCCGACGACCCATCCCGGCTTCGCACGCACGAGCCGCCCGACCGCGCCGGCGATCCCGCCGTGGTCGGGGATGGGACGCGGCGCGCTCTTCGCGTCGTGATCCATCCAGCGCACGAGCGGCGGCAGGAGCACGAACGCGCAGCACCACGCGAGCACCATCCCGAGGCCGCCGATGTACCCGAACTGCGCGAAGCCGCGGAAGTCGGTGAGCGCGAGGGAGGCGTACGACGTGGAGGCGGCGATCGCGGACGACATCGTGCCCGGTCGCACCGACCACACCGCGACCTCGAGCGAGGGCTCGACGCCCGTCCCCTTGCGGCGCTCCTCGAGGTAGCGGGACACGAGCATGATCCCGACGTTGATCCCGTTGCCGACGACGATCGAGCCGAGGAAGGCCGTGTTCGAGTTGAGCTCCGTCACGCCGAACGGCGGGAACGACGCGATGCCGAACGCGAGGACCGTGGCGACGCCGAGCGGAGGGAGGATGACGAAGACGCTCCGCCACCAGCGGAACGTGTAGAAGAGCGACGCGAGGACGAGGACGACGACGACGACGGACGAAACGGAGAGGTCCGAGACGAGCGCGGAGAGCTCCTCGACCGAGATCGCGACGTCGCCGGCGTAGCCGACCTTCATCCCCTTCGCGTAGGCGTCGGGACCGCCGAGCGCTTCGAGGTCCGCCTTCACGCGCGAGAAGAGCTGCCGGCCGGCCCCGGAGCTCCCGCCCGTCGTGAAGGTGCCGACCTCGACGAGGAGGAGCGACGTCCCGAGCTCGGAGCTCGAGAAGCGGCCATGCTCCATCTTCCCGCGCGCCTTCGTGCGTGACTCGTATTTCTTCTCGATGTCGGAGAAGTCGAGCGGCGGCGCAGGTGTGTCGTCGTCGAGCGCGGTGCCCGACGCACGAGCGACTTCCCAGTCGCGACGTTCCTCGATCCGCTTCTTGATCGACTCGAGATCGTCGAGCTCGAGGTAGAGGCCCGCGTTCTTCTCGAGGAACGCGCGCTCCTCCGCATCGCCGGTGCGCACGGCCCGGACGAGCTCCGGCGGATAGGCGCGGATCTTCGCCGCGAGGTCGTCGAGCATCCGCTCGGCCGCGGGGAGGTTCTCCTTCGGTCCGACGTCGACGACGACGCCGAGGTACTGGAGACCGGCGACACGCGACCGGAGCTCGTCGAGCGCGACGACGCTCGGCGCGTTTCGCGGGAGCAGCTCTTCGAGCTCGCTGCGGAGGCGCGCGTACATGCCGACGGTGCGGATCGTGCCGATCACCGCGAGGACCCCCGCCACCATCCACAAGAGGCGACCGTGACGCAGCACGAACCGCACGAACGCACGCGACCGCGCCGAGGGAAGCGTCGTCATGAGAGCCAGCCGAGCGCGCGGAGGAGGAGGACGACCGCGGCCGCGTACACGCCGGCGACGACGTCGTCCAGCACGATGCCCATGCCGCCGTGGAGACGCTCGGCGGCGCGGGCGGGGAACGGCTTCGTCATGTCGAAAACGCGGAAGAAGAAGACGGCGGCGAGGACGCCGGCCCACGTGAACGGAGCTGCCGCGAGCGCGACGAGGACGCCCGCGACCTCGTCGACGACGACGATCTGCGGATCGGCGGTCCCACGCCGGCGCGCGACGACGCCGGCGGACCAGATCCCGACCGCGGTGACGAGCGCGGCGACGAGGAGGATGCCGACCGGCCCGGCCGCGCGCACCGCGAAGTAGAGCGGCAGCGCGCCGAGCGTCCCCACCGTGCCGGGGCCGATCGGCGAGAGACCGCATCCGAACCAGAGCGCGATCGCGAACGCGATCGACTCGGTGGCGCTGCGCCGTCCGGCCTGCGTCACGTTCATCCCTCGCCTCCACGCGCGAGCACGGGCTGCGAGAGCGGAGCAGGCGCGGGAGCCGGAGCCGGAGCCGGCGTCACGCTGCGGACGCGGGCCATCGCGCGCATCCCGAGCGCGATCATGACCGCATAGGTCGTGCCGAGAAGGCCGTCGAGGAGCCAGTGGTGGTCGAGGTACATCGACGCGAACACCATCAGCATCCAGTACGCGACCGACGCGACGCGGAGGCGCCACCCGAAGGAACGGAAGCCCTCGATCACGACGAGCATCGGGTACGCGCAGTGGAGCGACGGCAGCGCCCCGAAGACGCTGCTCGCGCGCGCGTACATCCCGTGGAAGTAGCCGACGCCGAGCATCGCATCGACACGCGCGAGCGCAGGCCCTTCGAACGCGCGCGCGGAGAGATCGACCGCGCAGCCGTGGTCGTGGATGTACCAGGGCGGCGCGGCAGGCAGCACGTGGTACGTCACGAAGCCGGCGACGTTGAGCGCGAAGAAGCCCCACGCCAGCCGCCTCATCGCGGCGCGATCCTTCACGTAGAGGAACACGCACGTCGCGACGGTGACGAGGATGAAGGTCGCGTAGGGGAACGCCGCGAGGAGGTCGACCGCGGGCGCGTGGTGATCGAGGAACCAGTCGTGGACCGTGCGCGGCTCACCGCTCGCGGCCGTCCACCCGAAGAGACGCGACTCGAACGCGCGGAGATCGCAGGCGAGCACGCGCGAGGGCGTCAGGCCGAGCCGCTGGAACGGCCGCATGCCGTCGTAGAGCAGGCCGACGAGCGCGAACGGGTACAAACCCGCGAGCAGATCGCGCGCACGCGGCCCGATCACCGCGAGCGCCGTCGCGAGCGCGACGAGCAGCAGGTGATCGACGCGGAGCTCGCCGCGCGCGGCCGAGTAGACGGCGTAGAGCGCGAACGGCACGACCGTGAGGAGGGCGCGTTTGGCGTCGCGGCTCATGACGCCTCGGGAGCTTCGCCACCGGACTCCACGACCGCGGGAGCCGGAGCCAGCTCCGCGACGCGGAAGACGACGCGAGTGTGCAACGGATACGTGTAGAAGACGCTGACGAGCGCCGAGCCCAACGTGCGGGCCACGAGGTACGAGAGCGGCGTCGCGAGGAGCGCGAGCTCGACGAGCGCGCCGTTGAGGAGCGCGCCGCCGAACGAGACCGCGGCGTAGCGGACGGCTTGCGACGCGACGGAGCCGGAGTGCCGGGAGGCGAAGGCCCAGCGGCGCGTGACGAGGAAGTTCGTGATGCCTCCGACCGCCGCACCGAGCATCGCCGCCACCGCCGGCTGCGCGCCGGACAGCTCGACGAGCGAGATCATCGTCGCGAAGTCGATACACGTCGCGACAGCCGCCGCGGTCTGGTGTCTACCGAGCAAGCGTGGATCGAACAAGCGAGCCAAGCCGGCGCTCTTCATCGATGCGCCACCCCGCGAGCGCTCGGTGGAGGCGTGTGCTCGAGCACGACGAGACGCGGGCCGGAGCCCTCGTCCTCGAGCTCGCGGAGGTTCTGGCGCGGGAGGGCGGCGCTCGGACCGAGGGCCGCCATCCGCGCCGTGCTGCCGGCCGCGACGGCGACGGGCGTGGGACGCACCGAGACCGGCTCGGTCGGGCGATCGCTCGCCGGGACGGCGGGCGGCGCGGCGACGGCCGGAGCGGGCGCGGCGGCGGCGCCGAGGAGCCGGCGCACCGCCGAGACGTTGCCGACGACGGCGATCGCCCCGACGGCGCAGAGCACGGGCGCGATCCGGATCGCGAGCGGCGCGTCCGGCGCGAGATGCTGGACGATCGGCGCGAGCGTCGCGCCCGTCAGCAGGTACGCGAGGCGGTGCGCGCGGCGCATCGAGGACCCGCGATCGGGCACGCCGAGCTCGCGGAGGACGGCGGACGCGTAGCTGACCATCGAGCTGCCGACGAACGCGGCGAGAACGAGGACGAGCAGCGGGATGTCGTTCCGGACGTAGACGGCGACGCCGCCGAGCAGGAGCGCGTCGACGAAGCGGTCCACCGTGGTGTCGAGCACCTTGCCGTAGCGGCTCACGGTTCCGCTGAGACGAGCGACGAGCCCGTCGACCGCATCCGCGAGCGCACCGGCGCACGCGAGCGCGGCACCGACGCCGAAGTGACCGGCCGCGAACGC
The DNA here is from genome assembly GCA_039809485.1 of Polyangiaceae bacterium. Lineage (GTDB taxonomy): Bacteria > Myxococcota_A > Polyangia > Polyangiales > Polyangiaceae > Labilithrix. The sequence goes on along the minus strand of JBDHVE010000182.1, from coordinate 7,285 downwards.
GACCGCCGCGAGGGCGGCGAGCCCGAGCGACGCGAGCGTCACGCCGTTGGCGGAGATCCCGAGCAGCAAGCAGAGCGACGCGATCGGCCGGAGCGCGCGATAGACCGCGTGCATCGGCGTCTTGCCGACGACCGGCAGCGCTTCTTCGCGCTCGACACGCTCCTCGAGCAGGGTCCGGCCCGAGATGGTCGCCCACGCCACATGCACGCCGAGGACGGCGGCGAGGACGAAGGCGATGCTCATCGAAGCGGCGAGATCTGCGGAAGGATGCACACGAAGCTCCTCGGCTCGGACGTGATGCATCCGTTGTGATGCAAGCCCGACACCGACCGTCGCGCGCTAGGTCGAGCGTTCGCTCGAAAGGGCAGGAGGACGCAGCACCGCGCACGCCATGCGCCCGTTGCATTGTGCAACAGGAGCGCAAAAGCCTACTGGCGCATGAGGTCGGCGTTGGCCTTCGTCGCGAAATAGTGGCGCGGCCAGTGGCGATAGAAGCTCGCCCGCACGACCGGAGCGCCATCGGACGGATCGACGTCCTCGCCGAGCTTGCCGACGACGCGGACGAGCGAGCCGATTCCGACGGAGTGCTGGCCGGTGTCGTCCTCGGGTCGAAGCGCAAGGATGGCGTGCACCACGCCGAAGTCGCGGTCGCTCACCGTGACGCGGCAGGTGTCCTCGTCGTTCGCGTTCGCGCACAAGTTGCGAGGCTCGAGGCGGCGAACCGAGAGCGTCAGATACGCCCCGCCCCCTGGCCCCGGAGCGCGGCTGGTGACGATGCCGAAAAGGACGAGCTTGCCCTTTCGCCACACCTCCGGCTCGCGTTGGACCATCACAGGATCGTACGCCCGCGCGTCCTTCGCCTCGGCTTCCTCCTCCGACGTCGGGGCGTACTGGACCGCGTGACCCCACGGCCCAGGGCTATGGCAGGCGACGACGACGAGCCCGCACGACACGACGGCCCAGAGCGAGGAGAAGCGCGGCAGCATGATTGCCGCGGTTCTACCCCGAGTGGGCGCGCCGAACCAGGCTCTACGCAGCGTCGCTCTTCGGCCCGGCCTCGGCCGTCTTCGCGGATGTCGTCGACGCGCCGGCGCCCACCCGGAGCACGAGCTCACCGGCGAGGAGCGCGAGGAGGAGGAGCGCGATCGCCCACGAGACGTCGACGACGGCGACGCCGCCCCCCTGCGAGGACGACGTCGCCGACGGCGCCACCGCGCGCGGGCGCGTGTCGATCTCGGCCGCGACCGGAGCAGCGACACGGAGCTCCTTCACGCCTTCGACGACGAGCTGATAGGCGCCGACGACGGGCGGCACGACGCGGAGCGCGCCTTCGTCGCGCACGGGCGTGAGCGGGCCGTTCGGCCCGGTCGCTTCGAGCTTCCGCGCGCCCGCGAACACCCAGGTCGAGCCGACGTCGCCTCGCCGCGGCGCGGAGCGCTGCTTCGCCTCGGCAACGAACGCGTCGAGGAGCGCGAGGAACCCAGGGCGGAGCGCGAGGTCGCTCTCGTCGACGGAGAAGGGCAACGTCGCGAGCCACACCTCACCGCGGCCGAGCGTGCGGCGGAGGAAGAGCGGCGCGCCGTCGGTCCACCGCGCGAGGACGTCGGCCGCCGCCGTGTCCTGCTCGGCGAGGCGGGTCCTTCCCTTCGCGCCGAGATCGGTGAGGCTCGCCGCCGACTCGCCGAGGAGCGGCGCGCTCCCCGGATCGGCGCCGGGCGACGTCGAAGTCCCCCACCCGACCGGGTTCGCGAGGAACGGCTCGAAGTTCGCGCCGAGCGGCGCGGCGGCGGCGCGCGGACCGAGCGCGAGGAAGAGCATGCCTCCGCCCTCGGTGAAGGCGGCGAGCGCACGCCGCTGCTCGGGCGTGAAGCCGGGCGCGTCGTCGACCATGATCGCCGCGAACGGCGCAGTGTCCTCGCGCCGATCCGGCGGCTGCGGGATCGGCCGCGTCGCGAGGTCGACGTGGAGCGCCGCGAGCGCTTGCTCGACGACCGGCGCACCGCCGGTCGCGACCGAGTCGTCGCGCCGATCCGACACGACCGCGAGGGCGGCCGGCCCCGCCTCGACGACGACGGGCGCCTTGTCGTCGGACGCGATCGCGTCCGAGCCCGTGAGCTCGGCGATGACGAGCGCGCCGCCCTCCGGCGCATCCGCGGGCAACGTGATCGTCACCTCGCCGTTCTGCGCGTCCGGCACCGGCCCCGACCCGAGCACCTTCTCGCCCTTCTCGCCCGTGACGAGGCGGACCTCGCGCCCCGTGCCGAGCTTCGGCGCATTGCATGCAAACCGCACACGGGCGCGGTTCCCGGTTCGATCGGCCGCGAGCAGCGCGCAGTCGGGGACGACGCCCGCGAGCTCCGGCATCGCGACCCACACCGGCAGCGCGGCGCCTTCTCCGATCGGCGGCGCTTCGGGCCTTCCGTCGGCGAGGTCGGAGAGGACGACCACGCGCCGGTCGACCTGCGGGAGCTCGGAGACGAGCGTGCGCGCGATCGCCATCGCGCCGTCGAGGTCGGTCGCGCGGTCGGAGGGAACGAGCGCTTCGAGCGCCGCGCGGGCGGAGCCGAGGTCGGTCGTCGCCGCGAGCGCGACGCGCGCAGGGGCGCCGGCGAGGACGATCGACGCCGCGTCGCCGTCGCGGAGCGCCGCGAGGATCTCCGTCGCCCCCGCCTTCGCGCGTTCGAAGCGCGTGCGCGCGTCTCCCGTGCGCGCCTGCATGCTCATCGAGTCGTCGAGCACGATCGCGACCGCGACGGAGGCCCCGGAGCGCGTCATCGCGAGACGCGAGCACTGCACGAGGGGCGACGCGCCGAGGAGCGCGAGCGCGACGACGGACGCGGCGCGGACGCCGAAGAGCGCGCGGTCCTCGAGCCGCGCGCGACGGCGCGCCTTCGGCGGCGTCGGCGAGACGAGGCGCGTCGCGGCGAACAGGCGCTCTTCGGCCTGCTGGCGCCGGAGCCGGTGGGCGACGTAGGGCGCGACGACGAGCACGCCGATCGCCAGCGCGAGCGCCGTGACGAAGCTCACCGGACCGCCTCCACGATCGAGCGCACCGCCGAAACGGGATCCTGATCCGTCGTCGTCGTGATGAAGCTCGCCCCGCGACCGACGAGCGCGCGCCTCCACGAGGCCTGCAGCTCGCCGAGCTTCGCGAGGTAGCTCTCGCGCGCGGCGTCGTCGCTCTCGACGACCGCGTCGCCTTCCATCGCGCGGAGACGCACTGTCTCCGCGAACGGGAACGTCGCCTCGTCCGGGTCGAGGACCTGGCAGACGACGAGGACGCGACCACGCGTCGCGATCGCCGAGATCCGGTCGGGCGCCTCCGGCGGCAGGTCGAGCAGGTCGCTGAGGACGACGACGACCGACCCGCGCCGCGCCGCACGCGCGAGCGATCCGAGCGCGCGATCGAGGACGGCCACGTCGCGGAACGCGTCGCCCTCCGGGGTCTGCGCCTCGAGCGCATCGACGATCCGTTCGAACGCTTCGCGCCCTCCGCTCACGGGAACGCCGCGCGCTCTCGGTGCGCCGCCGATGAAGCCGAGGCTGACGGGATCACCGCTCCGGATCGCGATCCGCGCGAGCGCCGCCGCGACGAGCGCGGAGAACGCGAGCTTCGCGCCCGGAGCCTTGTCGCCGCGGTAGCCCATCGACGCCGTCGCATCGACGACGATCCGGAGCGCGCGGTCCGTCTCCGTCTCGAACTGCCGGACGAGGAGGTGGTCGTGCCGGAGGAGCGAGCGCACGTCGAGGTGCCGGAGGTCGTCGCCGGGCACGTACGCACGATGTCCGCCGAACTCGACGCCGGCACCCTTGCGTGCGCTACGGTGCGCGCCGGCGTAGACGCCTTCGGCGACCATCCGCGCGCGGATCCGGAGCGGCGCGAGGCTTCCCCAGTCGAGCGATCGACGGAGGTCCATGGCCGCTTCGCGCTTCGCCACGACGTCCTCTCAGGGAAGCCCGACCTCGGGCACCGGACCGCCGACGGTCTGACGTTGCGGAGGCGTGAGGAGCTCGCGCGCAATCGCGAGCTCCATCAGGTCGAGGCCGGGCGAGGCGGCGACCTGCTTCAAGAGCTCCTCGGCGCCCTTCGGGTCACCGGACGAACGCTTCTGGAGCGCGACGTAGAAGAGCGCCTCCGTGCGCTGCGGCTGGGTCTTGGCTGCCGCGATCAAGTCGTCCGCCTTCAGCTTCCCCGACCCGAACGCCGCGACGCGGCCGATCCAGCGCGGGTCCGAGTCGGCCTGCGCGAGCGCGCGCTCGGCCGTGGGATCGGGCGGGATCTTCGCGGACGTGCTCGTGCGCTCGAGCGCTCGCACCCACATCGCGTAGTAGACGACGTCTTCGCGGCCGATGTCGGCGGCGAGCCCGCGCCCGAGCGCGTCGCGCGCACCGGCGAGGTCCCCCTTCAGGAAGGCGCGCGCGACCATCTGACCGATCGTCGCCGCCGCCTGGCGCTTGTCGCGCGGGGCGGCCTCGAGCGCGCGGTCGAGCGCCTTCTGCGCGCTCGCGGCAGCGCCGAAGCGGTCGAGCGCCCGGGCGACGAGCCGCTCGATTCGCGCCTTGTCGTCCGGATCGGCCGCCGACGCACGGGCGCGCGCGAGCTCGCGGAGCGCATCGGCGAGCGGCTTCTTCGCGGCTGCGATGTCGCCCTGCTCGCGGAGCACGTCGCTCGTGAGGAGGAGGATCTCCGAGCGGAGCGCGGGGTCCTTCTGGCCGTCCTCCGTCGCGAGCGCGTCGCGCAGGCGATCGAGCGCTTGCTTCGCGCGGTGCTCGTGCGCGTCGATCCGCGCGAGGGCGTAGAGGACACCGCCGCTCTTCTCGCGCTCGAGCGCGGCTTCGAGCAGCTTCGTCGCCTCCGAGAGACGCCCGTCGCGGATCTCGATCTCGCCCATCATCGCGTACACGCGCGAAGGCGGCGGCTGGAGCTTCCCCTTCTGGGCATCGGCGGCGGCGAGGAGAGGCTGCGCCGCGCGGAACGTCCGCCGCGCGCCGTCGATCTCGTCCGCTTCGAGCGCGCGCGACATCGCCTGCATCGTGAGCGCGAGGCCGAGGCCGACGATGCGCGGGTCCTTCGGTCCCTTCGCCGCGTCGGCGAGCACGGCGGGCGCCGCTTCGCCCATCCCGAGCTCGACGAGGACGCTCGCGACGGTGGTCGCCGCCTCGGGGTTCGTCGCATCGAGCCGGTACGCTTCACACGCGGCCGAGAACGACGCGACCTTGAGGAGCTCCGCGTCGCGCGAGAAGTCGTCGTCCTCGCCGCCGCGACGGCGCGAAGGACGGATGAGGCGCGACACTTCGAGCCAGCGCTCCGCCTCGGGGCTGTCGACCACGGCCTGGAGGGTGCGAACGAGCTCGGGCCGCGCGATCTCGCGGACGCCGTTCTTCTCGACCGCGGCGAGCGCGGAAGCGGCGTCTCCGCTCCGGAGATGGATCGCGGCGAGCACCGTCGCACCGGTCTCGAGCGCGCGGACCGCCTCGAGCCCCTCCTCACGCGTGACCTGCTGGCCGCGCGTCCGGCGCGCGTTGCGCACGGCGAGCGCGCGCTCGACGAAGTCGTTCGTCTTCGCGACGGCCTCGTCACGCGCTTCCTTGCTCGGCTCGAGGAGGTGACGCGTGACCGCCGCGGACTCCAGCGCGCCGGCGACCTGCATCGGCCCGTTGCCGGCGGTGTCCTTCGTCCACGCGTTGATCGCGTCGAGGTGAGCCTTGATGTCGGCCTTCTCGGGCGCGGGCGCGACGCGGAAGAGCATCTCGTAGACGGCGCGCGCGCGGCCCTCGTCGCCCTTCTTCGCGAGCTCGGCGGAAGCGCTCTTCAGCGCTTCGTAGCCGTTCGGACCGAGCATCTCGCTCGTCAGCTCGCCGGAGCGCACGAGGTACATCGCACCCGAGAGCGACGCGATCGCGCGCTCCGACTCGCGCGCCTTGAACCGGGTGGCCGCGCGCGTCATCTGGCGAGCGACCACGCCTCGGAGCCGCAGATGGCGCTCCTTGCTGTTCGGCTCGCTCGCGAGGAGATCGCGGACCGCACCCGCGAACGCGTCGTCGCTCACCTCCGGGCTCGCCACCGTGACGCGCTCCGGGTTGTGCACCGGGCGCCCGTAGCGGCCGCGCGAGGGGCCGCACGCCACGGATGCGAGGCACAGCGCGATCGCCAGGGCTTTTCCGAGCCGCTGCATGACCGGCGAGTCTAGCGGAACCGCGCTTTCCCCACCACGACGGTTTCGCGGATCCGTTCTCTTCGACCCGCGTCGGCCTCGATGGACGCGCGAGCGCGCCTGGACGATGCTGTGAGCGTCATGGCCCTCGCGCACCTGCTCGTCGTCGACGACGAGCCCTCCATCCTCACGACGCTCCAGAAGGCTCTCTCGCTCGAGGGCTACAGCGTCGACGTCGCCGGCGGCGTGAAGGTCGGAGCCGACAAGCTGAAGAAGCGCAGCTACGACCTCTGTCTCTTCGACGTGCAGCTGCCCGACGGCGACGGGTTGTCGCTGCTCGCGTCACTCCGCGCCGCCAAGAACGAGGTGCCCGTCATCATGATGAGCGGGCACGCCACGATCGACACGGCCGTCCGCGCGACGCGCCTCGGCGCGCTGAACTTCCTCGAGAAGCCGATCAACACCGATGCGCTCCTCATCGCGGTCGAGACGGCCCTCCGCCTCCAGCGCGCGGAGGCCGAAGCGCGCGAGCTGCGCGCCGCGAGCGGGACCACGGGCGAGCTCGTCGGCGAGAGCGCCGCGATCAAGAAGCTCGTCGAGCAGATCGGACGCGCCGCGAAGAGCGCCGCGAGCGTGCTCGTCACGGGCGAGCGCGGCACGGGCAAGGAGCTCGTCGCACGCGCGATCCACCTCCTCTCGCCGCGCGCGAAGGGGCCGCTCGAGAAGCTGAACTGCGCGGCGCTTCCGAGCGAGCTCATCGAGAGCGAGCTCTTCGGTCACGAGGCAGGCGCGTTCACCGGCGCGACGAAACAGCGACGCGGGAAGTTCGAACGCGCGAGCGGCGGCACGCTCTTCCTCGACGAGGTCGGCGACATGCCGCTCGCGATGCAGGCGAAGCTGCTCCGGGTCCTCCAGGAGCGCGAGATCGAGCGCGTCGGAGGCAACGAGACGATCAAGGTCGACACGCGCGTCGTCGCCGCGACGAACCGCGATCTCGTCAAGGCGTGCGAGGAGGACGCGTTCCGCGCGGACCTCTACGACCGCCTGAACGTCGTGCCGCTCCACATCCCGCCGCTCCGCGCGCGGCGCGAGGACATCCCGCTCCTCGCGCGCCACTTCCTCGAGCTCGC
>JBDHVE010000181.1:0-17848 GCA_039809485.1 Polyangiaceae bacterium | reverse complement strand
CCCTTTCATCGTCCCACGCGCGCGCGGCTCGAGCACTGAGAACGTCGATCTCATGGTCGACACGCCGACCGCGGCCGAGGAGCGCGCGACATCGCGCGCTCGCCTGGTATCCCGGTCACGAGCCGCGTCGCGTGCGACGCCGGTCGCGGCGAGTGGGGCTACGCGAAGTTCGTCGCGGACATGGAGTTCGCGAGCACGCCGGAGGAGCACGTGTGCCGCCTCGCCGAAGACGGAGAGGACGTCCTCGAGCTCCGTGTCGAGAAGCGCGGGCTCGTGCTCCCCGACCGAACCCCGACCGTGACGTACTCGGTCCGCGACCGCGCGCTCCTCCGCACCGTGGTCGCGAAATCGTGTCTCGCGCGCAGCGCGCTCGCCGCCGGGCGCTCCGCGCTCGTGCTCGGCAACCGTCACCCGGTCTCCCGTGGCCTCGCTGCGCTCGACGTCGATCCGCGTCCGATCGCGACGCGTTCCTTCCTCGACCGGAGCGCGATCCTGCCTGCCGGCAGCGTCGTCGAGCGCGACGTGCGTCCCCTCGACGGCTACGCGGGGGCGTCCGCCGCGGAAGGCGAGCTGCGCGACGTAAGTGCGTTCGTGCACTGACGCCGCCGAGGCGATCAGCGCGACGCGTACATCGCCTTGAACGCTTCGTACGTGCGGCGGAGGCCTTCGCCGACCTTCACCTTCGGCTCGTAGCCGATGAGCTCGCGCGCGGCGTCGATCGCGGCGAGCGAATCGCGCACGTCACCGGCGCGAGCCGGAAGGTACTCGGGGTCGAGCGGCGCGCCGGCGATCTCGCCGATCGTGCGGAGGAGCTGGTTCAGCGAGATCCGCTCGCCGCAGGCGATGTTGACGACCTGGCCGGTGAGCTTGTTCGACGTGGTCGCGGCGAGGAGGTTCGCGTCGACCGTGTTCGCGATGAAGCAGAAGTCGCGCGTCTGCTCGCCGTCGCCGAACACGCGCGGGCGCGTCCGGTTCATCGCGGCGGTGATGAAGTTCGGGATGACGGCCGCGTACTGGCTCGTCGGGTCCTGCCGCGGACCGAACACGTTGAAGTACCGGAGGCTCAGCGTCTCGATCCCGTAGATCGACGAGAACACGCTGAGGAGGTGCTCGCAGGTGAGCTTCGAGACAGCGTACGGCGAGCGCGGCGACGGCGTCATCGTCTCGACCTTCGGGAGGGTCGGGGTGTCGCCGTATGCCGACGAGCTCGCGGCGAAGACCACGCGACGGACGCCCTTGTGGCGCGCGACGTCGAGCACGACGGTCGTGCCCTGGACGTTCGCGAGCATCGACGGCTGCGGCCGCTCCACGGAGCGGACGACGGACGGGATCGCCGCCTCGTGGAAGACGACCTCGACGCCCTCCATCGCGCGCGCGACGGTCTCCGGGTCGAGGATCGTTCCCTCGATCAGCTCGGCGCCCTTCAGCCCTTCGACGTTCGAGCGGCGTCCGCTCGAGAAGTCGTCGAGGATCCGGACGCGCTCGCCCTTGGCGAGGAGCGCCTCCGCAATCGAAGAACCGATGAAACCCGCGCCGCCCGTGACGAGGTACTTCGCCATGGCGCGCATTCAAGCACGCCCGCCGCCGCCGGAAGGCAGAAAGTTTGGCCGGCTCGGGGGCCCTCGGCGATCGTGCTCGCCATGGTGCGGAAGCAGCGAAAAGCCACGGCGATCCCCGAGCCCGTCGAGACGCTCCAGTCGAAGGCGCCCTGCGCCGTCTGCGGCCTGCGGGATGCGCGGGCGCTCCTCGACGTCGAGCTCGCAGGCGGCACGCGCACCGTGCTCTGCGGGAGCCACGAGCTGATGCTCCGGCGGGTCGGGCAGGGCGCCCGGTCGCTCGAAGAGCTGAAGGTCCTCCTCGCCGACCGTCGCAAGGAAGACCGCCGCGCGTGCGGCTTCGAAGAGGTCGACGAGCTCGCGGCCGCGCTCGCGTCGGCGTTCACCCGCGAACGGCGCGGGAACGAGCGCCGCGCGATCTGACGAGAGCTCCGCGGCGGGCGCTCCATCCGATGGAGCGGATGGAAGCCCCTCGCCCGTTGCGTCTCCCTCCCGGATGGGTAGGGTGACGTGGCGCGCGATGAAGTTCGTCCACGCCGCCGATCTGCACGTCGACAGCCCGCTCCGGGGCCTCGCACGCTACGAGGGTGCGCCGGTCGCGCGCATGCGATCGGCGACCCGCGGTGCGCTCGAGAACCTCGTCTCGACGTGCATCGAGGAGAGGGCGGCGTTCCTCCTCCTCGCCGGCGACGTCTTCGACGGCGGGTGGAAGGACTACTCGACCGGCCTCTTCTTCGTCGCGCAGATGGCGCGTCTCCGCGACGCGAAGATCCCGGTCGTCCTCGTCCGCGGCAACCACGACGCGATGAGCTCCGTCGTGAAGGCGCTCCGCCTCCCCGACAACGTCCGCGAGCTCTCGCACAAGAAGCCGGAGTCGTTCGAGCTCCGCGACGCGAACGTGGTCGTCCACGGCCAGAGCTTCGGCGCACGGATCCAGACCGAGGACCTCGCCGCGCGCTACCCCGACGCGCGGCGCGACGCCTTCAACATCGGGCTTCTCCACACGAGCGTCGACGGACGCGAGGGGCACGAGCCGTACGCGCCGACCTCGCTCGAGACGATGCGGGCGAAGGGCTACGACTACTGGGCGCTCGGTCACGTCCACGCACGCGAGGTGCTCTCGCAGGAGCCGTGGATCGTCTTCCCGGGCAACCTCCAGGGCCGGCACGCGCGGGAGACGGGGCCGAAGGGCGCCACGATCGTGACCGTCGATGACGGCGCGATCACCGAGGTGGAGCACCGCGCGCTCGACGTCGCGCGGTGGGTCTCGCTCACGGTCGACGCCTCGCCGTGCGCGGATGCGCTCGAAGTCGTCGATCGCGCCCGCGACGCGCTCGCGGCCGCGCAGGTCGAGGCCGGCGATCGCCTGCTCGCGGCGCGCCTGTTCGTACGCGGGGCGACGAAGGCGAACGCGCACATCCGGCGTGACGTCGACCGGTTCACGAGCGAGCTCCGCGCCGCGGCCGTGGAAGGGTTCGGCGAGCGCGTCTGGATCGAGAAGATCGGGGTCGAGACGCGGAGCACGTTCGACCTCGCACGCCTCCGCGAGGAGACCGGCGCGGTCGGCCACCTCGCGCGGCGCCTCGCCGTCATCAAGGACGATCCGAGCGAGCTCGCTGCCGTCGCCGCCGTCCTCGCCGATCTCGAGAAGAAGCTGCCCGCCGAGCTCCGCGAAGGCGAAGGCGCGATGCTGCTCTCCGATCCGGCCTTCCTCCGCATGCTCGTGGAGGACGTCGAGCAGACGCTCCTCCCCACGTTGCTCGAAGGCGAGGGCTGAGTGCGGATCGCCTCTCTCGAGCTCCTCGCCTACGGCCCGTTCCGGAACCTGACGCTCGATCTCGAGCCGGCCGGCCTCCACGTCGTCTTCGGCCGGAACGAGGCGGGCAAGAGCACCACGCTCCGCGCGATCACCGGGCTCCTCTACGGGATCGAGCGGAGCACGCCCGACGCGCACGTCCACAAGCCGGCCGACCTCCGGATCGGCGGCGTCCTCGTCTCCGCGGACGGCAAGCGTCTCCACGTCGTCCGCCGGAAGGGCAACGCGAACACGTTGCTCGACGACCGCGGCCAGCCGATCCCTGAAGAGGTCATGACGCGACTCCTCCGCGGGATCTCGGAGGAGACGTTCCGGCACGCGTTCGGGCTCGATCACGATGCGCTCCGGAGGGGCGCCGAAGCGCTCCTCCAGGGCAAGGGCGACCTCGGCGAGAGCCTCTTCGACGCCAGCGTCGGCGGCGGCGGCGAGGTGCAGCGCCTCCTCGAACGGCTCGAGAAGGAGGCCGACGACATCTACCGGCCCCGGGGCCACACACTGCCGCTGAACGAAGCGATCAAGTCGCTCACCGAGGCGCAGAAGGCGATCAAGGAGAAGCAGAGCCTCCCCGAGGCCTTCGTCACCCAGGAGCAGCACCTCACGTCGCTCCGGAGCGACCTCGAGGCGAAGGCGGCGAAGAAGAAGGAGCTCGCCGGGAGGCGCGCTCGTCTCGAAAGCGCCCGCCAGCGCGTGCCGCTCGAGCGGAAGCGCGCGCAGCTCCTCGAAGCGCGCGCGCAGCTCGGCGCGATCGTCGCGAACGTCGCGCGCCTCTCGGCGCTCCGCGAGCGGATCGGCGCCTACGACGTGAACGCGCGCGCGCGCCACGAGCTCGCCGTCGAGCACGACCTCTGGCGTGAGCGCGTCGCGCTCGCGACGCGCCGTGCGGGCCTGCCCGGTGCCGAAGGAGAGGGGCCGCCGCGGATCGACGTGAAGGCGGACGCACGGCTCCTCCGTCTCGTCGGCGAGCGCGATCGGATCCAGGCGCAGAAGAAGACGCTCGCGGCGGAGCTCGAGCGCGCGCGGCGTGACCTCGCCCGCGCACGCGAGACGGCCGCCGCCGCGCCTCCGGAGGACACGACCGCCCTCGCGCGGGCGCTCGCGAGCGCGCGCCCGCTCGGCGACGTCGAGACGCGCCTCGCCGAAGGCGTCGCGAAGGTCGAGAAGAAGCGCCGCGACCTCGAGGCGCGCGCGGCGCAGGCCGGCCTCGCCGCGATCCCGCTCGCGACGCTCGCGTCGTGCCCGCTGCCGACGCTCGAGCAGATCGAGGCGCTCGCGGCGCGCGCGGCGGAGATCGAGAAGAGCACGACGCGGACGGCGGACAAGGTCGCCGAGCTCGACGCGCAGGCGCTCTCGCTCGCGCAGCAGATCGCGGCGCTCGCCGGCGACTTCGCTCCGCCGGACGCCGCCGCCCTCCGGGAGGCGCGCGAAGCACGCGACGCCGCGTGGACGAAGCTCCGGGTCGAGGCGGCGGCGGGGGTCGACGCACGCGCGCGTGTGTCGCTCGAGACCGAGGTCGAGCGCGCGGTGCGCACGGTCGACGACCTCGCCGATCGGATGATCCGCGAAGCCGATCGCGTGACGACGCTCGCCCGGCTGCGGAGCGCGGAGGCGACCGCGCTCGAGCAGCTCGCGCAGAAGCGCGCCGAGCTCGATACGTCGCGAGCCTCGCGCGCGGCGCTCGAGCGCGAGCTCGCCGAGGCCTTCGCGAAGAGCGGGATCGCGGCGCCGAGCCTCGCGGAGGCGCGGGCGCTCGTCGCGCGGGTCGCGTCGCTCGTCGCGCAGCTCGCCGAGGTGTCCGATCTCGCGCACGAGACCGAGCAGCTGCGGGCGCGTGTCGAGCGCGTGCGGAGCGAGGTCGTCGCGGCCCTCGGCGTCGACCCGGCGTCGCGCCGGTCGCTCACCGACCTCCTCGAGGACGTCGGCGCACGGATCGAAATTGCCGAGAACCGGCGGCGGGAGGTCGAGCAGGCGAAGAAGCAGTGCGCCGAGCTCGAGGAGACGGCCGCGGCGCGCGAAGCGTCGATCGCGCACGAAGAGGCCTCCCTCGCCGACGTCCGCGTGCGCTTCGTGGAGATCGCGGCGCCGCTCGGGATCGCGGAGGACGCGAGCACCGAGGAGACGACGCGCTCGCTCGAGGCGCTTCGCGAGCTGCTCTCCGCGATCGACAAGCGGAGCGAGACGGCGACGAAGGCCGAGGCGGCCGCGCGCGAGGCGCGGGCGTTCGAGGAGGACGTCACGCGTCTCGTCGGCGAGCTCGCGCCCGACCTCGCGAGCGTCACGCCGCGCGAAGCCGCGAGCGAGCTCGTCGCGCGCGCGTCGAAGGCGGAGACGATCGGCCGTGACCTCGAGGCGATCGTCGAGCGCCTCGCCGCGCTCGGCGCTGCCGAGGTGCCCGCCGACATCCTCGCCCTCGCGGCGGACGGCGAAGCGGCGGCGCGGGCGGCCGAGGAGCTCGACGCGGAGATCGGCGAGCTCGAGGCTGGCCTCGAGCGGACGAAGCGCGACATCATGAGCGCGGAGCTCGGTCTCGCGCAGATGCGCGGCGACTCGCTCGCGGCGGACGAGGCGGCGAAGGCGCAGGAAGCGCTCGCCCGCGTGCGTGCACACGTCGAACGGTGGTGCCGCGCGAAGGTCGCCGCGACGCTCCTCGCGCGCGAGATCGACCGCTTCCGCGAGGAGAACCAGGGGCCGCTCCTGTCGCGCGCGTCGTCGCTCTTCGCGCGGCTGACGCTCGGGGCCTACCAGGGGATCCGGGCGGGGTTCGACGACAAGGACAAGCCGTGTCTCCTCTGCATACGTGCGGACGGCGCGGAGGTCGCGACCCCGGGGCTCAGCGAGGGCACGCGCGACCAGCTCTACCTCAGCCTTCGGCTCTCCTCGCTCGAGCGCCACGCCGACGTCGCGGAGCCGATGCCCCTCGTCCTCGACGACGTGCTGATCCAGCTCGACGACGAGCGGGCGCGCGCCGCTCTCGTGGTCCTCGCCGAGATCGCGACGCGCACCCAGGTCCTCTTCTTCACGCACCACGCGCGGCTCGTGGAGCTCGCGAAGGGAGCGCTCGAAGCGTCGCACCTCCACGTCCACGAGCTCGGTGCACGCCCAGCCTTGCACGTCGCGGATGCAGCGCTAGGTTGACCGGAGCGTGAGGCGCGGTGCCCACGCGTTCAGAGCCCCGCCGGGAGCGAGAGAGCCTCGGCGCGTGGAGGAAAACATGCATCCTGCATTTTATCATTGGTGGAAGCACGCCCGTCGTCACGGGCATGGGTGTGGCGAAGTGTCGGCCGAGGGGCCGTGGGCGCACCACGGGCACGAAGGACCGCCGGGCCGAGGCGGTCCGTTCGGCCGCGCTCCCGGCGACGGTCCGTTCGGCGGCCGCCCCGGTCACGGCGTGCACTTCGGTGGGCCGCCGGAGGACTTCTTCGGCGGCGGCGGACCGTTCGGTGTGCGGCGGCCGCTCCGGTTCCTCGCCCACAAGCTCGACCTGTCCGAGCCGCAGGTCGGGGAGCTCGCGCGCATCCTCGACGACCTGAAGACGGAGCGTGCGCAGGCCGAAGTCGATCATCGGCGTACGGTCGCGTCCTACGCAGACGCGCTCGAAGCCGGCGCGTTCGACGAGGCGAAGGCGAAGGAAGGCGGCGAGCTCCGGGTGAAGAGCGCCGAGCGGCTCCGCGAGGCGGTCGCGAAGGCGCTCGCGCGCATGCACGCGGTGCTCGACGAGGACCAGCGCAAGCGGCTCGCGTATCTGCTCCGTACGGGCGTCGTCAGTTTGTGACGAGAGCTGCGGCCTCCGGCGCTGCGCGCCTTGGGCCGAAGCTCACGTCACAGGTCTTGTCACGTGGGGACTTCGTCCCCCTCGGGACCTTCGCTCTGTTCCGGCGCTCGTTCCCTCTCCGGCGCTTCGCGCCTCCGGGAAACGAGCGCCAGAACGTCTTTTTCTCGTGGGGACTTCGTCCCCCTCGGGACCTTCGCTCGCTTCGCTCGCTCTCGGTCCCGAGCCTCCCCCTACTCGCCTTCGGCGACGCGCGCTTCGCGCGCCGCCGAGACGAGAGAGGCTGTTCCGTCTCGCCCGTGCCCGGCGGCTCGGGCGGCGAGCGCGCAGAGCACCCATTGCCGGTTGCCCGTTGCCCGTTGCCTGTTTCCTGTTTCTTCTCTCACGTGCTCCGAGCACGACCACGGAAACCACACGCGCAGGTCCCGCACCCACGCTAGAAGAGCGGCGTGCGCCTCCCCGCCGTCCTTCTCCTGCTCTCCACTCTCGTCGCCGCTTGCGCGCCGACGCTGCCCAGCGCCGTCCGCGAGGAGCTCGCCCGCGCACCGAAGGGCACGGTCACGGTCGTCTTCTTCACGGACTTCCAGTGTCCCCACTGTCGGCGGACGCACGCGGCGCTCGCGCCGATCGTCGAGGAGCACGAAGGCAAGGTGAGGGTCGTGCTCCGGCACGTGCCGCTCCGCATGCATCCCGATGCGCGCCCCGCCGCGCGGGCCGCGATCTGCGCCGAGCGGCTCGCGAAGCCCGACGTGGCGGCCGCCTACACGCACGCGCTCTTCGCGACGCAGGACCTCTCCGAGGAGGCCTTGTCCTCGCTCGCCGTCGAGCACGGGCTCGAAGCCGCGGCGTTCCGCGCGTGCACGGCGGACCCGGCGACCGACGCCCGCATCGACAAGGACCGGGAGCTCTTCGTCGACGCAGGAGGGGATGGCGTGCCGCTCCTGTACGTAGAACGCACGCGGCTCGACGGCGCGCAGAAGCGCGAAACGCTCGATGCCGCGATCGACGAAGCCTTCCGCGCGAGCCGTTGAGCCGCTGGAACGGGGCCCGCTGACGTGGTCGTACATCGACCACGGCAGTGCGACCGATCACTCGTCGAGACGCGAACGCGACGGCCCCGAAAGCGGCCAGCGCGAGCGCTCGCGTTAGACTCGCTCGCCATGTCGAGCAAGACACGCTTTCGGGGGACGCTTGCTTTCTCCGCTTCCATCCTTGCGCTCGTCGGATGCGCCGTCGGCACCAGCGACACGGAGATCATGGAGGGCACGCTGACGACGACGCCGATCGAGGCGGGCACGGAGGAAGACGAGAGCAGCGTCGTCCTCCCGCCTCCGTCGCAGACGGAGAAGGACGAGGACGCCGGCGCGGCCGACGCGTCGAGCGATGCCGGCTCGAAGGCCGACGGCGGCGACGGTGGCACGACGACGACGGGCGTTCCGTGCACGGCGTCGAACACGTGCGCGGCCGCGACCGACCTCGGCGCCGTCTCCGGCGATACGGGCGGAGCGGTCCTCACCGCGCAGGGGACGGGCTCGCAGTGGTTCCGCGTCTACGTGACGGAGGACGACGACGGCGTCGCCGGCGTGAAGCTCCGCGCGAGCGCGACCCTCACGTCGCCGGCCGGCACGAACTTCGACCTCTATCTCTACAACGGCAGCTCGAGCTCGCACGAGTGCTCCGCGGTGTCGGCACAGTCGACGAACGGGAGCGGGATGGATCAGGCGAGCGTCTCGTTCGGCGAGGGCGGCGTCCTCGCGAACGGAAGCAACGACTCGCGCTACGTGACGGTCGAGGTCCGGCACGTGTCCGGCACCTGCAGCTCGAACGCGAAGTGGTCGCTCTCGTTCAACGGAAACAACTGAGAGCGCTCGGTCTGCTCGCCGCGCTCGTCGTGCTGTCCTCGTGCAGCGCGACGGGCCCCGCGACCGCGCCGAAGCCGACCTCCTCGCCCGGGTCCGCGCCGGTGCAGTTCGTCGAGGACGACTACGCGCGAGCGCGCGACGCGGCGAAGGCGGCGAACAAGCTTCTCTTCGTCGACGCGTGGGCGCCGTGGTGCCACTCGTGCCTGAGCATGCGCGCGTTCGTGCTCGGCGATCCGAAGCTCGCCGCGCTCGACGGCCGTTTCACGTGGCTCGCGGTCGACACCGAGAAGGACGAGAACGCATCGTTCGTCGCGAAGTTCCCGAACCACGTCTACCCGACGCTGTGGGTGATCGACCCGAAGCGCGAAGAGGTCGTCCTCGAGTGGCCCGGCACCGCGACCGCCGACGAGCTCGTCGCGCTCCTCGCGTCGACCGAGAGCCCGGCGGGCGCGAGGCTCGAGGCCGCGTTCCTGCGCGCGAACCGCGAGGCCGCGGCGGGAGAGACGGCCAAGGCGGCAAAGGCCTACGCCGACCTGCTCGCGGAGCTCCCGGCCGGCCACGCGCTCGTCCCGCGCGTCACCGAAGGCGCCGTGAGCGCGCTCTACGCGGGCGAAGATCACGCCGCTTGCGCCGAGCTCGCAGCGCGGCGCGGTCCGGAGCTGCCGCCCGGTACGTCGCGCGCGACCGTGCTCGCGATGGGGCTCTCGTGCGCGCGCGAGGCGAAGCGCGCAGAGGACGTCGCGAAGCTCACCGCCGCCGTCGAGCGCGCCGCGCTCGATCCGGACCCGCGCGTGCTGGCCGACGACCGCTCGGCGCTCTTCGAGGAGCTCGTCGAGACGAAGAAGCATGCCGGCGACGCCGAGGGCGCGAAGCGCACCGCCGAGGCGTGGGCGCGGTTCCTCGAGGGAGAGGCCGCACGCGCGAAGACGAGGGAGGCGCGCGCCGTCTTCGACGCGCATCGCCTGTCGGCCTACCTCGCCCTCGGTCACGCCGAGCGCGCGCTCCCGATGCTCGAAGAGAGCGAGCGCGACTTCCCCGCCGACTACAACCCGCCCGCCCGCCTCGCGCGCGCACTGCTCGAGCTCGGAAGGCTCGAGGAGGCGGCGGCCGCCGTGGAGCGCGCTGCGGCGCGTGTGTACGGTCCGCGCGCGCTCCGCGTGCTCGTGCTCGCGGCCGACATCGCGAAAGCGCGGAAGGACGTGGGCGCCGAGCGGGCGGCCCTCGAGACCGCGCTCGCGCGGACGCAGAAGGTCCAGCTCACGAAGGGCCAGCGGAAGCTCCGCGCCGATCTCGAGGCGCGACTCCGAGCGTTGAAGCCTGCCCCAGCGAGCACTTCTCCCGCACACCTCTGAGTTACGTGCACATCGAACGGGCCACGCTACGTTATAGGCGTGGGTCTCTGGATCGTCGCCATCGCTCCCATCGTGATCCTCGCGGTCACGATCGCCGTGGTGACGATTCGGGCACGCCGCCGCGCTCGTGCGCGCCAGCCCGTCCGCGAGCCGAGCGCGTTCGTCCTCCTCGACGCGAACGACTGGTCCGCGTGCACGGTCGACGATCGCCACGAGCCCTGGCACAAGCTGACGACGGAGCCGGTCCGCGGCTTCTGCGGCGTGCCGGTGGGACGCCATCGCATCGTCACCTCGACGGGCGCCGGCGACGCCGTGCTCGACCTGGTCGCCTACCCGGGTGAGGTGCTCGCGTTCCGCCTCGATCCCGAGCGCGCGCGATGGGAGCCGTACGACGTCGACGCGGAGACGCGGAGCGTGCTCGAAGGCACGCCGGCGAGCTCGACCGATGTGGCGTCGGCGCGAAAGGTGAGGCTGCCGGGCTGGCTCGTCCACCTCCGCACCGCGATGGGCGGCGCCGTCCGCGCGGCGCAGGCGGAGGACGACGGGCTCGACCGGCTCCGCAAGCGCTTCTCGAAGCTCGTCGCCGCCGCCGATCGCGCGAGCCTCGACGCGCCCGACGACGATCTCCTCCGCGAAGCGCGCGCCCTCGGCGAGACGCTCGTCGGTCGTCCCGTCGCGCGCCGTGACATCCGTGCGCTCGTCGCGCCCGCACGCGACACCGCCTCGCGCCTGCTCGCGAACGGCGACACCGATCGCGCGATGCGCGTCGTCGGCCTCGGCCTCGCGCTCATGCCGGGCGATCCCGAGCTCATGGTCGTCGCCGGCTGCGTCCTCGCCGTGCGCGGGGAGACCGACGATGCGCTCCGCGCGCTCGAGGCGGCGCTCGAGCGCGATCGGCATCTCGACGCGTCCGACGTCGCGCGCGCGATGCGTGCGCGGATGGAGCTCCGCTCGCGTCTCGGGCGGAGCAGCGTCCGCGTCTGACCGCGGCGCGTTGACGCGCGCGCTGCGTCGGGCGACGCTGGGTTCCATGCGCGTCTCTCTCTTGCCTGCCTTCCTCCTGCCGATCGCCGTGCTCGCCTACGCGTGCGAGGACGACGGCGGCGGGGCGACCGGCACGTTCGACGGCGGGACGGGGACGTTCGAGGCGGGCGCTCCGTCGGACGCCGCGCCCGCCGACGCCGCCGTCCCGAAGGAGGCGGCTGCGACCGGTGTGGTCGTGAACGTGAAGCGCCTCGTGCAGCCGGCCGCGAACGTCACCGTCCTCTTCCACGACGCGACCGGCGCGGTGACGGACACGAAGAAGACCGACGCGGCCGGCGTCGCGAGCGCGACATCCGCTCCGGCGATGGTCACCGTCGTCGCCGAGGATCCGGGGCGCGGACAGGCGCTCCTCACGTACCTCGGCGTCGCCGAAGGGGACGTGCTCAACGTGCAGGTGCCCGGGCCCGGACCCGCGCCGACGCCGGTGGGCACGTTCTCGGTCTCGTTCACGAACGCGGTCTCGACGCCTCCGACCGGCTACGAGGTCCACGTGAACGGCGACTGCATCGGCTACAACGCGCAGCCGCCGATCGCCGTCGATCTCTATCCTTCGTGCGTCCGGCAGAACAACGTGCTGCTCGCCGCCGCGACCGACGCGAACGGCTACCCGATCCAGCTCACGTTCAAGAAGGGCGAGGCCGCGCCGGCCGCGAACCAGACCAAGAACGTCCAGCTCCCGATCTGGACGAACCCGCAGGAGACCACCGTCACGGTCACGAACCCTGGCCCGGGCGCTTCGCTCTCGAGCGAGCTCGCCGCGATCTCCGACGGCGCGCCGTTCGTCGTCGGCGCGAGCAAGGGCAGCTTGAGCGAGGCCGGCGTCACCTACGCGTGGGCGCAGGGCTTCCCCGAGGCGACGAACATCAAGGTGCGGAGCCAGCTCGAAGCGTCGTCGCAGTGGGTCCTCCGGCGCGGCGCGCCCGGGCCGAGCGCCGCGTTCGATCTCGCGACCGCGCTCCCGCGGATCACGAGCATCGACGTGACCGGCGCCACGCGCCCCGACGTCGCCGTGAAGGTCGGCGCGCTCGCGAACGCGGACGGCGGCATCGTCGCCGTGCGGTGGACGAAGACGGAGAACCAGAACGTCGTCGCCTACAGCTGGTCGTTCGTCGTGCCGCCGACCGTCACGTCGTTCAAGGTCCCGGCGCTCTCGACGGAGCTCGCCGGCTTCGCGCCGCCGGACGGAACGGCGACGACGGTCGCCGGTGGGTACTTCGAGAGCGACCTCGTCCCGGGCTACGCGACCTTCAAGTCGTCGCCGCTCCCGCTCGCGGGCCCGCCGCCGAGCCTCGACGACCGCGCGATCCTGCCGGCCAACGGCACGGCGAAGGTCACGATGCTCGGCTCGCTCGACTTCGCGATCGACTGACCACACCGGCCGCCGAGCGGCTCGCGGCATTCCAGCGAGGCGCGAATCGTCGCGTGGAGGCCGTCTCAGCTGAGGCGCTCGTGCGCCGTCCTTCGCGCGACGCGCCGTGTCGTCCCAACCGGAGCTTCGCCCGGGACCCCTTTTTGGGTATCGTCCCGCCCCCGGTGGGAGACATGAACCAACAGCCGTCGACGCAGATTCCGAAGCCCGCGCGCGTTCCGCACATCCCCGCGGCGATCCGACCTCTCGACTCCGAGGGGCCGCTCCCCACGCTGCAGGCGGCGAAGTGGCCGCCGGACGACGACGACATGGGCGGCGCCGGCCTTCCCGGCGGCGGCATGCCCGGCGGCGGCGGCTACGGCGACGACGGCAACTTCAAGAAGGGCCGCTTCAAGCCGGCGATCGTCGTGCTCGGGCTCCTCGGCGCCGCGATCGCGGGCGGCGTCTTCTTCTTCGCCGGCCAGAAGCAGGCCGAGCAGCTCTCCCCCAAGCAGATCGCCGAGGAGCGCAAGAACACGGCGCTCCTCCCGATCGACGAAGCGCTCCCGAAGTACCGCAAGTGGGCGGCGAACGCGGAGGAAGTGAAGCTCCTCGAAGAGGGCATCACCCAGGTGGCGTGGGCGAAGGATCCGGAGGGCCTGAAGTCGGTCATCGCCGGCCTCGAGCACATCGACCACCGCGTGCGCGGCACCGCCGCGACCGCGCTCCTCGAGTACGGCTCTCCGGCGGCCGACGGCGCGAAGCCCGCGCTGCTCAAGGCGCTCAAGGAGGCGAAGGCCGAGGACAAGCCGCAGATCTCCTGGGCCCTCGCGGCGCTCAAGGAGCCGACGGCGTTCGACGACGTCATGACCGAGTACCGCGCGGGGCACCTCGCGAAGGTGCAGCGGCTCGACGGCTCGCCCGCGTTCGACCCCGAGGTCCTCGCGGGGATGGTCTCCCTCGACAAGCTCGCGTCGCTCGCGGGTGACGAGAGCGAGAGCGTCCGTCAGCTCGTCGCGACCGTCCTCTCGCGTACCGGCGATGCAAAGTACACGCAGCCGCTGATCAAGCTGGTCCAGGACAAGTCGATCGAGGTCGCGCGCGAAGCGGCCGTCGGTCTCGGCAAGATCGCGAACGAGGAGGCGATGCAGCCGCTCCTCGCCGCGCTCGCGAAGGCCGACAAGGACTCGCGCCAGAAGTTCCTCGAAGCGCTCCGCGACGGCGTCGGCGGCAAGGGCCTCGTCCTCGCGATCCGCAGCGTCCAGAAGAACACCGCGGACACCGAGCGCTTCCAGACGAAGCTCATCTTCGACATGCTCGAGTCCCTCGAGGACCCGCGCGCCGGAGACTCGCTCGTCCAGTACATCGAGACGAATCCGCATCCGCACTGGAAGACGATGGCGGCGATCCGCCTCGCCGCGGCGGGTGACGTCCGCGCGGTCCCCACGCTCGCGTGGCGCATGAAGCAGGAGCCGCCGGTCCTCTACGGCAAGGTGCCGGAGGAGAAGCGTCTCTGGGGTGACGACGACAAGGAACGCGTCGTCGCGGCCCGCATGCTCGCCGACCTCGCGATCCTCCACCCCGACAAGCGCGCCGACATCCGCGCGCAGGCGTACGACGGGGTGAAGTACTGGATCACCGACAAGCCCCAGCCGCACGCGAACGGTCTCCGCTTCATGGCGGCCGCCGAGGCGAACGACATCCTGCCGAAGATGCGGGAGTGGGCGAACCCGAGCATCCCGTTCCCGAAGGAAGGCCAGCAGGATTTCCCGCCGACGTGGGCGACCGCGCAGAGCGCGCTCCGCTACCTCGGCTGGATGAAGCAGCCGCAGGACTTCGCGATCCTGGAGAACCAGCTCCGTCGTCGTCCCGAGAAGGTCGACGCGACGATGGAGTCGCTCCTCCAGGGCGGCCTCGCGGTCATGGGCATGACCCTCCGCGCGATCGGCGTCGGCGCGTCCTACGGCCTCGCGCAGTGGGGCGACCCGAAGGCGTACCCGACCCTCGTGAAGTACATCGAGGACAAGATGAACAACGAGCAGTCGCGCATCGACGCGTGCTTCTCGTTGGCATGGGTCGCGACCGACGAGCAGATGAAGGAGGTCGCGAAGAAGGTCAAGGAGCTCGAGAAGCCCGACCCGAAGACGCAGGTCATCCGCACCTGCTACCTCGAGACGCTGATCCGCCGCCCGGTTCCGGAGGCGACGGCGACGCTGGTCGATCTCGTCAACGGGCACACCGACCTCGAGGTGCAGCACCAGGCGGCGCGCGCGATCGGGTTCGGCGGCGTGACGCCGGCGGTCGCGACGCAGCTCCAGGAGAAGTTGAAGGATCCGGCGACGCGCAACGACGCGGCGCTCGCGCTCCTCCTCGGCGCCGACCCGGACACGGCGCGCCGGACGATCGCGAGCTTCGCGGACGTCGACAAGGCGGCGCTCGAGGAGCTGAAGGTCGTCTACAACGCATCCTTCGGCTACTGGAGCGACAAGAACTACGAGAACGGCGACGTCGCGCGCTGGATCAAGAACGCGCAGTCGGCCTCGCGTGTGAAGCTCGGCGACGCGCTCCAGGACTGGCCGCGTCTCATCCTCGCCCGCAACATCCAGGGCATCGACTACGACAACGGCCCGCACTCGGTCACGCGCGTCCAGATGCGCGTGCGCCTGATGCGCGATGCGCGCTCGGGTGACGAGAAGAAGCGCGCCGACGCGATCATGATCCTCAAGTTCATGGGCGAGAAGGGTGCGCTCATGGCGCTGAAGGGCGAGAGCGGCCCGGCGGCGGATCTCGCGCGTCAGGCGTTCTTCGAGCTCATGAACCCGAAGCAGACGACCGAGGCCGTGCCGGAGCCGAAGGCGGCCGGCGGCAAGGACTCGAACGGCGCCAACGTCGTCCCGCCGAAGTAAGCGGCTTCGCCCGGTCCCGGAAGAGCCCTCGTCGCGCGTGTCGCGGCGGGGGCTCTCGCCATTTCGGGCGAGCGATGTAGTAGAACGAAGTCGATGCGGCCTTCGAAGCTCCTCGCGCTCGCGATGCTGGTCGCGTGCGGGCCGTCCACGCCCGCGGCGACGGCGCCCGGCGCGAACGTCGTCGGCAAGAACGTCACGGCGACCGGCGGCAGCGTCGTCTCGGCGTGCGTGCCGACCGGACCCGAGCTCTGCTTCAACGCGAACGACGACAACTGCAACGGCGTCATCGACGAAGGCTGCGGGGTCGGGACCGGCGTCCTCCAGTTCATGGCCGCTTGGGGCGACAGCCCCGCCGACGTCGACATCTCCGTCGTCGATCCCAACGGCGGGAAGGTCCACAAGGGGAACCGCTCCGGTGCTTCGGGCCTCCAGCTCGAGAAGAACTGTCCCGAGGACGGCTGCCACGGCCAGAACGTCGAGAACGTCTTCTTCGACGGCAACGACCCGCCGCGCGGGAAGTACGTCGTCGAGGTGAAGCTCGTCGATCCGCGCGGCGCCGAGCTGCCGGTGCGAGTCCACTTGTCGGTCCGGATCGGCAGCCGGACCTACGGCGCCGATTTCGCGCTGCTCCCCGAGAAGGGACAGGACAAGCAGTCGTTCACGTTCGAGCTCTGAAGAGCGTGTATCCTGCGGCCATGCGTCGTGTGGTCCTCTGGTCCGGGCTCGTCTCCGCCTTCGGTCTCCTCGCGTGCACGAGCCTCCTCGGCGACTTCGAGGTGAGCGCCACGTCGACGACGGTGGACAGCGGCGGTGCGGGCGACGGCTCGGCGGCGGACGGCGACGTGCCCGTCACCGACGGCGGCACGGCCGACGCCGACGCGGGGCTCCCGCTCCTCCGCTGCCGGATCTCGGGTCAGCCGACGGTGATCGAGAAGGCGCCGGGCACGAGCTTCGGCCAGCCTCTGAAGGCGTTCCGCGCAGGCAACCAGACCCGCATCGTCGCCCGGAAGAGCAACCAGCAGGGCTTCACGATCTACACGGTCAACAACGGGCCGGGGCTCCAGCAGACGACGGTTCCGGTCAACGGGCCGGTCTACGACGCGCAGCCGATCCCCGGCGGCATCGGTGTCCTCGCCGTCGACCAGAGCGTGGCGGCGAACACCCGGATGGCGATCTACAAGATGCCGGACACGGCGCAGACCACGATTGCGCCCGACTTCGTCAGCGACATCGTGCTCGGCGGCGCGAACAACGCGTCGTTCGCTGCGTTCGGCAACGACGACTTCTACGTCACGATGACGGTGGGGATCGACGCGAACAACGCCGAAGTGCGCGCGACACGTCGCACCGCGGTCGGTGCGGTGAACCCGTGGGTGACCGTCGCGCGCGGCAAGCCGGACGGCGAGACGCGCATCGCGAACATCGTCAAGGTGAACCAGCGGGTCTTCCTCTTCAACGACAAGGGGCCGGAGCAGAACTCGACAGGCGCCGCCGGCTACTTCCGTGTGCCGGAGACGCCGAACCCGACCGACGGTCCGACCGGCGTGATCCCGCTCACGCGCGATCCGAAACTACCGATCGCGATCTTCGGCGTTGCGGGCGGCCCGGCGGGGCTCCGGCTCGCCGCCGCCGAGGTCGACTTCGCCGGCGGAACGGCGCGGATGCTCGCGGGGGGGATCCCGGCGAGCGATCTCGACAACCCGATCGACGTCTCCAAGCTGCCGACCGCGTACAAGCTGACTTCGTTCTTCGATGCGCCCGTCAACGGCGGCGAGACGAAGTGGACCGGCACGGACCTCGTCGCGGTCGGCGCGCCGATCGGCGGCAAGGGGATGAACTTCTACTGGTACGACGCGCTCGCGGCGAGCATGCGCGCGGTCGCGATCGGACCCGACACGCTCCTCGCCGATCGCACGATCCGGCAGTCGACGTTCGCGCCGCGCACGCTCCTCGGCGGGATCGCCGACATCGACCTCGTCTGGACCGAGGACGGGGCCAACGGAGCGGACGGAACCCTCTGGACCGCGCAGCTCGCCTGCGCGCGCTGAGCGACGTCAACGCGTGCTGCGGTCGGTCCCGAACGGACCGGCACCCGCTTCGGGATTCGACTCGAAGGCGCTCGCGCCCCACCGGGGCGGCTCCGTGACGAAAGGCCCCGCGCCTCCGGTCGGAACCGGCGGCGGCGCGATCGGCGACCC
>JBDHVE010000180.1:0-18270 GCA_039809485.1 Polyangiaceae bacterium | reverse complement strand
CGGAACATCGACGTCCGCTTCTTCATCGTCCACCACGCCGGCACGTCGACCGGCACGTCCTGCGGCGGCAGCACCGGCACGAGCGGCGCGGAGCTCCACGCGAGCGTCTTCGGATCGTGATGCGCGAAGAGAACGGCGGTGAAGCTGTCGGCCGGATTCGGGCCGCGCGTACCCAGGACCGCATACGGCGCGATCGTGAGCATGCGCTCCTTCCACTTCTCGTACTCGACGCGCTCCTTCGGGTCGGTGACGAGAAAGCCCGCGCCCTCGACGAGCCCCGAGCGGTCCGAGGTGAAGTCACCGGCCGCATCGCCGAGCCCGACGACGAGCTCGCCGTTCAGGTACCCGGCATGGCACTGGAGGCAGTTCGACGTGACGAGCTCGACGCCCTCCTTCGTCTTCATCGCGGTCGCGAAGTACGGGAGCTTCGCGTTCTCGCCTTCGCGCCCGGGAAGGACGGTCGACGGATCGGGCGCGCCGTACGCGCGGCCGTAGGCCGACTTCGGCACGCCGCACGGCACGTACGGCTCGTTCAGGAGCGCACGCCGGCCCTTCTCGGGATCCCCGCTCCGCTGCGGCTCCGCCTCGAGCACGATCGGCGCCGGCGCGCCGGCCGCTTCCTCCGTGCCTCCATCGGCGGCCGCGGGTGGCGCGCCGCCACTCGAGGTGCTGCACGCGGCGGCGGCAGCGGTGGCGAGGCCGACGAGGAGAGCGAGCGTCGTACGCGTCATCGCGAGGCCGGGTAGCACGGCGCCGCCGTCGGATCACGACGTACGAGCGGACGTCGGAGGAATGCCTAGCGACGCTTCGGCACGTTCTCCGCAGCCGCCGCGACGACGTCGCGCAGCCAAGCGTGGGCGGGCGACGTGTCGAGGCGCTTCGGCCACAGCATCTTCATCACGAGCGACGGCTGCGGGACGCCGGCCGGGACGGGGACGCACGCGAGGAGGCCCTTCGCGGCGAGCGCGCGCGCGAACGGGCCCGGCACGAATGCGAGCGCGTCGCTCGCCCCGATCACGTGCGGGACGGCGAGGAACGAGGCGAGCACCGCGGCGACGTGACGCGTCTCGCCGATCGCGTGGAGCGCGTCGTCGACGGCGGTGCGGACCGGTCCCGCGAAGGACACGAGGACGTGGGGGAAGCGGGCGAGCTCCGCGAACGTCGGCTCGGTCCCGACGAGCGGATGACCGAGCCGTGTCACGACGACGAGGTCGACGGAGAAGAGCTCCCGCATCCCGACGTGCGCGGGAACGACGGGCAGCGGCGCGAGCGCGAGATCGATCTCGCGCGCCTCGAGGAGCGCCGCGGTCTCTTGCGGGTCGATCGGCCGGACCTCGAGCCGCGCCCGCGGCGCCTCCTTCATCACGCGCGCGGCGACGTCGCCGAGCAGGACCGAGAGCACGGCGTCGACGGCGCCGATCCGGAAGACGTCCGTCGACGCGCTCGGATCGAACTCGCCGGGCTCGAGCGCAGCGCGCAGATCCGCGAGCGCGCGCGCGATGGGACCGGCGAGCGCCTCGGCGCGCGCGGTGGGCTCGAGGCCGCGCGGCGTCCGGACGAAGAGCTCGTCGTCGAACGCCGCCCGGAGCCGTGCGAGGACGGCGCTCGTCGCGGGCTGCGAGAGCCCGAGGCGCCGCCCGGCGCGCGTGACGTTCCGCTCACGATGCAGCGCTTCGAACGCCACGAGGAGGTTCAGATCCATCCCGGCGAGGCTCCGTGGACGCCGTTTCGGCGGACGGTTGGAAGGCGAGGACCTGGACGATGCCATGCAGGTTCATCGCGAACATAAAGGGCACGAACACCCACGGCAACGTCATGCTCGTCGTCGCGCTGCCGTGCGCGATCGACCACGGTCGCACGACCGTGACGGCGAGCACGAGGACCTGGAGCACGTCGACGAGCCCGACGCCGTGGACGAGGAGACGCCAGCGGCGCGAGGCCGGCTCGCGCGCGTCGGCCGCGAGGCTCACCGGTGCGGAGAGCGCGAGCCACCCGACGGCGAGGTCGCCGAGCCCTGCCGAGAGCGCGAACGACCTCGGGAGATGACCGAGAGCGGCCATCGCGAGGAGCAGCGCGCCGAAGAGCGCGCGGTACGCGAGGAGGCCGCGGACGCCGGCGTCGTCGAACGACGCGAAGCGCGCGCGGAGCGAAGGCGACGCGACGCTCCAGAGGGCGCCCGCGATGCCGAGCGCGGCGCCGGGCGGGAACAACGTCATCAGCGTCGGACGTGCCGCGTCGAGATGCGAGAGCGCGGTCGCAAGGGCGAGCACGACGACGCCGTACGCGGCGAGCGCGCGCGCAGGCGCGTCGAGCGGGCCCGACCGGCGGAGCAGGCGCGCGACGTGGAGGACGAAGACGAGCACGGAGATCGTGACGGCTCCCCGAACGGGGAGCGAGAGCGGGTCGTCGAACATGGGATGACCCTACGGCGCCGGCCTCCGGCTGCCGAATCGGAGCACGTGATGGTGATCATCGACGCGACGGATGACGCGCTCGGTGCAGTCGCGGATCGATCACGACCGCGCGCGACGCGCGAGCGCGCTGAGCTCGCGGAAGCGCTTCCTCGCGCGCGCGTCCTTCCCTTCGCTCTTCGTGTCCTTCCACCCGGCGACCTCGCCCTGCGAGCGCGCGGCCCACTTGCGCACGTGCGCGATGTACGGGACGAAGAAGTCGTAGACGAGCGCGCGCACGTGCGCCTGCGGCTGGAAGGCGCTCGTCCCCTCCGCGTACTCGCGGCCGTGCGCTTCGAGCGTCGTGAGGAGGGCGTCGGCCTGCGCGACGGTCTGCGCGAGGACGCGTGCGAGGTCCTCCGGCGAGCTCTCGCTCGCGAGGAAGACCCGGAGGAGGCCTTCGAACTCGAGCGCAGGCTCGCGCTCGAGCGGGGTCCCGAGATGGGCCCGGAGGGCCTTCCGGCCCGGCGCAGTGATCCGGTACTCCGTGCGAGGACGCCTGCCCACGAACGTGCGGTGCGTCGCGAGGAGGCCGGCCTTCTCGAGGATCTTCGCCTCCGCGTAGACGTGGCTCGCGGCCCGCGGCCAGAAGAAGTGGACGTTCCGGCGCATCGTCTGGGCGAGCTCGTACGCGGAGAGCGGCCCGGAGACCGCGACCTGTCCGAGGACGGCCACGGCGCTGGTCGTGAGGAGCGGCTTCTTGGAGCGGCGCGAGGCCATGTGCTGGAAGCATACTCCACTCTGGACTATAACCTTGTCCACCGCGCAGCTCGGCTGTGCGGGAGCTTCATGCGTCACCCCCTCTCCTCTCGTTCTCCTCGGGCGCTGCTCGTCGGGTCGCTCTTCGTGGGCGCGCTCGGCTGCGGAAAGAACGAACCCGCGCCGACGCGCCAGCGCCCGCCGCCCGCCGTCGTGGTCGCGACGGTGACGACCCGCGACGTCGCTGTGACCGTGCGCGCTCCGGTCGAGCTCAGACCACTCGCGCAGGCAGACGTCGGATCGAAGACGCTCGGCTACCTCGACGCGGTGCTCGTCGACCGCGGCGACGCGGTGAAGCGCGGTCAGCTCCTCGCGCTCGTCCGTCCGAGCGATCTCCCCGACCAGCTCGTCGCTGCGCGAGGCACCCTCGCGCAGACGCAGGCGAGCGTCGCCCTCGCGCGCGAGAACTCCGCGCGCGCGACGCAGCTCGCGCCGAGCGGCGTCGTCTCGCAGCAGGAGCTCCAGCAGAGCCAGGCCGCGCTCGCGAGCGCCGAGGCGCAGGAAGCGGCGGCCAAGGCGCAGGTGGCGGCGTACGCGACCCGCCTCGGCGAGACGCAGATCACGTCGCCGCTCGACGGCTTCGTCACGTCCCGCAAGCTCGACCCGGGCGCGCTCGTCGGCCCGACCGCGGGCAGCTCGATCCTCACCGTCGCGCGCGTCGACGCGCTTCGCGTGTTCGTCACCGTGACGGAGCGCGAGGTGCCGCTCGTGAAGGTGGGCCAGAAGGCGTTCGTCTCGCTCGACGCGCTCGGCGACAAGAAGATCGAGGGCACCGTCGTCCGGCTCGCGCCGACGCTCGACCCCGGCACCCGCACGCTCGACGCGGAGGTCCAGGTCGACAACCGCCAGGGCCTCCTCCGCCCCGGCATGTTCGGGCGCGGCGCGATCGTCGTCGACACCCACCCCGGCGCCGTCGTCGTCCCCGCCTCCGCCGTCTTGGTCTCGAACGGCAAGAAGTGGGCGTTCGTGCTCGAAGGCGACAAGGTCCGGCGCCGCGAGGTGTCGGTCGGCGTCGACGAGGGCGATCAGCTCGAGCTCACGAAGGGCGTCTCGGCAGGCGAGTCGATCGTCACCGCCGGCATGGACAACGTCTCCGACGGCACGACGGTGCGCGCGACGCGCCCGGGCCCGGAGACGTCGACCGCGAAGTAGCGAGGGGCATCGCGATGTGGCTCACCCGGCTCGCGCTCCGGAATCCGATCCTGATCCTGATGCTGTCGTTGATGGTCGTCGCGCTCGGCGCGCTCGCCGTCACGCGGCTCAGCGTCGACCTCTTCCCGAACATCGACATCCCCGTCATCCGCGTCGTCACCTTCTACGCAGGCGCGGGGCCGGAGGACATCGAGAAGAGCATCACCCAGCCGCTCGAGCGCGCCGTCGCGTCGAGCCCGGGTGTCGATCGCGTCGAGAGCACCTCGAAGCAGGGCGCGTCGATCGTCAGCGTCTGGTTCAACTACGGCACGAACCTCGACACCGCGCAGTTCGAGGTCCAGCAGCGCGTCTCGCAGGTGCAGAGCCAGCTGCCGCCCGGGATCCAGCAGCCGTTCATCCTCAAGTTCGACGTCACGAACATCCCGGTCGTCCAGGTCGTCGCGCGCGGCGAAGGGCTCGACGAGAAGCAACTCTACGACCTCGCGTTCAACGTGATCGAGCCGCAGCTCGAGCGCCTGCCCGGCATCGCGAGCGCCACGGTGAGCGGCGGCAAGACGCGGGAGATCACGGTCAGCGTCGACCGTGATCGGCTCCGCGCGCGGAACCTCGGGATCCTCGACGTCGTCTCGACGGTGAAGGCGTCGAACCTCCTCCTCCCGAGCGGCACGCTCCGCTCGGGCGATCGCGAGTACAACGTCTTCACGAACACGCAGGTCGACACCGTGCGTGAGCTCGAGGACGTCGTCGTGAAGCAGTCGGGCGGCGCGAGCGTCCGCCTCGCCGACGTCGCCTCGGTCGAGGACGGCACCGCCGACCAGGCCAACATCGTCCGCGTGAACGGGCAGCGCGGCGTCTATCTGCGCGTCTTCAAGCAGCCGGGCGCGAACACGATCTCCGTCGTCGACGCGGTGCGGGCGGCGCTCCCGAGCCTCCGCTCGGTGCCGCCGAACGTGAAGCTGGACATCTCGTTCGACCAGTCGACGTACATCCGTGCGGCGGTGAAGTCGCTCGAGCACGAGGCGGTCCAGGGCGGCCTCCTCGCGATGGCCGTCATCCTGATCTTCCTCGTCAGCGTGCGCGCGACCGCGATCGTGTCGGTCGCGATCCCGCTCTCGATCGTCGCGACCTTCATCCTCCTCTACTTCTCGGGTCAGACCCTGAACGTGTTCACGCTCGGCGGCCTCGCGCTCGGCGTCGGGCGCCTCGTCGACGACTCGATCGTCGAGCTCGAGAACATCCATCGCCACCTCGGGGTGACGAACGACCGCAAGAAGGCGGTCCTCGACGCGGCCCAGGAGGTCGCGATGCCGATCCTCGTGAGCACGATCACGACCGTGATCGTCTTCTTCCCCGTCGTCTTCCTCACCGGCGTCGCGAAGAACCTCTTCGTCCCGCTCGCGCTCACGATCACGTTCGCGCTGGTCACCAGCTTCTTCGTCTCGCGCACGGTGACGCCGCTCCTCTGCCTCTCGTGGCTCGGCGCCGGTCACGCGACGCGCGGCGTCGGCGGTGCCCTCACCCGCGCGCTCGACGCGATGGATGCGGCCTACGCGCGCGCGCTCCGCGTCGTCCTCCGCCACCGGGCGCCGGTCGTCGTGGGCATCCTCGCCCTCTTCGCGGCGTCGCTCCTCCTCGTCCGGAAGATCGGCTCCGAGTTCTTCCCCGACTCGGACGAGGGCCAGTTCTCGGTCATCTACAAGGCGCCGATCGGAACGCGCGTCGAGCACACCGAGAAGATCGCCGAGCGCGTCGAGAAGGCGATCACGAGCAACCTCGTGGACGGCGACAAGCCCACCTTCACGACGATGCTCGCCGACAACGGCCTGCCCGGCGGACGCACCGCGATCTTCACCTCCAACACGGGGCCGCACGCCGGCAACGTCCAGGTGAACCTCCTCCCGAAGACGGCGCGCTCGTTCTCCGACGTCCAGGCGACCGAGAAGATCCGCGCGGCGCTGAAGGATCAGATGGCCGGGATCGGCGTCTACTACTTCACGGGCGGGATCGTGAAGCGCATCCTCAACTTCGGCGCGCCTGCGCCGATCGACATCGAGATCCTCGGCTACGACCTCGACCAGGCGAGCTCGTACGCGAAGACGATCTCGGCGAAGCTCCGCGAGCTCACCGACGCGACCGGTGCTCCGCTCCTCACCGACGTCCAGATCACGCGCGAGGAGAACTATCCCGAGCTCGACGTCGTCGTCGACCGCAGCAAGGCGGGCACGCTCGGGATCTCCCAGCAGCAGATCGCGCAGAGCGTGCTCTCGAGCCTCGTCGGCAACACCCAGTTCTCACCGATCCCGTTCTCGGACCCGAAGACCGGCAACGAGTACTTCATCAACGTCCGGCTCGAGGACGCGCACCGTCGCCACGTCGACGACCTGAACGACGTCTTCCTGAAGACGCCGCAGGGCGCGATGCTCCCACTCTCGAACGTCGCACGCGTCGAGCGGAGCAGCGGCCCGGTCGTGATCGCGCGGAAGTACCTCCAGCGCATCGTCGACGTGACGGCGAACGTCGCGCCCGGAAAGGACCTCGGCGCCGCGAGCGACGCCGTGCAGAAGGCGCTCGACGATCACCCGCCCCCCGACGGATTCACCGCGCAGCTCGGCGGTCAGACGCTCGCCCAGAAGCAGGCGTTCCAGGGGATCGGCCTCGCGGCGATCATGGCGCTCGCGCTCGTCTACATGGTGCTCGCGTCGCAGTTCAAGTCGCTGCTCGACCCGCTCGTCATCATGTTCAGCGTGCCCCTCGGCGTGAGCGGCGTGTTCGCGATGCTCTGGGCGACGAAGACGACGCTCAGCGTGAACAGCGCGATGGGCATCATCATGATGGTCGGCATCGTCGTCTCGAACGGTGTCCTCCTCGTCGACTTCGCGAACGTGCTACGCCGGCGGGGCGAGGACCTCGTGGACGCGACCGTGAACGCCGCCAAGACACGCCTCCGCCCGATCCTCATGACGACGATCGCGACGGTTGCCGGACTCGTCCCGATGGCCCTCGGCATCGGAGAGGGCAGCGAGACGAATCTCCCCCTCGCTCGAGCCGTCATCGGAGGTCTCACGGTGTCCACCGTCTTCACGTTGTTCCTGATCCCGAGCCTCTACACCGTTGCCGCGCGCTTCAAGAAGGCGCCGCACGAGGAAGAGCACGACGAGATGGAGGCCGCCCGTGGCTGACATCCGGAGGATCGGCTGGCTCGCGACCGCGGCCGTGCTCTCGGCAGCGACGGCGCACGCTCAGGAGGCTCCGGGGCGCGAGGCCGCACCCGCTCCCTCCGGCCCACCGATGACCGCGGCCGCGTCGGAGAAGAATCCGGCCGTCCCGCAGGGCGCGGCGGGCGCGGCGAAGATCTCGTTCGAGGAAGCGATCAAGCGTGCCATCGCGCGGAGCCCCAACGCGGAGCTCGCGGCGGAGGACATCCGGCGCGCCGAAGCCCTCGTCGAGCAGGTCCGCGCCGGCTGGCTGCCGACGTTGACCGCGAACGGCGTCTACACGCGCCTCGACAACGATCGCGTGCTGAACGACCGCGTGATCTCCGCCGCGAACCAGATCTCGGCGAACCTGCAGCTCAACGTGCCGATCATCGCGCCGCGCGGCTGGGCCGCCACCGCGCGCGCACGCGAGGCGCGCGACATCGCGAAGTCGTCCGGGACCGACGTCCGCCGCCAGGCCGCGCTCGTCGCGGGCCGCGCGTACCTCTCCGTCGTCGCCCAGCACCGCGTGCTCGAGACGGCCGCTCGCGCGCTCGACGTCGCGCGCGCGCACGAGGAGTTCGCGAAGTCGCGCCTCCGCGGCGGCGTCGGCAACCGCCTCGACGCCGTTCGCGCGACGCAGGAGCGCGCGACCGCGCAGGCACGGCTCGAGTCGCAGGTGACGTCCCTCGCGCGAGCGCAGGAAGCGCTCGGGATCGCCGTCGGCGAGGACACGCCGCTCGACGCGCAGGACGTCGCGCTCGCAGCCCCGCCCGCGCTCGGCGACGCGCTCCGCGAGGCCGGCGCGAGGAGTGACGTCACCGTCCAGCGCGAGCGCGTCGAGACGACGCGGAAAGCCGTGCGCGACGACTACGTCGACTACCTCCCCGTGCTCTCCGCCGTCGGGCAGCCGTTCTACCAGGATCCGCCGACCCTGACCCAGCCGCGCACCGGCTGGCAGGCCCAGCTCGTCCTCAGCATCCCGCTCTTCGACGGCGGCAACCGCTACGGTCTCGCCCACGAGCGCGATGCGCTCCACGCGCAGGCGAAGATCCGGCTCGACGCAACCTTGCGTCAGGCCCGCGCCGACGTCCGCACCGCGTTCGAAGCGATGCAGCACGCCGACGCCGCTCTCGCCGCCGCGCGCGAAGCGGCGCAGGTCGCACGCGAGGCGCTCTCGCTGTCGGAGCTCGCGTATCGGGCCGGCGCGACGTCGAACATCGAGCTCGTCGACGCGCAGCGCCGTGAGCGCGACGCCGAGACCGAGGCCGCGATCGCCGAGGACGCGGCTCGCCAGGCCCGCCTCGACTTCCTCGCGGCGTGCGGGCGCTTCCCCTAGCCGAGAAGTTGGCCGCCGGACCCGTTCCGGGTGATGAACGAGCATGCGCCCGCGAAAGCCCTCGAAGAGCTCTGCCTCGGGGATGGTCGAGCGCCGCTCGGGCTCCGACCGCCGCGTCGGGCAGGATCGGCGCGAGCTCCCGCCCCGGCCCGAAGGCCGCCGCAAGAACGGCGGTCGTCGCGCGACGGATCCGAAAGACGCCTGAGCCGCACATCGAGGGGCTTCTCTCCGGGCCCGTCCCGCGACAGGATGCTTGTCATGCTCCGCCCGGCCATCTCGCTCGCCCTCGTCCTCCTCGCTGCGTGCTCGAGCACCCCGAAACAGGATGCGCAGACCGCAGGGCAGAAGACCAAGGCGCCTCCGGCGACGACGACCGACACGCGGATCACGGCGTTCGCGGTCTCGAACGAGAACCTCCGCGTCGACAACGTCGGGATGCGCGACGGCATGTTCCGCGCGGACGGCAACCTCGACCTCGCGTTCACGGCGACGATCGAAGGTCCGTTCGACGCGCTCTTTCTCTACTCGACGAACGCGAAGGGTGAGCCCGCGTACGGCCTCCGCGCCGACACACTCGCGCGCGGTGAAGAGGTCCCCGCCGAGCTCGGCAGCGTCGTCGACACCGGCAAGATGACCGTCGGCGTCGGCGTCTGGGAGAACAAGCGGCTCGTGAACCAGGAGAGCGGCCGCGTGCAGTACGAAGGCGGCACCCACACGCTGTCGCTCTACACGCCGAACCCCGGGATGCTGAAGCCGGGCGATCACCTCCGGCTCTGGGTCCGCGCACCGAACGGCGCGCTCGTCGCGAGCCCCGTCATCCAGTACTGATGACGAAGACCGTCGCGGCGGTCCTCGCGACGATCGCGGTCGCGTCCTGCAGCTCGCCGCACGCGACGCCCGTCGACGCGGGCGCCCCGCCCCGTGCGGGAGACGCCGCCGTCGAGGCCGCCGCGCCCGACCTCGACGCGGGCGCCGACGCGAGCACATCGATCGCGACCTCGCCGGATCCGTACGGGCCCGCGCGGACCGCGCCTCGTCCGGGCTGCGGAGGGCTCTTCGAGAAGGAGGTCAGCGCGACCGACGTGCGGACGTCGTTCGTCGACGGCGACGACCTCTTCGCGCTCGTGAACCGTTCGCCGACGGGACAGCTGCCGCTCGACTACGCGCCGAGCGACCTCGTCGATCTGCGGAACGGCAAGCCGCTCTCCGCCTCCGAGTGCGAGAAGTTCCAGTGCCTCCGGAAGGACGCGGCGGCGGCGCTCTCGGACCTCCTCTCCGCGATGAAGGCGCAGGGCTTCCCCGGCAAGGTCGAGAGCGCGTTCCGGAGCTACGGCGCGCAGTGCGGCACATTCCTGAACTGGGCGCGGAAGGGCTCCTTCTGCGAGGCGACCGAGCAGAGCGCCCTCCCCGGCCACAGCCAGCACCAGCTCGGCACGACGGTGGACCTCTTCACCGAGGAGTGGGCGAAGGACGAGCGCGGCGTCTTCCGCGAGGGCTTCGGCTGCACGCCGGCCGGCAAGTTCCTCCAGGAGCACGCGTGGGATCACGGCTTCGTGATGCCCTACCCGCTCCACCCCGACGACCGCCATCCGAAGCAGAAGTGCACCGCGCGCTGGGACATCCCGGTGAACATCAACCCACGCACCGGCTATCGCTTCGAGCACTGGCACATCCGCTACGTCGGCAAGGAAGCAGCGCAGGCGTTCAAGGCTGCCTGGGAGGCGAGCGGTCCGGGCACGCCGAACGAGCTCACCGTCGAGCAGTGGCTCCGCGCGAAGAGGGGCGTCCCGGGAGGCGACGCGGAGCTGCCGGTCTGCGACAGCTGCAACTGCGGAGCATGCGCGACGCTGGCCGCGCCGGGCGAGAGCGTCTGCGACAAGAAGAAGGCCGCCGCGCTCGGCGGTGCCCTTCATCTCGACGCTCATGGGTTGCCGCTCCGCGCGGCGCGCGAGCCTTCGATCACCGCGGTGTCGCGCGGGGCGGCGCGGAAGAAGGCATCGGCCGCGATCGTCGAGGTCAAGGTGTCGGTCGCCGAGCACACCGTGACCCAGCCTCCGATCGTGGCGCCGGGTACCGCGAGCTACGCGGAGGGAGACACGTACGCGAAGCTCGCGCCCTACCCGGAGACGGCGGCGCGCGCGTTCCCGCCGCTCCCGGGCGCATGGGTCGTCGCGATCGAGCCGGTCCCGAACACGACCGGGACCGCGTGGCCGTGGCGCGCGGCGCTCGCGAGCCCGGTCCACGCCCAGATCTACGATCGTGCGAACGTGCTCCTGCCGGCGCGCGCTGGCGAGCTCACGATCCGGGTCCCGATCCCGCGCGAGACGAAGCAGGTCAAGGTCGTCCTCCTCGAGGGTGGAACGCCGAAGGCCTCCGAGCAGACGCTCGATCTGACCGCGAGCGAGATCCGGGAGACCGCGGTCAAGCCCGGTGGTCGATCTCGGGCGCGACCTTGAAGAAGGCGTTCCGCTCGGGATCGTTGTAGCTCGCCCAGTCCGGCGCCCACGGCGTGAACGTGGTCGCCTCCGGGCCGTGCTTCACGGTCAGCGCCATCGGCGTGACCTCGCGGTACGTGCTCGTGGCCGGGAGGTCACCGTTGTCCTTTCCGCCGGAGGAGAAGACGGTGAGGAGCCGCGCGTGCTCGTCGGCGTAGACCTCGGCGAACCCGGAGAGGACCTTCTCGTGGCCGCGCACCATCGTGTGCGCGCCGATGCGCTGCATGAAGGCGTGGAACTGCATCCGGCCGAACGCGAAGCGGGAGGCCTGCTCCTGGAGCGCGGCGGGGATGACGTCCGCCGTGCTCGGGTCGCTCCACATCATCTGGAAGCGGATGTCCGGGTCGTTGAGCGTGGAGAGATCCTTCCACCGCTCCTTCACGATCTTGTCCTTCGGGATGCCGCCGTGGACGAACGCGAGGTGATCGAACAGGAACATGTTCGGCATCGCCTCGAAGAAGGATCGATAGTGCCGGAACACGTCGACCGGCAGGAGCGCCTTCAGCGAGTTGATCGCCTCGGCGGGCTTCACGCCGCCGTACATCGTCCCGTTCACCTCGACGTAGTACTCGTGGTTGCCGCGGAGGAGGACGACGTGCTCCGGCACGGTCACGAAGAGCTGGAGCGCCGTGCGGAAGACGCCGTTCAGGCTGAAGAGCCCGCGATCGATGTAGTCGCCGAGGAGGACCAGGATCGGATACGGCTCGCCCTGCGGGTTCGCGCGGTACGCCTCGACGCGCTCGAAGAACCGCGACTGGAGCAGGGTCGCCTTCAGGATGCTGTAGCAGCCGTGGAGGTCGCCGAGGACCGTGAGCTCGTAGCGCTCGCCCGGCTTCGGCATACGGACGTGGACGTGGCCGTCGAGGAACGCTTCGCCCGGCGCGATGTCGGCGACGGACGCTTTCCCGGCGAGCTTGCCGTTGCCTTCGGCGCGCATCTTCTCGAGCGCCGCGAGCGCGCGGTCGAGCAGCTGGCGATCGGCGGTGACCTGACGCGAGATCGTCTCGGGGTCGCGCGAGAAGTGGTGCTCGAACGGTTTGAAGAACGGGTGATCGCGACCTTCGCGCGACATCGGCTTCGGGTCCTCGACGGTGACCTTCGTCGCGGTCTCCTCGTCCTCGAGGAGCTCGATCCCGAAGTCGGCCTCGAGGAGTGCGGCGAGCTCGCCGCGGAACTGCACCTCGGCGGGGTGCGCGACGCCGTCGGCGAGCAGGAGCTCGTCGATGACGCTCATGAGCTGCTCCTGCCCCGCGCGGTCGAAGGACTGGAAGATCTCGAAGCAGCGCACCTTCAGCTTCGAGTGGACGAACGCCTTCGGGTCCTCGTTCGAGGACACGCTCTCGGTGAAGAGGTCCTTCACGTTCTGGTCGATGCCCTCGAGCACTTCGTGGAAGTGCGCGGTGTACTTCGAGACGACCTCGGCGCGGACCGCTTCGGGCGCGTCCGGCATCGCGGTGCGCGCGCGGTGATCGATGAGCCGCGCGATGGTGGCCTTGATGTACTGCTTCTCTGCCGCGTCGAAGTCCCCGTCGATGTACCCGAAGGTCACGAGGTAGAAGATGACGGCGTGCATCTCCTGTTCGGCGCGCTTCGGATCCGTGGAGAACGTGATCATGTGCCCGCGAGGGTAGCGGGCGCGGCGCGCTGCCGGAAGATGCTGTCTAGCGGCGGGACTCGATGGTGTCGCCGACCTTGTAGACGTCGCAGCCGAGCTGGCGGATGCCGCTCACGACCTTCGTCGTCCGGTGCGCGCGGTAGCCGTACCAGGCCGAGAGGCCCTGCGCCTTCAGCACGCGCGAGGCGCACTCGGCGTTCTTCGCCGGGTTCCAGAGCTGCTCGGCCGTGATGTCGTCGCAGAGGCCGTTCCTCTGGAGATGGACGCTGTTGATTTGGAAGAGACCGCGGTCGATGGTGCCGTTGTTGTTCCGCCAGTTGTAGGAGCGGTCGTGCCACCGCGACTCGTAGAAGGCGGTGCACACCATCTTGTTGATCGAGGCGGCCGGCACGCCGGCCTCGCGGAGGAGCGACGCGATCTCGGAGGGCTCCACCTCGTTGCCTTCGATCCCGGAGCTGCCGCGACGGATCGCGTCTCCGCTCTCGTCGACCTCCTCTTCGAGAGGCTCATCGGAGTCGGCGGCGCAGCCCGTCGTGGAGAGCGAGACGAGCGAAGTGAGGGCGATGGCAGCGAGAGCAGCGAGCTTGGACACGGGGAGTGACCTCCTGACGCGCCCACCTGGTGAGCAAGGGTCGGACCGTGTACGCCTTGCGCGCTAAACCACTGTTTTGATTCGCGATCCGAAATCCGCTCCGAATTTTTCAGCCACTGCGGCCATCCATCTGAGGGGACGGCGATCCATGACCGGCCCACCGGTCAGGAGCAGGATTTCAGCGTTGCTCGTCGCGCATCACGGACGGGTCACGCCGCCCAGACGCCGGACGTCCGGGTTTCGCGCGCCGGGACGTGGCTCATCGCGTGCTCCGCCATCGCGGTGATCGTGAGGCTCGGATTGACGCCGAGGTTCGCCGGGATCACCGACCCGTCGACGATGTAGAAGTCGTCGTAGCCGAACGCGCGGCTCAGCGGATCGACGACGCCGTCCTCCGGCGTCTCGCCGATCGGACAGCCGCCGAGGATGTGGGCGGTCGATGCCTTCCCGAGCAGCACCTCGAGGAGGCCGCTCTGCGGGACGCCGTCCATCTTCGCGGCGAGCTTCTTAGCGACGAGATTCGCAACCGGGATGTACGTCGGGGCCGGCTCGCCGGCGCCCGGCGCACTGTCGAGCTTCTTCGAGAAGGGCCAGTACCACCGCCGACGGAGCTTGTAGCGGAGGTGGTTGTCGACCGGCTGCATCACGAGGAGGATCGCCGTCCGCTTCGCCCACCCGAACGGGACGACGCTGCGGAGGAACTGGAGCGGGTGCGCGAAGACGTTCCCCACCCAGCGGAGCCAGCGCGGGACCTTCCCGCCGCCGTCGGTGAGCACCGTCGCGAGCGGCGCGAGCGCGTCGGATCCCGCCGGATAGCGGACCACCTCGATGTGCGTCTTGTCGTCGACGTAGACGCCGCTCGTGATCGCGATCCCGCGCGAGTAGTCGACGTCGTCGCGCCGCGACCGGACGCCGAGGAGCGCCTCGCTGTTCGTGCGGAGGTAGTGACCGAGCTGGTCGGAGAGCTTCGGCAGCGAGCCCTTGTCCTTGCAGCGCATCAGGAGCTCGACCGTGCCGTAGGAGCCGCCGGAGACGACGATGCCGCGCGCGCGGAGCTTGCGCTGCGGATGGAAGAAGCCGGTCGAGCGCTCGATCGTGAGCTCGTAGCCGCCGCCCTCGAGCGGCACGACGTCGACGACGCGGGACTCGGGCTGGACGACCGCGCCGCGCTTCTCTGCAAGATACAGATAATTGCGATCGAGCGAGTTCTTCGCGCCCACGCGGCAGCCGACCATGCACCCACCACACAGCGTGCAGCCGGTGCGCTCGGGGCCTTCGCCGCCGAAGAACGGATCCGGCACGGTCTTGCCGGCCTCGCCGAAGTACACGCCGACCGTCGCCTTGTGCCAGGTGTCGCCGCGGCCCATCTCCTCGGCCACTTCCTTCAGCATGCGGTCGGTCTCGACGACGACCGCGCTCTCGGTCGCGCCGAGCATGCGCTTCGCGGTCGCGTAGAACGGCGCGAGGGTCTGCTTCCAGTCGAGCCCGACCCAGCGCGCGTCCTGGAACGCCGCGTCGGGCGGCACGAGCAGCGTGTTCGCGTAGACGAGGCTCCCGCCGCCGACGCCGGCGCCGTGGAGGAAGAAGGCGTCCTTCACGAGGGTCATCTGGAGGATGCCGTACATCCCGAACCACGGCCGCCAGAGGAAACGGCGGAGGTCCCAGTTCGTCTCCGGGAAGTCCTCCTTCTGCCAGCGCTTGCCCATCTCGAGCACGGCCACGCGGTAGCCCTTCTCCGAGAGACGGAGCGCCGAGACGCTGCCACCGAAGCCGGAGCCCACGATGACGTAGTCGAAGTCGAACGGCGGAGCCCCCTCGCGCATCACGCGGCGTCCATAGCACGGAGGTCGCTGCGCCGCGGCATCGATGCCGTCCCAGGAAGGGAAGCGGCTGCGCTAGGATGAAACCTCCATGGCCCGCGCCAATCCGCCGTCGATTCCGCCCGGGACGCTCGTCGCCGGGCGGTACCTCCTCGGGGAGAAGCTCGGCGCGGGCGGGATGGGCGCGGTGTTCGCGGCGTCGAACGAGCGCGGCGAGCAGGTCGCGTTCAAGACGCTGCTCGTCGGGCCCGGCGCGCCGGCGGTCGCGGCGGAGACGCGAGCGCGGTTCGATCGCGAGATCGCCGCGTGCGCGCGCCTCCGCCACCGGAACGTGCTGTCGCTCGTCGACCACGGCGTCGACGAGACGACGGGCGCGCCCTTCCTCGTGATGCCGCGGATGCGCGGGGAGGATCTCGCCGCTCTCCTCGCGCGGACGAAGGTGCTCGAGCCGAGCGTCGCCGTACCGCTCGTCGTCCAGGCCTGCCGCGGAGTCGCCGCCGGCCATGCTGCGGGCATCATCCATCGCGACCTGAAGCCGTCGAACCTCTTCCTCGAAGAAGAGGACGGCGTGATGGTCGTGAAGGTCGCCGACTTCGGGCTCGCGAAGGTGCAGGACGCCGGGATCGACTCGCTCACGAGCTCGGGCGCGCTCCTCGGGACGCCTCACTACATGTCCCCGGAGCAGGCGGAGAACGCGAAGCGCGTCGACGAGCGCACCGACGTCTACAGCCTCGCGATGGTGCTCTATCACGCGCTCACGGGCTCGCCGGCGTTCTCGCGCTCCGGTTCCTTCATGGCGTTCCTCGTCGGCAAGGCGAGCGTCCCGCCCGTGCAGCAGGCGGCGCCGTGGGTGCCCCCCGAGCTCGCACGCGTCGTCCACGCCGCGCTGCTCCGCGCGCCCGACGCGCGCTGCCCGAACGTGGCGGAGCTCGAGCTCGCGCTCACGATGGCGGTCGGCTTCGAGATGGCGAATGCGCCGCTCTATCGCGCGTCGCTCGCGCCGGTCTCGCAGGCTACGCGCGCGCAGGTCGCCCCGAAGGCGAACCTGCCGCTGCACTGGCAGGATCTCCTCCGACGCTGACGTGCGGCACGCGACGTGAGGCGCGATATGGCAGCCCCTGCTGGATTCGAACCAGCGACCTTGTCCTTAGAAGGGACCTGCTCTATCCAGCTGAGCTAAGGGGCCACGGAACTTCGAGGAAGTCGTCGGCGTCTCTGATGCCTCGCAGCTGC
This sequence comes from Polyangiaceae bacterium, assembly GCA_039809485.1. Lineage (GTDB taxonomy): Bacteria > Myxococcota_A > Polyangia > Polyangiales > Polyangiaceae > Labilithrix. The sequence goes on along the minus strand of JBDHVE010000180.1, from coordinate 1,621 downwards.
CCGTTCCTGGCAGCTGCAATCCGCAACGTGACGGCCTCTCGGAAGCGCTTCGGATCGATGTAGTAGCAGCGCTGGGTATCAGGGCAATAGACACAAAAGAGGTCGACCGAGCTCTTGTCGATCTTCGCCCTGTGCGTCCCTCGGCGATCGGCCCAGGTCGTCGCGAACCGGAGCTCGAGGCGCCCCTTCACCGCAGCCCGGTACTTCACCTGGACGCGGACGAAGACGGAGCCGCGGTAGGCCACCAGATCGAACGCTTCGTGCTCCGTCATCGGAAGCAGGATGCCGTACCCCTTCGTCGCGAGATCGACCTGCGCGTGCAAGAGCGCCAGGTCTCCCTTCGTCTTCGTATGGTGGGTCCGCACGTCTGCATTGTCATAGCACACTCGTGTACGAGTCGCTCGTCGGTCGCAGGCGCGGACATCCCGGACGGTCGGAGTATGCTGCGAGCCCGATGTCCGACACGCGCACAGGTTCGCAGGGAGCACGAGGCGGCGAAGGCCTTCGCAACGAAGCCATCTCGGCGGGGCTCCGCGAAGCGCTCGCCGCCCCCGGCAATCCCGCGGCACGCGTGAGGCTCTACAAGGCGCTCGGCCTCGCCTCGGGCCTCCCCGGCACGCGGATGAACGTCACGCTCGCGAACGCATTCGCGACCGAGTGCGCCGCCCACGGCGCGAAGGCGGATGCGCTCGCCTTCACGATGGCCGGCCTCGACGCCGACGAGGCGCCCGGCGCGACCGAGCTCGAGTTCCTGCCCGTCTGCGGCGTGCTCACCCTCGGCACGCGGGCGTCGCTCGACGCGAAGGTGCGCCCCAAGGTGATGACCGTGCTCCACGACGCGGCGGAGGACCTCCGCTTCCGCGTCCGCGAGATCGTTCCCCACGCGCTCGCGCGCATCGGCGAGCGAACGGGCGACGCGCTGCTCGAGGACGTCGCGGGCTGGATGGACGGCTTCTTCCAGGCCTCCGCCGTCCTCACCGCGATGGCGCAGCCCTCGTGGCTCAATGCGCTCTCGAACGCGGAGCTCGTCGTCACGCGCCTCGACGAGGCCTACGACCTGGTCCGCAAGGCATCCCGTTCTTCGTCGCGCTATCCGGGGTGGAAGGCGCTCGTCGACGCGCTCGGGGTCGCGCCGGGGGCGCTCGCCGTACGGTTCGGCGTGCCGATCTTCGACATGCTCGAGCGCTGGGCGGTGACGGAGATGCCGGAGCTCCGCGAAGCAATCGCGCTGAACCTGAAGAGCACGAAGCTCGCCGGCCGGCACGCCGCCGAGGTCGAGCGCGTCCGCGCCGCGGTCACGAAGAACCTGCCGCCGCCACGCGACCCCACGATCATCGTCCACGGCACGCGCGGGCGCGGGAAGAAGCGCGGCCGAGGGCGCTGACATGGCGCGCGGGCTCTCGTCGCGCGAGGTGCTGCTGGCGTGGCGTCTCGACGTCGACGAAGCCTCCTGCGCGCGAGGGCGCGGGCTCGGGGTGTTCGAGACCTACGTCGAGGACGACGAAGGAAGGCCGCGGCTACGGTCGTTCACGCCCGCGGAGCTGCGTGCGGCGATGCCCGAGGCGTTCACGCTCGATGACTACGCCGACGGCGAGTGGACATTTGCATGCATGATGCACGA
>JBDHVE010000179.1:0-18675 GCA_039809485.1 Polyangiaceae bacterium | reverse complement strand
CTTGCCGTCGACCTCCCAGAGCTTGAACTCCGTGCGGCGGTTCTTCTCGCGGTTCGCGTCGTTGTCGTTGGCGGCGACAGGGTTCTCCTCACCCTTGCCGACGGCCACGAGCCGCTCCTTCTCGACGCCGTTGTCCGTGAGCCACTTCACCACGGCCTCGGCGCGCTGCTGCGAGAGCTTGTGGTTGTAGTCCGACGCGCCCTTGTCGTCGGTGTAGCCCTCGATGCGGAGCTTGTTGATGTTCTTGTTCTCCTTCATGACCTGGGCGACGGTCGTGAGGACGTCCTTCGTCTCCGGCGTCTGCTTGATGGTCGCCTTGTCGAACTCGAACTGGATCTTGCCGGGGATCTTGATCTCGTTCCCGACGACCTGAGCCTTACCGAACGCCTTGATCTTCGGCGGCTCCGGCTTCGGCGGCTCCGGGGCGGGCGGCGGCGGCGGCGGAGGCGCGGGCGGAGGCGGCGGCGTGGCGGCCTTGGGCTCGGCCTCGCCGACCTTCACGGACGCCTTGCACCCCATCGCGCTCGACGCGACGCCGAGCAACACGAGAGCAACCACCGGGGTCAAACGCTTCTTCGACATCGAATGCCTCCTCCATGCCGCTCTGGTCGCGCTGGCCCCCGCACGCTCTCAGAGCTTCCGCGCACGCGGATGAGTCGGGGGTGCAGGACCCGCGGTGCACGCGAACGGAAGCCACGGTACGGGAATCCCAGAGCCATGGGAAGGCCGGAGTGGTAGCCTCCGGCTGCACCGCCCGACGTCTCCGAAGCTCTCCGAAGCCGGATTTTCCCTGGTCCGGCCCGTCTCCACGGTAGACAAACGTGTTGCCATGAACGATCGAGTGTCGTCCGAGAGCGCCCGCAGCGAGGCCGTCGTGAAGGCTGCCGCGCGCCAGCACTGGGCCGCCCTCGCGGAGAAGCTCGCGGCCGGCGAGGACGGCATGAAGCTCGGGCGTGCCCGCGCCGCCGCGCTCGACGCGATGCTCGCCTCCGTCCTCGGCGAGGCGCTCACGACGACGGAGGGTGAGCCGGTCGCGCTCGCGGCCGTCGGCAGCTTCGGGCGTGGCGCGGTCGCGCTCCGCTCGGACATCGACGTGCGCATCGTCGTCGGCTCCGGTGCGAAGGCGCGGGACGCGGGCGCGCGCTTCGCGGACGCGCTGCTCTATCCGCTCTGGGATGCCGGCCTCTCGGTCGGTCACCAGGTCACGTCCGCGGGCGAAGCGCTCGAGCTCGCACAGACCGATCTCGCGACGGCGACGTCGCTCCTCGATCTCCGCTTCCTCGGCGGAGATGCCTCGCTCGTGCGGGAGCTCGAGGACCGCGCCTATGCGGGGCTCTTCAGCGAAGGCGCGCTCGGTGCGTTCATGGACCGCCTCGAGGAGGAGGCCGCTTCGCGCCACGCGCGCTTCGGCGGATCGCTCTATCTCCTCGAGCCCGAGGTGAAGGCAGGCGCCGGCGGGCTCCGCGATCTCGACGTCGCACGCTGGGCCGCGCGCGCACGGTTCCGGCCGAAGGAGAACGCGGAGCAGGGGACGTGGGCCGAGCTCGTCCGCCTCGGCGTCCTCGTCGCGCGCGAGGCGCACGAGATCAGCCGCGCGGAGGAGTTCCTCTGGCGCGTCCGGAACCGGCTCCACGCGCATGCGGAGCGCAAGAGCGATCGCCTCACGTTCGACCGCCAGGAGGCGATCGCCGACGAGCTCGGGTACGTGCCGTCGAGCGGACGCGGGAACGACACCGGCGCGCGCGCGACCGGCGCCGAGCGCTTCATGCAGGACTACTTCGGCCACGCGCGCGTCGTGACGCGTGCGCGCGAGTCGCTGCTCCTCCGTGCGACGCCGCCACGTCGCCGTGCCGGCAAGCCGGTCGAGATCGATCTCGGCGGCGGCGTCCGCCTCTTCGACGGACAGGTCACGGTCGATCCCGCCGCGCTCGCGCAGGATCCCGCGCTCGCCCTCCGTGCCTACGCGGCGTGCGTCGCGCGCAAGGCGCCGATCCTGCCGTTCGCGCGCGACGCGATCGCGCGTGCCGCCGCCGCCAAGGACTGGGCCGAGCGCCTCCGGAAGTCGCCGGCCGCGGCGCGCACGTTCGTCGAGCTGATCTGCTCGGTGCCCGAGGCGCCCCTTCGTCGCGGGTCGATCGCCGGGGAGCTCCACGAGGTCGGGCTCCTCCTCGCGATGATCCCGGAGTTCCAGCCCGTCACCGGGCGCGTCCACCACGACGTCTACCACGTGTACACGGTCGACGTTCACAGCGTCGCCGCGGTCGACTGCCTCCGCGCGCTCTGCCGCGGGGACCTCGCGCACGAGCGCCCGGTCGCGAGCCGCCTCGCCGCCGAGATCGCGCGGCCGGTTCCGCTCTTCCTCGCGACGCTCCTGCACGACGTCGGGAAGGGGTATCCGGACGCGAGCGGCTCGCGGAAGAACCACTCCGTCACCGGCGCCGAGCTCTGCGAGTCGATTCTCCCGCGGCTCGGGATCGGCGCAGAGGAGGCGAGCGAAGTGCGCGCGCTCGTCCGCGATCACCTCCTCATGTACCACGTCGCGACGCGGCGCGACCTCGACGACCCGAGCACGACGACCGACTTCTGCGCCCAGGTGCAGGACCGCGAGGCGCTCCGGAACCTGTACCTCCTCACCGTCGCGGACATCACGACGACGTCGCCGACCGCGATGACGTCGTGGAAGGCGAGCATGCTCGACGAGCTCTACTTCGCCGCCGACAGCTGGCTCGCCGGCGCGCCGTCGAACGCCTCGCTCGAGCGCACGCGGAGCGACCGCGCGCGCGACGCCGCGTTCGCGCTCTGGAAGGAACCGCGGAAGGACCTCGACGCGTTCCTCGCCTCGATGCCGGACCGCTACCTCCTCGCGAACGCGCCCGAGGCGATCGTCGCGCACGCGAAGGTGGCGCTCGCGCGCGGCACGGGTCCCGTCTCCGTCGCGCTCGTGCCCTCGCGTCACCCGGACGTGTGCGAGCTCTGCGTGATCGCCGACGACGCGCCGGGCCTCCTCGCCCGCATCGCCGCCGCGATCACGGCGAGCCGGCTCGAGGTCCTCGCCGCGCAGGTCTACTCGCGGCCGCTCGGGGAAGGGCGGAGCGAAGCCGTCGACTTGTTCTGGGTCCGTGACGCGCGCGCCGACTCGCTCGGCCCCGGCGCCGCGACCGAGGGCGTGACGCAGGCGATTCCGCGCCTCACGCGCGACCTCGAGGCGCTCTGCACCGGAGCGGCCTCCGCCACCGATCTCGTCCGCGACCGCATGGGCCGCGGCTCGCCGTGGCGCGAGCGCCCGAGCCCCGCCGTGCTCAGCGAAGTCGTCATCGACGACCGCGCGTCGCCTCGGCACACCGTTGTCGAGGTCTTCGCGAAGGACCGTCCGGGCCTCCTCTACGAGCTCGCGAGCGCGCTCCACGGGCTCGGTCTCTCGATCGCGCTCTCGAAGATCAACACGGAGGGCACGAAGGTGGCCGACGTGTTCTACGTGAACGAGCTCGACGGCTCCAAGGTCGAGCCGGGCTCGCGGTTCCGAGTCATCCGCGAGGCTCTCCTCGCCGTCACCGATCCTTCGGCTCGCGCGCGCCGCGAGCCCGCCACGTCCAGCATCGAGCCCACGGAGGCCAGCCGATGAATCGTTCGTTGTCCGCGGTCCTGCTCTCGATCTTCGTCGCCGCGTGCGGTGGCGGAGACAAGCCTCCGCAGAGCCCGACCCAAGCAGCGACGCCGGACCCGGACCTCGGGGCCGAGGGACCGAGCAAGGGCAAGCCGACGGGCCAGAGCGGCGGCAGCGCGGCCCCGGCGGGCGACGACTACGCACGCGGCTCGGCCGCGTTCAAGGCAGGCGACTTCCCGACGGCGAAGACGGCCTTCGAGGCCGCCGTGAAGAAGAACCCCAAGCAGGCCGACGCGCACTACGCGCTCGGCCTCGTCCTCGACAAGACGGGCGACCGCGCCGGCGCGGAGAAGAGCTACAAGGACGCGCTCGCGATCCAGCCGGACATGCAGGAGGCGGCGGAGAACCTGACCGCGCTCTACGTCGAGTCGCAGCGCTACGACGACGCGATCGCGACCGCGAAGAAGGCGCTCGACAAGAACGCGAAGAACGCGCCCCTCACGCTCAACTACGCCGTCGCGCTCGGCGGAAAGGGCGATCAGGCGGCGAGCCAGAAGGCGTTCGACGACGCGGTGAAGCTCGAGCCGAACAACGCGCTCTTCTACATCACCTACGCGCAGCAGCTCGCGACGTGGAAGAAGCGTGACGAGGCGCTCGAGAAGCTGAAGAAGGCGCAGAGCGTCGCGGGGGAGGACCCCGCGCTCCTCGGTAGCATCGGCTTCGAGATGCGGACGCTCCGCGCGGTGCCGGAATGCATCGCCGCGTTCGACAAGGCGATCGGGATCAAGGACAACGCCGACTTCCGCACGAACCGTGCACTCTGCAAGCACGCGGCGAAGGACAAGGCCGGCGCCCTCGCCGACCTGACGACGGCGACGACGAAGGAGCCCGAGTTCGCGCCCGCGCACTACTGGCTCGGCTGGACGCAGCACGAGGACGGGAAGTTCGCCGAGGCTGTAACGGCCTACGAGAAGTACCTCAAGCTCGCGCCGAAGGGCCCGCTCGCGAAGGCGGCCGAGGCGAAGCTCGCGCTCGCGAAGGACAAGAAGAAGTCGCCGCCGCCGGCCAAGAAGTAGGCTCAGCTCGCGGGGAAGCCGCGGAGGACGCGGCCGGAGCCGTCGTCGTCGGTCGCGCCGACGGCGACGAGCACGCCGGCCTCGTCGAGCCATGCCGACGGTCGCGCGTGCGGCGTCCGGAGGTCCTCGGGCCGGACGCGCTGCCCGTGCCGTGCCGCGCGGACGCCCGCTTCGGTGAGGACGCTCGTCGGGAGCGCGCGCGCGGCGGCCTCCGCGAGCGGGAAGAGGCGGAGCGCGAGCTCCTCGGGCGGCAGGTCGAGCGGCGCCGCCTCGCTCGCAGTGAAGGCGCCCGACCGGACGCGACGAAGACGGGTGAGATGGCCGACGGTGCCGAGCGCCGCGGCGAGGTCGCGCGCGAGGGAGCGGACGAAGTAGCCCTTCGCGACGTCGAGCACGATGTCGAGCTCGCTGTCGCGCGCGGCGACGATCTCGACCCGCCGCACCTCGACGGGCCGCGGCGCCATCTCGGGCGCCTCACCGCGCCGGGCGAGGACGTGCGCGCGCTCGCCGCCGATCTTGATCGCGGAGAACGCGGGCGGCACCTGCTCTCTGCGCGCACGCTCGGCCTCGAGGGCGCGCGCGACGACCTCCGGGATCGCGCCGAGGTCGAAGGCGGCGAGCGCGGCGCGGAGCGCGTCGGAGAGCGGCACTTCACCGGTGACGGTCCCTTCGGCGTCGAGCGTGTCCGTCGCCGCGCCCAGGCGGATCGTCGCCTCGTAGCCCTTGTCGTCGGCGGTGAGCCACGGCACGAGCTTCGTCGCCTCACCGACGGCGACGACGAGCACGCCCGTCGCCATCGGGTCGAGCGTGCCCGCGTGACCGACCTCGCGCGTCTTCATCGCCTTGCGGACGCGCGCGACGACGTCGTGGCTCGTCGGTCCCTTCGGCTTGTCGACGACGAGGACGCCTGCGCGCGTCATCCGAAGAACACGCTCTTGCGCGAGCCGATCTCGCGGTCGAGCATCCCCTGGATGTTCGCGCGCACGCGTTCGGCGAGCTTGCCGACGAGCAGCTCGTCGTCGGCCGCCTCGGGGCCGTAGGAGGAGAAGTCGATTGGCTCGCCGAAGATCATCTTCCACTTCGTCGGCGCGGGGAGGAGGCCCGCCGGGCCGAGGAGCGGGAACGTCGGCGTCACCGGCACGTAGGGGAGACCGACGATCTTCGCGAGGTGCTCGATCCGGAAGAGGAGCGGGTTCGTCTCCTCCGCCCCGACGACGGCGACCGGTACGATCGGCGTCGACGTCCGGAGCCCGAGCTTGATGAAGCCGCCGCGCCCGAAGCGCTGGAGGCGATAGCGCTGCGCGAAGAGCTTCCCGATCCCTTTCACGCCCTCGGGGAAGACGGCGACGAGCTCGTCGTTCGCGAGGAGACGCTCCGCGTTCTCCTGGCACGCGCGGACGGCGCCGAGCCGGTTCATCGCGCCGCCGAGATAGGGGAAGTGATAGATGAAGTCTTCCGTCAGCCAGCGCACGTGGCGGTGCGCGGGGTGCTCGCGGCGGACCGCCGTCTTGATCATCACGCCGTCGAGCGGGACGGTGCCCGAGTGGTTCGCGACGAGGAGGCAGCGCCCGGCGGCGGGGATCCGATCGACGCCGCTCGCCTCGATCCGGAAGTACTTCGTGTAGAGGAAGTCGAGCGCGGGTCGGACCTTCTCGTCGTAGATCGGGTCGTAGCCGAAGTCGTCGACCTCCTCCGACCGGTTCCGCATCGCGAGACGGCCCCACTTGCGGAGGTAGAAATCGGTCGAGAGGAGCTCGCGTGCAGTGTCGAAGACGGCGCGCTCGGAGACCGGCGCGACCTGCGAGGGCAAGGGGCCGCTCGGGCGGGCGTAGGGGATGCTGAGCGGCTCGCGACCGGGGCCGCTCGGGACGGGGAGCTCGGAGAGAGGGGCAGGCTCTTCCTCTTCGGGCGCGCGGGCGCGAACCTCGGGTGCAGGTGCGGGTGCGGGTGCGGGTGCCTCGTCGACGTCCTCTTCGTCGAGCTCGGATAGATCCGGATGCGACGCTCGCTCGATCAGCCGATCGAGCTGCGCTTCGAGCTCGCGCATCTGCGCGACGACCTGCGGGGACGACGCGCGATCCGTCGTCGACACGCGCGAGCCCGTCTCCTCGATCCGCGGCGGCGACGCTTCGCCGAGCTGCACCGACGGGGGCGGCTCGCTCGCCGGCGGCTCGCTCGCGCGCGGCCTCGTCCCGGCGAGCAGCGAGGGAACCTTCTTGCGGCGGGCCGCCGAGGCCGGCCTCGGCGCGACCTTCGGCGCGACCTTCGCGCGCGACTTCGCCGCGGTCTTCTTCGCGGGCGCGGCCGCCGTCTTCTTCGGCCCCGCCGCCGCCGTCTTCGGCTTGCTCTTCATGCCGCGTTCTCCTGGAGCAGCTTCACGTCGCGGAGGCGCTGCGCGCTCGTGTAGTCGAGCACCGCCTCGCGTGTCGTGTAGGCGGGGCGGAAGCCCATCTCGGCCTTCGCCTTCGCGCCGTCCGCGACGCAGAGGAACCGCAGGTAGGGCAGGAACGCCGAAGGACCGTCGACGAGCTGCGCGAGCCAGAGCGCCCCCGTGAAGCTCCGCGCGATCGGGTGGGGGACGGGGACCGCGAGCCGCCCGGCGAGCTTCACCACGGTAGAGAGCGGCAGGACGCCGTCGCCCACGATGTTGAACACGCCGGGGCAGTCGCGGTCGATCGCGAGCTTGAAGGCGGCGATTGCGTCGACCTCGTGCACGAACTGCACGAGCGGATCGAAGCCCATCATCATCGGCACCACGCGCCGCGCGAGGTAGCGCGTCACGGTGTTGTTGACCGTGGGGCCGAGGATCGGCGCCGTCCGCAGCGTCGTCGCCACCGTGCGGGGCGTCTTCGCGAAGCGGTTCATCTCGACCTCGGCCTCGAGCTTGTCGCCGAAGAACGGCTCGGTCGGGTCCGCACGCAGCGGGTGCTTCTCGGTGAGGAAGTTCGGGTTAGACGGGTTCGCGCCGTAGAGCCAGGTCTGCGACCACATCACGACCTTGCGGATGTCGGCGTGGCGCGCCGCGAAGAGCACGTGCCGCGTCCCGACGCTCTCGAGCTCGTGCGCGAGGGCCGACTTGTGCGACGGCGACGCGAGGAAGGCGAGGTGCACCAGCGTCTCGACGCTCTCGGCCGAGAAGATCTCCGAGAGCCGCGCCTCTGCCGTCGGCTGCGTGAAGTCGACCTCGTAGTAGCGGGTCTTTCGCGCGCCCGTCAGCGGCGGGCGCACGTCGACGGCCACCACGCGCGAGACGGTGGGGTCCTCCTCGAGCAGCCCGACGAGGTTGTTGCCGAGGAACGACGAGGCTCCCGTGACCGCGACCACACGACCGCCAGAGCGCGAGCGTCGCAATCCCTCGCTCGAGGGGGGACGAGACGAGTTCCGCTTGGGGAGCACCATGGGGTACGATCTCTACCGCCGATGAGCTCGCCGATCCATCCGGCTCCGCTCTTGCTGGGGCCTTACGAGCTCTCGCAGCGTCTCGCCACGGGCGGGATGGCGGAGGTCTACCTCGCGCGGCGGGCGGGTCCGCACGGCTTCCAGAAGGTCGTCGCCGTCAAACGCATCCTCCCGCAGCTCGCGCAGGACCCCGACTTCGTCGCGATGTTCATCGACGAGGCCCGGGTCTGCGCCCGGCTCGCGCATCCGAACATCGTCCAGGTCTTCGACTTCGGGGAGCAGGACGGCGAGCTCTACATGGCGATGGAGTACGTGGACGGCACGACCGCCGCCCGCCTCGTCCGCGCCGCCTCCGCGCGCGGAGAGGACGTGCCGCTCGAGGCCGCGCTCTACGTCGCGCTCTCGATCCTCCGTGGGCTCGACTACGCCCACAACGCGCGCGACGACGACGGCCGCGCCCTCGATCTCGTCCACCGCGACGTGTCGCCCGGCAACGTGCTCATCGCGCGCTCCGGCGCGGTGAAGCTCACCGACTTCGGCATCGCCCGCGCCGCCGAGATCGAGCGCCGGACGGACGCCGGCCAGCTGAAGGGCAAGCTCGGGTACATGAGCCCCGAGCAGGTCGTCGGCCGCGAGCTCGACGCACGAAGCGATCTCTTCACCGTCGGGATCGTGCTCGCCGAGCTCGTCATGCTCCGGCCGCTCTTCCAGGGCCCGAGCGAGATCGAGGTCCTGATGCGGATCCGCGATGCGGATCTCGGCGCGCTCGATCGCGCCTCGTCTCGCGTCCCGGACGACATCCGCGCCGTCCTCTATCGCGCGCTCGCCCGCGACCGCGCGCTCCGGTACCCGAATGCGGCATCGTTCGCGGAGGCGATCGAGGAGATCCTCCGCCGGCGCCGGCTCCAGGTCGGGCCGGGCAAGCTCGCGTCCTGGATCGAGCGCCTCGGCCTCGTCACGAACGCCGACGACGGACCGCCCTCGAGCGAGCTCGACCCGCTGCCGACGCAGGACCTCTCGCAGTCGCGCCGGCCTCCGGACAACGCCGTCCGCGCGACGGTCCCGCCGGCGAGCCAGGGCGACGTCGCGCCTTCGATCTATCGCGCGAAGATGCCGAGCGGCCCCGTGATCGGACCGCTCTCGTACCCGAAGCTCGTCGAGCTCTGGGTGACGGGCGCCGTCGACCATCGCGTCCTCGTCTCGCGCGAGAGCTCGCCGTTCCGCGACGCGGCGAGCTACCCGGAGCTCGGGCGGTTCGTGTCGAGCCCCGCGCTCCGGTGGGACGAGAACGTCTTCACCGCCCAGAACGGGCGGGCGCCGATCGACCGCGTCCTCCTGCCTTCGCGCCTCTTCCAGCTCGCGCTCGGTCGCGAGACGGGCGCCCTCTACTTCCGCGACGGCGCGCGCCGGAAGAAGGTGTACCTCGTCGAAGGCGTGCCGGAGTTCGTCGTCTCCACCGACAAGCGCGAGCTCTTCGGCGAGCACCTCGTCGCGCGCGGGCAGGTGCTCCGGATGGAGGTCGAGATGGCCCTCGCGCTCCTGCCTCGCTACGGCGGCCGGATCGGCGACGCGCTCTGCGGTCTCGGCGTCCTCCGTCCGATCGAGCTGTTCCGCGCGATCCACCAGCAGACGCAGGACCGATTCGTCGAGATCTTCACCTGGCGGAAGGGCGAGCTCGCATTCGTCCGCGGCGCGCGCTCGCACGAGGAGACGTTCCCGCTCGGCGTCGATCCGTTCGAGCTCGTCCTCCGGGCGGTGCGCGAGGCCTATCCGCACGCCGAGCTCGAGGCGATCCTCGGACCGCTCGAGGAGGACGTGCTCGAGCCGGTGCGGCCGCTCCCGGTGCGGATCGAAGCGTTCCGCTTCCCGGAGGCGGAGGAGCAGGTCCTGAAGAGCATCGAGGCGAAGGCGTCGATCGGTGACGTGCTGCGTACTGCTCGGCGCTTCGCGTCGCGTGACGAGACGCTCCGCGCGATCTTCGTCGGTCTCTCCTGTGACCTGCTCCGCTCGGCACGCTGGCGCGAGTTCACGGCCGTGCCGCCGCTCGGCTGAGCCTCAGGCCTGCTGGAGGACCGCGGTGAGCCGCGCCCGGAGGTGTCCGTCCGCGCGCTGGAGGCGCGCCTTGATCGCGCGGGTCGCTTCGACGCGATCGAGCTGCATCAGCGCGCGCGCCATCGCCTCGGTGACGAAGACGCTCTCGTCCGAGCCGCCGTCGCCGCGGAGCGACGCGAGGAATCCGCGCTTCGCTTCGATCCCGCGCGAGAGGAACGCGACGACTCGCGGACGGACCGGCGGGAGCGCGTCGCCGAGCGCGGACGCGGCGACGGCGCGGAGCTCCTCGCTCGCGCTGCCGCGCATCGTGAGGAGCCGCTCGATGATCGTGACGACCTGCTCGTCGATCGCGCGCATCCGACGGAGCTCGGTCGTCGCGACGATCCTCGCGGGCTCCTCGGCGAACTCGAGCGCGTCGACGAGCGGCTTCTTCGCGCGGTCGCCCCAGAGCGGCACGATCGCGGCGAGCGCCGCCGGGCGGAGCCGCGGATGCGCGAGGTACTTGGCCACGGCCTCGCCGAGCACCGGATCGGGGCGATCCGGCAGGGCGCGGAGGAGGTCCTCCACGAGCGCGAGATCGCCTTCGGTCATGACCTCGAGCCGCGGGAGGATCGCCGCGAGCAGCGACCAGCCCGCCGGTCCCGTCTCGCGGAACACCTGGACGAAGGTGGCGCGCGCGGCCGGGTCGGCCGTGCTCTCGCGCGCGGCGTAGAGCGCCTGCGCGCCGGCGCTCCCGGCGAGGACGAGGAGCTGCCTCGCGGGCTCGCGCTGGTGCGGGGGGCCCGACAGGAGCGCGTTCGCGACCGGCACGAGACGCTGCTTGTCGATGATCGACTTCATCGACTTCAGCGCGTGCTGCTCGCGGGCTCCGGGCTTGGCGCCGCTCGCCTTCGCGTGGCGCGCGAGCATGCTGACCGCGGCGAGGAGCGCACCGGCCTCGGCACGGCGCGCGAGCACGCGCATCGCCGCCTCCAGCGTCGAGAGCTCGCGCGCGTAGTCCTCGGGGTCGACGGTGTGGTCGACGGCGAGGAGGAACTGCGACGGATCGCGGATCAGCGCCTCCGCGAGCGCCTCCGCGCGGATCAGCTCCTTGAGGTCCCGCGGGATGTCCTCGTCGGTGACGAGCGAACGCTTGTGGAGCTCGGCGAGGAGCGCGTCCGACTTCGGCGAGCGCTCGTTGACGAGCCGCGTCGCGAACAGGCGCAGGTAGCCGCGGAGGACCTCGGTGTCGATCTCGCCGACGTCGTAGTCCTCGAGGACGAGCGCGGCGCCCTCCACGCACGGGTCGTGGAGGAGGCGCTGCACCGCGACCGGCGCGGTGTGGAACGACGAGAAGCCGCGGAGGTTCGCGACGACCTCGTCGACGAGGTCCGCGTTGTAGAGGAACTGCCGGACCTCTTCGCCCTTCGTGAGGAGGTGGGCTGCGCCCGCGACGAGGTCCTCCCGGATCTCGCGCATCTTCTTCAGGCTGATCCCGCGCACCGTGGAGAGCGCACGGAGGTCGCGCGCGAGGCGCGAGGCGCAGAGCCCGACCTTCCAGGTGAGCTTCCGGCTCCGGCCGACGACGTCGGACGCGAAGAGCACCGAGATGAACCGATGGGACTTGGCGAAGAGCTCCTTCCGGAGCGGCTCGTGCGCGAGGCCCCCGAGCAGCATCTCGACGAGGTAGTCGAGCTCGACGTCGGGGATCCCCTCCCGGAGGGTGAGCGACGCGATCCCCTTCTTCACGAGCAGCTCGATGAAAGGCTCGCCGTGGCTCGCGTAGAGCGCGCCGAGGAGCCGCCGGACGTCGACGATCTCCGCATGACCGCTCATGACGACGTATCCGACGCCGCGCGACGTGTCGCGCCGCGCGAAGGTGAGCTCGACGCGGCCGCGGAGCGCCGCGCGGGTCGCCTTACGGAGATCCTTCATCGCCTGGCCGGCGTCGGGATGCCCGCGCTCGAAGGAGCCCACGCGGAGCGCGGCGCTCGACAGGCCCATGAAGAAGCCCGCGAAGCCGGACGCCGGGTCGTCGAGACCGGGGACGCTCTCGACGATGCTGCGCTCGTCGTCGGACGCGCCTGCCGTCGCGTCGACGGGATCGATGATCTCCTTCAGCTCGACGCGCAGCTCGCGCGCGGACTGCTGGCGCTTCAGCGGGTCTTTCTGGATCGAGCGGAGGATGATCTCCTCGAGGAGCGGATCGAGGCCCTTGAGGAGCGCCGAAGGCGGTCGCGGGATCTCCTCGAGCTGCTTGATCAGGATCTCGGCCGGATTCTCGCCGAGGAACGGCGGGCGGCCGGTGACGAGCTCGTAGAGGCAGATCCCGCAGGCGTACACGTCCGAGCGCGCGTCGATCTCGGCGCCGCGCGCCTGCTCGGGCGCCATGTACTCGGGCGTCCCCGCGATCACGCCTTCCGCGATCCCGAGCTCGACGTCCTCTGCGCGCGGGTTCTCGAGCGCGGCGATGCCGAAGTCACAGACCTTCACGAGCTCGAACGTGCCGCCTTCGTCGTTACGGCTCGGCACGAGCATGATGTTGTCGGGCTTGATGTCGCGATGGATGATCCCGTTGTCGTGCGCGACGCTGAGCGCGGCGCAGACCTGGATCATGATCTCGACCGCGCGCTCCGGGGGGAGGCGGCGTTCCTCGTCGAGAAGGCTCTGGAGCGTCCGCCCCGAGAGGTGCTCCATCACGATGTAGACGAGCCCGTCCGGCTCCTGACCGAAGTCGAGGACGCGCATGACGTTCGGGTGATCGAGCTGGCTCGCGGCGAGCGCCTCGCCGCGGAAGCTCTTCATGAAGTGCGGGTCCTGCTGGTAGTGCGGATGCAGGACCTTGATCGCGACGGTGCGCCGGAGCTCGCGGTGGGTGGCCTTGTAGACGGCACCTGCCGCGCCGCTGCCGATGAGCGACTCGATCGCGTACTTGCCGCCTCCGATCTTGCGACCGAGGAGCGGGTCGGTGTCGCCTTCGAGCTGGCGCCCGCGGACGCTGACCGGCGCCTCCTCGTCCTTCCGCGAGCGCGCCGTGTTCTTCGTCGTGCCGCGCTTCGTCGTGTTCTTCTTCTTGCGGCCGCTGCCCGTCGTCGACTTCGGGACGCGAGGGTCGCGCTGGTTCGTCGGCGTGAGGTCTTCGCGGAGCGGGACGGGGACGATGAGCGCGCGGTCGGAAGCGGCCGCACCGGATGCGGGCTCGGGCTCGATGACCCCGTTGCCGTCCTCGAAGCCGGCCGTCGCGCGCGCGACGGCCATGTTCCCGGCCGAGCCAGGGAGGCGGATGATCGTCTCGAGCTCGTCGTCCCACGGCTCGCCGCCCGCGGTCGGGGCGTCGGTCTTCACCTCGTCGCCCGACACGTCGTGGCTCGAAGGCGCGAGGTCTTCGAGCTCGCCCGAGGACTCGACGAGCTCGAGCCGCGGCGCGGCGCTCGTCCGGCTCGATGCGACGCCGTCCTCGCCCGCGAGCTCCTCGTCGAGCGAGATGGCGGGCAGGTTCAGGAGCGCGTCGTCGAAGAAGGGCTCTTCCCCCGGAGGCGTCACCATCGTCGCGGGGCCGTCCGAGCCCGCGCCTCCGGCGTCGAAGTCGGGCTCGGCGGGGCGCTCGGTGCTCGGTTCCGCAGCCGGCGCGACGTCGCTGTCGAAGTCGACGCTCACACTGATCGACCGGTCCTCCGCGTCGCCCGCGGCGGGCTGCGGGACAGGCGGACGCGCCCACGAGGGGCTCGGGTCGGTCTTCTTCGGGTCGTCCTTCTTCGTCGACGGAGGAAGGCTCGCCTCGGGCATGCCGGCGATCGGCATCGGCGGCGGAGCGCCCGTGATGCTGCGCGCGAGCGGGGCGGAGTCGCCTTCGAACGCGAGCGTGCGCGGACCTTGCGAGAGCGTGTCCGGTGAGACGGAGAACACACCAACGGGCTCGCTCTCGCTCACGTGCTCGGCCTCGAGCAACGCGTAGAGCTCGGCTGCCTGCGCGCGATGGAGCGGCCGGAGACGGAGCGGGAAGCTTCCGTTCTGCGGAACGCCGGCGGGCTCGGCGAGGAGCGAGACGGCGTTCGCGCCGGAGAAGTGGAGGTCGAGCGTGTGGGGCTGCGCCTGTCTCGGCCCTTCGGCGAGATGGACCTCGGCGACCTCGTGCCGGAGCGCTGCGCGAACGAGTCGCGTCAGCGCCCGGCGATCGGTCAGCCGGGTCACGAGCACAGGCAAGCTCGGGTCCACTGCCGTCGAGTCTACCCGAGCGCGCGCTTCGCCAGGAAGATCGCCTCGTTGTCCCGACCGCCGGGGCAGGTGCTGAGCACCTTTCGGCACACGCGGCCGCGAGGCCTCACTCGTTCCAGCGAGACATCCCGCCGAGGTCGTTCACGTGCGTGTAGCCGCGCGCCCGCAGCGCCGCCGCCGCGCGCGCCGAGCGCTTGCCCGAGCCGCAGTACACGACGAGGGGCGTCTCCTTCGCGCCGAAGTCGTGCGTCGCGATCGTGTCGACGGGGACGTTCTCGGCGCCCTCGACGTGCCCGGCCGCGTACTCCTCGGGTGTCCGCACGTCGACGAGGCGCGCGCCGCTGCCGACGAGCTTCTTCGCGGTCGCGCCGTCGACGTGCTCGGGCTGTGTTGCCGGCGCGGGCGGAGCTGCCGGCGCCGCGGGCGGCGGAGCTGCGGGCGGAGCCGACGCGCAGCCGACGAGCGAAGCGAGGAGGAGGGCAGGGACGAGACGCGCCATGCCGCGTTCGTAGCACGTGCGCGTCAGAGCAGCTTCCGATAGACCGGGTACGGCGCGATGTCGTGGAGGACCTCGAAGCCCGCATCGACGAAGACGCGCTCCGGGCCCTGCCACACTTCTTCGTCGTAGAGCGGCTCGGTCGATCGACGCGGGAACGCCTGGAGCACGCGGCCGCCACGCGCGCGCGCATGCGCTTGGGCGCCGGCGACGAGGGCCCGCGCGACGCCCTGGTGGCGCGCCGCGGGATGGACGAGGAAGCAGCCGATCGCCCAGGTCGTGTCCTCGGGGCCGAGGTCGAGCGTGCGGTACACCGGCAGGCTCCGCATCTTCGGCACGGTCGCGAGCGGTGAGAGCTTCATCCAGCCGAGCGCGGCGTCGGTCGTCGGCGCGCCACGGCGGAGCGCGAGGAGGCCCTCCGCCGACAGATCGCGCTCGGCGACCGCGGCGCGCTGCTCGTCCATGTTCTCGTGCGGGCGGTGCGCGCAGCGGTCGAGCCACGCGTTCTTGTTCCCGGTGAAGTGCCAGTAGCGGCACGCGCACGTCGAGTGTGCTTCGGCGAAGAGCGCCTCGAACGCGGGGAAGGTGACGAGGTCGAGCGGCGCGACGACGATGTCGCTCATGCGCGCGGACGCGCCGCTTCCACCGCGCAGGCGAGGGCGAGGACGGTGTCCTCGCGAAACGAAGGCGCGACGATCTGGAGACCGACGGGGAGGGGCTTTCCGTCCGTGAGCGCGGGCTCGACCGGGACGCTCGCGGCGGGCAGCCCGGCGAGGCTCGCCGGCAGCGTGTAGACGTCGCTCAAGTACATCGTGAGCGGGTCGCTCGTCTTCTCGCCGAGGCGGAACGCGGCCGTCGGGGAGGTCGGGCACACGATGGCGTCGACCTCGCCGAAGGCCTGGTCGAAGTCGCGGCGGAGGAGCGCGCGGACCTTCTGCGCCTTGAGGTAGTACGCGTCGTAGTAGCCCGCGGAGAGGACGAACGTGCCGAGGAGGATCCGGCGCTTCACTTCGGCGCCGAACCCGGCGTCGCGCGTCGCGCCGTACATCGCGCGGAGCGCGCTCGCGGTGCCGCCGTCCTTCGCAGCGTCCTTCGTCACGCGAAGGCCGTAACGGACGCCGTCGAAGCGCGCGAGGTTGCTCGACGCCTCCGCGGTCGCGATGACGTAGTACGTCGCGACGGCGTGCTTCGTGTGCGGGAGCGACACCGGGCGGACGACGGCGCCGTCGGCTTCGAGGCGCGCGATCGCGGCGCGGATGCTCGCCTCGACCGCGGGATCGAGCCCCTTCGCGAAGTACTCCTCCGGGACGCCGAGGCGGAGCCCGCGGATGCTCTTCCCGCACGCCGCTTCGTAGTCGGGCACGTCACGATCGACCACGGTGGAGTCGCGCGGGTCGCCGCCCGCGATGACGCCGAGGACCCGCGCAGCGGACCGCACGTCGCTCGCGAACGGCCCGATCTGATCGAGGCTCGACGCGAACGCGACGAGGCCGAACCGCGAGACACGGCCGTAGGTCGGCTTCACGCCGACGGTGCCGGTGAGGGCGGCAGGCTGGCGGATCGAGCCTCCGGTGTCGCTCCCGAGCGCGGCGGGCGCGAGGCCGGCCGCGACCGCGACCGCGCTGCCGCCGGAGGAGCCGCCGGGCGTGCGCGTCACGTCGTGCGGGTTCTTCGCCGGACCGAACGCGGAGGACTCGTTCGACGAGCCCATCGCGAACTCGTCCATGTTCGTCTTGCCGGGGACGATGGCGTCCGCGGCGCGGAGCTTCCGGACGACCGTGGCGTCGTAGGGCGGGACGTACCCTTCGAGCATTCGCGAGGCGCAGGTGGTCCGGACGCCACGCGTGCAGAGTGCATCCTTCAACGCGATCGGCACGCCGGCGAGCGCGCCGAGCATCTCCCCGCGCGCGCGTTTGTCGTCGACGGCGCGGGCGCCCGCGAGGAGCTCTTCGCGGCTCACGGTGAGGAACGCGTTCAGCTCCGGGTTCCTCGCGTCGATCCGCGCGAGCGTGCGCTCGGCGATCTCGACCGCGGTGACCTTGCCGCTCTTCACGGCCTCGGCGATCTGGACGACGGACTCGAGCTCGCTCATCGCGCTCACTCCACGAAGGTCGGGACGACGAACCCGCCGTGCTCCGCCTCGGGCGCGGCCGCGAGCGCGTCCTCGTGCGCGAGGCCTTCCTCGACGACGTCCTCCCGGAGCCGCGGCGCGGCGCCGGTCACCTGCGTCATCGGCAGGACGGAGGAGGTGTCGACCGCGTCGAGCTCGGCGACGTAGTCGAGGATGCGGGTCATCTCGGCCGCGAGCCGCTGCTCCTCCTCGGGGGTGAGGGAGAGCTCCGCGAGCGCGGCCACGTGACGGATCTGCGAGACGTCCATGCGGACGCGGGAGGCTAGCAGACCTGGGCGTCAGTTCTCCTCCGCGTTCGGCAGGCTCGCGGGCAGGCCCTGCCGCGGGGGCTCCGGACGCGGACGCGGGACGCTCGTGTGGACCCAGGCCCCGAGCGGGTAGGCGACGACGAGCGGGAGGAGCAAGAGCAGCCAGCGGCCCACGCGCTGGGGGCGCGTGCCGCTCGCCCACTTGTACGTGAGCCACTGGATGCCGCCCGAGACGACGGCGAAGAGGAGCGCGCTCGCGAGGAGGCGTCCGAAGTCGAAGTCGAACGCGCCGCGCACGAGCCCCCAGAAGCCGAAGGCGCCGGCGAACGTCGCCGCCGACCAGAGCACCGTCCGCACCGCCGACTTGGTCCGATGCCCCGCCGACCCAGCGCTGGACCGCCTCACGACCGAGGCCGTAGGCGTCCATCACCGACGCGACGTTCAGGAGGAACTTCTTCGCCAGCGCGTCGTCGAGGATCGCCTCCGCCCACTTCCGGTCGCCGCTCCGGTCGTTCGCCTCGATCGCGAGCGCGATCGCGGTGAAGACCGCATGACCGCTGTAGCCGGTGCCGGCGAGTCGGCCGCCGGTGAGCTGGAGGACGTCGGAGAGCCGCCCCTCGCCGAGCGCGATGAACGCGCGTGCGGCGCGGATCTCGGAGTCGACCTCGGCGACGGCGACGTCGGGACACGCCTTCAGCCACTTCTTCGCGAGGCCCTTCGCGCCGATCGCCGCGGCGTGCTGCGCGAGGTGTGCGAGGAGGAGCGCGCGGTACGCGGGCGTCGTCGTCGCGGCGAGCGCGGTCTCGAGCGCGATGCGCGCATGGAGCGGATCGCCGGCGATCGCGCGCTTCCACGCGAGCCAGATCGCGAGCCAGACGCGCTCCCACTCGACGCCGGGGAGCCCCTCCGGCGCGAGCGGCCGCCGCGCGCACGAAGCGCGTAGCCTCGCGGCATCGATCTCCTCGACGGTGTGCCCGGGGAGGAGGACGCCGATCGCGACGCTGATCTTGTCGTGGCTCCGGTTCGCGTCGGCGGGATCGCGATACCCGGCGGGCCTCTCCGCGTCGGTGCCGCGCGCGAGCGTGACGTCGCGCTCGGCCTCGAACCCGCAGTACCCGCAGCGCACGCGGACGACGCCCGACCACGCCGGCGCGACGACGGGCTCGTGACACCGGGTGCACTCGAGGAGCCGTCCCTTGGTCGTCTTCGGATCGAGGCCGGGCGCCGCCTCGGTCTCGGTCTCGGTCTCCGTCTCGGCGGCCTCGTCCCCCATCGGAACGAGGCTACCAGAGCTCAGCCCGCGTCCGGAGCCGTCGGGTAGCCGTGGGCCAGGGCGCGGCAGAACGTACGTGACGCGGTTTCGTCGAGTTGATTCAGGTCCGTCCGTTTCGGAAACCCACAATAGACGGATGGCGTCAGGCTTGTACGCTTGGAATCGGAGGGGCAAATGAGAAAGTACCAGCCGAGAAGCGGGC
>JBDHVE010000178.1:0-18819 GCA_039809485.1 Polyangiaceae bacterium | reverse complement strand
GCGCCCGGCGCCCGTCCTTCGCAGGCGCCCGGCGCCCGTCCTTCGCAGGCGCCCGGCGCCCGTCCTTCGCAGGCGCCCGGCGCCCGTCCTTCGCAGGCGCCATCGCGCCCTTCGACGTCGCCGCAACGATCGTCGCCGCCGCCGTCGGTGTCACCCGCCGTTTCGCAAAGCAGATCGCAGCGACCTCCGCCGGTCGTGCCCGACCTCGACCTGCGTCCTTCGCGACCGCCTGTGCCGATCGACTCGGAGCCCGCGATGGCACCCGAGCTGACGGCCGCGTTGATCTCGTCGGCGCCTCCGTCACCGGTTGCTCCGGAAGCCGCATCCGCGATCGCGTCGATGCCCTCGACGCGGCCTTCCCCGGTTGCTCCGGAAGCACCCGAAACGGCCGTTTCGCCCGGTTCGTCGCCGGCCGCCGCCGTCCCGCCCCCCTCGGACCGCGAGGCTGTGCTCGCCCGTCTCCGCGAGCGCGCTCGCGCGCTCTCGCCCGAGAAAGTGGCTGAAATCCTCGCGCAGAAGCCCTCTCGCTGAAGGCTCCGCGGCGGGTGGACATCCGAGCGCGCGGACGGCAGATCACCCCCCTGATCCCACCCTGCCCCACCTGATGGCGGACAGGCTCTCGCCCTGGTGCCGGTTGTGGGTGATACTTGAGGCGGAGCATGGATCCGTCGCAGCTCCAGCCAGGGTACCGATTGGATCGGTACGAGCTGCTGTGTCCACTCGCCTACGGCGGGATGGCGTCGGTCTGGCTTGCGCGCTTCGGAGGCCGACTCGGCTTCGAGCGCATGGTCGTCATCAAGATGATCCTGCCGCAGTACTCGCAGGATCCGCGCTTCCAGGAGATGTTCCTCGACGAAGCGCGCATCGCGTCCCGCATCGAGCACGCCAACGTGGCGCGCATCATGGATGTCGGCGAGCACGACGGCAGCTACTTCATGGTGATGGAGTGGGTCGACGGCGACTCGCTCTCGAAGATCCTCCGCACCGCCGAGCAGCGCAAGCTGCGCATCCCGACCGGCATCGCGCTCCGGATCTGCGCCGATGCCGCGGCCGGTCTCCACGCCGCGCACGAGCTCCGCGATCGCGAGGACGGCCAGTTCATGGGCGTCGTCCATCGCGACGTCTCCCCGCAGAACATCCTCGTCGCCAACAGCGGCACGACGATGTTGATCGACTTCGGCGTCGCGAAGGCGCGTGACCGCGTCTCGCAGGAGACCAGCGCAGGCCAGCTGAAGGGCAAGGTCCGCTACATGGCGCCCGAGCAGGCGATCGGGCGCGAGATCGACCGGCGCGCCGACATCTGGTCGCTCGGCGCGGTCCTCTTCGAGATGCTCGCCGGCGTCCCGCCGTACGACGGGCCGAACGAGATCGCGACGCTCCACAAGCTCACGAGCGGACAGCGGCCGGCTCCTCTTCCGCCGAGCGTGCCGCCGCAGGTCCGCAACGTGCTCGATCGCGCGCTCGCGTTCAACGCGGAGCACCGGTACGCGACGGCGCTCGAGATGAACCTCGCGCTCGAAGCGGCGATGGTCGACATCGGTGAGGCGACGTCGATGGCGGTCGTCGGTCACTTCACCTCGCAGCTCCTCGCCGAGCGCAAGGCTGCGCGCCGCCGCGCGGTCGACGTCGCGCTCCAGAACGCGCGCGCACGGGACGGCTCCGGCAACCCGGCCGCGGTGCCGATGACGCAGCCGCTGCCGACGGTGCTCGCGGGCCCCGGTGACGACGCGCACCTCCGGCCGACGCCGAACGACCCGTTCATGCCGGCTCCGCCCGGCTCGCATCCGTCGAACCAGCGCGTCTCGCGCCCGAGCGCGATGATGGCGCCGTTCGGTCTCGCCGAGACGCCGAGCGCGTCGTCGCAGACGCTCGGCTCCGCCGCGCTCGCCTTCCCTCCGCCCGGCGGCGAGGTCGAGGACACGCGGCGCAAGACGCTGGTGGCGGTGGCGCTCGGCGTCGTGATGGCCGGCGCGCTGATCGGCACGTTCCTCGTCGTGCGGAGCGTCGTGAGCCACGACGACGAGCCGAAGGTGAGCGGCTCCGGCGGTCCGCAGGCGACGACGAGCGTCGCGCCGCCGAAGACGGTGCCGCCCGCGCCCGGGTTCCCTGCCCCGCCGCCGCTCCCGAACCAAGGTGACACGACGCCGACGGCGGGCACCGGCACGACGCCGGTCGCGATGCCGGGCGCGACGCCGACCGGCGGGCGCACGGCGGAGCCGACCGGCGGTACGAAGCCGGTCGCGTCCGACCCGACCCCGAGCACGCCGACGGGGACCCCGACACACACGACGCATCCCGGCACGGCACGGCCGGCGCCGCAGCCGCCGGTCACGTCGAAGCCCAAGCCTCCGACGCCGCCCGCTCCGCCTCCTTCGCCTCCACCGACGAGCACTTCGAAATGGGGCTTCTGAGCCGTTCTTCGCGCGCCTTCGTGTTCTCGTTGTGCGCCGCGGCTGCCGTCGTGTCGTCCGCCTCGCCCGCCGTGGCGCAGAGCGCGGCCGACCGCGAGACCGCGCGCAACCGGATGGAGGAAGGCGAGTCGCGGCGCGAGCGCGGCGATCTCCGCGGCGCGCTCCGCATGTTCGAGGAGGCGGACGCGATCATGCGCGTTCCGACGACCGGCCTCGAAGTGGCGCGCACGCAGGTCCAGCTCAATCTCCTCCTCGAAGCGAAGGAGACCCTCGCGCGCGTGAAAGCGATCCCCGCCAAGGCCGGTGAGCCGGCGGCGTTCGCGCAGGCACGGAAAGCCGCCGATCAGCTCATCACCGATCTCGGGCCGCGGATCCCGACTCTCTCGGTCGTCCTCAAGAACGCCGACCCGGCGACGCCCCCGCGGCTCACGATCGACGGCGAGAGCGTCCCTCTCAACGTCGCCGAGTCGGGCCGCAAGGTGAACCCCGGCACCCACCTAATCGTCGTGAGCGCGGGCAACATCGAGAAGAAGGACGAGGCGAAGCTCGTCGAGGGGCAGACGAAGTCGGTCACGATCGACCTCGGCGGCGCACCGGCCGCTTCGACCGGCTCGGGCTCGTCGGGCACGTCGTCTTCGGGCTCGTCGTCCTCGAGCAGCGGCGACACCGGGGAAAAGCACGGCGATCGCCCGAGCGGCGGCGGCGGCACGTCGAAGGGCCTCGTCTACGGCGGCTTCGCCGTCGGCGTGATCGGCATCGGCGTCGGCGCCGTCACCGGCCTCATGAGCTTCAGCAAGGTCTCCGACCTGCACGAGAAGTGCGGCGGTGACATGTGCCCCCCGCAGTACAAGTCCGACGTGGACGGCGCGAAGGACCTCGGCACCATCTCGACGATCTCGTTCATCGTCGGCGGCGCCGGCGTCGCTGCCGGGGTCGTCGGTCTCCTCGTGCCCTTCGGCGGCGAGGAGAAGGCAGCTGCCGGCACCGACGCGAAGGTCCGGGTCCGGCCGAACGTGGGGCTCGGCTTCGTCGGGTTCGACGGGCGGTTCTGAGCAGTCGCGCATGGCTCGCGATGGCGCAGGCGCGCCGGAGTTGCACGGCCGAGCACGAGATCGCGCCCGGATCGTCGGAGCGCTCTCGCTCACGTG
Organism: Polyangiaceae bacterium; assembly: GCA_039809485.1. Lineage (GTDB taxonomy): Bacteria > Myxococcota_A > Polyangia > Polyangiales > Polyangiaceae > Labilithrix. The sequence continues at coordinate 15,260 of JBDHVE010000178.1, read as the reverse complement.
TGCGAGCGCGCTCGGATGTGACGGCTCGAACGGGGGCACCGGGCCTGGCAGCGATGCGTCGATCGCTGCCGATGCGGGCTCGATGGCAACGCAGTCGTGCGCTGACGCGGGCGCGCGTGGCGCCGAGAACGTTCCGCCGTCGTCGGAGTTCCGAGACGACTTCGACCTGCAGCCCGGACAGGAGTGGTTCTTCGAGGGAACTGCGGAGACGTCGCCCGGTGCCTCGATCGGAATCGCCGGCCTGCCGGGTGCGGTCTCGCCGCCGGGGGTCCTCGCCGTGCGGATCCCGGAGGCACGCGAGGAGACGAAACTGGCCCGCGTCAGGAGGAGGCTGCCGCTCTTCCCGTCGACTTCGTTCCACGTCTCCTTCTCCGCGACCCTGCCGGCCGGGCACTTCGCGCGTCTCCTCGAGCTTCGTTTCAGTGACCAGTGCCACCCCACGAGCGTCGCCGTCGCGTTGAGCGACCACAGGATCGCGCTGGACGGCGTCACGATCGTGTCGGGCTCGGCGAGCCCTGGTCAGCGAGTCGGTCGTCTGACGGACCTCCCGTTGGGCGACACGGCGGGCTGGCATCGGCTGGAGCTCGAGGTCGACCTCCGCGCGGGAGGCTTCGTCCTCCGCGTCGACGGTGGTGAGAGTCGAGGAACGCTCTCGTCTCCCGATCAAGCCTTCTGGACGTCGAGCACGGGATCCGTTCCCGAGCTTTCACTCGGTGGCGAGGCAGCGACGGAAGGGCCCGGGGTGGCGACGCCGGCGGAGTTCGAGATCGACGACGTCGTCCTCCGGTCGACGCCGGTACGCTGACCGCGTAGTGGCGCGCGTCGCGTCACGCGAACGCGCCGCGGAACGCTTCGGCGAACTCCGCGGCGAGCTTCGCGTCGATGCGGCCACCCGCCTTGCCGCCTTCGCGGAGCGCGCTCCCGACGACGACGCCGTCGCAGATCCCCCCGAGGGGGGCGAGCATCTCGAGCGTCGCGCCGCTCGCGACGAGGACCGGCCTGTCGCTCGCGTCCTTCACCGCCTCGAGCTTCTCGAGGTCGACGCCCTTGCCGGTCCCCTCACCCGTCACGAGCACGACGTCGGCGAGCGCGCGCTTCGTGAGGTCCTCGACCTCCTGCCGCAAGGGCCTCGGAGCGCCGAGCGGCGCGGAGTGCTTCACGTCGACGTCGGCCCAGACACCGACCTTCTCGGCGCCGAGCGCGCGACGGAGCCGCGCGACGGAAGCCGCTTCGCCCTGCACGATCCCCTGATCGGTCACGCGTGCGCCCGTCAGCACGTTGATCCGCACGAAGGCAGCGTCGACGCAGGCGGCGATCGAGAGCGCCGACTCGCCGTCGTTCCGGAGCACGTTGATGCCGAGCGCGAGCCCCGGCGCGGCCTCGCGCACGGCGATCGCGCACGCGGTCATCGCCGCGACCGTCACCGCCGGCACCTTCGTCGCGAAAAACGGCGCGTCGCCGAAGTTCTCGACGATGACTGCGTCGTAGCCGGCCGCCGCGAGGATGCGGGCGTCCTCCGCGGCGCCCTTCGCGATCCCGACGAGGCCGCCGGCCGAGGCGCGCGGGCTCCCCGGCAACGGCGGCAGGTGCACGACTCCGACCAGCTTGCCCATGAGGGCGCAGCCTAGCCCAGAGCCACGCTCACTTGAACGACGTACCGGATGCGCCCGACGACCCGAATCCGCCGGGCATCAAGGTCGCGGTACCACCGGCCGGCTGGACGTCCGGCCGCCCGAGCGTGCCGCGGACCTGGAGACCGTAGAAGCCGTCCGGCGTCTTCGCCTTCGCCATCCGCGGATCCATCTCGAGCATGGGCTTCTCCTTCCCGCCCGGCGTCCCGAAGAGCATCTTCGTCTTGTCGTTCTTGTTGCGGTAGGCGTCCTCGATCTTGAACTTGAGGCTCGCGTCGAGGCCCGCGTCGTTCGCGTTCTCGCGGAGCTGGACGCGACCGTCGCCGTTCACGACGACGTCGCCGCCGCTCGCGCCGATCTTGGAGAGCTTGAGGACGCCTTCCTTCGCGTCGCCTTCGACGGTGAAGGTACCGACCTTGAGGCGCGGGAGCGTGAACGGGCCGAGCGGCGTCTTCACCGTCAGCTCCTTCGCGGTGCCGGCGAACATCTCCTTCACGGAGAGGTTCACCTTGCCGTTGCCCTTCGAGGCCTTCCCCTCGGGGAGCTGGAAATTGACGGTGCCGTCGAGCTTCCCCTCGAGCGGGAAGCCCACCGCGGCGGCGATCGCGTCGATCTTGCCCATGTCGACGTTCTCGAACGTGACGTCGACCTTCCGCTCCTTGCCGGAGTCCTCGAAGGTGCCCTTGATGACGCCGTCGAACGCGTCGACGTGGAAGCTCACGTCCTTGTTGCCGACGAGGAGCCCGAAGAGCGAGATCCGCGCGCGCACCTCGTCGAGGACGATCTTCGCGTCGGGCTTGGTCGGGTCGGTCGACGGCGTCGTCAGCCGGACGCCCTTCGCCTTCACGCCGGTGAGCCACGACGACTCGAGCTCCTCGATCGCGAGCCGCTGCGGAGCGGACGCGTTCTTCTGCTGCGCGTTGAACGTCGCGACGACGCGGTCACGCAGTTTGTCGTAGGGGAACGTCCACGACAGGAACACGACGAGGCAGAACAAGTAGAAGGCGGGGTACCCGAGCCTCGGGCCCCACTTCTTCGCGAGCTCGCGAGCGCGGCTGGTCTGGCTCATTTCTTGTCCTTGTCCGGCGCCGCCGCGCCCGTCGCCGCGCTGCTCGCAGCGGCCGTCTCGTTGCGGTCGAATGCCGAGACGCCGACCTCGACGTCGTAGGAATCGGCTTCGCCCGAGCGCTTGCGGATGTTGAGGCGCGAGACCGAGACGGGGTGCCCGCTCTTCTCGATCGCCTCGAGGAAGCGCGCGATGCCGGCCATCCCGCTCTTCTTCAGGTGGATGACCGTGTTCCGCTCCGTGTACTTCTTGCCGTGCGGCACGTCGGGCCGGTCGACCGAGTCGGTGACCTGGAGCTTGTTCGCGCTCGCCTGCTGCTCGAGGAACCCTGCGAGCGGCGGCGTCTTCTTCGAGTAGCGAGCGACGATCGAGTCGCGCTTCACCTTCCGCGCGGTGATCTGGCCGCGAGAGTCCTGCACCGCCGTCAGCGCGGCCCGGAGCTCCTCGTTCTCGCTCTTCCGGCTCGAGACGAGGGTCTGGAGCCCGACCGGGACCGCGAGGAGGAGGACGATCCCGAAGACGATGATCGCGATGCTCGCGACGCGCTGCTCGCGTGCGTTGAGACCCGAGCGCTCCAAGAATGCGAGAGCCATCACTTACCTCCCGATCCGCTCGGCGCCGCCGAGCCCGAAGCGCTCGCGGATGCCGAGCCCTTCGCCTTGCCGCCCTTCTGATCCTCGGGGCACTTGATGTCGAACTCGAGCACGTACTTCTGACGATCGCCGCCGACCTGCGCGGTGGTGCGCGTGATCTTGGCGTCGGAGAAGCAGGGGTCGTTCGAGACGCTCGTCTTGATCGCCTGCGCGTCAGGGATGCTCCCGACGAGGCCGTGGACGATGACGTGCCCCTTCTGGATGTCGAGCTCCTCGATGTCGTGCGTCATCGTCGAGGGGATCATCTCCGAGAGCTTCACCATCACGTCGAAACCGTCGGCGTGCGGCAGCGGGTCCTCGTCGTTGATCGAGGTCGCGGCGGTGACGAGCTCCTGCGCGCGCGAGGGGCTCGTCGTCTCCTCGCCGAGGATCTCCTTCGTCACCTGCCCGAGCGCGGCCTCGAGCACCGTCTTCTCCTTCGACTTCGCGTAGAGCTGCGCCCACGCGGAGAAGAGGAAGCTCACGAGCACGACGGCGGCGAGACCGGCGAGGAGCGGCACCTTCTCCTTCACCCACGCGAAGCCGCGCTCGAACGCGAGCGGGCCCTTGCGGAGGTTCAGCCCCGTCGTCTTCGGCAGGAACCCGAGCGCGAGGCCGATCGCCTTCGCGTAGCGCGCGATCGACTGCGCCTGCTCGGGGCTCACCGTGGGCGCCTCGAGGGCGGGCGCCGTGACCTGCCTCACCTCCATCCGGAGCGCGCTCGAGAGGAACGCCTCCGCGCCCGAGACGTATGCGCCGCCGCCGCAGAGATATACGACGCCGGGCGTCTCGCCGCCGAGCGCGCGGTACGCCGCGATCGACGTGCGGAGCTCGCGAGCGAGCTTGTCGGCCGTCCCGGGGAGGCCCTTGGTGCCGAGGCCGAGGGTGCGGGCGAAGACGGGCTCGCCGTTCCTCATCACGACGACGTCGCTCGACGTGGTGCCGAGGTCGACGATCGCGACCGTCCCCTCCGCGAGCGCCGGGAGGAACGGGACGAGGTTCGTGACCGGGAACGCGCCGAGACCGACGCGCTCCGGCTCGACCGCGAGCGCTGCCTTGATCGTGTCGATCCGCGCGACGACGTCCGCCGTCTTCGCGATCCCGACGAGGACCTGGAGCTCCTCCCCCTTCTTCTCGGAGGTGCCCGGCAGGACGCGGTAGTCGAACACCGCCTCGCTCAAGTCGAACGGCAGCGCCGACTCGAGCTCGAACGGGAGCACCTCGCCGATCGACTTCGCGGCGCTCGCCGGGAGGCCGACGATGCGCGCCGTCCCCTTCTGTCCTTCGAGCGACGTCGCGATCGCGTCGCCGGTCCCGCCGAGCGTGCCCATCGCGGCGCGCACCGCCGCGCCGACCGCCTCGACGGTGCCGCCGACCTGCGCGACCTCCACGCTGGCGAGCCCGGCGAGCTGCACCTTGCGGTACGCCGTGCGGATCACCGCCACTTTCACGGCGGTCGTCCCGATGTCGATCCCCAGATAGGTGCTCATGAACGGTTACTCCACTCGCCAGTAGACGACCTGCCCGCCCGTGCTGGGCGCCATGGCCGACGCAATCGCATTCGGGTCGGGTGTGCCCGTCCCCGTCGTTCCCGTCTGTCCCGGGAGCGGCTGCGCTCCCGGCAGACCGGGCATCCCCGGCATCCCCGGCATCCCCGGCATCGCGCCGACGGCGGGCGCGGTCCGGAAGTCGACCACGGTGTGGACGCGCACGCGCGTCTCGCGCCGATAGCCCTTCTTCACGCCGACGGCGTAGATCGAGAACATCTTGCTCTCGGTCGTGATGCTCTTCTGGAAGTCCGAATCAGACCGGAACTGCACGGGCTTCATGCCGAAGCCCGCGAGGATCGGACCGAGCTGACCGGTCCCCTTCAGCGCCGAGACGAAATCGCGCGCGCTGCCGAACATGGGCGCGCCCATCGTGATGCCGCGCGCCATCGTCACGCCGGCGAGGAACGTCGCGGCCTGCTCGGGGTTCGTGCAGATGTCGGCCTGGGGCGCGCCCGCGCACACGACGGCGAGCAGCGTCTGCGCGTTCGCCGTGTTCACGTTCACCGCGCCCGTCCCCCACACCGTCACGACGCGCTTCTTCGGGTTCGCGGGATCGGGATCGATGAACGTGGACCAGAAGTCCTCGTTCACGCCCTTCACCATGTGGAGCTCCTCGAGCGAGTCGTACGGCGCGTTCTTGCGGCGATACGACTTCGGGAGGAGCTGGTAGTAAGCGTCCTCGACGCCCGCGCTGCTCTGCGCGCCGGTCGTCTGCGAGAGGTCGCAGTTGAACGCCTGCTCGTCGACGTCGGCCCAGTCGATGATCGCCTGGCACGTCGAGAGCCGGTCGTGGAACTGGCCGGTGCTGTCCTTCTGCTCGAAGAGCGGCGAGTACTGGAGCGGCGCGATCAGGCCCATGATCTGCTGAGCGAGACGGATGTGCGCGAACTCGTTCGCGGCGCCGAGGTTCACGTTGATCTTCGCGTCCTCGTCGATGATAGAGAGCTCGAAGTTGCCGCCCGGGAGCCCGAGGTTCTTCCCCTGGTTCGGGTCCATCCCCATCGTGCTCTTGAAGTCCTCGCTGCCTTCCTTCCCGTTGAAGGCGCCGAGGAGGCGGTCCGAGAACTCCCAGACCGGGAGCTGCGGGGGCGTCCGCTTCATCAGCATGAACATCGGCGCGATCGCCTTGCGGATCGTCGGCTCGCTCGCGATGAGGAGGCGCGACAGGTTCACGCCGGAGCGCGCCATGTACTCGGCCTGGACGGCGTCGCGCTGCGACGTCGCGGCGGCGAGCTCGGCGCTCGTCTCGTCCTGGAACTCCGCGAGCATGACGGTGAGGATCGCGATCGCGCCCATCACCATGACGAGCGCGATCCCGCGCTCCTTCGCGCGCTTCTTCCGCCTCTTCGCGGCCGGGGTGAGGACGGGCGCGCTCATCGGGGGATCCCGAACGACACCGCCTGGATGGCGGGGATCATGAACTTGGTCGTGTAGCGGAAGGGCTCGTCGTCCTTCTTCACGCCCTTCACGGCGAGCGAGATGCGGACTTCCATCGGCAGCCGATTGAGCTGCGCGGTGGTCTGGGTCGAGTCCCACGTCTCGATCCACTGGCCCGTCAGCGGGTCGAGATACTTCACGTCGAAGCTCTCGACGTCCTCGACGATGACGTTCACGACGCCGCCGCGCTTCGGATCGAGATCGATCGGCGCCTGCTCGCGACGGACGAGGTCCATCTTGCCGTCGACGTCGGGGTCCTTCACGACGAAGTAACCCACCTCGCACTGATCGGCTTCCTTCGCATCGCGCTCGACGCGCCGGTGCGCGAAGGAGCTGAAGTCGAGCCGATCGAACTGCGGGTTGTTCTGGGCGAGGAACGCGGTCTGGCGCGTCCAGAGCGCCTGGTTCGAGGGCTGGTGGAGCGAGAGGAACGCGCTCGCGATCTCGCGCTGCATGCGGTCCATCGCGTCGCGCGCCTGCCGCGTGCGGTCGTTCCGCATCGCCTCGCCCTTGCGGCCGCGCGTGATCGAGTCGAACGCGCCGTAGATGAGGAGCGAGATCATCGCCATGACGCCGAGGGACACGAGGACCTCGAGGAGCGTCATGCCGCGTCGAGAGGAGCGCCGCTTCATCGCGTGCCTCCCGTCGTGCCGCCCGCGCCGAAGCCGGTCGTGCCGGGCGCGCGCGTGCCGCCAGTGCCGGCGGGCGACGCGCTGCCGCTCGGCGCGGCGAAGTCCATCGCGCCGCCGTCCGGGAGGAGCGCACTGCCGGCCATGCCACCGCGCTGCGGGTTCGTCACGAACTGCACGAGCTCGAGCTCGCGCTCGTTCGGGCCTTCCTTCCACTTCACCTTCACGGTGACGCGGCGGATGCTCGCCTCGTACATCGGCTTGATCGACGGGTAGACCATCCCGAAGACCATGTTGAGGAGGCCCGCCGCGCCGGCGCCGCCGGAGCCGCCGGCGAGACCGAGCTGGCCGGCGACCTGGCTGCCGAGGGCCTGGAGACCGCCGTCGCCGCCGCCGGTCGCGAGGTCGAGACCGGGTCCACCGCCCGGGTTGCTGAGCATCCCGGAGAGCGCACCGGCGTCGGCGCCCTCGTTCATGTTGGGGAGCTCGACCTTCTCGACGCGGTAGTCGCACGAGAAGCGCTCCGACTTCTCGCCGTCGCAGCACGGCTGGGCGGTGTCGAGCTGGTCGATCTCGGGGTAGCCCTCCTTCATGAGCTTCTCTTCGAGCTCCGTCATCCGGCAGCGCCCGAGCGACACGGCCTGGCCCATGTTCGCGGCGCTGCGGTTCGACGCGGCGAGACCGCCCTGCGCCGAGAGGATGACCGTGAGCGTGAGGCCGAGGATGGCGATCGCCACCATGACCTCGAGGAGCGAGAAGCCCCGACGCACGACGTTGCGGAGGACAGAGCGCTTCATCAGAACGCCCCCGGATCTTCGCGCTCGCTCGCTTCCTTGTCGTCGGCAGGCTTCGCGAGCGGCACCTCGCCGTCCTTGACCGTGACCTTGCCGGTGAGCGGCGCGACGACGAGCGTCATCTCGGTCCCGCCCTCCGTCCACGAGCCGTCCTCGTTGCGCTTCGCGGTCGTGAGCGTGAGGACGGCGCGCTCCGTCTGACCTCCCGGCCAGAAGTAGAGGTAGGCACGTCCGTTCGTGCGGGGCTGGTCGTCGTGGGCGGTCTGCACGCTCTTGAAGCGAATGCCTCCCTCGAGCGGTTTCTTCCCCTTCCCGGGCACGCTTGCGGCCACGCCCATCGCGTCGATCTCCGTGAAGCGTGCGCGCGCGGGCACGGGGCCCTTCACGATCCGGCTCGACTCCTCGAGCGCCTGCGCTTCGGCCTGCGTCGCCGCCTGCGCGCCGCCGGTGCCGGTGAGGTCCTTCGACTGGACGAGGTGGGGCTGGTCGCCTTCCTCGAGCCAGATCTGGTTCTCGTCGAAGTCGAGCACGAGCCGCACGGTCTTCGAGCTCGCGCTCGCGCGAGCGAAGCCGACCCGCACCGCGCCGGTGATCATCGCGCCGGAGTGGCGGAGCTTGGTCGACGAGAGCTGGCCCGAGCCGACGACGATCGCCCCCATCATGAGCGCGATGAGAGCGAGGACGATGAGGACCTCGATGAGGGTCATCGCTCGCGAGCGCCCGACGTGCGGCCGCCGTCGCGCGAGCCAACGCGACGAGATTCTACAGTCTTCAGTCTTCAGGCTACAGCTCGTCATGGCGGTGGCTCGGCGTCGTCGCGAATCCGTCGGCGTCGGTTGCTCTCTCTCTCTCGGTTCTCGTCTCGTCTGGGGCTGAAGACTGAAGACTGAAGACTCTGGTCTCTAAGCCGAGCTACTGCTTCGGCGCTGCAGCCTGCTCCGGGATCCGGATGTCGTCCGCCGTGTTCTCCTTCTTGTCCGGTCCGAGGCTCATCACCGTGATGTCCTCGTCGCCGCAGAGGATCTTGTAGGGCGTGTCCCACGGGTCGGTGACCTTCGACGCCTGGCTCAGCTCCTTCTTGTCGCGGAGGAGCTCGACGGTCGGGCACTGCTCGCCCGGGTGATCGACGCGGTACTTCTCGGCGACCGGGTGGATCGTCCGGGCGTCGATCTTCGCCTGGTTCTTCTGGCTCTCCTGGTACTTCGGCACCGCGACCACGGCGACGCCGCCGGCGATCAGGCCGACGATCGCGAGCACGATGAGGATTTCGATCAGCGTGACGCCACGCGAGGCCGCACGCTTCATCCTCCGGATCAGGTTCGTTCTCATCTCACGTTCTCCTGTGACTCTTCCGTGTTCGTGTTCGGTGCTGCGTGGTGCTGCTACTCGACGCGATCGAGGCCGCCGGGGACGCCGTCCGGCCCGTCGCTCGTCACTTCGAAGCCCTGCGGGTCGCGGCGGCCGGGGCAGGTCAGCCGGAGCGGCCTCCCCCACGCGTCGACCGGCACGTCTCGCGCATAGCCGCCGGCGACCACTTCGCCGAGCTCACGCGGACACGCGCCGCCGTGGTCGGCACGGAAGGCGGCCACCGCGCGCTGCGCGGTCGTGATCGTCGCGCGCGTCGCACGCACGCCGGCCGCCTTCTCCTCGCGACCGCGGATCCACACGATCGACGCGACGAGCGCGATCGCGGCGAGCACCAGCTTCACCCGTGCGCGGCCGAGCACGAGGGCGACACCGCGCCTCCGCTCCCACGGGAAGAAGACCTTGGACTCGCCGCGCCGCCTCATCGCCGTCTTCGCCTCACTGCACGAAGTCGTTCATCTGGATGAGGGGCATGAGGATGGAGAACGCGATGAACCCGACGCCTCCGCCCATGAACACGATGATGAGAGGCTCGAGCAGGCTCGTCATCGCCTGTACGCGCGTCTCCACCTGCGCGTCGTACGCGCGCGCGACGTTCTCGAGCATCTGCTCGAGCTGACCGGATTTCTCGCCGACCGCGATCATGTGGACGACGATCGGCGGGAACTGACCCGAGCGCTTGAGCGGCCCCGCGATCGACTCGCCTTCGCGGATCGACCCGGCCGCGTCCTCGACGACTTTCGACAGCTTCGCGTTGTCGAGGACGTGCCGCACGATCTCCATCGCCTTGAGGAGCGGGACGCCGCTCTTCAGGAGCGTCGAGAGCGTGCGCGAGAAGCGCGAGACGGCGAGCATGCGGAAGACCGGCCCGAAGAGCGGGAGCTTCAGCTTGACGCCGTCCTTCCACATCTCTCCCGCCGGCGTGGCGAGGAACGAGAGGAACTTCGCGAGCGCGAGGCCACAGACGATCCCGAGCGCGATCCCGATTCCGTACGCGAACATCGACGCGACGACGAAGAAGCACAGGATGAGCGCGCCGCCCGCGATCGCCGCGAGCGCCGTCCACATCGTCTTCTTCGGTCCCGGCGCGAGCGCGCGCCGGATCGAGACGAGCGAGAACATGCTCGTCACGAGGCCGAGCATCTGGTTCGACGAGAGCGCGCTCGAGACGAAGATGAGGAGTGCGGTGTACCAGGGCAGCGCCCGGTCGAGCGTCGAATAGATGTTCGTCACCTTCGGGACGACGACGATCATCATGACGGTCATGAGCGCGGTACCCATGATCATCATCAGGACCGGATAGGCGAGCGCGCCTCCGACCTTGCCGCGGAGGCGGGCCTGGCCCTCCATGAAGTCCGCGAGGCGCTCGAGGACGGCTTCGAGCGTGCCGGAGGCCTCGCCGGCCGCGACCATGTTCACGTAGAGCGGCGGGAAGATGTGCGGGTGGGCCTCGAGCGCCTTCGCGAGGCTCGAGCCCTCGTTGAGGCGGTCGCGGACGAGAGCGAGCACCTTGCGGAGCTCCTCCTTCTCGACCTGGTCGTTCATCGCCGAGACGGACTCGACGAGCGGGATGCCGGCCGCGACGAGGGTGGCGAGCTGACGCGTCATCATCGCGACGTCGCCGACCGAGACGCGGTTGAAGAAGGCGCCGAGGTTGATCGAGCGGCCCTTCTTCTTGTCGCCGCTCTTCTCTTCGGTCGCCTCGGTGAGGAGGACGCCTTCGCGCTTCAGCGCGGCGCGGAGCGCCTTCAGGTTGTCCGCGTCACGGACGTCCGAGACGGTCTTCCCGGTCGCAACGACGAGCCCACGGTACGCGAAGACGGCCATGGTCGTTCACCTCACACGCGCACGTTGCGGACGCTGGCCGGACGGTCCGCTTCCGTGTCGAGGTCGTCCTGCGTCGCGACGAGGACCTCCTCGACGCTGGTGAGCCCGGCGAGCACCTTTCGGGCGCCGTCGTCGCGGAGGCTGTCCATCCCCGCCTCCATCGCGCTCCGTTTGATCGTCTGCGCGTCCGACCCCTTGAGGACGAGCGGGCCGACGGTGTCGTCCATCATCAGGAGCTCGTAGATGCCGCGACGGCCCATGAAGCCGGTCTGCGTGCACTTGTCACAGCCCTTCGGCCGGAAGAACGTGACGCGCGGGCCCGGGTAGTTCTCGAGCGGGTCGACCGCGTTCGCGCTGCGCGGGTAGTAGCGCGAGTTCACGTTCAGCTTGCGACGCGCGCGGGCGGCGCAGCGCTCGGGCGTGATGCCGAGCTCCTCGAGCTCGGTCGGCGTCGCCTCGTACGGCTCCTTGCAGTGCGGGCAGAGCATGCGGACGAGACGCTGCGCGAGGATGCCGATGACCGACGAGCGGAGGAGGAACGGCTCGACCCCCATGTCGATCATGCGGGTGAACGCGCTCGCGGCGTCGTTCGTGTGGATCGTCGAGAGGACGAGGTGACCCGTGAGCGACGCGTTGATCGCGATCTCGACGGTCTCCTTGTCGCGGATCTCGCCGACCATGACGACGTCCGGATCCTGACGGAGGAAGGCGCGGAGCGCGCTCGCGAAGGTCAGGCCGATCTTCGCGTTGACGTGGACCTGGTGGATGCCGGAGAGCTCGTACTCGACCGGGTCCTCGGCGGTGAGGATGTTGATGTTCGGCTGGTTGATCCGGTTCAGGCACGCGTAGAGCGTGGTCGTCTTGCCGGAGCCGGTCGGGCCGGTGACGAGGACGATCCCGTCCGGCTTGTGGATCAGGGCGTCCATCAGCGCGTAGTCGCGCCCCGAGAAGCCGAGGTCCGGGAGATCGAGGAGGACGCTCGACTTGTTCAAGAGACGCATGACGATCCGCTCGTAGTGGCGGCTCGTGGGGATCGTGCTGACGCGGATGTCGAAGCTCTTGCCGGCGATCTTCTTCGTGATGCGGCCGTCCTGCGGGAGGCGCTTCTCGGCGATGTTCAGCGCGCTCTCGATCTTGATGCGCGAGACGATGCTGTTCATGAACGCGCGCGGCGCGCGCCGCGCGACGTAGAGCTCGCCGTCGATGCGGTACCGGACGAGGACCTCCTTCTCCTCTGGCTCGATGTGGATGTCGCTCGCGCGCTCCTTCATCGCCTGGAGGAAGAGGGAGTTGACCCAGCGAATGACGGGCGCTTCGTCGTCGGAGTCGAGGATGTCACCGCCGGCGACCTCGTTCTCGTCGACCTGGCCCTCTTCGCTCTCGAGCTCGCCGCCGCCCGCCTCACGCTCGTAGACGCGGTTGATCGCGTCGACGATGCGCTCGGCCGGGGCGACCGACGGCTCGACGCTCTTGCCGAAGAGCACGCGCATCTCGTCGAGCGCGACCGTGTCGAACGGATCGCCGACGAGCACGTAGACGGAGAAGTCGTCCTCGTTCGTGACGAGAACCTTGTGCGACTTCGCGAACGAGATCGGGAGACGCGTCGCGAGCGCGGTCGCGATGCGGTCGGGGTCGACCTTCTCGACGTACGGCAGCTCGGCCTCGGCGGCGAGCGCCTTCGCGACCGAGGCCTCGTCGAGGATCGACCCGTTCACGAGCAGGTCGACGAGGTCGATGCCCTTGTCGCGCTGCACCGCATAGAGCGCTTCGAGTCGCTCGAGCGGGACGCCCGCGCGCCGGTGGAGGATCTCGCCGAGGAATCGCTGCTCCATGTGGTCTCTCTCTCGAAGGGTTCGTCTACTTCTCGATCTTCTCGAGGTTGCGCACGGCCGGGTTCACGTTGACGGGCGGGTTCGTCGCGGGCGGCGGCGGAGTGGCGCCGCCCTGCTGCGGCGTCGCCGCGGGAGCCGCGGGCGGGGGTGCCGGCGGCGTGGTCGCGCCGGTCGTCGAAGCCCGACCGCCCTGGGGCATCTCGAGCGGACGCTGCGGGTCGTGCGTCTTGAGCTCACGCGGACGCGTGATCTCGTCGAGGCGCCTGCGCTCCTCGAGGCCGAAGTAGGACTGGCGGATGTCCTCGACGAGGCCGTTCGTGCGCGACCAGTCCTTGGGTGCCTTGTAGTCGTTCGAATCGGAGAAGACGAAGTAGCGGTCCAGATATTCCTGGCGCTCCTGCATCTTCTTCTCGAACACCGTCCGGAGGTCCTGCTGGCTCCGGATGATGTACGGCGTCATCACGAGGATGAGGTTTCGCTTCGACGTGCGGTTCTCGCGCTTGCGGAAGAGAGCGCCGAGGACCGGGATGTCGCCGAGGAGCGGGATCTTCTCCTCGCTCCGCGTGAGCACGTTGCGGACGAGGCCGCCGATCACGATCGTCTGCTGGTCCTGGACGACGAGCTTCGTCGTCGCGGTGCGCTTGCCGATGTTGAACGCGCCGGAGGTACCGCCGACGCTCGCGCCGACCTCGCTGATCTCTTCCGTGACGTCGAGGCGGACCTCGTTCGAGTCGTTGAGGTGCGGCTTGATCTTGATCTTGGTGCCGACGTCCTGACGCGGGACGCCGAACGAGCCGAGACCGCCGAGCGCGCCGAGACCGCCGAGCGCGCCGAGGCCCGCCGCGCCCGTCGCACCGCCGGCGCCACCGAGCGCGCCGAGCGAGCCGAGGCCGCCGAGCGAGTTGTTGCTCTGGAGCGGCACGTTCTCGCCGACGTTGATCTCGGCGTCCTCGTTGTCGAGCGCGAGGATGTGCGGCGTCGAGAGGAGGTCCGAGTCGCCGGTCGTCGCGAGCGCCTGGAGGAAGGTGCCGAACGCCGGGATCGAGATGCCGGTGCCGAGGAAGTTCTGCACGCCCTGGATGCCCGGGCCGCGGACGCCGAGGGCGAAGCCCTGGAGCGCGTCGGGGTCGGTCGGCAGCGGGCTGATCGTGTTGAGGATCTTGTTGCCGCCGTAGACGAGCGAGTCGTTCGGCGCATCGGTCTGGAACGGGGCGCCGCCGTGGAAGCTCACGCCGAGGACGTCGCGGCGGTTGAGCTGGAGGTCCATGACGACCGCCTCGATGAACACCTGCCGGCGCGGCTGGTCGAGCCGATCGATGACGGCACGGAGCGAGGCGTAGTCGCGGAGCGACGAGGTGATGACGATCGAGTTCGTCGCCTTGTCGGCCGAGACCTTCACGCCGCCTTCGAAGATGCCCGACTGCGCCGCGCCGCCGGCCGCAGGCGCCGGCGCGGCACGACCAGGGGCCGCGCCCGCCGCGGGAGCGGCCGCGCCGGTGATGATCTCGTTCAGCGTCTTCGTGAGCTCGGTCGCGTCCGCGTGCTGGAGCGGAAGGACGTGGATCTCGCCTTCGCCCGTCTGCGGGACGTCGATTCGCTTCACGAGCTCGAGGATGCGGAGGTACGCGCGCTCGGTCGCGACGATGATGAGCGAGTTCGAGCGATCGTCGGCGACGATCTTCGCGACGTGGAGGTCACCCGTCGAAGGACCGCCGATGCTCGCCGAAGCCGCACCGGCGCCGGGCTGGCCGCCCTTCGGCGTGCTCGACGGCGCGGAGCCGCCCTTCGACCCGACGTCGAAGAGCTCGTTGATCCGCTTCTCGACGTCCTGCGCCGACGCGTAGTGGATCGGCTCGATGAAGATCTGGTCACCGCTCGAGCCGACGTCGATCTCCTCGAGGATCGACATCATCCGGCGGATGTTCGTTCCGCTGTCGGTGATGATGACCATGTTGCCCGGGCCGTAGACGGTGATGTCGCCGTCCTTCGTCTTGAACTTCCCGAGCACGTTCGCCGCGTCGTCGGCACTGATGTGGCCGAGGCGGTGCATGCGCGTGACGTAGCGGTCCTCGCCGGGCGAGCCCTGCGACGCGCCGTAGACCGGCGTGCCCTGGGTCGAGACGCCGTTCGTCTCCACGATCTTGAGGAAGCGGCCGTGCGGGACGACGGTGAGGCCGTTCGTCTCGAGGATCGAGAGGAATGCCTGGTAGGCCTCCGCGACCGTCACCTTCTGCGGCGAGTAGACGGTGGCTTTGATGTTCTTCACCTTCCCGCCGAAGATGAAGCGCTTGCCCGTGAGCTGGCCGATGACGCGAACGAGCTCGGCGAGGTCCGCGTCCTCGAGCGAGAACGCCACCTTGTAGTTCGGGCTCCGCGGCTCGAACTCGAGCGCGTTCTCGAACTGCGCGAGCCCGGTCGTGTCGCCCTGCGCCTTGCCGGACGGACCGACCGTCGCGCCCTTCGGCGTGGTCGTCGTGGTCGACGAGCCTCCGGTGCT
>JBDHVE010000177.1:0-18964 GCA_039809485.1 Polyangiaceae bacterium | reverse complement strand
TTCAACGCGGGCAAGAGCACGTTCATCAACGCGATGATCGGCGCCGACGTCGCGCCGACCGGCGTGCTCCCCACGACCGCGACCCTCCACCACCTCCGCTACGCACCCGACCCGTTCGCGCGCATCCAGTACCTCGAAGGGGACGTCAAGGAGCGGATCGTGCCGTCGTCCGAGCTCCGCGCCGCGCTGAAGGCCGGAGACCCCGGCAACGTTCGTCGCGTCGAGATCCTCGTGCCGATCGCGTCGCTCACCCGCGTCGAGATCCTCGACACGCCCGGGTTCAACGCGCCCGACGTGCGCCACACCGAAGCAGCGCGCTCCGCGTTCGAGGAGGCCGACGCGGCGATCTGGCTCCTCGACGCCGGCCAGCCCCTCAAGCAGAGCGAGCGCCGCATCCTCGAGGAAGCGAAGGCGCAGGCGCTCCCGGTCCAGATCCTCGTCAACAAGGCCGATCGTCTCGGACCAGAGGACCTCGCGAAGGTCATGTCCACGGTCGACGAGGCGCTCGGGGAAACTGGCCTCCGATCGTGGTCGGTGCCGATCGCGCTCTCGGCGCGGCTCGCCCTCCAGGGCAAGCTCGGGAACGCCGAAGCCCTCGCGCAGAGTGGGTGGGAGCGCGTCCAGACGCTCCTCGACGAGCAGATCGTCGGGCGCAGCCACGAGCTCAAGGAGCGCGGTCTCCGGCGTCGCGCGGCGCGCGTCGTCGGCGATCTGCTCACGCGTGCGCGCGCCCAGGCCGACGAGGAGCGCCAGGCGATCACGACGGCGCGCGCACGCGCACAGGAGCTCGCGCTCCGTGCCGCGGGCCTCGAACGAGAGGCCGCCCCCGCCGCGCACGTCATCGCGGGCGCGCTCGGCGAGGGCGCGAACGAGTGGCGCCGCGACCTCGAGGTCGTCGTCACCGGCCGCGACGCGCAGAGCGCGCAGACCGATCCCGTCCTCGCGCGCTACCGCGAGGGCCGAGCGGTCTCGCGCCTCGCGAAGCCACTCGCGCGCGTGCTCGCCTCCATCGCGCGGGGCGAGGCCGAGGTCGACGTGCCGGGGGCGACCCAGGCCGATCTCGTTCCCCTCTGCCGCGCCCTCGTGCGGACGTTCGCGGCGACGGGCGGGCAGCCCGACGGGCTCCTCCCGCTCGGCCGGAGCGCGGTCGCGTCGCTCGTCGAACGGATGATGGAGCTCGCGTCGAACGTGCCCGAGCGAGGCCGCGCCGAAGGGCGCGTCGCGGAGCTCGAAGCGCTCGTCTCCGTCCTCGGGAACGTGCCCCTTGCGTGAGCCCTCCTGCACCTGCAAGCTCATGACCATGCGCCGCCGCCTCCTGCTCGGAGCCTTCGTGCTCGTCGCTTCGGCGTTCGTGCCTGCGCGGGTGGCGGAGGCCGATCCGATCCTGGACGTCGGGAAGGGCGACGTCGGCGTGCAGGCGGACAAGCTCGAGGTCGACGTCGCGGCGGGCTCCGCCCTCCTCACCGGCCAGGTCGTCCTCACGAAGGGCGACCTCGGCGTCCGGTGCCCGCGCGTCGAGCTCAAGTTCGACTCCACGCCGCATCTCATGTGGGCGAAGGGCTCGGGCGGCGTCGTCGCCGACGTCCGCGGCGTCCACGGCGAAGCGCCCGAGGTCGAGCTCGACCTCCGCAAGCAGACGCTCGAGCTCCGCGGCGGCGTGAAGCTCTCGCGCGGCCAGGGTTGGATCCAGGCGGAGAAGGCCACGATCGAGCTCGCGACGGCGAAGGTCACCGCGACGCAGGTGAAGGGCTCGCTCCCGGTCCCCAAGTGAACGAAGCGAGGAAGGCCGAGGCGAGCGCGCGCGTCGCGACCGAGGACCTCCGCGTCGTCCACGGCGGCAAGGCGATTCTCCGCGGCGTGAGCGTGCATGCGGACGCCGGCGAGGTGCTCGGCGTCCTCGGCCCCTCCGGCGCCGGCAAGTCGACGTTCTTCCGCGCGGTGGTCGGCGAGCTCGCGGTCGCAGGGGGCAAGGTGCTGCTCGAGGGGCGCGAGGTCACCTCGCAGCCGCTCTGGGCGCGCGCGCGGGCCGGCGTCGGCTACGTGCCGCAGACGCCGAGCGTGCTCTGGGACCTCACCGTCCGAGAGAACCTTCGCGTGTTCCTGCGCGTCGTGGGAGGCGTGCGGACGTCTCCGCTCCGCGCGCTCTTCGCGGGGGGCGCGAAGGACGAGGACGACGTCATCGTCGCGCGCGCCCGGAAGGTGTCGCTCGAGGACCGCCTCGACGTCCGCGCCGGCGTGCTCTCGGGCGGCGAGCGCCGGCGGCTCGAGCTCGCGCGCGCGCTCGTCCTCGAGCCGAAGGTCCTCGTCTGCGACGAGCCGTTCGCCGGCGTCGACCCGCAGCAAGCGAGCCGGATCGGCGATCTCCTCGCGCAGCTCGCGGCCGAGGAGGGCGTCACGGTGCTCCTCGCCGACCACCACGTCGCCGAGGCGCTCCGCGTGTGCACGCGGGCGATCCTCCTCCTCGACGGCGAGGTCGCGACCGAAGCCGAGCCCGAGTCGTTCCGCGAGCATCCGACCGTCGTCGGGCGCTACCTCGGCAACTGGGGACGGAGCCTTCCTCCGCCGTCCCCGAGGTGACACATCCCCGTGGACGCGAACGTGCCGTGAACGTGCGCGTGCCCGAAAACAGCGGACTCTGACGCTCGAGCTCGACCACGATCTCGGCTTGTGCGGCGTGCTGTCTGGCATCAATTTCGCTTCCGGGACCGCCTCCCGCGTGTAAGCTTCTCGTGGCGGGACTTTTGCCCATGGAAATCAAACAGCAGCTCAAGCTCTCCCAGCAGCTCGTGATGACCCCGCAGCTCCAGCAGGCGATCCGCCTGTTGCAGCTCTCGCGCCTCGAGCTCATCGAGGAAATCCGCAAGGAGGTCGACGCGAACCCGGTCCTCGCCGACGAGGATTTCGAGCCTCGTCCCAGGGCGTCCCAGGAGGGCGCCGGGGAGGTCATCGGAACGGCGCCCGAAGCGGGCGAGCTCCGGATCGACCGCCTCGAGGACCGGAAGCGGGTCGAGTCCGGCGACTCCCAGAAAGCGGAGAGCAAGCAGGTCAACGAGATCGACTGGGAGCAGTTCCTCGAGAACCGCACCCTCCAGCAGCCCCTCCCTGCCAACCGTGGCGGGTTCGAGGAGCTGCCGCCGATCGAGCAGAACCTCACGAAGGCCGCTTCGCTCGTCGACCACCTCCGGTGGCAGCTCCAGATGAGCGACTTCACCGACAGCGAGAAGCGGTTCGCCGAGCTCGTCCTCGGCAACCTGGACGACAACGGCTTCCTCGACCTGAAGGGGATCGAGCGCCCGGACGGGACGCGGACGCCGGACATCACGATCGAGGAGCTCGCGCAGGAAGCCGGCGTCGATCCGGAGGACGCGCCCGAGATCCTCCGGATGATGCAGGAGTGGGATCCCGTCGGCGTCTGCTCGCGCGACCTCCAGGAGTGCCTCCTCGTGCAAGCCGAGGTCTTCGGCTACGAGGACCTCGACATCCAGATCATCTCGAAGCACCTGCACAACCTGGAGAAGCACAACTACCAGGCGATCGCGCGCGACCTGAAGGTGCCGGTCGAGGAGATCTACGAGTCGGTCAAGGAGATCCAGAAGCTCGAGAGCCGCCCGGCCCGCAACTTCACGGAGACCGACGAGAAGCAGATCGCAATCACGCCCGACGTCTACGTCGTGAAGGACGGCGACAAGTTCACCGTCTCCGACAACGACCGCGGCGTGCAGCGCCTCTACATCAACGAAGCGCTGACGAAGCAGCTCCTCAAGGACCCGAACGCCAAGGA
This sequence comes from Polyangiaceae bacterium, assembly GCA_039809485.1. Taxonomy (GTDB): domain Bacteria; phylum Myxococcota_A; class Polyangia; order Polyangiales; family Polyangiaceae; genus Labilithrix. Next base: position 15,183 of record JBDHVE010000177.1, on the reverse strand, counting down.
GTTCATCGGCGAGAAGCTGCGCAACGCGCAGTGGCTCATCCGCGCGATCGAGCAGCGGCGCAAGACGATCATCCGCGTCACCGAGTGCATCGTCGAGAAGCAGCGCGAGTTCTTCGAGCGCGGCGTCGCCCACCTGAAGCCGATGATCCTCCGCGACGTCGCGGAGGCGGTCGGCATGCACGAGTCGACGATCTCGCGCGTGACGACGAACAAGTACGTCCACACGCCCCAGGGTCTCTTCGAGCTGAAGTACTTCTTCAACTCGTCGATCCGCCGCGTCGCCGAGGAGGACATCGCCTCCGAGAGCGTGAAGCAGGCGATCAAGAAGATCATCGACGGCGAGGACAAGCAGAACCCCCTCTCCGACCAGGCGATCGTCGAGATCCTGGCGAAGCAGGACGGCATCCAGATCGCCCGCCGTACCGTCGCGAAGTACCGCGAGATGCTCGGCATCCTCGCGTCGAGCAAGCGCAAGAAGCTGTTCTAGGTACGGGCTCTCCTTCGCTGCCATCACGGCCGCGCTGCGCTATCATGTCCCGGTGCGGTCGATCCGTTCGCGCCGGGCCTTCACGCTCGTCGAAGCGGTCGCGGGCGTCGTCATCATCGGCATCCTCGCGACGATCGGTCTCGTCGGGTACCGCAAGTACGTGACGCAGGCCCGGATGCTCGAGGGCACCTCGATGGTGAAGGGCATCGTCGAGGCGCAGGAGCGGTTCAAGTCCGAGTCCGGCGTCTACGCGCACATCAACGATCCGAACGCGTGCTGGTATCCGCGCGAGCCGGGACGCTACGTGACGGCGTGGGGCGGCCCCTGCCCGTGCTGCAAGCGGCCGTGGGACGCGCTCGGCGTGACGGCGACGGGACCGGTCGCTTTCGGCTTCGGCGCGAGCGCCGGCAAGCGCAGCGCGCCGGGCGGCGGGATCTCCGGAGGTGGCGACGACGACTTCGGCATGGGGACCAAGCCGACGCCGCGGAGCCTCCTCCCCGGCGGCGGCGGCGACGTGCCCGACCTCCCGCCCGAGCGCGTGAGCACGGGCCCCTGGTTCATGGTCGCAGCGATCGCGGACTTCGACGGCGATCCGCGGGTGAAGACGATGATGGTGTACGACTCCGACGTGAAGATCATCGCGACCGCGAACGATGGAGAGTGAAGCCGGACGGACGCCGTCCACCGAGGACGGACCGTCCCTCGCGCCGCAGCTCGCCGGTCTCACGAAGCTCGGGCCGTTCGCCATCGTCCGCCCCCTCGGCGCCGGCGGCTTCGCGCCCGTCCTCCTCGCCCGCGAGGTCTACGGCGGCGTCGATCTCCGCGAGGTGGCGCTCAAGGTGTTCGTCGTGCCCGCGAGCCGAGGCGAAGAGCGGCGTCGCGCGATCGTCGCCGAGGCCCGTGCGCTGTGTCGCGTCGAGCACCCGAACGTCGTCCGCTTCCTCCAGCTCGCGGAGGACGGCGACGTGCTCGGGCTCGCGATGGAGCTCGTCATCGGCACGTCGCTCGTCGATCGCATGGAGCAGCTCGGCGGAACGCTGCCCGAGGACGAGGTGCTCGAGGCGGGCGTCGCGATCGCGTCCGCGCTCTCGGCCGTGCATCGCGCGGGGCTCGTCCACCGCGACGTGAAGCCGTCGAACGTCGTCGCGACGGGTGGGACCTACAAGCTGATCGACTTCGGGATCGCGACCGGCGGTCGTGCGGGCGCATCGCTCCCGCCCCGTCCCGCCGCCGGCCTCCCGTCCAGCGTCCGCGTTGCAGCACCTCCGCCTGCGCGCGGAGACGAGGCGTTCGATCGGACGATCGCCGCGGTCACGCCGGGGCCTGCCGCCGACGCGACGACGCCGTCGATCCGCTCCGTGATCCCGGAGCCGACCTCGTCGAGCGGCGCTCCGCAGGAGACGACGGACACCGGAGACAACCTCGCCGGCACGTTCGGCTTCGTCGACCCCGAGTGCATGGGGAGGAACGCTCCTCCGACGGCGGCGAGCGATCTCTACGCGCTCGGCGCGCTCCTCTACCAGGCGCTCTCCGGCGCGCTCCCGGCCGAAGGGGAGAGCGGTCGGCTGAACCACCTGATCCTCACCGGTGTCCTGCCCGCGCCCGCGCTCCGCGAGCGCGCTCCGCACGTGACGCCCGAGCTCGCCGCGCTCGTCGACGCGCTCGTCTCCCCCACCCGCGCGAAGCGCCCGCAGAGCGCCGAGGTCGTCGTCAGCGAGCTCGAACGGATGCGCCGGCTCCGGGCCGGCCTCGACGTTCCCGTCCCGGCCGAGGAAGAAGGACCTTTCCGCGGGCTCGATCGCTTCGAGGCGCGCCACCGTTCCGTCTACTTCGGACGCTCCGCCGAGGTCGCTGCCGCGCTCGATCTCCTCCGGGTCCGCGGCCTCCTCTGCCTCGCGGGTGCTTCGGGATCCGGCAAGAGCAGCCTCGGCCGCGCCGCCGTCGTGCCTGCGATCGAGACCGGCGCGCTCGGCGGCTGGCCGCGCGCGTGGGACAGCTTGGTCGTCACGCCTTCGCACACCGCCGATCTGCGCGGGTGGCTCCTCGCGACGGCGGGCGTCGAGCTCCCGCCCGGATCGGACGCCGATGCGGTGCTCGCCGCGTTCGGCCGCCGCGCGGAGGCGAGCGGCCGTGGCCTCGTCGTGCTCCTCGATCAGATGGAGGAGCTCTTCACGGCGCCGCGGAGCGACACGGCCGACGTCCTCGAGCTCCTCGCGCGGTCCGCCGAGCGGCCCGTTCCCGGGCTTCGCTTCGTCACCACCGTTCGTCGTGACTTCTTCGACCCGCTCCTCGCCGATCCGCGCTTCTCGCGCGTGCTCGGGAGGAGCGTGCTCGTCGTCCATCCACTCTCGACCGCGGCGTGGCTCGAGGTGCTCGATCAAGCGCTCGGCCGCTACGGCTACGGGTTCGAGAGCCCTGCGATGCGCGAGACGCTCGCCGCCGAGCTCCGCACGATGAGCGACGCGATGCCTCTCGTGCAGTTCGCGCTCGCGAAGCTGTGGGCGGAGCGGGATCGATCCCGTCGTGTCCTCACCACCGCGGCGCTCGCCCGCGCGGGCGGCCTCGCCGGCGCGCTCGACCAGCACGCGGAGGCGGTCGTCTCCGGCCTCGTCGCGACGCAGGGGCCCGAGGCGCTCGAAGCCGTCCGCGCCGTGACCGCGGCGTTGACGACGGCGCAGGGTACGCGCGCGACCACGACCCCGGCGCGCGTGCTCGAGAGCACGCGACATCCGCTCGCGCGGCCCGCGCTCGACGCGCTCGTCGCCGCGCGGCTCGTCACGATCGAGGGCGGCGCGGCATCGCTCACGCACGACGTCCTCGTGCAGGCGTGGGAGCGCCTCCGGAGGTGGACCGCCCAGGCGCAGAAGGAGCGCGAGCTCGCCGAAGAGCTCGAACGCCAGGCGGCAGCCTGGAAGAAGCGCCCGGTCCCCGAGCTGCTCTGGCGCGGGACGCAGCTCGCCGAAGCGCGCGCGCTCACCGCGCGGAGATCGGTTCCGCTCGGCGACGACGCCCTCGCGTTCGTCGCCGCGAGCCGGCGGCTCTCGCTCCGCGGCCGGATCGCCGGCGGCGTGCTCGTCGCTTCCGTCTGCTGCGCGGGTCTCCTCGGGTGGTCGCTCTACGTCGACGTCCGCCACCGGCAGGAGAAGAGCGCCGACAACGTCTCGACCCTCCTCGACCGCGCCGCCCAGCGCGCGGATCGGACGAACGACCTCACCTCGCGCCTCCGCGCGACACGCGACGAGCTCGCCGCATGCCGCGCCGCGTGCAGCGCCTCGCCGGCCCCCGCGCCGGCGAGCTCCGCGTCGGCGAAACCGCAGACCCGGAACGCGTCGGCTCCGTGAGCGCCCGCCCCGCGGTGCCGCGTCCGGCCGCGGTGACGAAGACGCGCTCGGCCCGCGCGACGGCCACGGGACCTGTTACTCTTCGGGGAGATGGACGGGAGCCCTCGCGCGCAGGACGTGCTCTTGCCGCCGCTCGGCGAAGCCGGGACGCTCACCCTCGTCGAGGAGCTCGCGGCCGTCGCGGCGGACGCGCGGCCGCTGCCCGCCGTCGTCTCCGCCGCCTTGGAGCGGATCGTCGCGTGCGCGGCGGACCTCTCGAAGCAGATCGGCGTCCGCGAGCGCGCCGGGTCCAACGCCGATCCGCGCGCGCGGGCTGCCGACCGCGCTCTCGACGACGCGTGGGGCGCGCTCCAGTGCTGGCTGCTCGGCTGGACGCGTCTCGCCGAGACCGCCCACGCGAGGCTGCCGGAGATCCGGGCGCTCTACGCGGCCCTCTTCCCGCGCGGCCTCGCGTTCCTCACCCTCGAGTTCAAGGACCAGTGGACCGAGTCGCAGAAGCGCCTCGACTTCCTCGCCGAGACCCGCCAGGGGGTGCTCTTCGAGGAGCTCGGCGGTCGCGCCTTCCTCGCGAGCGTGCGCGCGGCGCACAAGGCGTACGGCGAAGCGCTCCACCTCTTGCCGGACGCGGTCGACCCCGACGCCGGGGTCCGGCTCGCGCTCGGCCAGACGCACGCCGCGCTCCGCGAGTACGTCGCGCTCCTCGGCGCGGCCGTCCGCGTCGCCGAGCCGGGCGCGTTCGCCCGCGCGGCCGCGCTCCTCGAGCCGCTGCGGACGCGGACGGCATCGGCGACCCCTCTCGGGCCACGCGGCGGCCCTTGAGCGAGAGGGAGCCGCGACGAAAGCGACGTCGAAAGGGCGCACCGCGCGAGATCCTCGTGGCCGAGCGCACCTCGAAAGGCGTACATTTCTGATCAGCTGCGGCGAGCTTGCCGCACTCGCTTCTTCCTCAGTTCTTGCTCGAGCTCGGCGCCCGTTACGAAAAACCCAATCGCGCCGATCGATCACGCAGCCCACGCGCACGGAGGTTCACCGCGATGAACATCTCGATCACCTTCCGACAGATGGATGCCACGGAGGCGGTCAAGGGCTACGCCACGGAGAAGGTCTCGAAGCTACAGAAGTTCCTGAGGCAGCCCCTGCACGGCCAGGTGACGTTGAGCTGTCAGAAGACCGTCCACAGCGCCGAGGTGGACCTCCACGCTGGCGGGCAGCACTATCACGCACACGAGGCTTCGGAGGACATGTACGCCTCCATCGACAAGGTGATCGACAAGCTCGAGAGGCAGATTCGCGAAGTGCACGGCTCGCACAAGAAGAAGGGCGCGGATCGTGCGTCCGACCACCTGCTGCCTGACGAGCCGGAGGAGTGACGAGTCAGGTCTGAGGCGAGGGCACGCGCCCCTGACGTGCCCTCTCCCGAGGTTGACATGCGACTGACCGACTTACTCGCGCCCGAGCGCGTTGGGATCCAACGCGACAGCGCCGACTTCGACAAGGACAAGGCCCTGGCGCGTCTCGCCACGATGTTCGGCGAGCGCGACGGGGTCACGACGTCCGAGATCCGGCACGTCCTCCTCGAACGTGAAGCGCTCCAGTCCACCGGGATCGGCGAGGGGGTGGCCATCCCGCACGGAGCGCTCCCACAGCTCAAGGAGCAGGTAGCCGCACTGCTCATCGTGCCCGAAGGGGTCGAGTTCCAGGCGATCGACGACGCCAAGGTCTCGATCCTCTTCGGGGTCATCGGACCGAAGCGCGCGACGGGCGAGCACTTGAAGACGCTCGCCCGCGTGTCACGGCTCTTGCGCAGCAGGGACTTCCGCCAGCGCCTCGTCGGCGCGAGCAGTGCGCGGGACGTCTACGAGCTGATCAGCGCGGAGGAGGCGGAGAAGAAGGGGGGCACGTGATGCTGAGGTCGAGCCCGCCGCCGATGGTGGACGTCACCATCGGCGAGCTCGTGCAGGATCCGAGACTGGGCATCGAGCTCACCCGCCTCGCGGGTGAGGCGGGGCTCGACCGTCCCGTGCGCCATCCGCGCGTCCAGAAGAGCGGCCTCGCGCTCGCCGGGCACTTCCACGGCGTCGTCCCGACGCGCGTGCAGGTGCTCGGCGAGACGGAGCTATCGTTCCTGGAGGCGCTGCCCCCCGACGCGCGCGGCGAGTCGGCGCGAGGGTTCTTCTCGCTGGGGCTCTCGTGCGTCGTGCTCTCGAACCGGACCGACGTGCCCCGCGCGATCGTGCAGGCGGCGGAGGCGACGAGCACCCCGCTCTTCCTCAGCGAGGCGCGCTCGTCGCGCACGATCAACGCCCTCCACGCGCTCCTCGACGAGCGGCTCGCCCCGACGACCCAGCTCCACGGTGTGCTCGTCGACGTGTTCGGGATCGGGCTCCTCCTCCTCGGCAAGAGCGGGATCGGCAAGAGCGAATGCGCCGTCGAGCTCGTCCTCCGCGGCCATCGCCTCGTCGCGGACGACGTCGTCCGTTGCGAGTGGCGTCCACCCGGCATGGTGTTCGGCACGGCCGCCGACATGCTCCGTCACCATGTCGAGGTGCGCGGCCTCGGCGTCCTCAACATCAAGGATCTGTTCGGCGTCACCGCCGTGCGCGAGCGCAAGCGGATCGACATGGTCGTGCAGCTCGACGAGTGGAACGAGAAGAAGGAGTACGACCGCCTCGGCGTCGACGACCAGCACTTCACGATCCTCCACACGCCGATCAAGCTCGTGACGGTGCCGGTCCGCCCCGGTCGCGACATGGGCGCGATGCTCGAGATGGCGGCGAGGAACGAGCTGCTCCGTCGCGCGGGGAAGCACAGCGCGCGCGAGCTCCTCGCGCGGCTCGAAGAGAACGCCGGCCTCACCCCAGAGGTCGCTCTCGAGGACCAGCCCGAGAGCGTCATCAACGCGCCGGTCGCGCCGACGCTGCCCGGCGTGCCGACACCCGCCCCGAGCAGCCTCGCCTCGCCTCACTGGAGCGACTCGGAGCGCCAGCAGCCGGTAGCCCGTCCGGTCGGGCCGAACATCCATACACCGCCGCGGCCAACGCGCGCCGACGAGCGTCACGGCCACGAGAGCTCCGCGTGGATCCCGGCCGTGCGCCCGAAGGGTGAGGAGTGATGGAAGCGGCTCCGTCCTCCAAGAAGCCGATGGTGGTGGTCGTCACCGGGCTCTCCGGCGCGGGGCGGACGACGGCGCTCCACGCGCTCGAGGACCTCGGGTTCTTCTGCATCGACAACTTGCCGACCGCCCTCGCCCCCGACGCCGTCGCCCTCTGCGACCGCGCCGGCATCATGCGCGTGGCCCTCGGAATGGACGTGCGCGTCCGCGTGTTCCTCGGCGAGGTCGGTCGCGTCCTCGAGATGCTGGAGGACGGCGGCCGCCGCGACCTCCACGTGCTCTTCCTCGACGCTTCCGACGAGACGATCCTGAGGCGCTTCAGCGAGACGCGCAGGCCTCACGCGCTCGCGACCTCCGGGTCGCTCAGCGGCGCGGCCTCCGTCGTCGAGGGCGTGACGCTCGAGCGCGAACGGCTCTCCCCGCTCCGCGCACGCGCCACGCGCGTCATCGACACGACCGCGCTCAGCGTCCACGAGCTCCGGCGCGCCGTCCTCGCGCAGTTCGGCCCCGCATCGGGGACCGCCGAGCGCATGACCGTTCGCGTGGTTTCGTTCGGCTTCAAGTACGGCACCCCGAGCGACGCCGACCTCGTGTTCGACGTCCGCTTCCTCAAAAATCCGTACTTCGTACCGGAGCTCAAGCGGGTTCCTGGTACCGACGCGCGCGTTCGTGATTTCGTGCTCGCTCTTCCCGAGACGGGCGAGTTCCTCCGCGTGACCCTCGAGCTCCTCAGGTACGTCGTCCCGAAGTACGAGCGCGAGGGAAAGAGCTATCTCACGATCGCGTTCGGCTGCACCGGTGGCATGCACCGGAGCGTCGTCTTGGCGGAGTACGTCGCCGCCGAGCTCGACACCATCCTGCACGAGAAAGGGTTGGGTTCTGCCACGAAGAAGATCGAGATCGGAGTCGCGCACCGTGACATCCAACGCAACAGCCCGGACGCCCGCGCCCGTCTCCTCAGCTCGCCCGGCAGCCTGACGCCGCCCGCGGCCGCCGAAGCCGAGGACGCTGCGAACATGGGCCCCCTCGCTGCGGCGACGAGCCGCCCGGCCGGCGGAGGACGCCCATGAGCGAGCTCGCCAAGGGGCAGTTCACCATCATCAACGACCTCGGCCTGCACGCGAGAGCCGCGACGAAGCTGGTGCAGCTGGCATCGAAGTACCCGTGCGACGTGCACCTCTCGCACGCCGGGCAGACCGCGAACGCGAAGAGCGTGATGGGCGTGCTGCTCCTCTGCGGGTCCAAGGGGACGACCGTCGAAGTCCAGGCGACGGGCGAGCGCGCGAAGGAATGCGTGGACGCGATCGGAGCCCTGATCGCGAGCCGCTTCGGGGAGCCGAGCTGATGTCCGAAGGGCGCCGCACCTCCTCCCCCGAGATCACGTCCGCGCCGGACGCGAGACCTTCGAGCGGGTCCATCCCGCTCCCCGTGCCCTCGTCTCCGTCGCCGAGCAGCGTGGATCTCGAGCGGCAGGTGTCGGTCGCCCTCAAGGGCATCGCGGGCTCGCCGGGCGTCGCCGTCGGGCCGGCGCTCGTCCTCGGCGAGATGCGTGCGGCGTTCGTGCGGCGGCACGTGCATTCTGCACAGATCCCCGCGGAACTCGAGCGCGTCCAGCAAGCGGTCACGGTCGCGAAGCGAACGCTCCGCGAGGTGAGCCAGCGGATGCCGGTCGCGATGCGCGAGGCGAGCCCGATCCTCGAAGCGTACGAGCTGATGATGGCCGACCCCGCGCTCCACGAGCGCGTCGACAAGAAGATCAGGGTCGAGAAGAAGTGCGCAGAGTGGGCGGTCAGCGAGGCGAGCGAAGAGATCGTCGCGCTCTTCGGCGCCGCCGGCGGCGACGGGAAGGACGCGTACATCCTCGAGCGCCGCCACGACATCGAGTTCGCGTGCGACCGGCTCCTCCGCGCGCTCGTCGGCGAGGACGCCCAGCATGCGGTCCGGCTCGACGAGCCGATGATCGTCGTCGCGCGCGACCTCTCGCCGGCCGATACCGCCGCGATGGTCCGCGAGCCCGCGCTCGGCTTCGTCACCGCGGTCGGAACGCGGACGAGCCACACGTCGATCATGGCGCGCGCGCTCGAGATCCCTGCCGTCGTCGGCGTGGCCGATGCGCTCGCGTCGATCCGGACCGGCGACATGCTGATCGTGGACGGCCTGACCGGGCAGGTCATCGTCCACCCGAGCGACCAGTCCGTCCGCGAAGCGCGCCAGCGATCGGAGCAGCACCTCGCCTTCGCGCGGCGCCTCCTCTCCGCGCGCCACCAGCCGTGCGTCACCGCCGACGGCGTCCCCGTCGCGCTGAAGGCCAACGTGGAGCTCCCCGCCGAGGCGATCCTCGCGGTCGATCACGGCGCGCAAGGAATCGGCCTCTACCGGACGGAGTTCCTCTACATCGACCGCACGACGCAGCCGGGCGAGGACGAGCAGTACGAGGTCTATCGCGCGATCGTCGAGGCGGTGAGCCCGCAGCCGGTCACGCTGCGTACGTTCGACATCGGCGGCGACAAGTTCGCGAGCACGTTCCAGCTGCCGGCGGAGATGAACCCCGCCCTCGGCCTCCGTGCGGTCCGCCTCGCGCTGAAGCAGCCCGACGTCTTCCTCACCCAGCTGCGCGCGATGGTGCGCGCGAGCGCGCACGGCGACGTCCGGATCATGATCCCGATGGTCGCGAGCATGCACGAGATGCGTGAAGTGCGACGCCTCCTCACGCAGGCATGCGAGCAGGTCCGTGCGCGCGGCCACGCGTTCGAGGAGCACATCCCGCTCGGGATGATGATCGAGGTGCCGGCGGCGGCGGTGATGGCCGACGTGTTCGCCCGCGAGGCCGAGTTCTTCAGCATCGGCACGAACGACCTCGTCCAGTACGCGCTCGCGATCGATCGTGGCAGCCAGACGCTCGCGCCCCTCGCCTCGCCGTTCGATCCGTCGATCCTGCGGCTCGTGAAGAACGTCGCCGACGTGGGCGCGAAGTTCAAGCGGCCGGTCTCGCTCTGCGGAGCGATGGCGTCGGATCCGCTCGCGGCCATCCTCCTCGTCGGGCTCGGCCTCCGCGAGCTGTCGATGGAGGCCGCGGCGATTCCGGAGATCAAGGAAGCGATCCGGCGCCTGACCGTCGCCGACTGCGAGCGCATCGCGCTGCTCGCGCTCGAGGAGGACAGCGCCGACCGCGTGCACGCCGTCCTCGCCCGCGAGCTGTCCGTGCGGTTCGGCGATCTCCTCGCCGGCATCGCGGAGGACGAGTCGCACCCGCGTTCGAGCTACCCGCCGTCGGAGGCGTGAGCCCGCTTCGCCGGACCCTGGAACGACGAAAGGCCTCTGCGGTCACCCGCAGAGGCCTTCGTCGTTGGTCCTGCGTCGTCAGCGCGCGCGGCGACGACGGTGCAGGATCGTGCCGAGCGCGAGCGCCGCGACGCCGAACTCCCACGGAGCGTTGTTGCCGGGGACGGTGCTGCAGCCCGACGTCGTCTTCGTCACGGTCGTCGTGCCGCTCGGATCCGCGTTCGGGTCCTCGCTGCCGGGATCGCCGGTGCCGTCGCCCGGATCGCCGCCCGAGGTGCCGTTCGGATCGGACGGGTCGCCGCCCTGCGGGTTCGTCCCCGGCTGGACGCCGCTCGAACCGCCCGCCGCGCAGAACGCCTGCGTGAGACAGAACTTCTCGCCCTTGCCGAGGTCGCGGCAGCAGCCGCCGCCGCCCGGGAGACCGCCGCAGTCCGCGTCGCCCCCGCACGGGATCGAGCAGAAGCTCTCCGACTGCGAGTAGATGCAGATCTCGCCGCCGAGGTTCGAGTTGCAGAACGGGAGGTTCTTGTTCCCCGGGAACGCGCACGCGTCACCGAGCTTGCCCTTCGGGTTGAACGCCGGCGGCCCCGCCACGGCGGAGCACGCCTGGCCCGAGGCGGTGAACGACGCGTTCAGCGTGTAGTTGCCCGCGTTCGCGGTGCCGGAGCCGAACGTGTCCGCGATGATGTAGTAGTCACCGCAGCCGACGTTCATCGTGACCGTCGAGTCGTTACGGGCGACGCAGCGCGAGGGGCTCGGGTTGCCGGCGAGGATCTGGACGTCGATGTCCGAGGCCGCGTCGTCCGAGACCGTCACCGTGAGCGTGCCGGGCTGCGTGATCTTCGCGAGGTAGACGTACTCGGGGCCCTTCTGCGCGGTGTTCGGAGCGGCCGCGCAGGAGTCGAGGACGCTGCTCGGCGACTGCGCCGTGTTGCGCGAGTCCGAGTACGGGAACGACGGGATCAGGATCGGCTTCGTCGTCGTGCCGACCGGGTCCGTCACCGTCGTGCCCGAGATGCTGTTGAATCGGCGCGGGAGGTAGCCCGCGACGTGCGAGAGGCCGCCGGTCGAGTTGACGTTGACGTTGTAGCCGAGCGCTTCGATGAAGAGCGGCTCGCCGTTCGCCTTCGTCGCCGCCTGCATCGCGACGTGGTAGCCGGCCTTGTTGTAGATGTCGGCCGGGAGCATCGACGCCTGGCTGATCTGCGCCGACGTCTGATCCATGCTCGAGGTCGTGAAGTGGCCGGTCGACCACGCCATGCTCACGAAGCCGGAGCAGTCGACGCCCGCCGTGCACTCGAGGATGCCGTCCGGCTCCTGCGAGCCGGCGCCCTGGCCCTGCGCGATGAGCGAGTCGAACGTCGCGAGCGACATGTACCCGCCCCAGTCGTACGCGACACCGACGTAGTCACCCGGGATGTAGAGCGACTTGTACGCGCCGCTGCAGGTCGCGGTCGTGTTCGCCTGCCCGCTCGACCACCTGTGGCCGGCGTACGAGCGAGCGCGGACGAGGACCTCTTCGCGCGTGATGGCGGATGCCGAGCCCGTCGTCGCGAGGACGGCGAGGAGCGCTCCGCCGAGGAGCATGCGGCTGTTCGTACGGCGGCTCACTGCGCACCTCCCTCGAGCGACCAGCTCGTGATGTCGAGGCCCTCGTCGGTCGGCCTCATGTGGACGAGCGTGCTGCCCGCGAACGCGAGCTCGTGGCGCGGCACGTAGGTGCCGACCGCGGGGAGCTTCACGCGGAGAAGGCTCTTCTCGCTCGAGACATCGACACACGCGGCCTCGCGGTCGACGACGACCTCGCCGCCCGCGCCTTCCGACGCGTGCTCGATGCGGGTGCAGACGACGCTGCCGTTCGACCCGACGATGCGGACCGACGAGCCCTTGCCGAGCGAGACCGCCTTCACGACCCGCTTCTCCTGGTCGTTCTGCGAGACGACGCGGAGCTCGACGACGCCGTCCTCGCGACGGACGCCGACGATGCCGTCGCCGTTCGGGAGGAACGCGGCGCCTTCGCGCTTGTTCGCGAGGACGGCCTCGCCGACCTGCGGGACCGACGGGCTGCCGAAGGAGAAGGTCTCCTGGAACGGCGACGTGACGACGACGCGGCGCGAGCGGCCGAGCGTGATCGTGTCCGACGTCTCGACGGCGCCCGTGTCGACGGCGCCGATCTTGGTGCCGTCCGGGGCGAAGACGAGGACCTCGGGCTTCACAGAGCGACGCACGGCGAAGGCGCCGTCCGCGCCGACGGTGAGGTCGTCGCAGTCCTTCGGGAGGTTCTCGACGACGGCCGAAGGCTCACCCTTCACCATCCGCATGACGCGGCCCTTCAGCGCGTCGAGGACGTAGACGCGGCCCTTCGGACCGACCGCGACGGCGGGCGAGCCCATCGCGATGCGCTCGCTGACGGCCTTGCGGTAGCCGAGGCTCTCCGCGCCGGTCGAGGAGGGGTTGCCGTGCGAGAAGCGCACCGTCTGTGCGGACTCGATGCCGAGGTTCGCACGCTGCGTGGAGACCGCCGCCTCGTCGACGCGACCTTGTCCGCATGCCGCCGCGCCGACGCTCGACGCGCACATCGCGAACGCCGCGAAGCCCTGGATCCCGAACCGCTTTCGGCCAACCATCGACCCCTCCGGAGAGTGCCCGAGAAGCCGGGCCGATGCTTTCTGACCCTGAACAAAGGCAGGGTCAAGCGTGATCCGCGTAAGGACAGCGTCTCCAAACCGCTCGGTCGGGCACCCTTCGTACCCCTTTCCGCCCATGCTGTTCGCGGGCGGCGGATCACCCCCCGCGGCGCGCCGGCTCGCGACGGCGCACGAACGCGACGAGCGCCGCGTCGACGTCCTTGCCAGCCGCCCAGACGCCGTCCATCGCGTCGGCCGTGCCGTGCACGACGAGGGTCGGCACACGCGCCGGAAGGGCGGCGGGGTCGACGCCGGAGAGGAGGACGAGGCCGTCGATCGGGAGCCCGGCGGCGAGCTTCGATGCGCCGATGCCGCCGTTCGATAGGCCCGCGAGCAGCACGCGCCGGAACCCCTCGCGGCGCGCCGCTTCGAGCGTCGCGCGGACGACGCGCGCGCCTTCCGGCGTGCCCCACGCGCCTTCGGTGCCGATGCTCGGACAGAACGTGGTCAGCCCTTCCGCCGCGACCACGCGGCCGACGCGCCAGCACGGGAGCGCGAAGCGGCCGCCATAGCCGTGGAGGAAGACGAGCGCGTCCTGCGGGCTGCCCTTCGGGCGGACCACGTGGAGCTCGCCTTCGACGCCGAAGACGGGCGCGTCCGGCCGCGCGCGCTCGCGCGCGGCCTCCGCATACGCGTCGCCCATCGCGGCGACGAGACGGGGCGCGTCCGCGTCGCGGATCTGCCCGCGCGTGACGAGCGCGGTCGTCGCCGAGAGCGCGAGCGCGTCCTCCTCCGGCCACGCGCTCGCCCTCGGAGGCGCCTCGTCGTTCTCGACGCGCGTCGCCGACCGAAGCTTCGGCATGGCGAACGCCCTCACCGCGTCGACGAACGCGCGCTCGCGGACGAGCATCGCGAAGTGGCCGGCCTCGAGCGAGACGAGGACGGCGCCGTGCGCGCGGGCGTACGACGCGGCGGCACCGTGGGACGTCATCGTGTCGTGCCTGCCGTGGACGAGGAGCACCGGGACGCCGGCACCCGACGCGCTCGGGTCGACGCCGGAGACGAGCACGATGCCGGAGACGTCGCGGAAGTCGGCCCGCATCCGCGGCGCGAGCCGCGAGAGTCCGATCCCGCCGTTCGACAGGCCGACGAGGAAGAAGCGTTCGACGCCGCGCTGCCGGAGCGCGGACATCGTCGCGCGGAGCACGCGCGCGCCGTCCTCCGACCACCAGTCGCCTGCGACGCGGAACGAAGGGCACGCGGTCAGGATCGTCGGGTCGACCTCGGCGAACGCGCGCGCCACCGTCCAGCACGGGAGCGCGAAGCTGCCCGCGAGCCCGTGGAGGAACACGACCCCGACCCGCGGCTTCTCGCGCGTCTCGTGGAGGACGAGCATGTCGACGCCGGAAGGAGCCGGCTCGAGGCCGAGGAACGTCGGGACGACCGGCGACGTGATGTCGCCGTGCGCATCACGCATGCGCGCGTACGCATCACGCATCGCGGAGGGAACCGCGGGCGCGTCGTCGACGAGCTCGCCGGCGCCGAAGAGCACGCGGGACCCCGCCTGCGCGAGGTCCCCCTCGTCGAAGAGCGCGCCGAGGAGCGATGTCCCGAAGCGCCCGTCGTGGATCATCGTGGCGCCCGTGCCGGCGACGGCGACGCGGACGAGCGCGACGACGACGAGCATCGCGGTGCACGCGCGCGCCATGCCGCGCGGCCGACGGCGACGCGGTCGTCGCCCCTCGGCCGTACCGGAGGACGCGAATCCCGCGACCTCCGCGTCCGGCAGCGTCGCGAGCCCGATGAGGAGCCCGGCGGTGGAGAGCGCGTAGGCGGCGGTCGACCACGACGGGAGCCCGCCGGCGAGGAGGAAGAGGAGCGCGGCCCCGAACGGGACGAGCGCGAGGCGCCCGGCGAGACGTGAGAGGAGGCGGAGGGCTCTCATCGCTTCTCCGGCAGGCTCGCGACGAGCGCGGCCGTGCGCGCGGTCACCCCCGGCGCCCTCGGTCCGACGACGAGCCGTGGATCGACGGGCGCGAAGAGCGTCGCGGCGGGGCGCGTCTCGAAGTGGAGATGCGGCACGGTCCCGCGCGCGTTCCCGGTGTCATCGACGACCCCGAGGAGATCGCCTTCCCGAACCCACTGCCCGACGTGGAGGCCCGGCGCCCACGCGTCGAGATGCGCGTAGAACGCGAGCATGGCGCCGCGGCCGAGCACGAAGACGACCTTCCCACGGCGCGGCTGCTGCTCGATCCCGACGACGGCCCGCCCCTGCACCGGAACCGTATGCGGCAGCGCCGCGCTCAGGAAGGAGAAGAGGAGGAGCGCTTCGAC
>JBDHVE010000176.1:0-19477 GCA_039809485.1 Polyangiaceae bacterium | reverse complement strand
GCGTGGAACGGTGGCGGTCGACGCGCCGAACCGGCTGTGGGCCACTGACATGACGACCGTCTTCACGCGGCTCGACGTACAAGCTGCGCATCGCGACAATCCCCCGCGGAGTTCGAGTCCGGTGATGTGGATTAGCAGCTTTCTGGGAGCTGGACGACAGGAACTCGCCGGGAGGCTCGCGGCGCTCGTGGGCGGGCCCGGCGAGCCCGCTTTTTTAGCCTGAAGTGCCCCAACCATCCCGCGCGCACGATGCGACGCCGTCTCGGCAACGCGGCATGGCGGTCGGGCGTATCGAGTGACGCCGGATTGGAGTACGATAAATTGTCGCAATGGCTCGGCTGGCCGACGAGCATCGGCCTGCAGATTCCCTAGGAGAGCGTGGATTGGAGTGATGCTCCTCGATACTCGGCCGGGACACTTAGCTCGGTCCGTTTACGCTGAGCATTCCCGCATAGCGTCACGTAGGTTGCGACCACCACACCGGTTCGGGCGCTGTTTGGGCGGCGGTGACCGTGCACGGCACTATCATGAGGGCGATGCCTTCGGCCGCCACCTTGCGTACCCGTCTTCCCTTCTGGCTCACGATCGCCGTCTGCGTCCTCGCCCTCGCGGCGAGCGCCGTCCTGCTCGTCGACTACCTGCGGCATGCACCCGTCTTCTGCGACGGCGGTGGCGGCTGCGGCTCGGTGCGCAAGAGCGCGCTCGCCTATCCCGTCGCGGGGATCCCGCTCCCGGTCTTCGGGATGGGCGGGCTCCTCGCGGTCGCGCTCGCGTCGCTCGTCCCGGGCCGGCGCGCACGGATCGTCCAGGCCGCGCTCGCGACCGGCGGCGCGATCATCGCGCTCGGCCTCATCGGCTGGCAGCTCGCGAACCGCACCATCTGCCCGTACTGCGTGACGGTGGACGCCGCGATGGTCGTCATCGCCGGCCTGTCCGTCCTCCGTGCGCTCCGGCGGTGGGACCCGCCGCTCGGACGTGTCGAGACCGCGCTCGCGGTCGGCACGATGGTCCTCGGCGTCGCCGCCCCGATCGCGCTCGGCTTCGCGCTGAAGCCGAAGCCGGTCCCGGACGGGATCCCCGACGTCATCGCCCACGAGCTCGCGAAGACGCCGCGCGGGCGCGTCCTCGTCGTCGATTTCGTCGACTTCGAGTGCCCGTTCTGCCGCATGACCCACAAGGAGCTCGCGCCGCTCCTCGCCGCGAACGCGTCGAAGGTCCACGTCGTCCGGAAGAACGTCCCGCTCCGGATGCATCCGCACGCGCTCGACGCGGCGAAGGCCGCCTGCTGCGCCGAGGAGCTCGGGAAGGGGGACGCGATGGCCGACGCCCTCGTCGCGGCGCCCGTCGAGGAGCTCACACCGAAGGGCTGCGAGGGGATCGCCGCGGCGCAGGGCATCGACCTCGACCGTTTCCGGGCATGCGTGACCGCCCCCGAGACGGAGGCCCGCGTGAAGATGGACCAGGAGACGTTCCGGGCCGCGCGCGGGCACGGCCTGCCGACGATCTGGATCGGCACCCAGAAGCTCGAAGGCGCCCAGGACGCCGCTTCGCTGAAGGAAGCGCTCGACGCCGCAATCCGTGAGCTCTGAAGACGTTCGAATGCCGCGCCGGCTCGTCCGTCGAACACGGCGGCGCCGGGCCGCCTTTGCTAGGATCCCGGCGTCCTACCACTCCAAGGTGACCTGATGACGCTTCGCTTCTCCCTCGCGCTCCTGCCGCTCACCCTCGCCCTCGTGGCCGGCTGCGGCAGCAAAGAGGTCGTCCGCGGCTCGAACGATCCGAGCATCGACGCCCACGCGCTCTCGACCGGCCTCGACAAGGACGACGTCCAGCGGGCGCTCCACGAGACGCTGAACAACCTCCGCGCGGCGCCGATCATGAACGAGTGGCGGACGACGAATCCGAAGCCGACCGTCGCGATCTTCCCGTTCCAGAACTCGACGAGCGAGCACATCGACTCGATGCTCGACGCGATGCTCGGCGAGACGGAGAGCTGGCTCGTGGATGCGCAGGTCGTCCGCGTCGTGTCGCGCGAGCGTCAGAACCAGATGATCCGCGAGGTAGAGGGCCAGCAGAGCGCCGTCTTCAACCCGGCCCACGCGGCGAAGTACGGCAAGCAGCTCGGCGTGAAGTACTTCATCACCGGCAAGGTGTCGGGCAACGACGAGCGGACCGAGGACATGCGCCGCGTGCAGTACTTCCTCTTCCTCCAGGTCGTCGACGTCGAGACGAGCGAGATCGTCTGGCAGCGGAAGACCTACGTCACGAAGGCGATCAAGTAGCGGCGCCCGTGGCCCTCGCGTTCTCCTCGCCCGTCCGTGCGCTCCTCGCGGCAGCGCTCCTCGCGACCGTGCCCGCCTCGGTGGGGTGCGGCGGTCACGAGGCGCGCACGCTCCGCATGCGGACGGCGCTCGACGAGGGGAACGCGCGCGCGGCGATCGAAGCGGTGAACGAGGAGCTCGACGTCAAGAGCGACAAGGATCTCCCGAAGGACATCCAGGGCGACAACGCACTCCTCGTCCTCGACCGCGCGAGCATCCAGCAGGGAGCGGCGAAGTTCGATCTCTCGCGCCGTGACTTCGAGGCGGCGGACAAGGCGATCGACATGCTCGACCTCGCGCGGAACGCGGGCGACTCGATCGGTGAGTACGTCTTCAGCGGCTCGAGCGGGAAGTACGCGGCGCCGCCCTACGAGAAGCTGCTGATCAACACGCTCAACATGCTGAACTACCTCGAGCTCGGCGACCTGAACGGCGCGCGCGTCGAGGCGCGGCGGCTGAGCGTGGTGCAGAAGTACTACCGCGACCAGCTGAACCAGGCCGACAACCCCGTCGTCGGCCTCGGAAGCATGCTCGCCGGCTTCACCTACGAGAAGAGCGGCGAGATCGACGAAGCGCTCCGCTACTACGACGAATCGTTGCAATTTGCAGGTTTCGGCACGCTTCGCGATCCGGTCCGCCGGCTCGCGCCGCTCGGCGCGTTCCGGAGCCCGCGGATCAAGGCGCTGCTCGAGGAAGGCGAGGCGAAGCCGCCGAAGAACGACGGCACCGGCGAGATCCTCTTCGTCGTCGGCTTCGGTCGCGTCGCGCACAAGATCGCCGAGCGGATCCCGATCGGGCTCGCGCTGACGTACGTGTCCGGCTCGATCTCGCCGTACGACCACGACCGCGCGAACCGTCTCGCCGCGCAGGGCCTCGTCACGTGGGTGAACTTCCCGACCCTCGCGCCGGGGCAGGGCAGGTACGCGACGCCCTCGCTCCGCCTCGGCGGCCAGTACATCCAGCTCGAGGAAGCGGTCGACGTCGATCACCAGGTCCGCGAGGAGTGGAAGAAGATCGAGGGCAAGATCATCCTGAGCGCCATCACGCGCCTCATCGCGCGCGTCGCGGTCGGTCAGGGGATCGAAGCCGCCGCCGGACGTGACAACGTCGTCGGCCTCATCGGCTCGCTCGCGGCGCAGGCGACGCTCACCGCCCTCGACACGCCCGACACGCGGAGCTGGGAGACCTTGCCCGCGCGGATCGCGGTCGCGCGCGTCCGCGTCCCGGCCGGCCGTTACCCGATCACGATCGACGCCCGCGGGTGGAAGCGGACCCAGGAGCTCGTCGTCAAGGAGAACGGCTGGGCGGTCGCGTCGCTCATGGCGCTCCGCTGAGCCGGCCGCTCCCCATGGCACACCGATCAGCGAGGTGTGCCGCGCGGCGCACGCAGCGCGCGCAACCGCCGCGCATTCCACGCCTTCCCGCCGCGGCACGCCGGTTGCTGCTCCTCGCTCCGTCATGCGTCCGCTCCGCGATCTCTCGCTCCGGTCCGTGCTCCTCGAGCTGACGTCCACGTCCGGCCCCGAGAAGGTCGCGCGCGCGACCGCGGCGCGGCCGCCGAGCCCGTTCACGTACCGGCGCCTGCGCGAAGAGCTCGAGGCGCATGGTGCGCCGGTCGACCTCGTCGCCGCCGCGCGTCGGGCGGAGATCGAGGAGCTCGAACGCCTCGGCGGCGTGACCGCGCGCGGTGACGCCCTCCCGTGGAAGGCTCCGCAGCACGAGGTCCGTCACCTCGTCGTCGTCGCGGTCGAGACCGCCGAGGGGTGCGTCGCGGCGTCGTACGAAGCGGCGCTCCTCCTCGCCGCCGGCGACGAGGACGCCGAGCTCGCGTGCCGCCGCGCCGACCTCGCCTACCGCGCCCTCCTCTGGGCGTGGCCGAACCTCGCCGTCGGGGAGCAGCGCGTCGTCGCGGCGGCCGTCGCGCGCGCCGTCGATCGCCTCGGCCGTGGTGCACCGCTCCTCGATGCGCTCGCGCGCCGGCTCTACGCGCCGCTCGCCGCTGCGATGGCTGCCTGAGCGCCCGTTCCCTCGCTCTCGCGAGCGTGGTACGTGAGGAGGGCCATGCAGCAGTACCACGAGCTCCTCCGCCGGATCCTCCACCACGGCAAGGAACGACCGGACCGCACGGGCACCGGCACGCTCGGCGTGTTCGGTCACCAGATGCGCTTCGATCTACGCGAGGGCTTCCCCCTCGTCACGACGAAGAAGCTGCACCTCAAGTCGATCATCCACGAGCTGCTCTGGTTCCTCCGCGGCGAGACGCACGTGAAGCCGCTCCAGGACGCGGGCGTGCGGATCTGGAACGAGTGGGCGACGCCGGAGCAGACCGCGCGTTTCGGCCGGAAGGAAGGCGACCTCGGGCCGGTCTACGGTCACCAGTGGCGGAACTACGGCGCGACGAAGAACGCGGACGGCTCCTATGCGAGCGACGGCGTCGATCAGATCAAACGCCTCCTCCGCGACATCGTCGAGAACCCCTACAGCCGCCGCCTCCTCGTCACGGGCTGGAACCCGAAGGAGGCCGATCAGGTCGCGCTCCCGCCGTGCCACACGCTCTTCCAGTTCTACGTCCAGGACGGCGAGCTCTCCTGCCAGCTCTACCAGCGCAGCGGTGACGTGTTCCTCGGCGTGCCGTTCAACATCGCGAGCTACGCGCTCCTCACGATGATGATCGCGCACGTCACGAACCTCCGTCCCGGCGACTTCGTCCACACGCTCGGCGACGCGCACCTCTACAAGAACCATCTCGAGCAGGCGAAGCTGCAGCTCACGCGCGAGCCGCGTCGTCTCCCGACGATGTGGATCAACCCCGAGGTGAAGGACCTCTTCGCGTTCCGCTACGAAGACTTCCGGCTCGAAGGCTACGACCCGCACCCGCACATCGCGGCCGAGGTCTCGGTGTGAGCGACGGCAAGCGCGCGCTCGCGATCGTCGTCGCGGTCGGAGACGGTGGCGTGATCGGGAAGGACGGCGGGCTCCCCTGGAAGATCTCCGAGGACCTCCGTCACTTCAAGAACGTGACGATGGGTCACGTCATGATCATGGGACGGAAGACGTGGGACTCGATCGGACGCGTCCTCCCCGGGCGCACCACGTTCGTCGTCTCGCGCAACGCGGCGCTCGCGATCCCGGGCGTCGAGGTCTTCTCGTCGCTCGATGCCGCGCTCGAGCGCGCCTGGGCGCTCGATCCCGAGCCGCGGATCGTCGGCGGCGCCGCGATCTACGCCGAAGCGCTCCCGCGCGTGACCCGCATCTACCTGACCGAAGTGCACAAGACCGTCTCCGGCGACACGTTCTTCCCCGCCTTCGACCGCGCCGCCTTCCGCGAGACGGAGCGGCGCCGCGGCGAGACGGACGATGTGGAGTTCGTGACGCTGGAGCGCTAGAAGGCTCTCGGATGCTCGCTCGCTCCGTCATCGTCGTCGCCGTCGCGGCGCTCCTCGCGGTCCTCGCGTCGTGCCGTGCGCTCGAGCCGAAGAACCGCCCGCTCGACACCTGCGAGGCCTCCTGCAACGCGCGCGCATCGCGCCAGTGCTCCGAAGCGGAGTGCGCGCGCGGCTGCGAGTTCATCCTCGATCGCCTGATCGAGCGCGAAGGTGACGCCGTCATCAAGTGCGTCGCGAGCGCATCGCGGCGGTGCACCGACGTCGTCTGGGCCGACTGCGCGGCGAAGATCGGCGTCCATGCCGACGGCGGTCCGCCGGCCCCTCCGCCGCCTCCGGAGGACGATTGATCCTCCGGATCCAGGACGACCGCCATCGCGAGCTCACGTTCGGCCGCGCTCCGCAGCGCGTCGTGTCGCTCGTCCCGAGCGACACGTTCACCGTCGCCGCGCTCGGGTGCGAAGGCGCGCTCGTCGGCCGGACGGACTACTGCGAGCTCCCGAAGGACGTCGTCGCGAAGCTCCCGAGCGTCGGCGGGACGAAGAACGCGCGCGTCGAGTCGATCCTCGAGCTCGAGCCGGACCTCGTCATCGCGAACCAGGAGGAGAACACCCGCGGCGATCTCGAGAAGCTCGCGCAGCAGGGGGTCAAGGTCTTCGTCGTCTTCCCGAAGACCGTGGCCCAGGGGCTCGCCCACATGGCGCGGCTCGCGCGGATCTTCCGCGTCGAGCGCGACGCGAAGGTGCGGGAGCTCGTCGGGGCGGGCTACGAGGCGCTCCGCGAAGCAGAATCGGCACGCGGCAGGAACGTGCCGCTCCGTGCGTTCTGTCCGATCTGGATGGATCCGCTGATGACCGTCCACGGCGACACGTTCATCAGCGACATGCTCGACCTCGCCGGCGCGCAGAACGTCTTCGCCGATCGCGAGCGGCGCTATCCGCTCGCGGCCGACCTCGGTAAGGCGAAGCCGCTGCCTGCCGAGAAGATCGAAGGCCGCGACACGCGGTACCCCCGCGTGACGATGGACGAGGTCGTCGCCCGCGCGCCGGAGATCGTGCTCCTCCCCGACGAGCCGCACCCGTTCAGCGAGGAGGACGCGAACGTCTTCCGCGCGCTGCCGATCCCGGCCGCGAGCGGGCGCGTCCTCCGCACGAGCGGCAAGGACCTCTGCTGGTACGGCGCAGAGAGCGTCGAGGGCATCGGGCGCGTGCGCGCGCTCGTCGATTCGCTCCGCGGCGGATAGCGCCTACGGCCGCGGACGCGGATCCGTCACGAGCAGCGCGAAGACGGCGTGGTCGAGCCACCGGCCGTTGCAGCGTTCCGCCTGGCGCGCGATGCCCTCGAACCGGAAGCCGAGCCGGCCGATGACGCCGAGCGATGCATGGTTGTCGGTCGCCGCCGCGACGCGGATGCGATGCGCGTTGACGGGCCCGAAGGCCCAGTCGAGGACGCTGCGGCCCGCCTCCGTCATGAGGCCGCGGCCGGTCGTGTCGGTCCGGAGCCAGTAGCCGAGCTCGACGCTCTCGTGGAGGTGCGCGAACGACTCGAGGCCGATCACGCCGAGGAAGCGCCTCGTCTGCTTGTCGCGGATCGAGAACCGGCACGCGCGCGCCGCGTCCCAGTCGGACGCGCTCGCCTCCGCGTAGCGCCCGCTCGAGTCGAGGTCGACGTTGAACGGCACCCACGGGAGCCACGGCTCGAGATGCGAGCGCGAGGCCTCGACCGCCGTCCACAGGTCGCGCGTGTCGGTCGCGTCGAGCGGGTGGAGGAGGAGGCGAGGCGTCTCGAGCGGACGCGCGCGGATCTCGGACCGGGGAGGAACGGCGAGCACGCCCGGAGGGTAGTACGGCCGTTCCGGAAGGTCGACCCTCAGCGCGGCGCGGTCGGCGGGTCCGGATACGCCTGGACGATCGCCTTCGCCGGCCGCTCGATGCTCTCGACCGGGCTCGTGACGAGGTCGCGGCCCTCGGCCGCGAAGTAGAGCGCCTCGCCCGGCTGCGGCTCGCCCGAGTTCGGCACGATCGCCCCGTTCGAGAAGAAGCGGAGGCCGCCGTGGAGGCGGCGCTGCACGGCGAGGTGGCCCTGCAGGAAGTCGCCCGAGCGCCGGTCGCGCACGGCGACGCAGAAGCCGTCGCGGAAGTGGTACTCGGTGTTCCGCGTCACGTAGACGCGGTGACGCCTGCGCTCGGGGATGCGGGGAGTGCTCTCGCGTTCGACCTTGGCAGCTTCGCCCATGACGGTACCTCGGGCGCGAGCATGCGTGCTCGGCTGCGAGGCGGCCAAATTTTCAGGGGCGCATCGAGGCCGGCTCGATCGGCACGTCGAGCTGCACGTTCGAGAACGCGAGATCGATCGTGTCGCTCTTCCCCTCGAGGAGCCGCGCACGGATCGGACGCACGAGCTCCTTGTCGACGACGAGCGTGAACGCGCGCACGCTCGTCGTCTTCGGGTCCTTCGCCTGACCTCGGATCTCGACGTCGGTGGCGCTCCGCGACGCGGAGAGCACGTAGCGCTGCTCGAGCGCCTTCATGTCCCCCGTCAGCATCGCGCGGACGTCGGCGAGCGCGCGCGCGACGTTCGCGCCGGCGGCCGGCACGGTCGCGCGCGACGAGCGCGTCCGGTACGAGAGGCCTTCGGGCCCGACCCAGTACACGACGTCGTCCGGCGGCAGGAGCTCCCAGCGGAGCCGATCGGGCGCGACGAAGGCGAGCGCGCCGGTCGACTTCACCGTCGTCGCGAGGAGCGCGAGCTTGCGCTCCTGCGTGAAGCTCGCCTTCAGCGTCTTCGTCGCGCGACGGGCACGCGCGATGTCGGCGAGGAGCGCGTCGAGCTTCTCGCCGGTGAGCTCCTCGCGCGAAGCGCCGGCGTCGGCCGGGGGAGGCGTCGGCGTGGGCTCCGCGGACGCGACCGAGATCGTCGCGAGCGCGACCACGAGCGCGAGAGCGGAGGCGGCGAGGGGACGGGTCATCGCGAGGTCTTCCTGATCAGCGGGCCGCCCGCGACCTTGCGTGCGGCATCGTAGCGCCCGTCCGAGAGCACCTCGTCCGCAGCGATGGTCTCCGGCTCGTGGGGCTCCGGCGCATTCTCCCGTGAGACGAGCCCGGCGAGGTCGATCTTCACGAAGCGCCCGGAGAGGCGAGGACCTTCCGACACATAGAGGGCTTTGTCCGTCAGATCCGCGACGAACCCGTGCGTCGCGATGAAGGCGTCGATCGCGCGGCGATCTCCGAGCGGGCACGGCCCCGGTCCGGCACAGCCGTGGTCACGGAGGAGCTCGACCATGGTCCGCTCCGTGGCAGCGTGTGCGGGCAGCGCACCGAGGAGCGCGTCGATCCGCGCGCGCCGCGCGAGCGTCGTCGTGCCCGCGCGCACGGCGGCGTCCTTCGGATCGCCCGCGAGCGGCCCCTCGAAGTGGTTCGTCACCGCGGCGCGCCCGGCCCCGACGTCCGCGACACGCACGTGCGCGGGCTCGCCGGGGGCGCGCTCGACGACGAGGAACCGGCCGCGCGCGTCACCCACGAACGCGATGTGCGAGACCATCACCGGCTCGCGCGCGAGCTGCGCGGCGGCGGCGTCTGCGTCTTCGGCCGTCGCGAGCAGCTCGCGCATCGAGAACGCGACGGGAACGCCTTCGGTCCTCGGCTCACGCGCGCGCCCGCCGTGGACGACGACCGCGACGCCCTTCGCGTTCATCCCCGAGACGACGCCGACGAAGCCGGGCCACGCGATGCTCGCGAACGGGATCCGTCCGTCCTCCGCGACGAGGAAGACTACCTTGCCCTCGTCGAACACGTCGGCGACCTCGAAGTCGAACGCGCGCGCGAAGAGCGTGTGGCCGTCCGCGGTCGAAGACGGACCGACGCCGAACGACGTGCACCCGCCGAGGAGCGGCGAATGCTCGAACCCGAGCGCGATGTCGTAGAGCGCGTGGAGCGTCACCATCCGCGGGTACGTCGGCATCTGCGCGTCGAACGGATCGCCGAGCGACGCGAACGCGCGCGCTTCGGCGGCGACCTCGCGGCGACGCGCTTCGGGGAAGCCGCGGTCGACGTCGCGATAGCGGACGCGCCCGACGTCGAAGAGGAGCGTACGGAGCGGCGCGACCGGGACGAGCTCGCGGAAGCCCGCCCAGAGGACCTCCTCCTCCGCGACCATCTCGTCGTGGAGGAGCGTCGCGTGCTCGGTGCCGATCTCCTCCGGCGTGCCGGCGAGGCGGACGACCCGGAGGCGCCCGAGCACCGCGGACCATCCCTTCCCGGCCTGGCGGCGACCGTCGACCGTATCGGTACGCGCGACGGTGACGGCGGCGAGAGGCGGCGGCGTCGGCCGGACGAGGCGATCGATCGCGACGTGCGCGACGAGGAGCGCGGCGGAGAGACCGAGCACGACGGCGAGCAAGGCGCGGAACGCGCGCGCCCGCCGGGACCTCACGCCCGCCTCCGGTGGGCGACGACGGTGCGCACGACGGTGCGGATGATCCGCCACGGGTCGCGCGCGACGCGGAAGTGGGTCGTCCGATCTTGCGGGTAGAGTACACGGATCGTCTTCTCGACGATCGGCATGCCGGCCCACACCGCCTCGAGCAGCACCTCCGCTTCGAAGTCGTAGCCATCGCCGCGCGTCCCGAGCGAGAGCGTGCGCGCGACGGGGTAACGGCGCAGCCCGCACTGCGTGTCGTGGAGCTCCTGCGCGGCGAAACGCGAGAGAAAGTAGTTCGAAATACCGTTGGAGAAGCGGTTCGCGCGTGGCGCACCGGCCGCTCCGAGATCGCGGATGCCGAGCACGAGCGCTTCCGGGTCGGTCGAGGCGGTGACGAGCGCCCGCGCGTCCTCCCCGCGGTGCTGCCCGTCGGCGTCGATCGTGATCGCGACGACGTGACCGCGCGCCTGCGCAGCGGCGAGCCCGGTGCGGAGCGCGGCGCCTTTCCCGCGGTTCTTCCCGTGCGCGACGACGTGGCAGCCGAGCTCCTCCGCGACGGCGGCGGTCGCGTCCTCCGACCCGTCGTCGACGACCAGGATCGAAGCGGCGCATTCCGGAAGGGCTGCGCGGACATCCTCCACCACCGCCGCGAGCGTGCGCGCCGCGTCGAACGCGGGGATCACGACGCACGTTCGTGCGATCCAGGCAGGCAGCGCGTCGCCGCCTCCCAGCTCCTCCGATCGCGCGCGGGACGACGGCTGGTTCATGCGTCGCGGCGAATGTTGCACGTTGACCGTACCGGGCGCAAAGGCTACTCGCCGCGTCGTGACAGCCGAGCTGACGATCGAACGTGGGCCGCACAAGGGGATCGTTCGCGCCGAGATCCAGAGGAGGATTCGCGCGATGATCGATCTACTTCAATTGCAGAAGATGGAGGTTTCATTCCTCCTAACCGATGACGCGCGCATTCATGAATTGAACAAAGTCTATCGTCACAAGGACAAGCCCACCGACGTGCTCGCGTTCGCGATGCGCGAGGGCGAGCACGGCGCGCTCGCCGGCGACGTCCTCGGTGACGTCATCGTGAGCATCCCCACCGCGAGAAGGCAGGCGAGCGAGCGCGACGCGGCGCTCGTGGACGAGGTGACGATGCTCCTCGCGCACGGCCTCCTGCACCTCCTCGGCTGGGACCACGACACGCCCTCGAAGGACCGTCGCATGCGCGCGGAGACCGATCGGCTGTGCGCGGCGGCAGCTCCGCGGGGCGCCGTCGCGGCGCCCCGGAGGGCGGCGAAGGCGGCAGCCGCCCCCGCGGCGAAGGCTCGTGCGACCGCTTCAAAGCCAAGAGGTTCCAAGGCTTCAACGCGCAAACCAAATGCGGCCCGAGCCCGCGGACCGAGGAGGAGTCGGTGAGCCGGTGAGCCGGTCACGCCTCGGTTTCCCGGGAGATCGTGTGTGTCCATGCCCACCAAAAACGCTTCTCACCCCGAATTTTCCCTTGCGGGGATGGAACACGCGGTGTTAGCCATGACGGCGTGTCGCGGTTCCGGCGGGTTTTGTCGGGACCTCGGAAGGGGCGCCCAAGGTTCGGAAGTCGAAATCACCAGAAGCTGCGCTGAGCGGTTCGCGGTGAGATGGGTCAACTGATCGGGGACGCCAAGCGACGGAAGACGTCGTGGAGTTCGACAGGAGGAATCGCAAATGGCTGCTGCGAAGCGTTTGACCAAGGCTCAGGTGATTGGCGAGATCGCGACCTATGCGGAGCTCGACAAGAAGAGCGTCAACAAGGTCTTTGAGGGCCTCACGGATCTCATCAAGAAGCAGCTCGGCTCGCGTGGCCCGGGCGAGTTCGTGATCCCCGGCCTCCTCAAGCTCAAGGCCGTGAAGAAGAAGGCGATCCCGGCGGGCGAGCGCTTCGACCCGTTCACCAAGCAGGTTCGCCACTTCCCGGCGAAGCCCGCCTCGAAGAAGGTCCGTGCGACGGCGCTCAAGGCGCTCAAGGACCTCATCCAGTGATGAGCTTCCGGGGTGCGACGAGGTGACGAGCCTCGCCGGACCCCGATGACGCGGCTCGTTCAGAGCGGCGACATGACGCGGGCGCCCGTCCGAGAGGACCGGCGCCCGCGGTGCTTTGTGAGCACGAGCCCGAGCGCGACGAGGGCGAGCCCAGGGATGTCGCCCGCCCGCGCGTAGAGCGTCGGGGAGCCCTCGAGGAGCGCAGGACGGACGACGAGCGGCGCGGGCAGCGCGTCGTCGTAGCGCGCGCGGACGCGGCCCGTCGCGTCGACGAAGCTCGTCGGCCCACGGTTCACGGCGCGCACGAGGTCGCGCCGCGTCTCGATCGCGCGGAGGACCGCGAGCCGGAGATGGAGCTCGCCCTCGCTGCTGCCGGCGAACCACGCGTCGTTCGTGATGTTGACGAGCAGGTTCGGGCTCACGCTCATCGCCTCGCGGCCGGCCGCCGGCAGCGTGTCCTCGTAGCAGTTGAGAACGGCGGCGCGGATCGAGCCGGTCGTGAACGCGACCGACCGCTCGCCCGCGACGAGGCCGGTGCCCCGTGAGAACACCTGCCGGAGCCACGGGAAGACGTCGGCGAGCGGAACGGTCTCGCCGAACCAGAGCAGGTGCCGCTTCTCGTACGGCTCGCTGAGCGCACCGTCGCTCGTCGCGAGGAACGCGGCGTTCGTGCCGAGCCCGTGCCCCGCGCTCATGTACGCGCCGGTCAGAACCGGGCCGTGGACGCCGCTCTGGAGGACGGCGCGCGCGCCGGTCGGCGAGCGACGGGTCGCCCTCGCGATCGTGTACGGGTACGCCGACTCCGGCCAGATCGTGAGCGCCGCCCCGCGCGCCTCGGCCGTCTTCGTCAACGTCGTCAGCCGGTCGATCATCATCGCGGCGCGTCGCTCGTCCCAACGATCGAACGCGTCGAACGAGGGCTGCACGACGGCGACCTCGACGCTCGCGGCGCGCTCGCGTTCGGCTTCGACCGCGCGCATGCGGACGACGCCGTAGACGACGATCACGAACGCGAGCGCCGTCGCAGAGACGAGAGGCCGATTCCGATCGGCCCGTACCGCGCGCCCGCGCCACGCGGTGACGAGGAGAGCGGCGAAGCACGCGAACGCGAAGCTCACGCCGCGCTCGCCGAACAGCTCCGCGGTCTGGAGGAGGACGGGCCAGCGCGCGACGCCGCCGGCGGGCGTCCACGGGAAGATCGCGGGCACGAACGTCGCGGCGTAGATCCCGGTCGCGAACGCGAGCCAGCCGGGCGCGTGCGCGCGCCGTGTCGCCAGCCGCGCGACGAGCGCGCCGATCATCCAGGGCAGGGCCTGCCCTGCGGCGAGGAGCACGAGCGCGAGGAGCGCCGCCGCGAACGGCAGCGGCGTGAAGCGGACGATCACCTCGGGGACGAAGCGGAGCGCGACGAGGTTCGCGACGAGCCCGAACGCGAAGCCGCGCGCCGCGGCCGTGCGCGCGCGCGCCGGCATCGCGTCGCCCTCGAGGAGCGCTGCCGCGAGCATGCCGAGCCCGACGAAGACGCCGGGCGTGAAATCGGTCGGCGGCGACGTCGCGGCGAACACACCGCCGCTCGCCGCCGCCAGGAGGAGACGCCTGCGCGCTTCGTGGTCTCTCCGCGCGCCCGTCAGCAGTCGCTCACCAGTAGAAGGTCAACCCGCCCTGGACGAGGCCGGCGCCCGACGTGTTCGTCGATCGACCGTTGCCGTCCACGAACTCGGGGTTGTAGCGGCGGTCGTCGTCGACGCGCCCGCGGATCATGCCGCGGAGGTCGATGTTGAGCGCGACCGCCTTCGAGAGACGGAACTCGAGGCCGGCGCCGCCCTGGACGCCGAAGTAGCCGTAGGAGTACTCCGCGCGATCGAAGCCGTCGCGGTCGTCGACCGCGCGCGCGCCGGACCAGCCGAAGCCGCCGAGGAGGTAGACCTGCGTCCGGCTCCGGGGGTTCAGGAAGACGAGGCCGTTCAACGTGAATGCGGTCTCGCGACGGCGATAGCCGTTGTAGTCGCGGCCACCGGCGAAATCGAGGTTACCCTCGAGCGCCGCCTGCGGGATCGGACGGAAGCGGAGGCCGAGGCCGACCATGCCCATCCCCGCGTTGTTGTCGCGACCGCTGCCGAGCATGAGGCCGCCGACGTGGAGGTTCAGACCCCACTCGCGCTTCGGCGGCGGCGTGCGCGGCACGTAGTAGTACGCGGGCGGCGCCTCGCGCGCCTGGACAACGACCGTGGGAGGCGGCGGCTGGTAGACGACGACGGGAGGAGGCGGCGTCTTGTCCGCCGGCTTCGTCTCCGCCTTCGCGTCGGGAAGCGGCTGGAGGTTGCCCTGCGAGGGAGGCTGCGTCTCCCCGCAGAACCAGCTCCCCGGGGGGCAGTCCTTCTTCGCGTCGTCCTGCGCATGCGCCACGGCGGGCAGCGCGAAGGCGCATGCGAAGGGAAGGGAGACGAGGAGCTTGGCCGCTCGCTGCCGGAACGTATGGCGTGCCTTGCGCATGAAGAACCGTGCCTCCGAAGACCAGGCCGGCGGTCCGAGCTCCGCGGGAGCCGTCCGTCGCCGATCAGGATGCCCCCAAAGCAACCGAAGTGCCACGGGAACGGCCCGCGAGCTGGCTGAGATCTTCCGAGGATCCTCGGGGAGTGGAGGTGGGCGGCCGCGGGGCTGTATCTGTTCGTTCACGGCCGACCCGCAACGGATGTCGTCGGGGTGCATGGGCGGCGCGGCGCTCCGCCGTTCATGCTAGAGCCGCGCCGTGGCGACGGTTCGGCTCAAGCCGGGGCATGTCCAGCCCATCTGGGCAGGGCACCCGTGGGTGTACGCGCAGGCAATCGATCGCGTCGAAGGCGGCGCGAGCCGCGGCGACGAGGTCACCGTCACCGATCCGCGCGGGAACTTCCTCGGGCGCGGCTTCTACTCGCCGGGGTCGGCGATCCCGGTCCGGATCCTCACGCGCGACAAGGACGTGGCGCTCGACACGACCTTCTTCCGCGGCCGCACCGCGCGGGCGCTCCAGATGCGGAAGGAGCTCGGCCTCGGGGATCCGAACGCGGAGCGGATCACGACCGGCTACCGGCTCGTCCACGCGGACGGCGACGGCTTGCCCGGGCTCGTCGTCGATCGCTTCGAGGACGTGCTCGCCGTGCAGTTCCTCACCGCCGGGATGAAGCAGCGCGAGGCGATGCTCCTCGAGGCGATGCACCACGTGCTCGCGCCGCGGGCGATCATCGATCGCACGCCGCAGACGGTGACGAAGACCGAGGCCTTCACTCCGGGCTCCGGCGTCATCCGCGGCGCCGACGTGAGCGCGTTCACGTTCCAGGAGCGCGGCGTGCGCTGGCACATCCCGATCGAGCTCGGGCAGAAGACCGGCTTCTACTTCGACCAGCGCGAGCTCCGCGCGAAGGTCGAAGCGCTCGCGCACGGCAAGCGCGTGCTCGACGCGTACGCGTTCACCGGCACGTTCGGGATCGCGGCCGCACGCGGCGGTGCGAAGGAAGTCGTCTGCGTCGACGAGAGCGCGCTCGCGATGGAGGTCGCCGCCGAGAACGCGCGCGACAACGGCGTCGAGCGCGTGATGCGGTTCGAGCGCCAGGACGCGCGGCGCGCGATGCAGGAAGCGCACGCGAGCTTCGACCTCGCCGTCGTCGATCCGCCGCGCCTCGCGCCTTCGCGCGGCGCGCGCGAGCAGGCGCTCGTCATGTACGCCAAGCTCGCGGAGCTCGGGTGCCGGACCACGAAGCCGGGCGGGATCCTCGTCCTCTGCTCGTGCTCGGCAGCGGTCGACCTGAACGCGCTCACGCGCGCGCTCGCGACCGGCGCCGTCCGCGCGAACGTGCAGGCGACCGTGATCGATCGCGGTTTCCAGGGCCCCGATCACCCGGTCCCGGCCGCATTCCCGGAAGGCCTCTACCTGAAGGCGCTCGTCGCGCGCATCGACCCGCGATGAAGCCGCTCGCAGGGCTGCCGGCCGGCGAAGCGCGGCGGCTCGAAGGGCTACTCTTCGACCTCGACGACACGCTCCTCTCCCACGGCGTCCTCACGCGCGAAGCGTACGGCGCGCTCTGGGACCTCCACGAGGCGGGGCTCCGCCTCGTCGCCGTCACGGGACGGCCGAGCGGCTGGGGCGAGGTCGTCGCGCGGCAGTGGCCGATCGACGGCGCGGTCACCGAGAACGGCGCCGTCCACGTCGTCCGCGCGGGCAAGGGGGTCGCCGTCCTGATGGAGGGCGACGCCGCGACGCGGAAGGAGCGGACCGAGCGCCTCGCGGCGCTCGTCGAGACCGTCCGTCGGGAGATGCCGGAGGTGATGCTCGCGGACGACGTGCACGCGCGGCGGTCCGACGTCGCGTGGGACATCGGCGAGCGCGTGAAGCTCCTGGGCGAGCAGATCGACCGGCTCGCCGCGATCGTGGTGCGGAGCGGAGGTCGCACGACGCGCTCGTCGGTCCACCTCCATGCGAGCTTCGACCGCGACGACAAGGCGTCGGGCGTCGTCCGCTTCCTCCACGAGCGCTTCGGCGAGGATGCCGGGCGCGCGCTCTCCCGCTACGCGTTCGTCGGCGACAGCGCGAACGACGGCGCGTGCTTCTCCGCCTTCCAGAGCACCTTCGGCGTCGCCAACGTCCGCGGGCACGTCGCGGCGCTCTCCGTGCCGCCACGCTGGGTGGCGGCCGGCGAGCGCGGAGCCGGTTTCGCCGAGCTCGCGCGGACGCTGCTCGCCCTCCGCCGCGGCTAGACTGGTCCAGGCGAAATCTCCGATCCGGATCTTTTCGGGGTACCAGATCGGCGCCACCGTCGACCTCATGCAGGCCTCCGTCGACGTGACCGTCTCCCGTGCCGTAACCTCCAGGGCCACCATGTCCGGCAGCACCGAGCTCCTCGAGATCGCGAAGAAGCGCCTCTATCCGAACTACAAGCCCGCGGGCATCGTGTTCACCCGCGGCAAGGGCTGCGAGGTGTTCGACGTCGAGGGCCGCCGCTGGCTCGACCTCGCGGCCGGCGTCGCGGTCTGCGCGGTGGGGCACGCGCACCCGACGTTGACGAAGGCGATCAGCGAGCAGGCGGCGCGCCTCCTCCACGTGTCGAACTACTTCTACAACGAGGAGAACATCCTCCTCGCCGACGAGCTGTGCCGGAAGAGCGGGATGGACCGCGCGCTCTTCTGCAACTCCGGCGCGGAGGCGAACGAGGCGCTCCTCAAGCTCGCGCGGCGTCACTACTTCGGCAAGGGCGAGCAGCGCATGCGCATCCTCGCCTTCCACAACGCCTTCCACGGCAGGACGATGGGCGCGCTCTCGATGACCGGCACGCCGAAGTACCGCGAGGGCTTCGGTGGGCTCGAGGGCGTCGACCACGTCGCCTACGGAGACCTCGACGCGGTGAAGGCGAAGATGGGGCCCGACCTCGCCGCCGTCATCGTCGAGCCGGTGCAGGGCGAGGGCGGTGTCCTCCCGCCGCCGGCCGGCTTCCTCGCGCAGCTCCGCGAGCTGTGCACGAAGAACGGCTCGCTCCTCCTGATGGACGAAGTGCAGACGGGCATCGGCCGTCTCGGCACGTGGTTCGGGTTCCAGAAGGCGGGCGTGATGCCGGACGCGGTGTCGCTCGCGAAGGGGCTCGGCGGCGGCGTTCCGATCGGCGCGATGCTGACGACCGAAGCGCTCGCCGGCGCGCTCCCGCCCGGCACCCACGGATCGACGTTCGGCGGCAACCCGCTCGCGTGCGCCGCGGCGCGCGCCGTCCTCCGGATCCTCGACGACGAAGGCGTCCTCGCCGAGGTCGAGGCGAAGGGCAAGCGGCTCGGGGCGATGCTCGACGAGGTCGCCCGCGCGCGGCCGTTGGTCTGCGAGGGCGAGCGCGGCGAGGGGCTCCTCCGCGGGCTCGTCCTCCGCCAGGGCTTCGTCGTCCGCGACATCCTCCCGAAGCTCGCCGAGCAGGGCGTGCTGCTCACCGCGGCGGGCGAGCGCGTCCTCCGCTTCTCGCCTCCGCTCGTCGTGAGCGAAGCGGAGCTGGCCGAGGGCGTCGAAGCGGTGCGTCGCGTGCTGTCGACGATGTGACGCGACTCGACGGACGCGGGCCGGCCATGAGGTGGATCGTCTGTTACCCGGCTGGCGCCGACGCGACCGGCAGGCGGACGAAATCCGTCGTCCTTCCGCGCGAGCTCTCCTGGTACGAAATGTGATGACGTGTGGGGTCGAGTCCGCTCCATCCGGAGCGTTCTCGAGGAGACGTCCCATGCGATCCACGCTTGCTCCCATCGTTCTCGCGGCAGTCGCTGCCCTTGCATCCGTCGCATGTAGCGCGGAGCCCACGAACGACGCTTCGACCGAAGACGACGTCACGAGCGCCGCGCGACTGACGCCCACGACCTCGTCCCCCGAGCTCGCCCGCGCGCTCGCCGACGCGTCCGAAGCGAGCGGAACGATCCTCGAGGTCGCGACGTTCACCTACGACGCGGCACGCGTGAAGGATCCGGTGAAGGTCACCTCCGCGGTCCGTGCGAAGCTCGCGCACGCGCGTCTCCGGCAGGACGAGGGCGCCGCCGGACCCGTCGTCCTGAGCGCGACGCTCGAGGAGTACGGCGTCGAGGACGCGAGCCATCGCGACGCGATCGCCGCTGCGCTCCGCAGCGTCGTCGGCGACTCGCCCGCGTCACGCAAGCTCTGGCTCCGCTCCGACGACGTGCCCGACGCCGAGAGCGAGTGGGCCGAGGTCGTCCTCGTCTACGTCGTTCCGGCGAAGGGCCTCGCGGTCACGCTGACCGTTCGCTACGAGGCCTGACCCATTCTGCTCGTCGTGCCGACGGCGGCCCGCGCCGTCGTGCCCGCACGCCACGCTTGACACCGTGCGGCGCGAGGGCCATCCGCTTGGGGCCCATGGACGCGCGCGCCCGGAGCCCGGCCCCGCCTTCGTCGGCCGCGCTGTGCCCGGGATGCGGCAAGCCGGTCGATCCGCTGCGGGCCGGCCAGGTCGCGATCCTCGACGACGGGTTCCGCTACTTCCACGACGCGAGCTGCAAGGCAGCGTTCGTCGAGGTCTCCTCCAAGCGCGTGTCGCTCGAGGCGATGACGATGGACCCTCCGCAGGTGCGGAGCGGCGTGCGTACGCAAGATCCCCCGGCGGTCGAGACCCCGGCGTTCCCGACCCCCACGGTCCCCGCCGCGTTCGCACCCGAAACCGAACGCGAACCCGCACCCGCACCCGAATCCGTTCGCGAACCCGCACCCGCACCCGCACCCGCACCCGAACGCGAACCCGCACCCGATCGCGACCGCGATCCCGAACGCGAACCCGATCGCGCACGCGATCGCGCCCCTGCTCCCGACCCGACCCGCCCGCCGGCCAC
>JBDHVE010000175.1:0-19518 GCA_039809485.1 Polyangiaceae bacterium | reverse complement strand
ACCAGTTCACGTTGCCGAGGGGGGGCAGGGTGTCGAAGGCGACAAGCGGCGCTACGACCAACAGCAAGTTCCGCTCTCGCAGCACCCCAGACCGCCGGGCACGGGCACGGGCACGGGCACGGGCGAGAAGGAGCGGAGCCCTGGATTCAGGGACACACCCTAGCGGCAGACCGTCGCCACGTCGGCGCAGCACCCTTCCGGATTGGTCGCGCAGCGCGCGTCGCAGAAGCAGCCGCCCGGCGCGGGGCCGCCACAGTGGCCCTCGCAGCTCACCGAGCGCGCGATCTGATTCACCGGCGTCGGCTCGGCGACCTTGCGGACCGAGCGCGTGACGGCAGAGACGTGGACGCCGTGGCCCTCGTACTGGAACGAGAGGAGCCCGGCGCGCTTGCCCTGCGCGGCCACGTGGAAGAGGCTCGGCGGGACGAAGAGGCCTTCCCCGCTGTCGCCGCGCGGACCGCTCGCCTGCCGCGCCTGCGCGAGGAGCGGCTCGACCGCAGCGCGGAACTCGCCGTAGGAGGCATACTGGCGGCCGATCGCCGACACGATGCCGTCGTAGAGCTGCTCGACGGCGACGCGGCGCGGATCCTCCGCCGGCAGCTGGTTCATCCCCATCTGCTCGAGGAGGCCGGGCTTCATCGCCGAGAGGACGGCGGCCTGGGCCGGCGCGAGCGCCTCGCCGAACTTCTCACGCGGGATGTGCGTCCGGACGAACTCTTCGATGATGTCGGCGGCCGTGAGCGGCTGGAGCGCGAGCTTCTCGGCCTCGCTCGGGGGACCGTAGGACGCCGCGGGCTGCAGATCGGCCGGCGCCGTCGTGAGATCGCGGACCAGCTTCACGCGCTCGTTCTGGTTCAGCGTCGTGAACGGCGATGCCTCGCCCGCGTTCTGCTTCGTGATCGCGTCCTCGAACTTCCGCCACTCGGCCTCGCCGACGAGCGGGATCATGTGCGCGTCGTTGAGCGGCACGATCAGGCCCGCGCTGAACGAGAGGAACGCGAGCTCCGCGCAATAGACCTTGTTCTCGTCCTTCTCGAACCAGGCCTTCGCGTCGGCGCTGCCGTTCAGGGCGAGGACCATCTGCTTCACGTACTCGCGGACGCGCTCGGGGTTCCGTGCTCCGAGCGGATCGCCTCCGTTGTAGTCGCCGGGGAAGTTCGTGACGGCGTTGAACCCGAGGAGCATCGTCCGGATGTTCGCCTCGAACGCCTTCTTCTGCGCTTCGCGGAGGTAGCTCGGGTAGACCGGCTTCAGGAAGATCATCGCGTAGCGCTTGTCGCCGAAGAAGCCGCGCTCGTAGGTCTGCGGGTTGTTGATCGTGATCGCGCCGTTCTTCCCGTCACGCTCGACGCCGACGACGATCTCGATGTGCGTGTCCTGCAGCTTGAAGTGCTCCTTCATCGAGGACGCGTTCGACGTGTTCAGGTCGAGGGTCGGGTGCTCGGAGCGATGGTGCTTCACCGCGATCCCGAGCTCGCCGGGCTTGAACACCTGCGCGATGATGGAGTCGCCGCGCGTCAGGACGCCGCCCGTCGCGGTCCGATTGTTGTCGTCGTTCGAGTAGGGGATGACGTTGACGCTCTGACCGAAGAGGTGCGTCGGCGCGGGAAGCGTCTTGTCGCCGACCTTCACCGCGACGGAGAAGGCCTCCTCGGGCGTCCGGAAGCTCGTTCCGTAGATCGCGTTGTAGGACGGCCAGTCGATCGAATACTGGGTCTTGCGCGTGACGGCGGCTTCGTCCGTTCCGTCCTCCGCTTCGACGGTCTCGGCCGAGCACCCGGTGGCGAGCGGGGCGGCGGTGAGGGCCGCGAGGAGGAAGCGGAACATCCAGCGCGAAGTCATGACGAGGACTCGTCAGCACGGCGCATGCCTTCGGTTTCGCCTCGCAGGCGACCGGGATTTCCAGGATCCGCCGCGGTCGGTCGCGTGGTCAGGGGTGGGATGAACAACCACCAGAGGACATCGCCCGCGGCCCGGGTGCGGCCTCGGCGCGGCGGAGGCGCGGGCGAGGGGAGATCACCGCGCGCGCGCCGTATCAGACGGCGCCCCGCATCGTGCGGTGCGCCTGCCGTTCCTCTCTTCGTCGTCCGGAGCTCCTCATGCGCCTCTCTCTCGCCGCCGCTTCTCTCCTCGCTCTCTCCCTCGCCGCCTGCGCCGGCAGCAATGCGTCCGGTGAAGGCGCCCAGACCGCGACGACGAAGGCGTCGCTCGAGGTCGCCCCGATCGAGGAGCTGAAGGCGATCCCGCAGGACCTCGACGCCGACGTGAAGGCGCTCACGAAGCCGGTCGACGAGGTCCAGTCGATCCTCGACGACCTCCAGGCCCTGCCGAAGAAGTACAAGCTCACGAAGGCGCAGCTGATGGGGATGGCGAAGGCGAGCTTCGACAACGGCAAGGTCGAGATGTCGCTCGACGGGTCGGCCAAGCTCGCCGACGAGGCGAAGGCGGAGATCGAAGGCGTCCTGAAGCGGCTCGTCGCGGTCGTCGCGGACCTCAAGGCGACGCCGGACAAGGTCGCGGCGCTCACGAAGAAGGCCGTCGCGGTGACGGCGCGCGTCCCGGTGCTCGCGACGAAGGTGACCGCGAGCGCGACGGCGACGGTGTCGAACCCGTTCGCCGGCGCCGAGTCGAAGGCGAAGGCCCAGGCGGAGATCGACTCCGTGCAGAAGATCCAGGCGGACGTCTCGAAATCGGTCAGCGACGTCCAAGCGAAGGTCACCGGGATCCCGGAGATGGCGACGAAGGCGCTCGCCAAGATCACGGCGACGATCACGACCGGCTGAACGCCTACCAGCTCCGCGCGCGCGCCTGGATGAACGCGTAGAAGAAGACGCTGTTCGGATCGCGCGCGACGCGCGCGAGCTCGCGGCGCATGCCAAGGACGATCTCCTCGGAGACCTCCTTCGCCTCGAGGAGCGCGGGGGCGCCGCTGAGGAGGAGATCGGTCCAGAACGCGAGGAACTCGGCGCGTTCGGCCGGCGCGCGGTTGTCGAGGTGGAAGGACTTCACCTCCGTGACGACGTCGCGGTAGCCGACGGACTGGAGCAGGTTCCCCAGCTTCGCGCCGACGAACGGATCTCCGCCGAAGGCGAGCTGCCGCTCGTTGAACGCCGTCCAGTAGCGGAGCGTGTCCGGGCTGTACGGATCGATGAAGAAGGTCGCGTTGAGGACCTCCGTGCACACGACCGGGCTCCCCGGGACGAGCACGCGACGCACTTCGGAGAGCACGCGCGCGGGGTCCTTCACGTGCTCGAGGACCCAACAGAGGAAGGCGGCGTCGAAGGTCTCGGGTCCGAACTCGAGCTGACCGGCGTCGCCTTTCACGATCGCGAAGCGATCCTTCGCCCAGGGCACGCCCGCGAGAAACGCCTTCGCGTCGGCGATCTGCTCGTCGACGAGCTCGACGCCGGTGACGTGGATCTCCGGGAAGTGCCGGAGGAGGATCTCGGTCTGGCCGCCGACGCCGGAGCCGACCTCGAGGAGGCGCTTCCGACGCCGGAACGGCAGGTTCGCGTGGACCATCGGCTCGAGGAACCGCGCCTGGCGGTGGAGCCGCTCCCGCTCCTCTGCGCTGTAACCGTGGAGATAGCCGGGACGCTCGCTCGCGCTCATGCCTCCGAGGATAGCGCTGCGAGGGCCGCCGTGATCTTCGCCCAGTGGGTCCCGTGCCAATAGAGCTTCGCGCACGCAGCGCAGCGCCAGAAGCGGTCGCACGACGCGAACGCACGAGGCGGAACGTCGGCACCGACCGACGCCTTCGGCACCTCGACGAGCTCGCCGCCGCACGCCATGCAGCGCGCGTCCTCGAGCCCGAGCTCGAACGCACGCAGCACGAACCCGAGCTGCTCGACGGGCGGCGTCGCGCGCGGGACGAGCGCCGCGCGGACGCGCCCGTCCTTCACGACGTTGCGGTCGAAGAGCTCGCCGTCGGACGAGAGGAGGATCCGTCCTTCGCGCGCAGCGCGCTCGACGAGCGCGCCGTCGCCGAGACCCGGCGCGACGAGCGCCGCGTCGTGACCGGCGGCACGGAGCCAGCGCGCGAGGCCGCCGAGCATCTCGTCACAGAGGAAGCGCTCCATGATCACCGAGCCGCGCGGATCGCGGCCTCGAGCTCGGCGCGCATCGCGGCCGGGGTGGAACGGAGCATCCGACCCTCGTGGCCGGGGAAGACCGAGCGGAACTCGTAGGCGAGAAGCTTCTCGAGCGACCGCACCTGCGAAGTCCACGAGAACCAGCAGACCTCGCGTGCCGCGTAGAGCCTCGCGCCGTCCTCCGTCGCGAAGAGGTGATCGCCGGTGAAGAGCCCGACGTCACGGTAGAGGAGCGCGGTGCTCCCGCGGGTGTGCCCGGGGACGGGGATCGCGAGGAGGTCGTCGGCCAGGCGCGTCGGCGCATCGCCGCGGAGGACGAGCTCGACGTCCTTCGTCTCGGCGGAGAGGTCCGCTTCGTGGATCACGCGGGTGCAGCCGAAGCGCCGCGCGAGCTTCGCGTGGTCCGCGACGTCGTCACGATGGGTGAGGAAGAGGAAGCGTACGCCGCCGAGCGCCTCGATTCGATCGAGCAGCCGCGGGACCGCGCGCGGCGAGTCGACCAGGACGTTGCCGCCTTCGCGGACGACGAGGTAGCTCTGCGCGCCGTAGGAGCTCTCCGCCGCGAAGCCGCACGCGTGGATGCCGTCGCCGATCGGATCGGGGAACGCGTCGGCCGCTTCGGCGACGTCGACCTTCGAGCGGGTGCCGATCGACGACGTCGGGCACGCGACGAGCGCCATCGCCGCCCGATGGCGCTCCGCGGACGACGCGGGCTGACGCGCGACGACGGACTGCCCGAGCTCGTCCGAGCGGCGGAACGTCGACGGCGCCGTGACCCGACACACCGCGCAGTCGATGCACGAGCGGTCGACGTAGAAGTCGCCGTCGGCGTTCTCGGGCAGGCGGTCGGACAGGCGGGCCACCTCGAGAGCTTGGCAGGTGGGCGGACGGCCGCCAACCGCATGCGCTCACGGCTCGATGGTCGTGGTCGCCTCGACGAACTCGCTGGCGGCGACCTCGCTGCCGACGAGGCTGTAGGTGCCGTCGCCGGGACCCGTGCTGCTGCGCTCACAGCGTGAAGCCGACCACTTGATGTACGTCACCGCGGGCGTCGCGATCGGTGTCAGCGCGCGAACGGTCGTCTTCGCCGCGCCGCACGCCGCGCCGACCGTCTCCGTCTCGAGGACGTACTTCGACGGCGCGCAGCCCGCGTCGGTGTACGCGTAGCGCTTCGTGCAGGCCGGATCGAGGTACTCGTACGCCTTCGTCGCGGTGACGGGGAGACAGCGCTGCTTTCCGTCGGAGGCGATGCGGAACGCGCAATCCACGGCGAGCGATGCGTCGTGCCAGCCGACGAACTGCTTCGATCCGTCGGTCCCGGCGAGGACGGTCGCCTTCAGCCGCGTTCCGCTCCGCGACGTGTCGGCCCGCGCCGGCGGTACGGGATCGAGCGGGGAGGGGTGTCCTTCCTCGCCGGGGTCGGTCGGTCCGGTCGCGTCGGGCGCGGACGGACCGCCCGCGGTGCACGCTGCGACGAGGAGGTAGACGACGCACGAACCGATGACGAGCTGTGACGAACGGCCCAGTGTTTCGCGGCGAAAGATGCCCATCGTGCCCCGGAGACAGGACGAACCGCCGCGTGTCTCACGAAATCGGCCGAGGCCAGCCGAGGCCAGGCCTCGGCCGCTCGCGCGCCCGCGCAACCATACGGATCAACATCGGCAGGGCGTTGGCCTTGGTCGTGCTGGAGGGAAGGCTCGCCAATGCTACCCTCCCTTCCGATGCTGCGCGCTGCACGGGTCGTCTATGACGTGCCGAGGAGCCTGCCGGGCTGGGAGCTCCCCGAGGAGACGATGCCCGAGTCGGATGCGCACGACGAAGCGGTCGAGCTGCTGAAGGCGATCCTCGCCTGGTGGGCGCACGGTCGAGGAGATGTGCAGATTGCACGTAACTTGGCGATTCGGTGGGAGCGCAGCGCTCCGGCGGTCGGCGTCGATCCGGACGTCTGCGTCCTTTCTCCACGGCCGACGAAGGCGGAGAGCGGCGACGTCCTCACGAGCGTGAGGACGTGGCTCCCGGGCCATGCTCCGCCGCGCTTGGCGATCGAGGTCGTCAGCGAGACGAACCCGCGGAAGGACTACGCGATCGCGCCCGACAAGTACGCCGCGAGCGGAACGGAGGAGCTCTGGGTGTTCGATCCACTCCTCGCCGGGCCCCGCACGCAAGGAGGTCCGCACCGCCTCCAGATCTGGCGACGCGATGCCGAGGCGGGGTTCGAGCGCGCATACGCGGGGGACGGACCGGCGTACTCGCCGATGCTCGGAGCGTACGCCGTCGTCGTCGACGACGGGCGCAAGCTCCGGATTTCGGCGACGTCCGACGGAAACGACCTGTGGCCGACAGGAGAGGAAGCCGAGCGCGCAGCGAAGGAAGCCGAGCGCGCGGCGAAGGAAGCGGCGCTCGCGCGCGTTCGTGAGCTGGAGGCGATGCTCGCCGGCGGCGAGCGAGGCGACTGAGCTACACCGTCAGCGGCGTGCTGCGCGGCTCGCGATCCCGCCGCGCTCGTCGCCGCTTCTCCGCGCGCTCGTAGAACGCCAGCACCGGCGTCGCGCTGATGCCGTGGACGACGATGCTCATCGCGATGACCGTCAGCGCGATGTCGACGACGTCTCGCGCGGCGGTGCCCGTCACCCCGTGCCGGAGCGCGTAGCTCAGATAGTACAAGCTCCCGATCCCGCGGATGCCGAACCACCCGAGGAGCGCGCGCTGGAGCGGGCGCGTCCGCGTCCGCTTCAGCACGAGCCATGTCGCCAGCGGTCGGATCACGAAGAAGAGGACCAGCGCGATCGGCACGCCACGCCAGTCGAAGTGGTCGGCGAGCGCGACGCCGACGACGAGAACGAGCGTCATCTCCACCATGCGCTCCGCGGTGTCGCCGAACGTCGTCGTCTCGCTGACGACCGCACCGGCGGCGACGGCAGGCTCCTCGAGCGCCTTCGGATCCACGATCGCCGGCACGAGGTGCTCAGCGGGCGGATGCTCGCCGTGGACGCGCGGATGCGGCCGCTCGGCAATCACCGCAGTCTCGGCGCTCCGGAGCCCGACGCCCGCCGCGAACACGGCGAGGAAGCCCCACGCACCGATCACTTCGGCGAGGACATAGGAGAGCGCGATGATCGCGAGCGCGAGGAAGTCGGTCGGTGAGCCGTTGTCGCGCGTCCGATGTCGGAGCGCCATCGCGAGCCGCCCGACCCGGTTGCCGAACAGG
The DNA here is from genome assembly GCA_039809485.1 of Polyangiaceae bacterium. Lineage (GTDB taxonomy): Bacteria > Myxococcota_A > Polyangia > Polyangiales > Polyangiaceae > Labilithrix. The sequence goes on along the minus strand of JBDHVE010000175.1, from coordinate 12,219 downwards.
TAACCGACGATCAGCGCCGCCGGTACCGCCCAGAGGAGCCGCTGCGCGGCCCACTCGCCGAGCCACGCCCCGGCGCCGCCGTGCTCGTAGAGACCGAGCGCGAGGACGACGAACGGAAACGCCATGCCGTCGTTGAGACCGGCCTCGCCCGACAGGCCGTAACGCATCCGATCGCGGTCGCGCGAATCGTTCAACGAGACCGCGCTCGCGAGGACGGGATCGGTCGGCGCGAGGACCGACCCGAGGAGGAGCGAGGTCGCGACATCGAGATGGAGCAGCGCATGCGCGAGCCAGGCGACCGCCCCGATGCTCACGACCATCACGGGGCCGGCGAGGAGGTAGGCCGGCACCCACCGCCGGTCCGAAGGCGGAAGGCGCAGCTTCAGGCCGCCGACGAACAGCGCGAGGAGGACGCCGACCTCGGTGACCCGCTCGAACCACCGCGCGGCCGCGCCGACGTCGATCCGCAACCATCCGAGACCGACAGGCGACGCGCCGACGCCGAGGATCAGATAGATGGTCGAGGTCGAGACGGGGAGACGCCGGACGTACGCCGACGTGAGCGCGAGCACGAGCAGGAGGCCGCCGACGATGGCGACCCAGTACAGGAACGGTAGAGGTGCAGCTTCGAACCCCAAGAATGCCTCGGGGTCACAGCGTGCAGGAAGCGTGCTACCGCGCCCTCAGGGGCAGCGGCCGATCCGTACGCGTTCGAGGTGGACGGCCGTGTTCGGCTTGTCGTCGGCGTCGCGCGGGACGTTCGCGATCTTGATCGCGTTCTCGGTCTCACACGTGCCGAACACGTTGTAGTTCGCCGCCGGGCCCTGGCCGACGACGATGTAGAACTGGCTTCCGCTCGGGACCTTCGCCGCCGCCATCGCGAGCGTGCCGAGCGGCTCGGCGATGTGGTTCTCGTTCACGAGGTCGTAGCCGGGACCGCCCGTGCCGTCGCCGTCCGGATCTCCGCCCTGGATGACGAAGTCGGGGATGACGCGGTGCCAGGTGAGGCCGTCGTAGAATTTGCCGACCTGCCACTTCTTGCCGGTCAGGTTGTAGGGGCGCGTGCCGCGCGCGAGGCCGATGAAGTTGGCGACGCTGATCGGGGCGGCCGCTTCGTCGAGCGTGCACTTGATCACGCCCTGCTCGGTCTGGATCGCCGCCGTCAGCTTCCCGCTCCCGGCGGGGAAGCCGGCGAGGGCCATCTCGAGCGTGAACTTGTCGGCGCCGCCGATCGGGTCGGTCGTCGCCGCCGGATCGAACTGCGGGGCAGGGGCGCCCGGATCCTTCGTGCAGCCGGGGAGGAGGTCCGCCTCGGGCGCGCCGGTGTCCGTGGCGCCACCCGCGTCCTCGACCGAGCCCGACGACGACGCGCTGCCGGCATCGGTCTCCGGCGTCGTCGACGAGTTGCTCGAAGACGAGCACGCCACGGCGGCAGCGAGGAACGCGAAGGACACGACGGCGAGAGCCGGAGCACGGTGGAGCATGCGAGGCCCTTACCCGCGGGCGGCGCTGGCGTCGAGCGTCACCTCCAGACGAGCCACACGTCGCCGTGCTCGTGTCCGAGCAAGCCGCGCGCGACGGAAGCGCGCATCGCCTCGGCGAGCACCTCGCTCGACGCGAAGGCCGCGAGCAATGCGTGATGCGAGGTCCCCGCTGCGTGGACGCCGGTGACGAGCGCAGAGGTGGCGAGGAGCGCGGTGCCGGGACCGATCCGCAGGTCGGTCGTGCCGTCGAAGACGTCGCCCGCGCGAGCGGCGGTCTCGAGCGCGCGCACGACCGAGGTGCCGATCGCGACGACGCGCCCTCCGCGTGCCCGCGTTTCGCGCACCGCGCGCATCGTCGCGGACGTGACGCGCGACCGCTCCGGGAAGGGGAGGAAAGCGTCGATCGGGGGCGAGCCCACGTCGGAGAGGCCTGCCGCGTGCGTCACCGTCGCGACAGCGATGCCGCGCGCGCGGAGCGACGACAGCACGGCGAAGTCGACGAGCCGCGCCGCCGACGGCATCTCGACCGCCCAGGGTTCCGCCGCCCACGCGTTCTGGACGTCCCAGAGCGCGAGCGGCGCGGGGACGTAGGCATACTGCACGGGCCGTCCGACCGACCACAGCGCCGCGAGCGCCCGCGCGCGGTCGCCGGCGAGTCGGACGCGCACGCGTCGGCCTGCGACGGAGCGCACTTCGAGCGCGAGGTCTCCTCCGCGGAGCACCTCCCCGCGCGCCACCGCGGGCGGCGCCGGGCGCTTCTCGGTCGGCGTCCGCCAGTCGCCGCTCCCGAGGAGGACCGCGTCCGCCTCGGCGGACGGCTCGATCGGACCGGCGAGCCTCACCTCGAGCTCCTCGCCGTGGGCGGTCCGCACGGGGATCGACGCGGGCAGCGTCGCCGCGTCGTTCACGACGACGAGGTCGCCCGGCTCGAGCGCCTCCGCGAAGCGCGGGCCGGCGATCTCCCCGAGCACGCGCCCGGCGCCGACGACGAGGACGCGGACGTCGCGCGCTGCGCGGGGCGCCATCGCGGGCGCGACGGTCTCGAGCGCGTTCATCGTGTGATCTCCTTCACCGTCACGCGCGCGCCGCTCTTCGTGTCACCGCGCGCGATCCAGCGGACGAGCGCCGAGCCGACGACCTCCGGGCTCGCGAGCGTCGCGCGATCCGCGTCCGGCATCGCGTCGGCGTGCATCTTCGTGTCCATCTCGCCGGGGTCGAACGCGACGAAGCCGACCTCGGGCATCTCGACCGCGAAGACGCGTGCGAGATGATCCTGCGCCGCCTTCGACACGCCGTACGCGCCCCAGCGCGGGTAGGCCTCGACCGCGGCGTCGGAGCTCGTGAAGACGACGAGGCCGCCTCCGCGGAGCGCCATCGACCCGGCGACGATCTTCGTCAGCCGGAACGGGCCGAGGAGGTTCACGTCGAGCACGGCCGCGAGGTCCTCGCACGGCGTGTCGGCGAGGAGCGGCATCGGGAGCGGTCCGAGCGTGCTCGCGGCGTGGACGAGGAGGTCGATCGGGCCGATCAACGCCGACGCCGCGCCCGCGATCCGATGCGCGTCCTCCTTCGCGCCGACGTCGAAGGCGAGGCCGTACGCTTCGCCGCCCGCCGCGGCCCCTGCGGCGCGGACCTCCTCGACCGCTTCGTCGAGCGCCGCCGCGTCCCGCGCGACGAGGACCACCCGTGCCCCGCGTGCGACGAGCGCACGTCCCACCTCACGCCCCAACCCGCGGCTTCCGCCGGTGATCAGCGCAGTTCTTCCTGCCAGCTTCATGCGCAACACCTCCACGTCGAGAGCGTGCGCCTTCCGCTCCGAATCATCAGCACGCGTGCCAACGCATTGGAGGACTGCTAATCCGTTGGCACATGAACGGAGACCCCGCCGCGCGTCTCGCGAAGAACGTGCGACAGCTCCGCGAAGCGCGCGGCCTCACCCAGGCGCAGATCGCGAAGCTCGCGGGGATCCCGCGTGCGACGTGGGCGAACCTCGAGTCGGGCGCCTCGAATCCGACGCTCTCGGTGCTCGACCGCGTCGCGACCGCGTTCCAGGTCTCGCTCGAGGAGCTCGTCGCGACGCCACGCTCGGAGACGCGCCACTATCCGCGGGGGACGCTCCCGGAGCGCACGCGTGGGACGGTCGCGGTCCGAAAGCTCCTCCCCGACCCCATCCCGGGGATGGAGATAGACCGGCTCGAGCTCCCGCCGCGGGGCCGGATGATCGGCGTCCCGCACACGGCAGGGACGCGCGAGTACCTCACGTGTGAGCGCGGCAAGCTCGTGCTCGTCGCGGCGGGGGAGCGGTTCGAGCTCGGCGAAGGGGACGTCGTCGCGTTTCGTGGAGACCAGCGTCACTCGTACGAGAACCCGGCGCGCGAGGTCGCGGTGGCCTACTCGGTGGTCGTGCTCGCGCGCTGAACGGCACGCCGCTTGAACCCGCGTGCGGGCTCCACACGAAAGGAGTCACTGCATGGGTACCAGAGCTCGTCCTCTCGCCGTCGTCACGGGTGCATCGACCGGAATCGGTCTCGAGCTCGCCAAGCTCTGCGTCGAGCAGGGCTGCGATCTCGTGATCGCCGCGGACGAGCCCGAGGTCCATCGCGCCGCCGAGCAGCTGCGCGCCTCGGGTGCGAACGTCGACGCCGTCGAAGCCGACCTCGCGACGATCGAGGGGGTCGACGAGCTCTACGACGCCGTCGGCGGCCGCCCGGTCGCGGCGCTCCTCGCGAACGCGGGCCGGGGGCTCGGCCATGCGTTCATGGACCAGGACTTCGGCGACATCCGCCGCGTGATCGACACGAACGTCACGGGCACCGTGTACCTCGTGCACAAGATCGGGCGTGACATGCGCGCGCGCGGCGGCGGGAAGATCATGATCGTCGGATCGATCGCGGGCCTGATCCCGGGCAGCTTCCAGGCCGTCTACAACGGGACGAAGGCGTTCCTCGACTCCTTCGCGGTCGCGATCCGCGAGGAGCTGAAGGACAGCGGTGTGACGGTGACGTGCCTCATGCCGGGCCCGACCGAGACCGAGTTCTTCGAGCGCGCCGACCTGATGGACACGAAGTACGGCACGGAGAAGAAGCAGCCCGCGAGCGACGTCGCGAAAACCGGCTTCGACGCGATGCTGAAGGGCGAGGCGTCCGTCGTCGCGGGCCTGAAGAACAAGGTCCAGGCGTTCCTCTCGAACATCCTCCCCGACACCGTGCTCGCGGCGCAGCACACGAAGCAGGCGGCGCCGGGCACCGGCTCGACGGGGAAGGGCCGCTGAAAGGCGCTCTCCTGCGTCCTCGCTTGCACCCCGCCGTGCGTGTGGCACGTTCGGCGGGATGCTGCGGCGCTCTCTCGTCCTCGTCGCGCTCGCTGCCGTCACGTGGGCAGGAGCGGCGGCGGCCGATCCTCCTCCGCGCTCGTACCAGCGGGGGTACTTCCTCCTCTCGCTCGACGGGGCGCCGTCGTGGGTGAAACGGGTCGAGGACGGCGCGGAGAAGCAGCCGACGCTCACGATCGACGCCGACGAGCTGACGACGCCGGAGGTCTCTCTCGTCGATCAGCTGCTCTCCGGCCTCACGCCCCCACGCCCGTTCGTCTTGCAGGGCCTGAACGGGAAGCGGAAGGGAACCGCGCGCCTCGTCGCGGTGCGCCTGCCCGCCGTCGGTCTCGGCGCGCCTGCGCCGGTGCAGCTCGTGCTCGCGACGGAAGGCGTGACGAAGTCGCTCTTCAGCGCCGAAGACACGCCGACGACGGCGCGCGGCCGCGCGATCGCCGGTGTGCGTGCGTCGCTCGACGGCGCGCCGGTCGCCTTGAGCGGCGTCGAAGCGTTCGCGTTGCGTGAGAAGGCGGGCGCCGCGCAGGTGCAGGGAGACGTCGCACTCACGGTCCCGACGAGCGCGCTCGAGCCGTTCAAGCGCGGAGGCGAGAAGGCTCCGCACGTCCTCGCGCTCGAGTACGTCGACGGCCAGCAGGCCCGCGTGCTCGCGATGGAGCTGGTCGGCTGCCGCCTGCGTGGGCCGGTGAAGCCGTCGGGGAGCCCGACGACCCGTCTCGCCCTCGAGTGTACGAGCGCCCGCAAGCGGTAGTCGCGGGGACGCCTCCGCGGTACGATCGCGGACGTGCGAGGCTTCCTGAGCGCGACGCTGGTGGGGCTCGTCCTCGCGTACGGGTGCGGAGAGGCCTACTCCGAGGCGCCGCCCGGGAGCGCCGACGGCGGCACGTCGGCACGAACCGACGGCGGGGGCTCGTCGTCCTCGTCCTCCTCTTCGGGGTCGCCGAACACCACGGTCACCGAAGCCCCGGCGGGGCAGATCCGGTGCGCGACGACGGCGAAGACGTGCAGCGTCGGCCCCGAGCAGTGCTGCGTCACGCTGACCGGCAGCGCGGGGGTGGTCCGGCGGGCGGACGACCCGTCCGCCACGTGCATGGCGAAGGGCGGCCCGAACTGCGCGGTGCTCACCCAGACCGGCGACGACTTCATGCAGAAGATCCCGCAGACGTGCGCCCGCGCGAGCGACTGCGGAGACGGCGAGAGCTGCTGCGCGCTGCCGCTTTCGTTCGACCCCACGCCCGATGCGGGCGGCGACCGCTTCGGGAAGACGATCGGCGAGATCGTCTGCCGGCCGATCGAGGACTGCCGCACCCGCGGACGCATCCTCTGCCGCACGAAGGAGGACTGCCCCACGACGACGGACTGCACCGCCGAGACGGACCCGATCCTCTCGAAGCTCTACTCCGCGTTCTGCTTCTGACACGCTGGCGCAGCCGTTGCTTCGACGCGGCACATGGTCGTCGTCCGCGCTTTGGCGCGTCGCTCCCGTCGAGGTTCGAGCCATGGATGACCGCGCGATGGCCCTCCTCGAGCTCGGTCGCCTCCTCGAGCGAGAGCGGTACACCTTCGTCACTGTGACGCCGGAAACCCACCGCAGGGTCGACGAGCGTGCCGGCCATGCGCGCGCGCGCGACCTCCGTGACGTCTTCGGCTGGAGCCGCGCGTTCGAGCCGTCGCTCCTCCCCGCCGAGATGCTCGAGCTCGCGCGTGCGGCCGGCGTGCTCGAGGAGAAGGGGGAGCAGCTGAAGTCACGTGTCCGCTTCTCGTCCCTCCACAACGAGCTCTTCGTCCACTCCGCCTACCCGACGACGGAGAAGGACGCCGTGTTCTTCGGGCCGGACACGTATCGCTTCTGCGACCTCGTCGCGTGCGAGATCAGAGAGGCGCGGACCGTGGTCGACATCGGATGCGGATCCGGCGCCGGCGGCATCGTCGCGGCCCACTCCGCCGAGCGCGTCGTGCTCGCCGACGTGAACGAGGTGACGCTCCGCTTCGCCGAGGTGAACGCGGCGCTCGCCGGCGTCGAGCGCTCGTGCGTGATCGCGAAGAGCGACATCCTCGCCGGCGTCGACGAGCCCTTCGACGCCGTCATCGCCAATCCGCCGTATCTCGTCGACGCGTCGCATCGTGACTACCGCGACGGGAGCGGGAAGTACGGCGAGGGCATGGCCGTCGAGATGGTCCGTCAGTCGCTCGCCCGGCTCCGTCCGGGCGGCCGTCTCGTCCTCTACACGGGAACCGCGGTCGTCTCCGGCCGTGACGTGTTCCTCGAAGCGGTGCGGAGCACCCTCTCCGATGCGCGCGCGGCGTGGCGCTATCGCGAGATCGATCCCGACGTCTTCGGCGAAGAGATCGAGAACAACGACGCCTACGCCGGTGTGGACCGGATTGCAGCCGTGGCTCTCGTCGCCGATGTGCCCTGAACGCCTTGCCCTACTCGTGACCGCAGAAGCGGAGGATGCTCAGGACGAGCGTCCTCACGACCCCGTGCAGCTGCGCGAGCGGGACGTGCTCGTTCGGCGCATGGGCATGCCGCACGTTGCCCGGGCCGTAGTGCAACGTGGGGATCCCGCCGAGCCCGACCATCAGCCGGAGGTCGCTCCCGTAGGGCGCGCCGTGGACGTCGGGCCGCGCCCCCTCGAGCGCTTCGTGCGCCGCGCCGACGAGCTCGACGAGGGCGTGGTCGCGCGGGATGTGCCCGCTCGCGAACTGCCCGCCGAACCACTCGACCGCGACCGGGTGCTCCGAGAGCCACGGGTCACGCGCGCAGGCGTCGGCGACGGCCTGCTCGAGCGCAGCCCGTGTATCCTGCACGCGCTCGCCGAGCGCGACGCCGATGCGCCCCTCCGCGACCAGCTCGTCGGGGACGGAGCTCGGCCAGTTGCCGGCGTGGAGGGTGCCGATCGAGAGCGGGTAGGGGAGGGGGAAGCGCTCGAACAGCGCGTCGGGGCTCGCGTTGCGCTGCTTCTCGAGCGCATCGAGGGAGCGCCACACGCCCCAGAACTTCTCGAGCGCGCTGACGCCCTCGAGGCGGACGCTCGCGTGCGTGCTCCGTCCTGCGAGGCGGAGGCGGAACGTGAGCGCGCCGGCGCAGGCGGGGATGATGGCCTGGTCCGTCGGCTCCGGGATGATCGCGGCGTCGCCGCGGTAGCCACGCTGGAGGGTCGCGAACGTGCCGAGCCCGCCGTCCTCTTCACCGACGACGCTCTCGAGGAGCACGCGCCCGCGGAGACGGATCCCCGCGCGCCGGACCGCGGCGATCGCGGCGAGGTTCGCGACGAGGCCGCCCTTCATGTCGCACGCGCCGCGTCCGTAGATACCGCCGTGGTGGCTCGCACCGGAATAGGGATCCTGCCCCGACCACTGCGCGAGGTCACCAGGCGGCACGATGTCGATGTGACCGTTCAGGACCAGCGTCGGGCCGTCCGCGTTCCCCCACGACCCGACGAGACCGAGCGCGCCGTCGCGCGAGACCTCGGAGCCGGGGAAGTCCGGATGCGCGATAGTCTCCGCGAGCGGGATCTCCCAGAGATCGGTCGCGAGCCCCGCGTCGCGCATCCGCTCCTCGAACCAGCGCTGGGCGGCGTTCTCGTCCGCCGTGCCGCTGACGCTCGGGATCCGGATCAGATCGGACAGCACGCGCTCGGTGCTCGCGTCGTCGATGCAGTCGAGAGCACGGGTCGTCGCGGCGTCGAGCTCGGCGGGCATCCCGCGAACGATAGAGGTCCATCCGATCTCTGCAAGCGCGAGCACGACCTCGCGTACCCTGGAGCGCGACGATGCTGACGCCGGAGCCGGAAGCGGGCGGATGGGCCCACTACGCGTACGCGGTGAAGCCCGAGCACGCGAAAGCGCTCGAAGAAGCGTGTCGCCTCGTCGCGCGCGGTGACGAGGAGGCGGCGGCCGCCGTCCTCGAGAAGGTCCCGGAGACGCGAGAGCTCGACCCGACGACGCCGATCGATGTCGCCGTGCTCGCGCTCGTGCGGGATCGCTTCCGGCGCTCGCTCGCGCGTGCCGCGGCCCGTCAGGAGCTAGCGCCGCTCGGACCTGCGCTCGAGGCGATGTCGCTCGAGCCGCGCCCTGTCTCGAGCGTCGCCGAGCGCGAGCTCGCGCGGCTCGCCCTGAACACGGATCTCCTCGCGCGTCCCGGCGTGCCGAGTGTCCTCGTCGACGAGGTGGTCCGCGGGACGGTCGGCGCCATCGCGCGGCTCGATCGGCGGAGGATGATCTCCTCGTTCCTCGAGCTCCTCCCGACGCGCGAGTGGGTCGAGCGGATCGCCTGTCCCGCCCTCGCGCTCGGGATCGGCACCTACGCGGACGTCCTCCACCTCGCGTGGGAGCTGCACGAGGGCGTCGCCGACGCGCCGAGCTTCCCTTCCGTCGAGGCGCTCGTGCAGGGACGACGGGTGCTCGGCGAAGGCGAGGCCGCGCGCTGCGCGATCGACGACTGGTGGATCGACGAGACCGGCGCTGGAGTCGATGCGCTCTACACGCGTACGCGCGAGGCTCTCCGCGCGCTGTCGTCCTCCACGAAGCGGCACATCGTCGAGTCGACCGAATCGCAGTTCGCCGAGCTCGCCGTGCGCACCGACGAGTGGCTCGCGCTCCTCGACGAACGCCTCGCGCGCCTCGCCGAAGGCACCCGCGAGGCCCTCGAGCGCGGGCTCGTGATGGTCTCGTGCCTCGAGCGACCGACGCGGTAGGAAGATCGCAACTCGAGGCGCGGGCGGCCGATGAGCCCACCGCGTGCCTCCTCCTCGTCCGATTCCCGGCGTCTTCCGCGCCGATGAACGCTCGCTCCACTTCGTCCCGGATCGCTGGTCCGAGCTCGGGACCGCGCCGCCAGCGGGCGGCAGCGTGGAGGTCGCGCTCGAGGGGCTCGACCCGCCCGACCCCGAGCAGCCCCTCTCGCGCCGCGCGCGCGACCTCACCCGCGAGCTGATCGCCGCGAACGGGGGCGGCGCGCTCACAGTGACACGCCGACGCGAAGGCAGCGTCACGGGGTACGTGTTCCCGGACGGCGCGCCGCCTGCGCTCCGGACCTCGCTCAACGCGCGCCTCCTGGAAGCGGGGGCGGCGTATCCGCTGGCGCATCGATCGCAGGCGCCCGCGGACCGGCGCCTCTTCCTCGAGCTCGCCGTCGGCGCGCGTCGTCGCGGATTCGGGATCTGGGCGCTCGACCGGAGCCTCCACGGGATCGCGCTCTCGCCGGCGTCGCTCGGCCCGAACGGCGCGCTCGTGTTCCCGAAGCTGTTCCGCCGGTGCGTGCGCTACCTCCGCGAGCGCGCGGTCACGCCCTTCGGCTCGTGGCTCGCGTCGCACGAAGACCTCGACGACGCGGTCCACATCGACGGCGTCGGGCGCCCGACGCGCCTCTCGCGCCTCGTCCTCGAGCGCGACGGCACGGTGCGCCTCACGCGCGATCCGCTCACGATGACGTTCGCGTAGCGCTCAGATCCCCGCCTGCTCCGCGATCGCGCTCGCCGGCATCGCGCCGCTGATTCGCCGGTCCGCCTTGCCGCCGCGGAACACGATCATCGTCGGGATGCTCCGGATCGCGAACCGGCCGGCGACGTCGGGCAACGCTTCGGTGTCGACCTTCGCGACGACGACGTCGCCCGCCTTCTCGGCCGCGACCTTCGCGAGCTCCGGAGCGACCATCCGGCACGGCCCGCACCACTCGGCCCAGAAGTCGACGAGGACCGGCACCTTCGACTCACGGACGAGCTCTTCGAAGTCCGCCGCGCTCGCGAGCTCGATCGGCGCGTGCGCCGGGAGGAGCGGGCTCTTGCACGCGGCGCAACGCGCTTTGTCGCCGAGGCGCGCGGCGGGGACACGGTTCAGCTTCGAGCACGACGAGCAGCTGACGAGCATGCCCGGAACGTGGGTTCGCGGGCGCGCGCTTGCAAGGGCACGTCCCGTGCTAGACCACGAGCCGTGACCGAGACCACGCACGCCGCGCGCTGCCGCGCGATCGTCGAGAACGCGCGGACCGCGACGCTCTGCACGATCGCGCGCGATCCCGAGGGCTACCCTTACGGCTCGCTCGTCGTCGTCGCCGCCGATGCGCTCGGCCGACCGCTCTTCCTCCTCTCGAAGCTGGCCGAGCACACCGGGAACCTCCTCGCGCGACCGGAGGCGTCGGTCCTCTTCACCGAGCCGGCGGAGGACGATCCCGAGCCGCTCGCGGCGCACCGCGTGACGCTGCTCGGGCCGTGCACGCGCGTGCCGGAGGGCGACGTCGCCGACGCGCGCGCGCGCTTCCTCGCGACGCACGCGAGCGCGGCGCAGTACGTCGACTTCGCCGACTTCGCCTTCTACCGACTCGAGCCGGAGGCGCTCCGCTACGTCGGCGGCTTCGGCCGGATGTCGTGGGTCACCGCCGAAGCGTATCGCGCGGCGGGCTGATCAGCGCTCCCACGCCGGCCAGCCTGCGAGGAGGGGCTCGATCTCGCGCCAGCCGGGGAACGGGAGCCCCTGGATCGCGACGCGCACCGCTTCGACGTGGCGAACGAGCTCCTCGCGCCCGATGTGCCCTGCGTGCGCCGACCACGCGAGGAAGAGGAGCATCGTGAGGACCGTGTCGAGCTGACAGTAGGCTTCGATCCGGTCCATCTCGCCGGCGAGGACGTGCTCGTGGATCGCGCGCTCGAGGAAGCTCTTCCCGGGGAGCCCCATCATGTTGGCCATCGTCCCGAGGCCCACCCGCGACGACGCACCGTAGCCGGAGAGCATGTCCATCATGTCGACGTGGAGGTCTCCGTAGCGGCTGCCGAAGCCGCGCCCCTCCTCGTCCGCGACGCGATGGAATGCGGGTGCAGCGACGCCGAGCTTCATCGCGCGGTAGCGGAGGACGGGGAGGTCGAAGCCGTTGCCGTTCCACGACACGAGACGCGGGACGACGCCGCGGAAGCCCGCGCCGACGATCCCGAAGAACCCCTCGACGTGGCTCCGCTCGTCGAACGCGGCCTCGCCGAGGGAGCGTACGAGGACGAGTCCGCTCCGCGGATCGAGCGTCGTCGCGCACACGCTCACGATGCGATGCCACGGGAGCTGCGGGTAGTCGTCCCGCCCGTTCGTCTCCTCGCGGCGCTTCCGCACCATCTCGGCGACGACGGTGGCGTCGTCGCCTTCGAGCTTCATGAGCCGGCGTCCGAGCTCCGGGTCGGGGATGGTCTCGATGTCGAAGGCGACGACGGGGCGATCGAGCATGAGGCAACCCTGTCAGCTCCACGCGCGCGGATCCAGGGTATGGTGCGCGCCATGCGCCCCGCCGCGCTCCTCGCTGCGATCTCCGTGTGGACCCTCGTCGAAGGGGCGGCGCTCGCGCAGGCGACGCCGGACGACGACGACATCGGGCGGAAGCCGGCCACGCCGGTGCCGCCGCCGCCGCCCCCCGAGCCGGTCGAC
>JBDHVE010000174.1:0-19523 GCA_039809485.1 Polyangiaceae bacterium | reverse complement strand
AGGATGAGCTCGCGGAGGTCCTGGTACATCGTGTTCCGCATGCCGGAGCCCGGGTAGATCGTGTACCCGATCGCCGTGCAGCCGAGGCGCACCGCGTCCTTCACCGAGCCGGTGACCGCGCTGCACGGCTGGTCGACCTTCGCCAGCGTGTCCGAGTTGTTCAGCTTCAGGATGAGCGGGATCTGACCGGCGTACCGATCGGCGACCATCTCGATGAAGCCGAGCGGGGCCGCGTACGCGTTGCAGCCCGAGTCGACCGCGAGCTGGACGTGGAAGTCCGGATCGTAGCCCTCCGGGTTCGGCGCGAAGGAACGGGCGGGGCCGTGCTCGAAGCCCTGGTCGACCGGGAGGATGACCATCTTGCCGGTGCCGGCGAGAGCGCCGTGGTTCATCATCCGAACCAGGTTCGCCCGCACGCCGGGGTTGTCCGATCCGTACCAGGAAAGGATCTGCTTCACGCGGTCGGTCAGCGGCATCGCCATGCTCCTTCGAGAATTGGGCTCGCGAGGCTAGGCCGGGCCGGCGCACGGATCAACCCACGTCGCGGGTGCCGCGGCGCGTCGCCTCGTCAGGCCGCGAGGTGGCGCTTCTCGCGGACGCGGTGGACGCGCGTGACCTCGTGCAGCGCCGCGCTCGCTTCCGTCGTCGACGCGAAGCGCTGGGCGGGATCGGCATCGAGGGCGCGGTCGAGCCAGCCGTCGAGCTCCTCGCGGATGACCACGTCGAGGTCGTGACGCAGCTCGGCGAGGTCCGGGCGCTCACCCTTCGCGAGGTCGAGGAGGATGTCTTCGACGTGCGCCCCGGCGAACGGGCAGCGCCCGGTCAGGCACTCGAACGCGACGACGCCGAGGGCGTAGACGTCGCTCCGCGCGCTCGCGCGCGCGGTGCCGAACAGCACCTCGGGCGCGATGTACTCGGCCGTGCCGACGACGGCGGCGCTCGCCTCGCCGCCGTCGTCGACGAGCTCGGCCGCGCCGAAGTCGAGGAGCTTCACGAGCGTGAGACCTCCCGGCTGGGCGCCGAGGAAGATGTTGTCCGGCTTCACGTCGCGGTGGACGACGCCCTCCGCATGCGTGTGTGCCAGCGCACGCGCGGTCTGCGCGACGACGTCGAGCGTCTCGGCGACGCCCATCGCGCCGGCGCGACCGAGACGCGCCGCGAGCGTCTCGCCGACGAGGTGCTCGTAGACGATGCACGGCGAGCCGTCCGCGCTCGTCGCGCGACCGACGACCTTCACGACGTGCGGGCTCGCGATCCGCGCCGCGAGCGTCGCCTCGGCGGTGAAGCGGGCGAGCAGCTCGGTGTTCCGCGCGAGACGCGCGTGCATGATCTTCACGGCGACCGCCAGATCGCGCTCGCGATCGCAGGCGCGCCACACCGTCCCGATCGCACCTTCGCCGAGCTGCTCTCCGAGCTCGTAGCGCGCGCCCAGGTCCGGGGTGGCTCTCTCTTCGGTGGTGCCGTCGTCCTGCGAGTACATCGTCGGAGGGTCTCGCAACCGGTGTGCCGCAGAGAGAGCCTCCATGTTCCGCGGGGTTGCGCCGCTTCGTGGCGCCTCGATGACGCAGCGGACGAGAAGTCGCCACGCCCTGGGCACGGTCGCCACGATGGCGCGCGCGCCCGTGCCGCGTCACGCTCCGACGGAAGGAAGCGACGCCACGATGCCCTCGTTCAGCGAGATGAACGCGCTCGTCACGCGGAGCAGGCGCCCGCGGGTCGCGCTCTTCGCGCTGCTCGGCGGCATCCCGGTGGCGCTCGCCGTGTACGGCGAGATCACGAACGCGGGCGACCTCACCGCCGTCGCCAGTCTCCTCCTCCTCCTCGAGGCGCTCGGGTTCTTCATGTGGCCGGCGCTCGCGCCGCCGCGTCCGGAGCGCCAAGGCGATCTCGGGCTCGTCCAGGCGGACGAGGCGGGGCTCCGCTTCGAAGGAGACCTCCTCCTCGCCCCGCGCGACGTGCAGAACGTCGTCGTCGAGCCGCTCGCGTCGGGCGCGTGCCGCGTGTGGCTCGGTGCTGCGCGGACGCGCGACGACGTCACGGTCACGGTCGCCAGCGAAGAGCGCGCCGAGCTCCTCGTCTCCGTCCTCGGTCTCGATCGCCTCTGCGTCTCGCGCTTCCTCGTCGCGCGGCTTCCTCCGCGGACGCGACGCGGGCGGCTGACGCGCACCGTGCGCGCCGGAGCGGGCGTCGCGGTCATCCTCGCCGTCTCCGTCGCGCTTGCGCAGCGCGAGCCCGCAGAAGGGCTCCTCGTCGTGCCGCTCCTCGTGGCCTACGTCTTCCTGCTCGCCGCGCTGGGAACGCGTCGCGCGACCGAGCTCGTGCTCGGCGCCGACGGCCTCGCGGTCGGACGTGGCCGCGAGCGCCTCGTCGTGCCGATCGCCGACGTCCTCGCCGTGCTCGCGCGTCGGGAGGGCACGGCCCTCGTCCGCATCGCCGGGGGCGAAGAGATCGAGCTCCGCTTCGGCGAGGACGAGCGCGGTACGCTGGCGCGGAACGCGTTCGTCGCCGGCGCGCACGAAGCGATCGCCGCGCGGAAGCGGGACCCTGCGGTCTCGCCCGTCGCGGGGCTCCTCGTCCGCGCCGCGACGAGCGACACCCGCGCGTGGCTCGACGCCGTCCGCGGCGTCGGGGCGGAAGGAGAAGACTACCGCCGCGCTCACGTCCCCGACGAAGCGCTCTGGCGGGTCGTCGAGTCGTCGTCGGTCGACCCGTCGGCGCGTGTCGGCGCCTTGCTCGCGCTCCGCGCACGGGGGAGCGCGAGGCAGGATGGAGGTGTGACGAGCAGCCGCCTCGCGGCGCGCTTCCGCGACATGGCGGAGCAGATCGTCCACGAGAAGGTCCGCGCCGCGTTCGAGGCCGCCGCAGCCGGCGCCGAGGACGAGGTCGTCGTGACGGCGTTCGATCGCGGTTCGTCTTAGGCACTCACGACTGAGTGACGCTCTCTCGCCTTGCCGGCGGGCGCTCCCAGTGCGAAACCGCCAGCACGATGGCCGACAGCCTTCCTCCGATGCGCCCCGCCAATGTCGTCGGTACGACGCTCCGCGAGCACGTCCTCACGGGCATGCACGCCGCGAAGGGCGCGACCGGCGAGTTCACCTCGCTCCTCAACCACGTCTCGCTCGCGATCCGCATCATCAACTCGCGCGTTCGCTCCGCGGGCCTCGCGGGGCTCCTCGGCTACACCGGGGAGACGAACGTGCAGGGCGAGGAGGTGCAGAAGCTCGACGCGTACGCGAACGAGGTCCTGCTCAACGTGCTCGACCGCAGCGGTCACTGCGGTGTGATCGGCAGCGAGGAGCTCGACGAGGCGCGGCTCGCCGATCACCACGGCAAGTACGTCGTGCTCTTCGATCCGCTCGATGGCTCGAGCAACATCGACACGAACGTCGGCATCGGCACCATCTTCGCAGTCCTCCGCCGGGCAGAGCCGAAGCTCTCGCGTCCGTCGCTCGCCGATGCGCTCCGTCCCGGCCGCGAGATCGCCGCCGCCGGCTACGTCCTCTACGGACCGTCGACGATCTTCGTGCTCTCGACCGGCCAGGGCTGCCACGGCTTCACGCTCGATCCGGCGATCGGCGAGTTCTTCCTCTCGCAGCCGGACATCCGCGTGCCGAACCGCGGGACGTGCTTCTCGATCAACGAGGGCAACTTCCCGCGCTGGACCCCCGAGATCCAGAAGTGGTCGCGCTGGATCCGCGGCGAGGTCCCGGCCGGGACGAACCCCGACGCCTCCGAGCCGTTCAAGACGCCGTACGGGGCGCGCTACGTCGGCTCGATGGTGGCCGACGCGCATCGCACGCTCTTGAAGGGCGGCATCTTCGCGTACCCCGCGGACTCGAAGAGCAAGAACGGCAAGCTCCGTCTCCTCTACGAGGCGAACCCGATGGCCTACCTCTTCGAGCAGGCCGGCGGCATGGCGCTCGACGGACGCGATCGCATCCTCGACATCATGCCGACCGAGCTCCACCAGCGCACGCCGGTCGTCCTCGGCTCGCGCGACGACGTGATGGCGTTCCGGCAGTTCGTGATCGGGGAGCGCTGACGTCACACTCCCTGCGCATCCGGCGCCCAGATCACCTTGTGCATCTGGAGCTGGACGCGCACGGGAAGCCTGTCGGCGAGGACCCACGCGACGAGGTCGCGCGGGAGGAGCTTGCCGAAGACGGTGCTCGCGAGGAGCTTCGGTGTCCGCGCCGGCAGGTCGTGCTCGTGGATCACGGCGCGCATCCACTCGTAGTCCTCGCGGCTCGCGAGCACGAACTTGAGCTCGTCACGTGCCGTGATGTGCTCGAGGTTGGACCAGCGCACCCGGTGGGACTCGCCCGAGCCCGGCGCCTTGAGGTCCATGATCTTGTGCACGCGCGCATCGACGCGGGCGACGTCCGCCTCGCCGCTCGTCTCGACGAGGACCGTGCGGCCCGCGTCGCAGAGCTCCGTCATGAGCGGGAACACGCCCGGCTGGAGGAGCGGCTCGCCACCCGTGAGCTCGACGAGCTCGGTGCCGGTCGCGAGCGCGCGTGCGAGCACGTCCGCACGGGGCATCCGCGTCCCGCCGTAGAACGCCTGGGTGGTGTCACACCACGTGCAGCGGAGGTTGCACCCGGTCGTCCGCACGAAGGTGCACGGCAGCCCGGCGAACGTCGATTCGCCCTGGATGCTCGCGTAGATCTCGTGGATGACGAGCGTGTCTTCCTTCGGCACGGCGGACGTCCGCTTAGCACACGGAACGCGACCGGTCGCGGAACGCGGCCGAGCGGTCGCGGGGAGAACGCGGCAGGATCACCGATCGAGCCCTTTCGGGCGTCCAATGGTTGGTGCGATTGTCCTCTCTCCGGAACGCCCGCTCACGCGGGCTCCTCGCTCTTCTCGCGTTCGTCCTCGGGCTGGCCGTGGTCCCGCACCGCGTGTGTGCGCGAGATGCGGGCGGCTACCTCCGCGGTGATCCTGCCACGGTCGAGCCGCTCGCGGCGCAGGTGGCGCGCTGGGTCGACGAGCGCCCTCCCGCCTCGACGTTCGCGACCGGCTCGCGCCGGTTCGACGGCGAGTGGCGGTTCGGGACGTACGTGATGGCGGCGCTCGGGTCCGGCCAGCGCGCGCGCGTCGAGGAGGGAGAGCCGCGTCGGCTCGATCTCGCGCGGATGGAGCGCTGCCTCGACGCCCTCCTCGAGCCCGACGTCCGCGCCTACGACACCGAGGCGTGGGGAGAGGACGCGCTCGCGACGCTCGACGGTGACCACGGCCACCTCGCGTTCCTCGCCTATGCGGGGCTGCCCTTCGCGCTCCACGCCGAGCTCGCGCCGTCCTCCCCGCATGCCGCGCGCGCGCATGCGATCGCGACCGCGCTCGCACGTCGGTTCGAGGCGTCGCCGAACGGCATCGTCGAGACGTATCCCGGCGAGGCGTATCCGCCCGACATGGCGGTGGCGGCGGCCGCGATCGCGCTCGACGCGCGTTCCCGCGGCGCGAACGCTCCCGCGCTCCTCGCGCGCGGAGGAGCGCGCGCGGTCGCGACGGTGAGGAGCGCGATCGATCCGGCGAGCGGCCTCCTCGTACAGTCCGTCGACGTGAGCTCTGGACGCGCGCGCGACGTACCGCGTGCGTCGGGGACGGCGCTCGCGTCCTACGCGATGCTCCACGCGGACCGCGCGCTGTCTGCGTCGCTCTGGCGGGCGCTCCGCACCGAGCAATTCCGGACGCTCCTAGGGTTCGGCGCGATGCTCGAGTACGGCGACGCGAGCGGGCGAGGGGACATCGACTCTGGTCCCGTCCTGCTCGGGCTCGGCGTGTCGGCGACCGGCTTCGCGCTCGCGGCGAGCCGCGCGCACGGTGACACGGAGGCGTTCGAGGCGCTCTACGCGACGACGCACCTCTTCGGTGCGCCGTTCGACGAAGGAGGCTTCCGGACGTACACGACGGGCGGGCCGCTCGGCGACGCGATCCTCTTCGCGATGACGACGGCGCCGAAGGAGGGCTCGTGAAACGCGCACATCGTCTCGCTGGTCTCGTGCTCGTCGCCGTCGTGCTCGAGCTGCTGCTCACGCGGATGATGGCGCACGGTCACGTCGCGCACGCGCTCCTCGGCGGCGGCGCCGGAGCAGGCACCGCGCTCTTCGCGTGCGCGTTCGTCGTCGTCCGCGTCACGACCGTCCTCTTCGCGCCCGGCCTCGTGCTCGCGGCCGCGACGCTCGCGGTGGCCGATCGCGTCCGTCGCGACGGCGGAGGTCAGCGGCTCGGGGCGGGCGCGGCGCCAGAGGCCGAGCCGGAGGCGAAGGGAAGCGGAACCGGCGAGCCGGGCGTCCACTCGATCTCGACCTCCGTCGCAGACGCGGCCGGCACGAGCATCGGCTCGCGCGGGACCGTGTAGTAGCGGACGAGCGCGTAGATGCAGGCGAGGATCGAGACGCCGCCGATCCCGAACATCCGGACGAGCGCGACCACGGGGATGCCCTTCCGGCTGGGAGGCGGCGGCGTGCGTAGCCGTCGCTTCTTCTTCCGCTGCGCGCGTGTTTCCACGTCGCGTTCATAGCGCCCTTCGGAGGCGGCGGCGAATTCGCCCCGGCCGGAGGCGCGCCGCTATGATCGATCGCGCCTTGGCCTCCCTCCGCGCGCTCCTCGGCCTCGCGATCGCCGCGCCGCTGCTCGCGTGCTCGTCGGACGCCTCTCGCGGCGGCGTCGCGGCTCCCGCGCTGGTCGCTCCGGACCGGCCGCGGACGCGGAGGCCACCTGCGCCGGCGGAGTGGTACTGGGAGGGCGTCGACGCGGACCTCCACGAGCCGGAGCCGCGCCCGCTCGACCTGCCGATCCCCGAGGTCGCGGTCGCACGTCCCGAGGGCGCGTCGCGCCTCTGGGACGAGCTCGGCGAGCCGGTGCGCGATCGGCTCCGCCGCGACGGGCTCGTCGTCACGGCTCCGCTCGGCGATCGGGTCGCTGCCCGGATGCGCGTGGGTGCATTCTACATGGACGCGCGCGAGCGGCGGCTCCCGCTCCTGCTCACGCTCGACGCCCTCCATGCGACCGCGGTCCTCGGGATCGGACGCGCCGTCGCCGCCGTCGAAGCGAACGAGCTCGCTCCTGCGCTCGAGGCCTTCGTCGCCAAGATCACGTCGCGTCTCGACGCCACGTCACGCGTCGCGGAGCAGGAGCTCGTCGGCCCACACCGGATCGCCCGCGGAGTCCTCGCCGTCGCCGCGGCGCTCCTCTCGAACGCGCCTCCTCCGCCTGATCTCGCCGCCGTCGTCGCGCAGGAGATCGTGCGGGTCGACGCGCACGTCGGCGTCGAGACGAGCCCGCTCCTCGGCGTGCCGATCGACTACAGCCGGTTCGTCGTCCCGAGCGGCGCGGCGAGCCCGCGCGCGTTCCGTGCTGCGACGTGGCTCGGGGCCGCTCCGCTCCTGCTCGCGGGCAGGACCGAGCTCCGCGGTGGAAGCGCCGATCTGACCGTCGCGCGGCGGCATGCGCGCGCGGCGATGCTGCTCTCGCGGCTCGTCGATCGCGACGTCGATCCCGAGGTGAGCGACGCGTACGCGCGGGTCGCGCGGCTCGTCACGTTCGTGTGGGGAGCGCCGGACGACTTCTCGCTCGTCGAGCTCGGCGATCTCGCCGAGGCGCTGAAGGTGGATCTCGCGAAGCCGTCTGCGGTCGCGAGCGTCGTCGCGGTCGATCACGTGAGACACCGCGCGGCGCTCGTCCGTCCGCCGCGTGTCTACGACGGATCGGGCGGGCTCTCGGCGGGAGGTCGACCTCCCATGACGGTGCGAGTGCTCGGCGGTCACGCGCCGCCCGATGCCCTCGCGCTCGCGACCTTGCTCTCCGGAGAGCTCGCGCGCGCGCGACCGCTCCCCACCGCGCTCGACGTCGCCGCGTGGCTCGGCGCGCCGGGGATCCGGACGACGCTCCGCGAGAGCGGGCTCGACACCGCCCCGCTCTACGAGGATGCGCTCGGTCGCGCGCTCGCGACGCGCCCGGGAGAGGACGACGCCGCACGGCACGGCTCGATCGAGGGCTCGCTCCTCGACGTGCTCCTCGCGTGGGCGGAGGCGAAGGAGGCCGGCGCGCGGTCCGTCGCGACCGAGCGTGCGCGGACCGAGTCGCTGCTCGCTTCGTGGACGCTGGCGCACCACCTCGGTCGTCCGTTCGCGCGGCCCGCGCCGCGGGTCCCATCACGTCGCGAGCTCGAGGTCACGGGCGCGCCGCTGCCGGTGTTCGTCGAGCCGAAGCCGAACGCGATCGCGCATCTCTACGCGGCCGTGCGGCAGGCGAACAAGGGCCTCGGCGCGCTCGGCGCCCTCGACCCGAAGAGCCCGCAGCGGACCGCGCTCGCCGAGATCGAGGACATCCTCGCGCTCTGCCTCCGCGCCGCGTCGCGCGCGCACGACGACGAGCCGACGCCCGAAGCCGACCTGACCGCGCTCGCGGCGGTGCCGGCCCGGATCGCGGCGCTCGAAGGCGATCTGCCCGATGCGGATCTCGCCGTCCTCACCGACGTCGCGACCGATCCGCGCGGAAGGCGTGTGCTCGTCGCCGCCGTCGCGGGCGTCGAGCCGGCGCTCGTCCTCGTGCGGGACGTCGCGCGCGATCCGCCCGGCGTCGTGCTCGCGGTCGGAGCGCACCTCGTCTTCACCGAGCGCGTCGAGCCGCAGGCGGCGCGGACGCCGGACGCGACGTGGAGCGCGCGGATCCGGAGCGCGCCGTACGACGCGGCGTCGGGGACGAAGCCCGCGCAGGCGACGGTCCCGGGCGACGAGCGGGCGCTCGCGTGGCTCGCGTCGTTCCGCGTACCGCGCGCGGCGCGGCCGAAGCCGTGAGGCTCAGCCGAGGAGGCGCACCGCGCCGAGCTCGACGGCGCGCTCGAGCCACGCCGCGATCCGCTCCTGCTCGGGACGCGGATCCACGACCGGCACGAGCCCGCGCGCGACGAGGTCCTCGAGCGCGGGCTGGCTGCTCGTCCCGACGCCGTCGGTGAGCGCGGTCGTCGTCGTCATCGCGACCTGCGGCATCCCGACGGGAGGAACGGCGGGCGCGTTCACCTTCTTCGGGTCGATGCAGTCGGAGATGTCGCTCGTCGCGCTCATGCGCGCGGTGAGGCTCGCGATCCCGAAGCGCGTGGCGAGCGTAGACGCGATCGAGACGTGCTCGAGCGTCTGCTTGCAGACGTAACCCTTCTTCACGGTGGGCCCGATCACGAACGCAGGCACGCGGAAGCCGAGCGTCCGGAACTCGGGGTCGTCGTCGGTGGTCTGCGGCGGCGCGACGTGATCGTAGAACCCGCCGTGCTCGTCGTACGTGACGATGAACAGCGTCTTCGACCACTTCGGGCTCTCGGCGAGCGCCTTGTAGACGCTCGCGACGAACGCCTGACCGCGGAGGATGTTGTGGCTCGGGTGATCGTCGCTCGCCTGGAAATCGGGGTCGATCAGGCTGAAGCCCGGGAGCGTGCCGCTCTTCGCGGCGTCGAAGAACTGCGAGATCGGCGCGCTCGGGTTGTCCGAGCTGAGTGCCTTGCCGGCGAAGCCGCCGACGTACCAGGTCGTCGCGCCAGCCGCGTAGTTCTTCGCGCTGACGCCCTTCGCCTTCAGCTCGTCCCAGATCGTCCGCGGCACGCCGGTGAGGAACGGCTCGTTCTTCTTCTTCCCCTTCGAGGTCGTCGCGTGGAGGTAGAAGCGGTTCGGCCACGTCGGTCCGAGCACGCTCGCGTGCCACGCGTCGCAGACCGCGAAGTTGTCGGCGAACCAGTAGTAGAGCGGGATCTGCGAGCGATCGTGGTAGCCCATCACCTCGTTCTGCGAGGCGCCGGCGTGCGCTTTCACGAACCCGTCGTTCTGCCCGGCGTTGTGCTGCGCGTGGGACTTGTCCCAGCTGTGCGGCGGATCCTCCGGCGTGAAGTTCGCCATCTTGAAGACGGCAACCGGACTGCCTTCGGGGCTCGGGTTCGTCTCCGTGCCGGTGAGCCCGGCGACCGTCGTGCGCTGGGCGTAGGCCGGGTCGAGCGAGAGCGCGCCGAGGAAGTGGTCGAAGGACCGGTTCTCCATCATCAGGACGACGACGTGATCGATCCCGGCGAGGAGCTGCGTGGGGGTGAGCTGCGGCTCGGGCGGGGGGGCCGGCGGCGCCGTGGTCGGAGCCGGAGGAGGCGACGCGCCCGGAGGCGCGGTCTCCGGCGCTTCGGTCGTCTCGGCGACCGGCGTCGTCTCCGAGCCCGCCTCGGCCGCGCACCCGGTCCCGACGCCGACGAGGCCGAGCGCCCCGATCCCGACGAGCGCTTCGCGCCTCGTGATCTCCCCGGTGCCCCTCTCTCCCATGGCGGCGGACGGTAGCGCGGTCGCCTCTGGAGAAAAGTCTCGAATCCGCTGCAGGACGCTCCTCGGTCGCCGCCTACATCGGGCCCGGACGGAGCTCCCGTCGACCGAACGGGTGACGTGCGACTCTCGGGCGGAGCGCTGCCCGTATGCTACTGCTGGACTGCCGAGCGCCGCTTCGAAGGGGCTCACGAGGGAGGCACATGGTCAGGGACACGATGCGTGCGCGTTCGCCGCGTACGGGGGCGTTGGTTCTCGTCTTCTTCGGGCTCGCTTGGGCGTGCTCCACCGGATGCTCCGACTCTGCCGGCGAGAGCAGCAGCAGCGGAGGGGATGCACCGGACGCCGCGACGACCGGCGCCGACGGCGCGCCGTCGGAGACCGATGCGTCCGCGCCGGTCGAATGCGGCCGCCTCACGACGCCGTGCGCCGAGGGCGGGAAGTGCGAAGGCGCGCCCGACTGCGCGTCCGGAGTTTGTCGCGACGGAAAATGCGGGACCGTGTCGCCGGCGAACGGCGTGAAGGACGGCGACGAGACCGACGTGGACTGCGGCGGGACGAAGGCGCCGGCGTGCACGGACGGCAAGGGCTGCGCGGCCGCTGCCGACTGCACGAGCAGCGTGTGCACGGGCGGCAAGTGCCAGGCGCCGACGGCGAGCGACGGCGTGAAGAACGGCACCGAGACCGGCGTCGACTGCGGCGGCACCTCGGGCAAGAAGTGCCCCACCGGTCAGGGCTGCAACGTCGACGCCGACTGCGACGCCGTGAAGTGCGACACGGTCCAGAAGAAGTGCCTCGCGGCGACGAGCAGCGACGGCTTGAAGAACGGCACCGAGACCGACGTCGACTGCGGTGGCAACGCGGCGCCGAAGTGCGCGCAGGGCAAGGCGTGCCTCGCCGACGACGACTGCGCCGGCAACGTGACGTGCGACGCGACGACGAAGACGTGCAATGCGCCCGCGGCCGACGACGGCAAGAAGAACGGCACCGAGACGGACGTCGACTGCGGTGGCGGCGCGCCGACGAACGCGCCGAAGTGCGCCGCCGGCAAGGCATGCCTCGCGGCGGGCGACTGCACCGACGGCGAGTGCACGGGCAACCTCTGCGTCGCGCCGACGAGCAACGACGGGAAGAAGAACGGCAACGAGTCCGACGTCGACTGCGGCTCCTCCGGCGCCGGCACGAACACGAACGCGCCTCGCTGCGACGCGGCGAAGACGTGCACGAACGACAACGACTGCAAGAGCGGCGGCTGCAACCACAAGGGCGTCTGCGCGGCAGCGCGCAGCTGCACGATGCAGAACGGCGGCACCACCTGCGGCACCGGTGACGCCTCGCAGGCGGGCAACCAGAACGAGGACTGCTGCGTCAGCGACATCGTCCCGACGTACAACCTCGAGGGCTACAACAACGCGCTCGCCGACTTCCGCCTCGACAAGTACCAGATCACGTCGGGCCGGATCCGGAAGTTCCTGAACGCCGTGAACGGCAACGTGCAGGCGTGGGTACAGGCGAACCGCGGAAGCGTCCTCGCGCCGAACCAGCTCCCCGAGGCGGACGACAAGTTCCTCCCCACGGGCTGGACGCAGGCCGACAGCGCCGACAACTGCAGCGACGAGAACGGCACGAAGCCGTGCAACTACGGCGCGCTGAACCAGGTGAACGGCTACCGCTACAACCTCGAGCCGGGCGGCGCGGGCGGCTTCGGCTGTTACATGAGCGCTGGCGGCTACGGCACGCGCACGCTCTATCTCACCGACGCCGAGCGCGCGGAGAGCGGCGAGAGCCAGCACCTCGTCTCGCGTGCGCGTGTCGAGCAGAAGTCGATGACGTGCGCGACCTACTTCATCCTCGCGGCCTTCTGCGCGTGGGACGGCGGACGGCTCGAGACGTTCGAGGAGTACAACGCGGCCTACGGCGGGAACGGCTCCGCCGGTCGCGTCTACCCCTGGGGGTCCGACGCCGCGTCGCGGCCGATCGGCTTCGACGACATGTTCTCGTCCGTCGTGTCGCCGCGGAACAACTACGGCTACGTCCCGCCGGCCGACGCGGTGAACGGCCAGTACAGCACGTACAACGTGAACCTCTCGGCGCAGCAGAAGTCCGATCTCCTCGCCCGCGTCGACCGCGCGAACATGAGCTGGAACTACTTCAGCGGTCTCGTCCTCGACTACCGCGCGCCGCTGCAGAACCGCGCGACGACCCCGATCGCCGGCGAGAACGCGATCAACGTGGCGAACGACTCGAGCGTCGCCGTCGCTCCGCCGGGCCGCTACCCGGCGGGCGTCGCTCGCTACGGTCACCGCGATCTCCTCGGCAACGTGATGGAGATCACCGCGACGGGCGTCGGCACCACCGGTCGCAAGTGGACGCGAAACGGCAGCTTCGAGACGTCGCACTACAACGCGAACACGATGGTCGGGAACAACTACGGCAACTTCAACCGCCTCACGAAGTACGGCCGCACCGGTGGCCGCTGCGCGCGGCCGATCTCGGGCTACCCGGCGAACCCGCTGCCCTGACCACGCTGAGAGGCCGTTCTGGCTGGAGATTCCGGCGTTTGCCTTGCATTCGCCGGGATCTCGCCTAAGAACGCTCCACCATGGCGGCAGAGCCTCTCGGCACCGGACTTCATCCGTACGCAGCGTTCGTCCACAAGGTCGAGAAGCCCGCCCGCTATCTCGGCGGCGAGTACGGCGCCGTCAAGAAGAGCTGGGACGAGGTCGAGGCTCGGATCTGCCTCGCGTTCCCCGACGTCTACGACATCGGGATGAGCCACCTCGGCTTCAAGATCCTCTACAAGATCCTGAACGACGATCCGCGGACGCTCGCCGAGCGCTGCTTCACGCCGTGGATCGACATGGAGCACGAGCTCCGCACGCGCGGCCTGCCGCTCGTGTCGCTCGAGAGCGCGCGACCGCTCCGCGACTTCGACGTCGTCGGCGTCTCGCTCCAGTTCGAGCTCACGTACACGAACGTGCTCACGCTCCTCGAGCTCGGAGGCGTGCCGCGCGTGTCCGCCGACCGCGGCGAGGACGATCCGCTCGTCGTCGCTGGCGGTCCGACCGCGACGCATCCCGAGCCGCTCGCGATGTTCGTCGACGCCGTCGTCGTCGGGGACGGCGAAGAGCGCACGACGGAGCTCGCCGTCCTCTGGACGCGCATGAAGAAGGAAGGCGTCCCGCGCAAGGAGCGCCTCGTCGCGCTCTCGAAGCTGCGTGGTGTCTACGTCCCGGCGCTCTACGAGACGGCGGTCGATCCGGACACCGGCTTCCACGTCGTCGACCGTGCGCTCGCCGAAGGCGCGCCCTTGCCGATCCGCCGGAACCTGGTCGAGGACCTGAACAAGTACCCGTTCCCGCACGACGGCCCGGTCGGCGGACCGGAGGCCATCTTCGATCGCATGTCGATCGAGATCGCGCGCGGCTGCACCGAGGGCTGCCGGTTCTGCCAGGCCGGCATGATCTACCGGCCCGTGCGCGAGCGCGATCCGGAAGTGATCGTCGACACGCTCGTGAAGGCGGTGAAGGGGAGCGGCTACGACGAGGTCAGCCTCACCGCGCTCTCGACCGCCGACTACTCGTGCATCGCGCCGCTCGTGAAGAAGGTCGTCGACAAGCTCGCGCCCGAGAAGGTCGGGCTCGGCATCTCGTCGCTCCGCGCCTACGGGCTCGAGGAGGACGTGCTCGACGACATGCGCCGCGTCCGCGCGAGCGGCGTCACGTTCGCGCCCGAGGCGGGCAGCCAGCGGATGCGCGACGTCATCAACAAGAACGTCACCGAAGCGCAGCTGATGGTCACGGCCGAGCGCGTGTTCTCGCGCGGCTGGGACAGCATGAAGCTGTACTTCATGATCGGCCTTCCCACGGAGGAAGAAGAGGACGTCCGCGAGATCGTCCGCGTCGGCAAGCGTGCGCGCGAGGCCGGCAAGAAGGTGCGCGCCGACAAGGGGGCGCCGCCGCCGAAGGTGACGGTGAGCGTCTCGACCCTCGTGCCGAAGCCGCACACGCCCTTCCAGTGGTGCGCGATGGACCCGCATCCGCAGGTCGTCGAGAAGCAGTCCTGGCTCAAGGACGAGGTCCGCTCTGCGAAGGGCGTCGACCTCCGAATGCACGACGGGGCGACGAGCTGGCTCGAGGGCGTGTTCGCGCGCGGCGATCGCCGGCTCGGCCCGATCCTCCTCCAGGCGCACGACAACGGCGCTCGCTTCGACTCGTGGGAGGACCAGCTGAAGATCGACGTGTGGGAACAGGCGTTCCGCGATCACGGCCTCGACCCGTTCGTCTTCCTCGGCACGATCCCCGTCTCGGCGCGCCTGCCGTGGAGCCACATCGACGTCGGGCTCGAGGAGGGCTTCCTCCTCCGCGAGTACCGCAAGGCGCTCAAGAGCCGCCTCAGCCCGCCGTGCGGCAAGGCGGCGGGCATGTTCATCCACCACACGAACATCGAGGACGCGAAGAAGGACGAGCGGAAGCTCGTCTGCTACGACTGCGGCGTCGCGTGTGACCTCTCCGCGATGCGGAAGGAGCGCCTCGTGTTCCTCGATCGCCTCGGGGCGAAGACGAAGCGGGAGAAGGTCCTCCCCGTCGTCGCGCCCGCGCCGGTCGCGCCGCCGGAGGTCGCGGAGCTCGAAGGTCCGCCCGCGCCTCCCGCGAAGCCGAAGCGCCGCGGGCCTCCTCCGCGCGTCGTGCAGGGCGAGGCGCGCCGGTTCCGATTCCTCTTCGCGAAGGTCGGCTCGATGGCCTTCCTCTCGCACCTCGATCTGATCCGCGCGCTGCCGCGCTCGTTCCGCCGGATCGAAGTGCCGCTGTTCTACTCGTCCGGGTACAACCCGAAGCCGGACATGACGTTCTCGCCGGCGCTGTCGCTCGGCGTCGCGAGCCTCGCCGAGGTCGTCGACCTGAAGCTCGCCGCCGACGGCGATCCCGAGGCGCTTCCCGCGCTGCTGTCGGCGTCCTCCCCCGAGGGCCTCGTCTGGAAGGGCGCCGCCGCCCTCGGGCCGCAGGACCCGAGCGTCTCGAAGATCATCGACGGCGCGCGGTACGCGGTCGGCATTCCGCGGCGTGCGCTCGAGGCGCTCGGCGGCGAGGCGCGGCTCGCCGAGGAGGTCGCGCGCGTGAACGCGTCGGACGACGTACGCGTCATCCGCCGCTTCGAGCGCGGTCTCGCGAAGTCGGTCGACGTGAAGCGCTTCCTCCGTGGCATCCACCTCGGGGACCCGCGCGCGACGGCGTTCCTCGCCGAAGCGCGCGTCGCCGGCGACCTCGTGCCCGTCCTCGTCGACGTGTCGATCACCGGCGAGGGCGCCGTGAAGGTGTCCGAGGTGATGGAAGCGCTCTTCCCGA
Organism: Polyangiaceae bacterium; assembly: GCA_039809485.1. Lineage (GTDB taxonomy): Bacteria > Myxococcota_A > Polyangia > Polyangiales > Polyangiaceae > Labilithrix. Next base: position 3,883 of record JBDHVE010000174.1, on the reverse strand, counting down.
AGCAGCCGGACGGCACCGACACGATTCCGTTCCACTCCGTCCGCGCCGAGCTCGGGCTCTGGCACGAGGGCGCGCTCGTCTCGCCGCTCGACCTCGAGACGGCGCGCCGCCTCCGCGCGCCGGCCGAGAAGAAGGCGTCTGCGCCGGCGGAGGAAGCGGCCCTCGAGGCGACGGCGGAGTAGCTAGTCGGCCTCGATGCGTCGGTAGACGTTGTCGATCCGCACCTTCGCCGGGTTCCTCAGGCCGTAGACGATCGTGACGCCGACGTGGAAGTCGAGCGTCGCGGGGGTCTTCGTCGTCGCGAGGGTGACGGCCTCGTCGCTCTCGAACGTCGTTGCGGACTGGCAGTCGACCGTGAGCGCGCTCTTCACCGGGACACCGGTGAGGGCGTCGACGACCCACCGGAGGTGGTGCCACGTCCCCGGCGTCCAGCGCGCCACGGGCGCCGAGCACGGCGCCTCGGAAAGCCCGCTCTTCAGCGCGCAGACGACGATGTCGTTCGTCGCCGTCGCTGCGACGAAGAGCTCGTCGGACGACGGGCCGACCCACGCGACGACCCCCACGAGCTTGTTCGGCGCGACCTGATCGACGAGGAAATCGAGCTCGGCGATCAGCCGCATGCTCCCGCTGGCGTCGACGGCGGCGCGCAGGAACGAAGGCTCCTCGTTCGGAGACGCCGCGACGAGCACGCCATCGACGACGACCGGCACGTTCCCGGGCGGCTCGTACGACCACGGTACGTCGTCGTTCGCGGGAACGGGCGTGAAGCTCGTCTCGATGCAGCCCGTCCCGGTGCACGCAGGGGTCGGACACGCGGACGACCCGGCCTCGCCGGGTTGCGCGTCCGGTGTTCCGTTCGCCGAAGCCGCGCCATCGGCGGCTCCGCCGTCCGGCGTGGGCCCCGTCGGTTCGTCGCCGAACGCGCCGCACGCCGCCGCGCCCGCGAGGACGCCCGCCCCGAACAGCGCGGCGAGGAGAGCCGGAAGCCGACGCACGAGAGGGAGAGTAGCAGCGGCGGTGGTCTTACATCGTCTTTCTGACAGGGCTTCGAGACGGGGTCTTCCAGGTCGCGCGCGCGACAACGTGGGCCGCCATGGCTTCCCTCGTCCGGTCTCGCTCCGCGCTCGGCGCCTTCTTCGCGTTCGTCCTCGTCCTCGCCGCGCTCGTCGCGTGTGGGTCGACGGAGCGAAGCGGCTTCGGGGAGAACGGTCCCGGATCGAGCGGCGGCCCCGGCGGCGGAGACCTCGGCGGCGGCCCCGGCGTGACGAACGACGACACGCTCGCCGTCGAGCCGCCGGAGACGCTCCTCGAGGTCGCCGAAGGCAAGCCGCTCCCGACGACCTCCTTCAAGGCCTTCGTCGTGAAGAAGGACGGCACGCGCCTCGACGTCACCGCCGCCGCGAAGTTCTACGTCGACGACCCGCCCGGCGCCGGGTACGGGACCTTCGCGGGCCCGACCTTCACCGCCGCCGCGACCGGCGTCGGCAAGATGCTCGTCCACGCGAAGTACCAGTCGCTCCTCGGCGACGCGGTCTTGAAGCTCCGGCTGACGAAGACCGTCGTGGTGAGCGGCGCGCCGGCCGACGCCGCGTCGCGTTTCGGCGGCGCGGTCGACGCATCGCGAAAGCCTTCGTTCGTGTACCCGGCCGACGGCGTCATGGTCCCGCCGAACACGAACGAGCTCGAGTGGCACTTCCAGCCCGGCCCCGGCAACGATCTCTTCGAGCTCGCAGTGAAGGGCTCGATGATCGATCTCAAGGTGTACTTTGCATGCACCAAGATCGGCACCGCGTGCGGCTACACGCCGGACGCGAGCGTCTGGATGATGATGTCCGGCGGCGGCCGCGGCGACGATCCCCTCGCGACGACCCTCCGCGGGACGAGCGCCGCGGGCGGTGGCGTCGGCACCTCCGCGACGCAGAAGATCGGCTTCGGGGAGGAGGACATCCTCGGAGGCCTCTACTACTGGAACGCCGGGGCGGGCGCGACGATGCGCTACGAGTTCGGCGTCAGCGGGCAGAAGGCCGAGACGTACATGAACGCGCCGAAGGCCGGCGCCGCGCAGTGTGTCGGCTGTCACGTCCTCTCGCGCGACGGCGAGCGCATCGCGCTCGGGCTCGACATCCCCGCCCCCGCGGCGTTCAAGGTCTTCGACGTCGCGACGAAGACGCAGGTCTTCGCGCAGGGTGGAGCCGCAGGCGGCGCCGGCGCGAACTTCTTCACCTTCTCTCCCGACAAGGCGCAGATCGCGATCTCGAACGGCGTCACGATGGCGCTGAAGGACGCGGCGAGCGGCGCGCAGATCCAGGACCTCGGGCAGGGCGCGATGCCGGACTGGTCGCCGGACGGAAAAGCGATCGTCTTCGCGAAATCGAAGACGAGCCCGCCGTGCTTCGGCGCGTTCTGCGGAGCGACCGGGACCGTCGAGGCCTCGCTCTACACGATGACGAAGGGCGGAGGGGCGTGGGGGAGCCCGACCGTGCTCGTCGATGCGGCAGGGCAGAACGCGTACTACCCGGCCTTCTCGCCGGACGGCGGCTGGGTCGTGTTCAACCGTGCGTCGGTCGGCAAGAACGCGCAGAACGAGGAGAAGAGCTCGTACGACGCGCCCGACGCGTCGCTCTGGGTCGTGAAGAGCACGGGCGGCGCGCCGACGGCGCTCGCGAGGGCCGGCTCCGCGAACGGCGACTCGTGGCCGAAGTGGATGCCGCGCGAGCAGGCCTATCGCGGCAAGAAGCTGATGTGGATGACGTTCTCGAGCCGCCGTGCGTACGGCCTGCGCCAGGAAGCGGGGAAGACGGCGCAGATCTGGATGGCAGCGTTCGATCCCGAGGCGGCGGCGCAGGGCAAGGACGGCTCCTTCCCCGCGTTCCGGCTGCCGTTCCAGGAGCTCGCGAGCGGAAACCACATCGCCCAGTGGGTCACCCGCGTGGTCCGCAAGGGCTGCACCGATGCGGCCGCGTGCGAAGGCGGCGAGATCTGCAAGGACGGGGCGTGCATGCCCAACGTGAAGTGAGCGCGCTCAGCGCGCTCGCCAGATCGCGACGACCTCGAAGGGAGCGTGCTCCGGGACGCGCGCGTCGGTCTCCGCGCGGAACGCGGCGGCCGACGTCGGGTCGGTGAAGAGCCCGCTCTGCGCGTCCAGCTCCGCAGCCCAGCGCTCGCGTAGCGTGTCGGCCTCCTCGCCGTAGCCACAGTTGGAGAGTCCGCTGATCGTGCCGCCTGCTTCGACGACGTCGTAGCCGAGGAGCTGCCAGCCTGGGTCGATGTCGAGATCGGTGCAGCCTCGCGCCTGCATCCGCGCGGCATCGGCGGGCGTGACGACGACGCCTCCGAGCACGACGAGCTCGTGGGGGCTCGGGATGGCGAGGGCGCGGATCGCCTCGATGCCGACCCACGGCACGAGGAGCGGCGCGGGAGCGTCGACGCGCGGCCAGACGGCGGGATCGACGGAGAGCGGATGGACGACGTCGCGGCGGAGGAGATAGCGCGCGCGCCGGTCCGCGTCCCATGCGTCGCCGGTCGTGTCGGCGGGAACGCGCAGGTCGACGCCGAAGTGGAGGACGCGGAGCATGACCGGGGGGAAGGATACGCGAGCGCGTACGCGTTCGCGAACGCGTACGCGATCGCGTTGGCGTTCGCGTACGCGATCGCGTTGGCGATCGCGAACGCGTACGCGATCGCGATCGCGTTTGCGGACGATTTTCTCTCCTCGGGACCTTCGAGCATCGCGCCGTGCTCGACGCCGTCAAGGGTTCCCTCGCTTCGCTCGGCGCTTCGCGCCCTTGACGGCGTCTGCGCGCGGCGCGGTTCGGACGCGGTCCGAGCGCGGTTCGGACGCGGTCCGAGCGCGGTTCGGACGCGGTCCGAGCGCGGTTCGGAC
>JBDHVE010000173.1:0-19730 GCA_039809485.1 Polyangiaceae bacterium | reverse complement strand
ATGCGCCCTCACGTTCTCGTCACCTCCGTCGCCTTCGCTGCCACTCTCCTCGTCGCTCGGTCGAGCTTCGCGTTCGACGCCGTGCCGTTCGCGGAGGTGCCGAAGCTGGTCGGGAAGCCGGTCTACGCTGCGACGAACCAGAGCCTGGGCCGCGCGAACGCCGTCGTGTTCGCCGGCGACCCGCTAACGCTCGTGGAGGCGAAGCCCTTCGGCGACAAGGGCGCGTTCAACTACGTGAAGGTGCGGACCAAGGACGGCGCGGAGGGCGAGATCCAGATCCGCTTCCTCTCGAAGACGCCGCTCGCGTACTCGCTCCGGACGCCCGGCGCGCCGAAGGCCCTCGTCAAGGCGCTCCTCGCCGACGGCTATCCGCTCGGACAGAAGCTCCACGCCGTCCGCGAGAAGCACGGCTACGACGTGCCGATGGACGCCGTCGAGGACTACCACTTCGTCGACGCGACCCAGCAGTCGCTCGACTTCACGCGCACGGTCCTCCACGAGATCGTCTACGGAGCGAACCGGAGCAAGGCGGACCTCGTCACCGAGGACCGCACGAAGTGGCTCGGCAGCGCCGACACGCAGCTCCTCGACTGGTACGCGCAGGGCATTCCCGATGCGCGCACGAAGCAGAGTTTCGTGCCGGCGGTGATGGCGTTGAACGATCTCGGCGCCGTCCACGAGGCCGGCTCCGACATGGCCCGGGCCGTCTCCGAGAAGAAGGAGAAGCGCTGGACCCGCGACCTCGACGGCGTCCCCGCCGCCACGCGTGCGAAGCTCGAAGCAGAGAAGGTGAAGGAGCTCGACGACGACATCGCGAAGGCGAAGAAGCGGATGGCTGCAGCGTTCGCGAGCGCGGCGAAGAACAAGGCTGCGGTGAAGTAGATCCTCACCGCGAACGCTTCCGTACCCGTACCCGACCGACCGCCGGGCACGGGCACGGGCACGGGGAAGAAGGAGCGGCGGTGCACAGGACCGCCCGTCTAGCGCGGCCGATCGCCCTCGCCCCCGAGGGCGCGTTGCGTCATGACCCTTCCCTACGTTAGGGTGCGTCCCCACAACACTCGAAACGGGACGAGGAAGTTCACGATGCTGATCGACGTCACGGTGCCCCAGCTCGGCGAGAGCGTCACGGAAGGGACCATCACGAAGTGGCTCGTCAAGGAAGGCGACGTCGTGAAGAAGGATCAGGCGCTCGCCGAGATCGCGACCGACAAGGCCGACAGCGAGCTCCCGTCGCCCGCCGGCGGGCGCATCGCGAAGCTCCTCGCGAAGGAAGGTGACGTCGTCCCCGTCCGCACGGTGATCTGCCAGCTCGAAGAGGGCGTGACCGCCCCGAGCGAAGGCACCGCCGCTCCCCACGCCGCGTCGCCGCCGGTCGCGACGAAGGCCGCCGAGCCCGTCGCTCCGGGCTCGCAGGGCTCGCTCGGACCGCTCGCTTCGCCGACCGCACGGCGCACCGCGCTCGAGCAGGGCGTCGATCTCGGCAACGTCCGCGGCTCCGGCGAGCGCGGTCGGATCACGCGTGACGACGTGATGCGCGCCGCCGTCGACGTGCCGCCGCGCACCGAGCCGCCGATGTCCCGCGAGATGCGCGCCGCCGCCGAAGCGGCGGTCCGCCCGCAGGCGCCGACGACGTCGCGCAGCGGCGACGCCACCGGTCTCGCGCAGATGATCAACCAGGGCGGCGGCTTCGTCCCGCCGATCCCGGGAGTCGGCTTCGGATCGTTCAAGGTGCCGCCGTACCGGCAGAGCCCCGGCGATCAGATCGTCCCGTTCACGCGCCGTCGCCGGATCACGGCGGACCACATGGTCTACTCGAAGCTCGTCTCGCCGCACGTCGTGACGGTGGCCGAGTGCGATCTCTTCAAGGCCGACCGCCTCCGGCAGGCGAACAAGGATCGCTACAAGAAGGAGGGCATGAGCCTCACCATGCTCGCCTTCGTGGTGACCGCGGTGGCGCGTGCGCTCCGCGAGAACCCGACGATGAACGCGCGCGTCCTCGACGACGCGTACGTGGTCTACAAGGACATCAACATCGGTGTCGCCGTCGACTCGCCCGACGGCCTCGTCGTCCCCGTCGTCCGTCGTGCCGACGAGCTCGGGATCCGCGGCATCGTCCGCACCGTCGACGAGCTCGCGACGCGCGCCAAGACCGGCAAGATCACGATCGACGACCTCTCCGGCTCGACCTTCTCGGTCTCGAACCCCGGGCTGAAGGGGAACCTCTTCGGCGGCGCGATCATCGGCCAGCCGAACGTCGGCATCGTCCGGATGGGCGAGATCAAGAAGCGCGTCGTCGTCGTCGAGAGCCCCGACGGACAGGACCAGATGGCGATCCACCCCGTCATGTACATGGCGCTCAGCTACGACCACCGTGTCGTCGACGGCGTCGCCGCGAACTCGTTCCTGTGGCGCGTCCGCGAGATCCTCGAGAAGGCCGAGTTCGAGGTCTGAGAGCGCTCGCTAGAGCAGCTCTTCGCGCACGCGGTCGCGTGCGCGGTCGAGCTGCTCCGGCGTGGCGCCGAGCTGCGTCAGCAGGCGTTCCGTCATGGCAAACGCCACCTCCGCCTCGCCGACGACGACGACGTCGGCGCCTGCGGCCTTCACCGAAGCGACGTCGCGGAGGTAGGGCGCGCGCGCGAGGATGCGGAGCTCCGGGTTCAGGTCCTTCGCGACCTGGATGACGGGCAGGGGAGGCGTCCCGCTCGCGGCGAAGATGAGCGTCGCGGCATCCGCGATGCCGGCGACCTCCAGCGTGTGTCGATGGGCGGCGTCTCCGCAAATCGCGCGCATCCCCGCCTTCGTCGCGTCGGCGGCGAGGTCGTGGTTCAGCTCGACGATCGACGGCGTGATGCCGTTGTCGCGGAGGAGGCGCGCCACCGTGCGGCCGACCGGGCCGTAGCCGATCACGACGGCGCGGTGGGCGCTCGGCTGCGGTTCGTTCGCCGGCGTCGTCAGCGTCGCCGGATCCCGGATCGAGCGCGCCGCGCGGAAGAGGAACGGGTTCAGCGCGATCATCACGATCGACGCGAGCACGATCCCTTGCGCCGCCGCAGGCGAGAGCGCGCCGACGGACCGCCCGAGCCCGGCGAGGATGAACGAGAACTCGCCGACCTGACCGAGGGTCGCCGCGAGAGGAGCCGCCGAACGGCGCGGCATCCCGAGGGTGCGGACGACGGCGAACGCGGTGAGCGGCTTCACCACGCCCGCGACGAGCATCGTGATCGCGGCGACCGGGATGCTCGCGCGGAGGCCGTGCGGATCGAGCATCATCCCGACCGACACGAAGAACAGGACCGCGAAGGCGTCGCGCATCGGGATCGCCTCCGCCGCGGCGCGCGCGCCGAAGGGCGACTGCCCGACGACGAGCCCGGCGAGGAACGCGCCGAGCGCCATCGAGACGCCGAAGATCTCCGCCGATCCGACCGCGACGCCGAGCGCGAGCACGAGCACCGAGAGCGTGAAGATGTCGCGCGCGCGCGTCTTCGACACCCAGACGAGCACCTTCGGCACGAGGCGCCGGCCGAGGAGGAGCGTCGCGGCCGCGAGGAAGACGACCTTTCCGATCGCGATCACGAAGGCCATCGCGATCTCCGCCCCGCCCGGGCTCGCGCCCTCCCCGCTCTTGCCGACCAGGATCGGCAGGAGGACGAGGACGAGCACCGCGACGATGTCCTCGACGACGAGCCAACCGACGCCGGTGTGTCCGATCGGCGTGTGGAGCGCGTCGTGGTCCGCCAGCATTCGCACGAGCACGACCGTGCTCGAGATGCAGACGGCGAGGCCGAATACGACAGATCCCACGAGCGACCATCCGAGGAGCGTCTTCGTCGCGACCGCGCCGGCGACCGTCGCGGCCGTCATCGCGGCGAGCGCGCCCGGCAGGGCGAGCTTCCGGACGGCGAGCAGCTCGTCGACGTGGAACTGGAGCCCGACGCCGAACATGAGGAGGATGACGCCGATCTCCGCGAGCTCCGACGCGAGCCCGGCATGCGCGACGAAACCCGGGGTGAACGGACCGACGACGACGCCCGCGAGCAGGTAACCGACGATCGGCGACAGCCGCAGCCGCACGGCGACGAGGCCGAGCACGACGGCGACCGTGAGACCGCCCGTCAGTGTGAGGATGAGCTCGGGGTTGTGCATCACGTCACCACGCCGTGTGCACCACCTTACCGTCAGCGACGACGCTTGCGTCGGAGGAGGACGGCGAGCGCGCCGATCGCGCCGGCGAGGAGCGGCCACGACGGACGACTCGCCGCGCGGCAGGCGCAGCCGTCGTCCTCCGGGGGAGGCGTCGCGTCGTTCGCCCCGCCGTCGCCCGCGCCGGCCCCGCCATCGAGCGCCGTCGTGCCGCAGCCGAGGCCCGAGCGCTGGATCGGCCACGGTGCGCGGCGCGGCTCGTCGGGTCCCCCGAGGACGCACTGCACGTGCGTGGTCGTTCCCTCCGCGCACGCGAGCGGCCCGCGGATGTCGCAGAAGTGGAGCTTCGCCTCGAACGTCGCGCCGTCGTCGGCGGAGAACCCGGCGACGAAGCCGCTCGGCTCGTTCGAGCACGCCCAGAGCCCCTCGTTCGTCGCGGTGAGGCACTGGATGCGGATCGGCTCCGATGGCCCCGCGTCACGAGCGATCACGGTCGGCTTCCGCTCCTGGAACTGGAAGTCGTCGGTGCTCGCGACCTGGAGCTCGTCGAGCGGACCGCCGACGTAGATCTTCTTCCCGTCCGGCGAGAGTGCGAAGCCGCGGATCGCGCCCTTGCCGGTGAAGACGACGCGGAACGTCTTGCCGCCGTCGTCGCTGACGAGGACGCGCGTCGGCTTGTCGTCGGCTGCGCTCGTTCGCACGTAGACGCGATCGGCGTTGTTCGGATCGACCGCCGCGATGAAGAGCGAGCGCTCGTCGGTGACGAGCGGCACTTCCGTCTCCGTCCACGTCTTGCCGTGGTCGCGCGACGTGAGGAAGTAGCCCTTCGGCGCGTTGCCCTGCTGGCGGACGCCGCTCAGGTAGAGCCGCTCGGTGTCGCTCGGCGCGATGTCGATCGTCTCACCGAGGATGGTCGGGTCGATCGCGCCGGGGAGCGACTGGAACGTGAGGCCTTCGTCCTTCGTCTCGTACAGGTTCGAGGCGAACGAGATCTGTCCGGCGTCGTTCTGCCCCTGGTAGCTCGACGCGAAGAAGACGATGCTCTTCGGGTCGCTCGGGCGCTGCGTGAGGTCGACGAACAGCTTGCCGTCGAGCTCGCCGCCCTCGAACTTCCACGAGCAGGCCTTGTCGCTCGACGTCGAGAGGCCGAGGAACGTCGTCGCGAAGATCTTCCCGCTCGGCCCGACCGCGTACATCGGGTCCTCGACGCCCGTGTACCCGATGCTCTGCTCGCAGACCCAGTCCCAGGTCCGCCCGTGGTCCTTCGAGATCAGGAGACCGAAGGTGACGCGGAGGATGACGGTGTCCGGATCGCCGGGCGAAAACAGGATCTTGTTCGATTCCGGGAAGCGGCCGTTCGCCTGCGCCGCCCCTTCGGTGGCGCCGAGCACGAACGCAGACGTGGCCAGGGCAGCGAGGAGGCGTCTCACGGAGCGAACGTTACCACGCGGGCGGCGACGACGAGGTGCTCCGCCGTCCCGAGCGGCTCGATCTCGGTCGTGAACCATGGAGCGAGGATCGCCGCCCAGGCCTCCTCCGCCAGCGCGACGCCTTCGAGATCGAGCTGCGCCGTGTCGTCGTGGTGGACGAACGCGTCTCGGCCCGCCTCCGCGACGTGCATCCCGTCGCGCGCGGCGGTGATCCGCGCAAGGGCCTCCGCCGCCGGCACCTCCGCGACGAGGACGCCCTCGTGGGCGAGCACGCGCGCGAGCTCCTTCGCAAGCGACGCGAGCGACTCCGTCGCCTCCGCGGGCGGATGCGTGAGCGTCCCGTGGAGGGCGATCGCGGCGTCGAACGAGGCGTCCGCGAAAGGGAGCGGCTCGTAGAAGTCGCCGACGACGATCGGCACCGTGCGCGAGCGCTTGTTGCACTCTGCAACCATGGCGGGGGAGACGTCGAGCCCGACGACCTCGTGCCCCGCGTCGAGGAGGGCAGGGAGCTCGCGGCCGGTGCCGATCCCGAGGACGAGCACGCGCTTCTTCCCCGCGAGCGCGCGGAGGACGCGCGCCATCCGCTCCCGCGAGGTCGCGCCCGAGAGCGCGTACACGCGGTCGTAGCGGCGCGCGATCGCCTCGAAGAACTCCTTCGCCGTCGCTCGCCTACGGACGGTCATCGCGGAGGACCTTCCGGATCCGATCGCAGAGCGCGAGGTAGAGCGCCTCGTGGACACCGGCGAGGCGGATCGCGTTCGCGCGGAGGTGCGCGAGGTCGGAGCGCGACCACGCATGGCGCGGCGGCTTCGTCGCGGCGCGGGCGTGGGCGGCGCCGAGGAGCGCGCCGAGGTAGGTCGCGAGGCTCGGGAGGTCCTCGCTCGCGAGCTCGCGGTACGTGAGCTTGTCCTCCTGCGGTGTGAGCTTCCGCACGAGCATCGACTTCCCGAGGAGCAGCGTCGTGCCGAGCATGCGTGGTGGACGTGCAACGCAGCTCCGGAACCCGGTGACGACGCGCTCCGCGGGCGCAAGCTCCCGAGGCGGCCGCACGAGCGGCGAGGACGACGGCTCGCCCTGCTCCTTCATGTCGTAGATCGAGACCGAGCCGGTCCGCGGATTGGTGAGGAGGACCGCGACGCGGAGCGACCCGAGGCTGCCGGTGCCCGCGACGCGGAGCGCGGCGTCGGTCACCTCGAGATCGTCGAGCGCGAGCTTGTCTTGGATCGGGAGCCCGGCGGCATAGGCGGAGAACGCGGACGGCACCGACGCGGCGACCGCACGCGAGAGATCCACGTAGCGCGGGCCGCGGACGAAGCGCCGCTCGCCGTTCACGATCTCCGTCCGCGCGTTCACGAGCTGCATCCGCGAGCGCGCCCGCACCTGCGCGACGAGCGCACGCACCGGCCGCGGCCGCGGCGGAGGACGCGCGCCGTCGAACGCCGCGCGCGCCCACCCCGAGAGCAGGCGATCGGTGAGGTCGAGCGCGACGCGTCCGTCGGCGCCGAGCTCACGACCGCCGAGGAGGAGGCTCGTCGAGAGGCGGAGGACGTCGAGCCTCCACGGCCCGATCACGGCGTCGTCGAAGTCGTTCAGGTCGAAGACGGCGGCGTGCTTCTCCTTCGCGTCGTCGCGCGGGTCGGGCCGGTAGGCGCCGAAGTTCTCGAGATGCAGGTCGCCGCCGAGCCATCCCTCGCCGCCGGGACCGGACGCGAGCTCCGGATGCGCGGCGAGCAGCTCGTAGAAGAGCGGCGCGGCTCCCCGGAGGAGCGCGAGCGGCGAAGCGCTCATCCGATCGAGCTTCCGCCGGAAGAGGAAACCGAAACGGTGCGTCCGGAGGCGGTCGAGGTGGAGCTGGCGATCCGCGAGCCGTTCGGCGTCGAAGTCACGGAAGCCCCGCATCGTCTTGGACGCTGCCACGTCGATCGTTCTACGCCGTGGCGTCGGGAATGTGTACCGTGCGGCCATGCTGACGGCGCCGCTTCGTCTCCGGATCGCCAGCGCGCTCGAGGACGGGCGCGTTCGGGACGCGCCCGTCGTCGGCACGCTCGCGCGTACGGTCGCGTACGGCGTCGGGTCGATCACGTCGCGTCGCCTCGCGCGCAAGCTCGTCGCTCCCGCCGGCGTCCGCATCGTGACCGTCGGCGGCGCGACGCTCGGCGGATCGGGGCGGACGCGTCTCGCGCTCGCGGTCACGGCCGAGATCGCGTCGCGCGGCGTCCATGTCGCGCTCGTCGGTCACGCCTATCGCGCACGGCCGGGCTGCGCCCGCCTCGTCACGTGCGAGGACGCGCTCGTCGAGGTCGGCGACGAAGCGCTCGCGTGCGCGCGTGCGCTCGCGGGCTTCCCGCGCGCCGAGGTGGTCGTCGCGCCGCGGCGCGGAGAGGCGGTCGCGTTCGCGGCGGCGCGCGGCGCCTCCGTCGTCGTCCTCGACGGGCCGCTCCGCACGAGCCCGTCGGCGCCGGACCTCGCCCTGCTCGCGCTCGATCCGCGTGCGCCGTGGGGCGCGGGCGTCGGGCTCCCGGCCGGCGACCTCCGCGCGCCCACGCCCGCGCTCGTCGAGGCTGCGGACCTCTGCGTCGAGGTCGAGGCCGACCCGACGCATGCGCAGCTCGCGGACGACCCGGAGCCGATCCCGCTCGGCGCGCTCGCGGAAGCGGCCGCGCTCCGCGGCGGACGGCTGGGCTTGTTCACGGCCATCGCGCGGCCCGACCGCCTCGCCCGGGCGCTCGGACGGGCAGGGGTCGTCCCGGCCGTGGTCCTCGGAGCCCCGGACCATGGTCCGGTCGATGCGCGTCTCGCGGCGGCTCTCCGTACTGCCACCTCGAGCCGTAACATCGCGATCTGGTTGGCTTCTCCGAAGTGTGCCGAGCACCTCCGCGGCGCCGTGGGCGTCGGCATCGAGGTCGCCTCCCTCGTCGATGCGTTCCGGCTCCCACCCGCGGTGGCCGGAGCGATCGGCGCTCTCCTCGCACCTTCCTGAGGGGCGGAGTCCCGCGGCATGCCTTGACCCTGGCGAGCGGAAGGCCGTACTCTCGACTTCGAGCGCTTCTCGGCGAAACGCTTTTCGATTTGTCGACAGGCAGAGCGACGTGAGCGAGCTGGACGAGAAGACACGCGTCACCACGATCGTCCAGAAGCCTGCGGGCGAGGGGACTGACGGAAAGCCGCGGAACAACGACTGCCTCGTCGTGATCTACACGAAGGAGCCGACGCTGCTCGGCAAGCGCTTCGTCCTCGACTTCACGCCGGTGCGCGTCGGCCGCGGTGCCGAGAACCACATCGTGCTCGAAGGCGACAGCGTGTCGCGTCGGCATGCGCACCTCGAGCAGCGCGGCGCCGTGTGGTGGGCGGTCGACGACGGGTCGACGAACGGCACCTACGTCAACGACGAGCAGATCAACCGCGAGTTCGGTCTCGCGAACGGCGACCGCATCAAGATCGGGCCGACCATCTTCAAGTACCTCTCGGGCGCGGACGTCGAGGCCCAGTACCACGAAGAAATCTATCGGATGACGATCATCGACGGTCTCACGCAGGCGCACGTGAAGCGCTACCTGCTCGAGGCCCTCGAGAAGGAGATCATCCGCGCGCGTCGTCACGCGCGTGACCTCTCCTTCATGATGTTCGACATCGACCACTTCAAGAAGATCAACGACCACCACGGTCACCTCGCCGGCGACTTCGTGCTGAAGGAGCTCGCGCGCATCGTGCAGGGTCGGATCCGGCGCGACGAGGTCTTCGCCCGCTACGGCGGCGAGGAGTTCGCGATCGTGCTCCCCGAGACGAACCTGGAAGGCGCGCGCGCGCTCGCGGAGGGCCTGCGCGAGAAGATCGAGCAGAGCCGCTTCGTCTTCCAAGGCGACCTCATCCCGGTCACCGTCTCGATCGGCGTCGCGCTCCTCGGGGACGCGGACAAGACGAGCATGGATCTCATCCGCTCGGCCGACGGCAAGCTGTACGAAGCGAAGCGCGGCGGACGTAACCGCGTCGTCTCCTGACGAAGCGGCCGTGTCCGGGCAAGAGCTGCCGTCGATCGTCGTCGCGCCTCCCGGGCCGCGCTCGTGCGAGCTCGCGGCGCGCGTGGCGGCGGTCGAGTCGCCCGCGTTCGAGGAGCGCCGCGTCGCGCGCGCCGAGGCGTCCGGCGAGGAGCAGGCGCCGATCGTCTACGCGCGCGGCGAAGGCTCGAACGTCGTCGACGTCGACGGCAACCGCTACGTCGATCTGACGGCCGGCTTCGGCGCGCTCCTCCTCGGCTACGGTCCGAACGCGGCGACCGAGGCCGCGAAGCGCGAAGAGGACATGCTGACGCTCGCGCTCGGCGACGTCTACGCCTCCGAGGTGAAGGTCCGCGCGGTCGAAGCGCTCGCGGCGCTCTTCCCCGAGCCGGGCGCGCGCGTGCTCCTCGGTCTCTCCGGCGCGGACGCGATGACGGCGGCGTTGAAGACGGCCGCGCTCGCGACGAAGAAGCCGCGCGTCGTCGCGTTCGAAGGCGCCTACCACGGCCTCTCGCACGGACCGCTCGCCGCGTGTGGCTTCTCGCCTTCGTTCCGCGAAGCGTTCGCGATCCAGCTCGGGATCGACGTGACGTTCGCGCCGTTCCCCGCGTCCGCTCCGGAGCTCGCGGCGAGCCTCGAAGCCGTGCGCACGGCGCTCGCGGGCGGCGACGTGGGGGCGGTGCTCGTCGAGCCGATGCTCGGCCGCGGCGGGTGCGTCGTTCCGCCGGAGGCGTTCCTCCCCTCGCTCCGTGCGCTCTGCAACGAGTTCGCCGCTCTCCTCGTCGTCGACGAGATCTGGACCGGGATGGGCCGGACCGGGGCGCTGCTCGCGAGCGAAGGCGTCGTGCCGGACGTCCTGTGCCTCGGCAAGGGGCTCGGCGGCGGGATCCCCGTCTCGGCGTGCATCGGTCGCGCGAGCATCATGGCCGAGTGGGGCGCGCACGGCGGCTCCTACGTCCACACGGGGACCCATTTCGGATCGCCGCCCGCCTGCGCGGCGCTCCTCGCCACCCTCGAGGAGATCCGCGCGCGCGACCTGCCGGGCCGCGCGCGCGAGGTCGGCGATGCGTTCCGCGCCGAGGCGTCTGCGCGTCTCGGCGCGCACCGCGTCCGCGGGCGCGGGCTGATGGTCGGGATCGTCCTCGAGGACGCCGCGCAGGCGCTCGCCGTCGCGCGGAAGATGCTCGCGCGAGGGTTCATCGTCCTCACCGGCGGCGTCCGCGGGAACGTCCTCACGCTCTCGCCCGCCCTGACGATCGCACCCGCGCTCCTGTCGGCCGCAGCCCAGGCGCTCGAGGAGATCCTCGCTCTTCCGTAGCGCGGCCGGAGCGTGTGCTAAGAGCCCACTCGTGCCTTCGGCCCCCACGAGAGACGAGCGGATCGCGACGAGCGACGCGCTCCACGCCCGCGCCCGCGCGTTCGCCTCTGCGTTCGAGGCCGGGGCCGAGATGCCCGAGCCGTTCGACGCGCTCGCGTGCGACCTCGCCCGCTTCCAGGCGAGCACGAGCACCGGCTTCGCGCGGCTCTGCCGTGCGCGCCGCGTCGACCCGGCTTCGCTCACGCGCGCGATCGACGTGCCGGCCGTGCCGACCGACGCCTTCAAGCTGACGCGCGTGGCGACGTTCCCGCCGGAGGAATCGGCGATCGTCTTCCGGACGAGCGGCACCACGATCGGAGCGCGCGGCGAGCACGCGATGCGCAACGTCGGAACCTATGACAAGGCCGCGCTCGCGTTCGGGCGCCGGTGGCTCGCGCGCGATCTCGCGAAGCGCGTCCCCGTCCTCGTCGTCGGGCCGTCGCCGGAGGAGCTCCCCGACTCTTCGCTCGTCCACATGTGCGCGACGTTCGCGCGCGAGCTCGGTCGACCCGCGAAGCGCGGCACCACGTTCGTCGTGAACGACGGCGTGATCGACCTCTCCGTCCTCGACGAGCGCGTCAGCTACGCGCTCGCCGATCGCGAGCCCGTCCTCGTCCTCGGGACGTCCTTCGCGTTCGTGCACCTGCTCGAAGCGATCGGCGACGAGATGCCGTTCCGCCTCCCGGAGGGAAGCCGCGTGATGCAGACCGGCGGCTACAAGGGCAAGAGCCGCGAGGTGCCTGCCGGCGAGCTCCGGCGAGACCTCGCCAAGCTCTTCTCGGTCGACGAGCGGGCGATCGTCTCCGAATACGGAATGACGGAGCTCTCGAGCCAGTTCTACGAGCGGACGCTGTTCGAGAGCTCGCCCCACGGCGTCTACGCGGAGCCGCCGTGGGCGCGCGTCGTGCCGGTCGACCCCGAGACGCTCGAGCCGGTGGCGGACGGCGAGATCGGCCTCGCGAAGATCCTCGACCTGATGAACGTCGACAGCGCGGTCGCCGTCCTCGCCCAGGATCGCGTGCGGCGGGTCGAAGGCGGCTTCGAGCTCCTCGGCCGTGCGCCCGGTGCGCCGCCCCGCGGATGCTCGATCGCGATCGACGAAATCATGGGGCGCACCGGCGAGGCCGAGGCATGAGCGGCGAGGTCCGGCGCATCCTCGCCGCCGCGCGCAACGTCGTCGAGGGGGCGGAGCGGAGCGGCCTCGTGGGCGCGCTCGTCGACGCGACCGGGCTGTCACCGGAAGGCGTCCGCCGTGCGCTCGCCCGCCACCTCGAGCTCGACGCGACGGAGGAAGAGATCGCCTCCCTCGTCCGCGCCGCCGGAGAGGCGCCCGAGGTGACGGTGATCCTCTCCGCGAACGTCTTCGTCGGCGCCCTCCGCGCGATCGCGCTTGCTCGCGCGGCGGCGCCGCGCGTCGTCGTGCGGCCGTCCCGTCGCGAGGCGGTGTTCGCGCCGGCGCTCGCCTCTGCGATGCGGGCGCTCGGTGACGAGGGCATCCGGATCGAAGCGGACGTTCGGATCGAGGACGTGGCACGCGGCGAGATCCACGTCTACGGCCGCGACGCCACGATCGCCGACGTCCGCGCTCACGCGCGCGAAGGCGTGCGCGTTCGTGGCCACGGCACGGGGATGGGCGTCGCGTGGGTGTCGCGCAGCGCCGACCTCGAAGCGGCGGCGGAGGCGCTCGCCGACGACGTCGTCGCATTCGATCAGCAGGGCTGTCTGAGCCCGCGGCTCGTGCTCGTCGAAGGCGACATCGCGCGCGCCGAGCTCTTCGGCTCTGCGGTCCACGAGGCGCTCGCCGCCGCCGAGCGCCTCGTCCCGCGCGGGCTCGTCCCCGCCGAGGTCCGCGCCGAATCGGAGCGCTGGATCAACACGATGGCGTACGTGGGCGCGGTTTGCACCGGCGAGACCCACGCCGTCGCGGTGACGGAGGGGACCGCCGTCGCGCCGTCGCCGACGCACCGTCACGTCTGGATCAGCGCCGCTTCGGACGTCCTCGCCGCGCGCGCGCTCGTCGCGCCGCTCGCTCGCGCGGTCGTCGCGTTCGGCACGGACCGGCCGGAGGCCGCCGGCGAGATCGCGCCCGCGTGGGCGCGCGTCTCGCGCCTCGGCGCGATGCAGCGTCCGCGTCTCGACGGCCCCGTCGACAATCGAGCCAGCTGAGGCGTCTCACGGCATGGCGTGCGTGGCGAAGAAGGTCCACATCGCGTCCGTGGCGTCGAGGTCCTTCGAGGTCTTCCCGAGGCCCGGGAGCGCCGGCCCTCCGGGCCACGTGTGACCTCCGCCGTCGATCGTGCACAGCGTGACGTCGGCTCCTGCGGTGCAACCGTCCCACGTCACGCACTTCGCGTCACCCCGCGCGAACGTCTCTTTCGCTGAGCCGGTGCATCCGTTGCGCTCGGCCCAGCCGGCGAGGGAGCTCTCGACGCTCGCCATCCCGAGGCCGCCGCCGTAGGGAACGACCGTGTCGGACGTCCCGTGGAAGTGGATCACCGGGACGGGACGGCTCGGCTTGCAGCTGGGGAGGAGCAGGTGCCCGGCGACGGGACCGACGGCCGCGATCCGGTCGGCGAGCTCGCAGGCGAGGCGATGGGACATGAACCCGCCGTTCGAGAGTCCGGTCGCGAACACGCGGCGAGCATCGATACACAGCTTCGCGCCGAGCTCGTCGAGGAGCGCGCGCGTGAAGCCCACGTCGTCGACGTTCTCGCTCTGGGCCTGGCCGCAGCAGAAGCCGCCGTTCCACGTCTGCCCGATCCCGGCTGGGTACACCACGACGAAGCCGGACGCGTCGGCCTTCGGGGTCATCTCGGAGATCCACTCCGCTTGCGACGGCGAGGAGAGGCGGCCGTGGAAGTTCAGCACGACCGGCAGCGGCGTCTTCCCGTCGTGGCGCGGCGGTACGTGCACGCGCGCGCTCCGCGTGCGACCGCCGGTCGAGATCGTCCAGTCGTGGTCCCCGGGCGTGACGCTGGTGCCCGCGCACCCGCTCGACGGTGGCGTCCCTGCGCTCGGTGCCCCGGGTGCAGACGTCGCGGCGCCGCCGGCCTCCGTCGTAGGAGCGTCCGTGACGGCGCCTGCCGGGGAGGCCTCTCCCGCGCGCTCGCGCGCGCCGGCGCCCGCGGTCTCGGAGCCGCAGGCGAGGAGGCAGAGCAAGAGGAGCCGTGCGCGGGGAGCAACCGTCGGCTGTCGTCGCGAGCGTGCAGGCATGGGTGCTCGGTAGCGGAACGAGCCTGCCCCGCAAGGCGATCTGCTCCGCCCATCTGCGTCTCCGAAAGCCGGAGCGGAAAAGGCTGCTCTCGTCGCATGGGCCGTGTGCGATTCGATCGTGATCGAGGGCTGTGGCCACGCGTTCACGTGCGCGGGTGCGAACGCACGGTGACCCTCGCGCTCGTGTCCGCGCCGGTTCGGCAACGACGTGAGCGATCTCGGTCAGAGTGGCAGCGAGAGCTCTCGATCACGCGGATCGGCCAGCGCGCGTGCGCGTCGCGCTGACAACGTGGCAGACGCCTCTGTGGCCCGCGCCTTGAACTCGGGCGCGCCGCCATGCAAAGCACACCTTCCGTCTTCCTCTTGCTGCTCGCGATCGCGGGCGGCCTCCTCGTCACCGCTCCCGCCGGGGCCGCCACGCTCTCCGTGGTCCAGAGCGAGGCCTTGCCTCGCCTCGACAAATCGGGGAACGCGATCCAGAAGCGGTCGCTTTCGCAGACGCCGGAGGGCATCAATCTCGCCGATTGCCGAGACGACCAGCGGATCCGCTTCACGGTCCTCCTCGGCGGGTTCGTCGCGAACGGCGTCGTGGAGGCCTGGGCCTCGTACGACGGCGCGAGCTGCAGCGAGCAGACGGCTCGGAGCGGCACCGCCGCGACGTGCTGGCCCGTCCAGCAGGGCATCCCGCTCCAGCCGGTGACGCAGCTCGACGTGCCCGTCCGTCGGCTCGTCTCCGGCGCGCTGGATCCCGCGCGCCCGCGCGAGGACGCGAGCGTGTGCGGGGCGCTCGACCGATCGCGGATCGCGGTCCACTTCCTCTACTTCGAGCCGGGCCAGCTCGCGACGGCTTCGACCACGTACTCCGTCGCGATCCCGGTCGACATGGTCGCCGGTGAGCCGCCGGCGGGTCTCGTTGCGACCTCCGAGGCCGGGCGCGTCCGTGTCTCGTGGGAGAAGCCGCGTGAGCAGCGCGACGCGAGGGTCGATGTGTACTGTGCACCCGTCTCGCACGTCGCCCCGACCGCGGCGCCCGGGACGTGTCCGCCCATGTTCGCGCCGCGGTCCTCTCCCGAGGAGATCTTGCTGGTGCAGCCCGGCGCGATCTGCGCCAGCGTCGGTGGCGCGCTCGATCCGACGACCACGATCCAGAGCTCCGCGTCGGGGCCGCTCGAGGACGGCGTCGAGCACACCTTCTCGATCGCCGGCATCGACGACTTCGGCAACGTGAGCGATCCGTCTCCGCCGGCGTGCGCGGCGGCGGGGCCGTCCGGTGACGGTGGCGACGAGGGGGGAGGGTGCGCCGTCTCGCGAGCCAGGCCGGGCCCCGCGCCTCTGCTCGCCGCGCTGGGAGTCTTCCTCGTCCTCGCGAGTCGGCGCCGACGGGCGCGGACGGAGCCACGGCAACCACACCCCGCGACCGAAATGCGAAACTCGGTACCAGGTACCGTGTGAAACGACATCGCGCGGCGCGCGCGCTTCGGCCACCATCGACGATGGACCTCTCTCGCGACCCATGAAGCGGCGCGGGGGAAGGTGACGGAGGGCTCCATGAACGATCGCTCTCGCCTCGTGCTCGTCTCCTTGCTCGTCGCTCCCGTGCTCGTCGCCTGCGCTGCCGAAACGCGGCCGCATGCGCTCGAAGACGACGTGACCGCACCGCTTGTCGCGCGGCGGCCCGCCGGGCATCCCGTCATCTGCCTCGCGAGCTCGATGCGCGAGTGCAAGATCACGTACGTCGACGCCGACGGCCGCGTGAACTGCCCGACGAACTACCAGTTCTGCAACGAGGACGGGACCGACTGGTACCCGTGCGGTGAGTACGACGTCGACGAGGAGACGCGGCAGCCCATCCCGCCGAAGCACCCCTCGACGCCGAAGCGCGCGAACCAGCCCGACGCCGGGCCCCCGGCCGACCCCGGGCACGGAAAGCCCTAGAGCGCGCGCGTCTCCCCGAGGTCCATCACCCAGAGGTCCTCGGGCTCGAGCCGCTTCTCCGACCACCAAGCGCGGATCCGCTCCGGCGGCTCGCCGAGCCACTCGTCGGTGAGCTTGAACGTGCCCCAGTGCATCGCGACGAGCCGCTTCGCAGAGAGGAGCTCGAATGCGCGGCCCGCTTCTTCCGGTCCCATGTGCTGGGGCTGCATGAACCAGGGCGGGTCGTAGGCGCCGATCGGCATCATCGCCCAGTCGATCCGCGGGAAGCGCCGGCCGATCTCCCGGAACACGAGCTCGCTGAACGCGGTGTCGCCGGCGTGATAGCTCGTGCCCTCGCCGGCGAGCGACTCGTAGACGAAGCCGCCCCAGAGCCGCTTGTTCCGGTCCCAGGGCACGCGCATCGACCAGTGCTGCGCGGGGACGAGCGTGATCCGGAGGTCTCCGATCGTCGTCGTGTCCCACCACCCGAGCTCGACGACCTTCGGCAGGCCGGCCTCGACGAGGATGTCGGCGTTGTCACGCGGCACGACGAAGGTCGTGTCGCGCCCGATCCGCTTCAGCGTCGGGAGATCGAGGTGGTCGTAGTGCGCGTGCGAGATCGTCGCGACGTCGAGCTTCGGGCAGTCCTCGAGCGCGACGCCCGGCTCCGCGAGCCGCTTCACGGTGTGGATCCGCGGCGACCAGATCGGATCGGTCGCGACGAGCTTCCCGCCGAGCCGCTGCACGAACGTCGCGTGCCCGACCCACGTGAGGTGCGCGCGGTCCTCCCGGAGCGGCGCGCCGTCGTTCGCACGGCGCGGCGTCGAGAACGGCCGATCGTCACGACGACGTCGCCCCGCGACGCGATCGCCGATCTGCCACTTCAGGATGTCGACGAGGCCCTTGTCCGGCGTCGTTCCGTCGAGGTTCGTGTAGAGGGGCACGCCACCAAGGGTAGCGCGCCCTCGTCCGCGAAGGTGGAGCTCAGGCCTGCGACGGCGGGGGCGGCGGCGCGCCCTTCACGGGGATGATCTGCACGCGGCGATCGGGCCCTTCGCCCTGGCTCTCGGTGCGGACACTCGTGATGTCCTTCAGCGCCATGTGCACGACGCGACGATCGCGCGCGCTCATCGGGTCGAAGGTGATGACCTTGCCCTCCTTGGCGACGCGACGCGCGAGCTTGCGCGCCATGTCGGCGAGCTGGTCCTCGTGACGCGCGCGGTAGCCTTCGGCGTCGACCGCGATGTGCTTGCGCGGCTCGCCCGGGCGGTGCGCGACGCGCGTCGTCAGGTACTGGATCGCTTCGAGGACGGCGCCGCGCTTGCCGATCACGCGGCCGGCATCGGGGCCCTCGATCTCGAGACGGATCTCGTCGGCCGAGCCTTCGCCGTCGTCCGGCGCGAGGGTGACCTCCGCATCCATGTCCATCTTGTCGAGCAGCATCTCGACGAAGGAGAGGGCGCGTGCCGTCTGCGGGTCCAGGTTTTCGGGGTGAGCGCCTTCCGCGCCGCCGTCCGCGTTCTTCGAGACCTCGAGATCGTTGCTGCTAGACACGTGCCTTCCCCTTTCCGAATCCCTTGTTCCCGGGCGCCTGTGACGCCCCGCCCGCCTGCTTCACGACGATTTCGTGCTTGTCGTTGCGAGGCGCGATCTGCTCGACGATGAGCTGCTGCGCGATGCCGAGCAAGCTGTTCGTCAGCATGTAGACACCGAGCGCCGCCGGCAAGAAGAGCATCATGAACGTGAAGACCGCCGGCAGCATGTACATCATCATCTTCTGCTGGACGGGGTCCATGCCCTGCTGAGGCACGATCCGCTGCTGGACGATCATGAAGACGCCCAGGAGCAGCGGGAGGATGAAGTACTTGTCCGGCGCCGAGAGGTCGGAGAACCACAGGAACTTCGTGTGGTACATCTCCACCGCGGTCTGGAGCGTCGTGTACATCGCGAACCAGACCGGCATCTGGACGAGCTGAGGCAGACACCCGCCGAACGGGTTCACGCCGTGCTTCTTCCAGAGCTCCATCATCGCGAGGTTCTTCGCCTGCGGGTCGTCGGCGAACTTCGCGTTCAGCGAGTCGACCTCCGGCTTGAGGCGCCGCATCGCGATCGTCGTCTTGATCGACTTGAGCGTGAGCGGGAAGAGCAGCGTGCGGAGGCACACCGTCATCAGGATGACGGCGACGCCCCAGTTGCCGAACGTGACCTTGTCGTGGAAGAACTGGAGGACGCCGACGAGGAACCGCGCGACGGGCGAGAAGAACCCGAGCTCGATGATGTCCTTCAGCTTGTCGCCGCCGGCCGCGTGCGCGAGGACGTCGCGCTCCTTCGGGCCGTCGAAGGCGATCTGCTTGTAGACCGCGGTCTGCTGCGGAGCGAGCTCGCGCGGCGGGTAGATCAGCTTCGCCTGGTAGACGGCGCCGTTCTCGTCCTCGTCGGTCGCGCCGGGAGTGATCGTGTGCTGGGCGAGCAGCTCGCAGCGCGGGCTGTCCGTGACGACGTTCGCGCCGCCCTGCATCGGCACGAGCGCCTGCGCGAAGAAGTGGCTGTTCACCGCCGCGTAGCGATCGACGCTCGGCATCGCGAACCAGCCGGACTTGAAGTCGTTCTGCTCCTTGCGCTCGACGTCCTTGCCGCTCGCGCACACCAGCTTCGTCGCGAACGGCGACTGGCGGCCCATGCTGCCCTTGACGTCGCCGTTCTTGTGCCACGCGTACTCGCCGATCGAGAGCTGGTGCTTCCTCGCGGTGCTGGCGAGGTTCGTGATCGCCGTCTCGACCTCGAGCTCGTACTCGCGCGCGCCGGCCGTGATCGTCTTCACGATCCGGACGTCACCGTCCTCGTAGGAGAACGCACACGTCTTGCCGTCCTGCTTCTCGATCTTCCACGGGAAGCGGTCGTACTGGAGCTGGTCGCCGGCGTCGGGGCCGCGGAACGTCGTGCGGAGCGGACGCCAGCGCTCGTGGTTGGTCGTGACGAGGTCGAGCGCGTACTGCGCGTCCTTCAGGAAGTAGCTCGTGAGGGCGGCGCCGCGGCTCGAGAGCGTCGCCTCGAAGCGGTTGCCGGAGATCTTGCACAGCTCGCCCTCGGGCGGCTTCGGCGTGTCCGGCGCGTCCACCTCGTCGGGGGCGAAGCCGGGCGCGTTCTGGTAGACCTCGGCGGGGAGCGCCTGCGTCGTTTCCTTGTGGCCGAAGAACTTCGGGCCGACCTGCCAGATCAGCAGGATCGCGCCGAAGATCACGAGCATGCGCAGGACACTGCTTCGATCCATTCCGTACTTCTTTCGTGCGTGTGATCGGAGAACGGTCCTAGGCGCGGTCGACGGGAGGAGGCGGGTCGTACCCCCCGGGATGGAGCGGGTGGCACTTACACAGGCGCTTCACCGAAAGCAAGCTGCCCCGTGCGGCGCCGTGCGCTTGCAAGCACGCGACGGCATAGCGGGAGCACGACGGCTCGAACCGACACACGCGGCCCAGATAGGGCGACACGGTCAGCTGGTAGAGCCGTACGAGCGCGATGAGGAGCCGAGCGACCAAGACCAAGGACGCGGGCGCCAACATGAGGCCTGGGCCCTTCTCGTGCCACCCGGAATGCGTCATCCCGCGCTCTCCTCGGCGCGCTCCGCGGCCTCGAGCACCAAGGCGGCGTGACGCAGCAGGGAAGGGCGCGCGCGCTCCC
>JBDHVE010000172.1:0-20027 GCA_039809485.1 Polyangiaceae bacterium | reverse complement strand
AACAGCAACTGTCTTCGGGTCCCGCCCGTCACCTTCTCAAGGAGCCGGGAGAGAACGGGGAACGGGCAACAGGCAACAGGCAACAGGCAGCCGGGGCTGCTCGGGCCCGGCCGGCAGCCACGACCGTGACCGGTCAGGACTCCACTCGGGGGTGAACGTCGCGAACTACACCTTCGGCTCCGCGAGCGCCCATGGCTGGCCGGTGCGCATCATCGCGTTGAGGATGGTGAGCAGCTTCCGCATGCACGCGACGAGCGCGACCTTCGGCAGCTTGCCGTTGGTGCGTAGCCGTGCGTAGAGGGCCTTGATCACCGGGTTGCAGCGCGCGGCCACGAGTGCAGCCATGTACAAGACGGCGCGCACCGGTGCTCGCCCTCCCCAGCACGACCGGTTGCCGCGCTTCAGGCCGCTGTCGTTGGCAAAGGGGGCAACGCCAGCGAGAGCGGCCAGCTCCTGACGGCTGACGCGGCCCAGCTCTGGCAGGTACGCGCGAAGATTCACGGCCGTGACACGGCCTACGCCCGGGACGGAGGTCAGGAGGGCGATGTCGTTGGCCGTCCCTTCGTCGTCCTTCGCGACGCGGTCCATGCGCGCCTCGATGACCTTCAGCTGCTCACGAAGCTGTGCGATCAGCGCCTTGATGCTGTCCTGGATCGCGGCGTCGGAGCGCCTGGCTTGCTTCAGGCGGTTGTTCTCCGCGGTGATCATCTCGACGATCTGACGCCGTCGGGACACGAGCTCCGTCATCAGTTCGGTGAGCGGCGACCGCGCCTCGCGGACCTGCGGTCGCATGCGCTCGGCGAACTCGCAGAGGACGCGTGCGTCGATCCGATCGGTCTTCGCGAGTCGGCCCAACGCACGTGCGAACTCTCGCACCTGCCGCGGATTCACGGCGACCGCGGGCACCCCAGCGCCGCGCAGCTGGGAGAGCACGAGCTTCTCGTAGCCGCCCGACGCTTCCATCACGACGAGCGCGATGCCCGCTTCCTTCGCTCGCTGAACGAGAGAGGCGATGCCATCGTCGTCATTCGGCACCTGCTCGTCCGTGCCGGTGCTCCACGCGACGTCGAGACAGGCCTTCGAGACATCCAGTCCGATGTACTTGGGTTCCATTCCGGGTTCTTTCTGCCCCGGCGCGCCTCGGCTTCGCCCCTCCTTGCGTCATGCGGCTTCTCGGCCTAGCAACTGTTCGGGCTGAGCCGAGGCAAGAGGACGGCGACCCTGCTGTTCCACGGCGTGCAACCTGAGGGAAGTCGGTCTGCCGTCCTCTGCCTTGGCCGGCCTTCTCTACACGACCCGGCCAGATACAAGGGAACGGGCAACTGGCAACGGGCGATGGTCGCCGCCGCGAGCCTCTCGGTTCATTCCCGGTTGCCGGTTTCCTGTCCCCTGTTTCCTGTTTTCTCTCCGAGGCTCAGGCGTCGCGGAAGGCCGTAGCCGTGACGCAGAGCCTCTGCTACTGAACGCCTTGACACACCCCGGGCCCGCAAGTAGCTTGCGCGGCCCCGAAGGTGGCGAGTGGCCACCTGTTTGCTACGCTGATTCGGAGACTCGAGAAATCATGGCCGTCCACATCCGTCTCGCCCGTGCGGGCACCAAGAAGAAGCCTTTTTACCGCGTGGTCGTGACCGACCAGCGGAGCCCCCGCGGCGGTCGGTTCCTCGAGAACATCGGCACCTTCGATCCCGCCAAGGAGACGAAGGACCAGCCGCTCAACATCGACGCCGAGCGCTTCGCCTACTGGCGTGGCACGGGCGCCGTGCCGTCCGAGACGCTCTCGCGCCTCATCAAGCGTTCCGCCAAGGCCGAAGCGGCCGCCGCCAAGTGACCGCTGCCCCCGCTCGCGAGGGCCTGCCTGAGCGCGGGCTCTCGGGGGAGGGGCGGACACGAGAGTCGTCAATGCCGCTGAAAGAGCTGATCAAGGCGATTGCAGTCGAGCTCGTGGACCATCCCGATCAGGTGGTCGTCACGGAGATCGCGAGCGAGCACAACAGCTTGATCGAGCTCCGCGTCGCCAAGGAAGACATCGGCAAGGTGATCGGCAAGGAAGGGCGCACCGCCCAGTCCATGCGCACGATCCTGTCCGCGGTGTCGACCAAGCTCGGCAAGCGCGCGCATCTGGACATCGTGGATTGAGCTCCTCTCGTCTCCTCGACGAGAGCTGGATTCCCCTCGCCGAGATTGCTCGCCCCCACGGCGTGCGCGGCGAGGTGCGTCTCAAGCTCTACAACAAGGACAGCGACACGTTGCTGGTCCAGGACGAGGTCCTCGTGAGGCTGCCGGACGGGGCGGAGCACGAGGTGTCCGTGGACGGTGCGCGTCGCGCCGACGACGCGATCCTGATGAAGCTCCACTCCGTGGACGACCGGGATCGCGCCGAGGAGCTCCGCTCCGCGGTCATCTGCGTGCGCCGACGCGACTTCCCCGAGCTCGCCGAGGGCGAGTTCTACGAGGTCGACGTCGTCGGGGCGGAGGTCCGGCTCGAGGGCACGCGCATCGGCGAGGTCACGGCGATCCTCTCGTACCCGAGCGTGTCGGCGCTCCGCGTCCGCGCGGACGAGGGCGGCTTCTACGAAGTGCCGCTCGTCGAGGCGTTCGTGTCGAAGGTGTCGATCGCCGATCGTGTCGTCGAGCTCGTGACGCTCGAAGGCGTCGAGCGCGACACCCCGAAGGTGAGAAAGCCTCGTCCTCCTCGCGCGGCGCGCGGGGGCGCGGCCGAGGACGAGCCCGAGGCCGACGAAGCGGCCGCGGACGAGTGACCCCGTGCGCATCGATGTCGTCACGCTCTTCCCGGAGCTGTTCGAGACGTTCCTCAAGACGAGCTTCGTCGGGCGCGGCGTCTCCGGCGGACAGATGGAGGTGCGCCTCCGCTCGCCGCGCGACTTCGGCCTCGGTCGCCACAAGAGCGTCGACGACACGCCGTACGGCGGCGGCAGCGGCATGGTGATGCGCGTCGACGTGCTGGTCGCGTGCTTCGAGGCGCTCGACGCGGAGGCGGAGGCGGAAGGCAAGCCGCGCGCGCACCGCGTGCTGCTCACGCCGCAGGGCCGTCCGTTCTCGCAGGCCTCGGCGCAGGCGCTCGCGCAGCGCGACGCCGTGATGCTGATCTGCGGTCGCTACGAGGGCTTCGACGAACGCGTGCGGAGCTTCGTCGACGAGGAGCTGTCGCTCGGCGATTTCGTCATGACCGGCGGCGAGGTCGCGGCGATGGCCGTCATCGAGGCGACGGTGCGGCTGCTCCCCGGCGTCCTCGGCAACGCCGACTCGACGCGCGAGGAGTCGCACGGCGAGGACGGTCTCCTCGAGTACCCCCAGTACACCCGGCCCGCGGAGTTCCGCGGTCATGCGGTCCCGGAAGTGCTCTCCGGCGGCAACCACGCGCTCATCGCGAAGTGGCGGCGCGAGCAGGCACTCCTCAAGACGGAGTCACGGCGTCCAGATCTGCTCGTGCGCCGCGACGCCGGGTACAAGGGCGACAAGGAATGAGCGGTCGTCGGCTCGCGATCGCGCTCGTGCACCATCCGGCGCTCGACAAGGAAGGCAACGTCGTCACGACGGCGCTCACCAACCTCGACGTCCACGACATGGCGCGGAGCGCACGCACGTACGGATGCACCGACTACTTCGTCGTGCACCCGATCGAAGCGGCGCGGACGATGGTGTCGCGCATCGTCGACCACTGGACCTTCGGGTCGAGCGCGAAACGGATCCCGGACCGGAAGGACGCGCTCGCGATCGTGCGCGCCGTTCCGACCCTGGAAGACGCGATCGCGGCGCTCGGCGCAGGCGGTCCGGTCGAGACGTGGGTGACGACGGCGCTCGAGATCGGCACGACGATGCGCTTCTCCGAAGCGCGCGCCCGCCTCACGACCGAAGGGCCGCCGGTGCTCCTCCTCTTCGGCAGCGGCTGGGGCCTCGCGCCTTCCGCGACGAGCAAGGCCACCCACGTCGTCGAGCCGATCTACGGCCCCGGCGACTGGAACCATCTCAGCGTGCGCGCGGCGTGCGCGATCGCGCTCGATCGCCTCCGTTCGCGCTAGCCGCGGATCAAGCGGACGAGCGCGGGGTTCGCGCGGCCCGCACCGAGCGTCTCGACGATCGGCGGCGCGACGACGAGCCCGCCCGGCTTGCCGGGGAGCGCCTCGACGAGCACGACGCGCGCGGCGGCCTCCGGGCTCCCGTGAACGCATGCGAGGCGCTTCGGCTCGAGCCCGCGTGCACGGAGCGACGCGAGGAGCGTCGTCGCCTCGATCGCGGGGTAGACGAAGCACGCGCGGCCTCGCTTGCCGAGGACGACGCGCGCGGCGTCGAGGAACACGTCGAGCGGCCCCGAGCGAGCGCGGGCGCGCTCGGCGGCGGCCGGGCGGCCGCGTCCCGGCGCGACGTAGGGCGGGTTGCACACCACGAGCTCGGCCGCGCCGCGGAGCCCCTCGGCGGCCTCGAGCACGTCGGACGTGATCACTTCCGCGTCGGCGCCGTTCGCGCGCACGTTCTCCTCGGCGAGCGACGCGTAGCGCGGATCGACCTCGACGAGGACGGCGCGTTCGGCGGCACGGAATGCGAGCGCGCAGAGCGCGACCGCCCCGACGCCGGCGCCGAGATCGACGAGCGCGCGCGCTGCCCGCGGAGGCGCCGCGCTCGTCGTGCCGCAAGCGCGCGCCGCGAAGGCGGCGAGCAGCACCGCGTCGACGTTCACGCGGTAGCCGCGTGACGGTTGCGCGAGCGCGACGCGCCCGCCGAGCAACGTGTCGTGGGTTACTTCTGCCACGGCCGGCGGCCGCGGAAGCTGAGCGCCGTGACGGCGCCGGGGAACGTCTGCACGGTGTAGTGTCCGAGGAGGACGGTCTGACCGCCGACCTTGCCGAGCGCGCTCACGCGGATCGGCGTGCCCGTCGGCAGGTTGAGCGTGCCGAAGAGACCGAGCTTGCTCGTGCCGAGCAGTGCGCGCGACTTGTCCGGCAGCGGATCGGACTCGTTCTCGCCGAAGTAGAACATGTCGCCTTCGTGGGCCGCGTCGGTGTCGACCATCGCGCCCGCGACGCGCACGTCGTCACAGTCGTGGACCTCGCCGGCGAGGAGGCCGCGGTCCTGCTTCACCGTGAAGCCGCCCGCCGCCGACGCGACGGTGTTGATGTCGGTCGCCGCGACCGCCGACGGCTCGTAGGTGACGACGTCACCGGCTTCGACCTTCGTGTTCGCGAAGTACACGTTGTAGTCGTAGAAGTCCGCCCACTGCTGACCGCCGGTCGCGTCCGACGTCCGCACGACGAGCGGCGTCTCCGTCGGCACGCCCTTGTACTCGAATGCGCGGAAGATGCAGCCACCGTCGGGGCACTTCTTGAGGAAGGTCTCGCGCTTCGGCTCGGGCGTGTCGGCATCCGTCGTGACGACGGCGGTGCCGACCGGCTTGCCGAGGGCGCCGTTCGGGCCCTCCTCGAAGATCTCCACCTTCACGCCGGCCGAGTCGCCGCCGCCGGAGAAGAGGCGAACCCAGCCCTTCAGGGTGACCGTCTTCGGCGTGCCGACCGTCCCCGGGTCGTCGAGGCATCCCAGCTTCACCGCCGGATCGTTCGACGAGTAGCGGTTCAGCCCCGTGCCGCGCGCGAGCTCCTGGGTGGGTGCCGCGACGAAGGCGCAGCAGGCGTCGACGTTCCGCGAGCCCTTGCAGCTCGCAGGGCTCGCGTTCGCCGCGACGGCGCACGTGCTGCAGTAGGCATTCTTCGCCGGCGGCGCGACGCAGACGGCGCTCGTGGAGGAGCTCGTCGTGTTCTTGTCGTCGCTGCACGCGCTCGTGGCGAGGACGCCTGCCATGACGAGCACGGCGGAGGTGACGTGGCGGAGGAGCGGGCTCATGCGGGCGAGTCATAATCGAAGCGCTGCCTCGGGCGGAACCCTGATTCCCCGTTGCCGCATCGCGTCGCTCGCGCCGCCGCCGGATCCCGCGTCGCCTACCACGCACGCGTGGACCTGCTCGGGCGGCTGCGGCATGGTGCGGGCGTGGACGCGAAGGCGCGCATCGTCGCGGAGGCGAAGCGGCTCGGGTTCGACGCCGTCGGCGTCGCGCGCGCCGACGTCCCGCTCGACGTCGACTTCGCGCGCTACGAAGCCTTCCTCGCGGACGGTCACCAGGGCGAGATGGGGTGGCTCGCCGATCTCCCCGAAGCGCGGCGCCGCCTCGACGGCGAGCACGTGCTGCCCGGTGCGAAGAGCGTCATCTGCCTCGCGCGCCGCTACGCGCGCCCCGCGGCCGAGGAGGCGTCCGACCCCGCGACGGCCCGCGCGATCGCGCGGTACGCCCGCGGGCGCGACTACCACAACGGGATGCGGAAGAAGCTCCGCAAGCTCGCGTCTCTCGCGCGCGCGCTCGGCGAGGAAGCGAACGGTGTCCCGGCCGGAGCGCGCCCGCTCTGCGACGAGGAGCCTGTCCTCGAGCGCGCCTGGGCCGCGCGTGCGGGCCTCGGCTTCGTCGGGAAGAACGGCCTCCTCATCGTCCCGGGCACCGGCTCGCTCGTCCTCCTCGGCGAGGTCGTCACGACGCTCGAGCTCGAGCCCGACGTACCGATCCCCGAGCGCTGCGGGTCGTGCACGCGATGCCTCGACGTGTGCCCGACGAACGCGTTCCCGCGGCCGTTCGTGCTCGATGCGCGCCGCTGCATCTCGTACCTCACGATCGAGCTCCGCTCCGCGGTGCCGACCGAGCTCCGCGCCGGCGTCGGGGAGCACCTGTTCGGCTGTGATGACTGCCAGACCGTGTGTCCGTTCAACGCGCGCGCGCTCGGTGCGAACGGCCCTTCGCTGACGGACGAGCGCTTCCTCCCCGACGCACGCTGGGGCGAGACGCGGCTCGTCGATCTCCTCTCGCTCGACGACGAAGGCTTCGTCCGCCTCCGCGAGGGCAGCCCCGTCGGGCGCGCGACACGCGCCGGCCTCGCGCGGAACGCCGCCCTCGTCCTCGGCAACCGCGGCGACGAGTCCGCACGCGCCGCCCTCCAGCAGGCCGCCTCCGAGCACGACGATCCGATGGTGCGCGAGGCCGCTTCGTGGGCCCTCTCCCGCCTCGACGCGAAGCGCTGAAGAAAAGCGTTCTTCGTGCGTGGATGTGGGCTTGATCTGCCCGTCCGGAGCGTTAGAGGAAGCGTCGACGCAGGCACGACGCCTGCTTCGCTTTGGCTGCACGTTGCAGACGCTTGCCGGCGTCTGCACGCGAGCAGGGGGATTTCCATGCGTTCCGTCGTCTTGTTCGCCCTCTCCGCGGGGACCCTGGGGGTCCTCTTGACCACGGCTCCTGCTGCCTCGGCGCAGGAGTCGTCGCTGCCTGTTGCCCGCGCCGAGGTCGCCAAGACCCCGGCGAGCGCCGAAGCGCGTCTCGCGCTCGGCCGGGCGCTGCGGCGGTCGGGCCGGGAGGCAGAAGCGATCACGGAGCTCCGTCGCGGGCTCGGGCTCGGCGCGAAGCCGGCCACCGCCGCGTCGCTCACGTGGGAGATCGCGCGGACGCACATCGACCAGCGCGAGTTCGCGAAGGCGACCTCCGCGTGCCGTGACCTCGCGAAGGTCCCCGGGGCGGTGGCCGCCTCCCACGTCTGCGCGGCCGAAGCGCACCTCCTCTGGCGTCGCGCGACGGAGGCGCTCGCCGAGCTCGAGAAGGCCGAGAAGGAGAAGGCGGGAGCCGAGGTCGCCTATGCCGCGAAGGTCGCCCTCGGGCAGGCGCGCGAGCTCGAGGTGAAGGAACGCGAAGCGGAGGAGGCGTACCGCGCCGCGATCGCGCTCGCGCCCGAGAGGACCGAGGCGCACGTCGCGCTCGGCGTCCTCCTGCGGAGGACCGGGAAGGAAGGTGCCCTCGCGTCGCTCCGTCGTGCGGTCGAGCTCGATCCCGGCGATCCCGTCGCGCAGCTCGAGCTCGGGAGGACGCTCCCGGCCGGGAGCGCCGAAGCGATCGCCGCCTTCGAACGCTCGCTCTCCGAGCGGCCCGAGAACGCCGAAGCGCTCCGCGCCGCCGCCGAGTCGTACGTGGCCGCGCGTCGACTGCCGGACGCGAAGAAGGCCGCCGAGGCCGCGCTCCGTCTGGCGCCGAACGACGTCGCCTCCCAGGTCATCTCCGGACGCGTCGCGCTCGGGGAGGGCAAGCCCGACGAGGCAATTCGTGCAGGAACCGCGGCCTTCGAGCGCATGAAGAACTTCGCGCCCGCGAAGCTCCTCGTCGCCGACGCGAACGCGAAGAAGGGCGAGATCGACCTCGCGATCGAGGCGTACCAGGCCGCGATCGGGCTCGACCGGAACGATCCGACCGCGCTCGTCCGGGCGACCGAGGCGTGTCTCGCCGCGGGCCGGACGACGAGCGCGAAGGCCTTCGCCGAGCGCGCGACGCGCGATTTCCCGGCGTACGGCGCCGGGTGGGAGGCGCTCGGGGACGCGCTCGCGGCCGACGGCGAGCCCGCGGCCGCTCGGAAGGCGTACGAGACGGCGAAGGCGAAGGCGGGCACCGACGTCGCCGCGATCGATCGAAAGATCGCGCGATTGAGGTAGAGTCCGCGGCTCCCATGAGCCAGCTCGCAGAGCGGATCGTCCAGGGTGATGCGCGGGCAGCGGCGCGTGCGATGCGCGACGTCGACGACCGCGTCCCCGGCTACCTCGAACTCCTCAAGGAGATCTTCCCGAGCACCGGTCGCGCGACCGTCGTGGGCATCACCGGCAACCCCGGCGCCGGCAAGAGCACGCTCACCGATCGCCTGATCGAGGCCTATCGCAAGGAGGACAAGAAGGTCGGCGTCATCTGCGTCGATCCGACGAGCCCTTACTCGGGCGGCGCGATCCTCGGCGACCGGATCCGGATGACGCGCCACGCGAGCGATCCGCGCGTGTTC
The DNA here is from genome assembly GCA_039809485.1 of Polyangiaceae bacterium. GTDB lineage: Bacteria > Myxococcota_A > Polyangia > Polyangiales > Polyangiaceae > Labilithrix. Next base: position 11,166 of record JBDHVE010000172.1, on the reverse strand, counting down.
ATCCGGTCCGTCGCGACGCGCGGCCACCTCGGCGGCCTCTCGCGCTCGGCGCGGGACATGGTGCGCGTCCTCGACGCGTACGGCTGCGACGTCGTCCTCGTCGAGACGGTCGGGGTCGGACAGGACGAGCTCGAGATCACCCGCACCGCGCACTCGACGCTCGTCGTCATGGCGCCGGGCCTCGGCGACGAGGTGCAGGCGATCAAGGCCGGCATCCTCGAGACGGCGGACGTGTTCGCCGTGAACAAGGCAGACCGCGACGGCGCCGACGGGACGATGCGCGACCTCGAGCTCATGATCGCGCTCGGGAGCGAAGCGCTCGTCGCCGCGGGACGGCAGAAGGGCCACGTCGTCCACGGCGGCGTGAAGGTCGACGTCGTGCCGACGGCGGAGGACGCCGGCGCCGGCGGCGAGCTCTGGACGCCGCCGATCCTGAAGTGCGTGGCGACGCGCGGTGAGGGGATCGCCGAGCTCGTCGCGGCGCTCGGGCGCCACAAGGCGTGGCTCGAGGGGACGCAGACGGGCAGGGCGCGTCGCCTCCTCCGGCTCGCAGAGGAAGTTCGCGAGGCGCTCCGGGAGACGCTGATCGAGGCCGCGACGTCGGCGCTCTCGGCGCAGATCGACGCGGCGGTGCGCGACGTCGAAGCGCGCGCGCTCGACCCGTACACGGCGACCGAGCGCCTCCTCGAACAGTTCCGCGGGCGCTGAGAGCTCTACGCGCTCCGCACCCGCGGCGGCTTCCGCCCGACGTTCTCCGCGCGGAACGCGCTCGGGCACACGTCGTTGATCCCGCACTTGTCGCAGGCCGGCTTGCGCGCGAAGCAGATCCGGCGGCCGTGGAAGATGAGGACGTGCGAGGTCCGGTCCCACTTCTCGCGAGGGAGGAGCTTGCAGAGGTCCTGCTCGATCTTCACGGGGTCCGTGTTCTTCGTCCACCCGAGGCGCTGCGCGATGCGCTGCACGTGCGTGTCCACGACGACCCCCTCCGGCGTGTTCCAGGTCACACCGAGGACGACGTTCGCCGTCTTCCGGCCGACGCCGGGGAGCTTCACCAGCGCGTCGAGCGTGCGCGGGACCTCGCCGCCGTGGTCTTCGACGAGCTTCTTCGAGAGCCCGATGATGCTCTTCGCCTTCTGGCGGAAGAAGCCGAGGGTCGAGACGAGCGGCTCGACGTCCTCCTGCGCCGCCGTCGCGAGGGCGCGTGCATCGGGATAGGTCGCGAACAGCTTCGGCGTCGCCTTGTTGACGTTCACGTCCGTCGTCTGCGCCGAGAGCACGGTCGCGACGAGGAGCTGGAACGGACCCTGGTGATCGAGCTCGCAGTGCGCGTCGGGATGGATCGCTTCGAGCCGCTCGAGCGTCGGCACCGGCGGCGCCATCTTCTTCGAAGGACGAACGGGCCTGGCGACGGCGCGCGCCGCGACCTTCTTCACGATCTTCCCCGCCTTCTTCACGGCGGAGGTGGTTTTCGCCTTCGCTCGTCCGATCTTCGTCGTCGCCACGCCGCCACCCTGTCGCGGCGGGTGGTGGTTCGTCAAGCGACGTCAGCCCGGACCGGCATCACGGATGGGCTCGCCGGCGTCGGGCTCGGGCTTCTCGGGCCCCGCTTCCGAGCCGCCGGCGTCCTCCGACGCGCCACTGCCGGCGCCTTCGCTGCACGCGCCGCCGTCGCGATTGAACGCGCGGAGGGCGGCCGCGCACGTCGGGTCCTCCGGCGGGACGAGCTCCGCGCCGGTCGGCACCGGAGGGCAGACGGTCGAGACGTAGAGCTCGTCTTCGAACGAGATGCACTTCGGGGAGCACCGCACGCTCGCGCCTTCGCCTTCGATCGTCTCGAGGGAGCTGTAGGGCGCAATGCAGTCGGCCGCCTCGTCGTAGCGCGCGGCGGAGTAGATGTAGACCTCGCGCTCGGCGCAGGCGCCGACGCTTGCGAGCGCGGCGAAGAGCCCGGCCGCCATCGCGCCGACGACAACGAAACCCGCGAATCCGGAGAAGGGGGTGCGCATGGTCAGAAGGTGATCGCGCCGAGCGCGAGCAAGGTACGGCCGCTCTGCGGCATGGTCGTCTGCCGGTATTCGGCGCTGATCGGGACGGACCACTGCGCGTCGAACGCGTTGTAGACGCCGATCGCGTAGGTGAGCCCCCAGCGGCTCTCGCTGCCCGAGAAGACGAAGTCCCAGAGGAACGCAGAGGGCGTCTTGCCCTGCGGCGCGGCTCCCGCTTCGTCGGTGTCGTTGCGATCGAACCGTGGCGCCTCGAACGAGAGCCTCGTCATCAGCATCAGCGCGCGCGAGAGGATCGGCACGGCGCCCTTGATCGACGCGAGGTGGTTCGGCGCGTTCGGCACCTCACGGAGACCAGGCGCTTGCTCGAAGGAGATGAGCCCCCCGAGGCCGGTGTCGGCGAGATACCGCGACTTCTGGAACGAGTACGACGCCCCGACCGACCAGCCTTCGCGCCACTCGCGGCGGAGCTCGAACTCGGCGCCGAGCGTCCCGACGGGGACGTTCGTGTTCTGGTACGCGTAGGACGGAGCCGTCGGCGTCGCGTCCGGGAGGTCGCGGAGCGCGATGAGGCCCGTGATGTAGTTCGCGTAGCCGGACACGAGGCCGACGACGCCGCGCGAGAAGCGATGGCTGTACTCGATCTCGCCGGAGTACATGTTCTCCGCCCCGAGGTCGGTGCTCGACTTCTGGCCGCCGCCGGCGACGTTGTAGAGCTCGTAGATGCTCGGCGCCCGGAACGCCTTGCCGCCGAGAACCTTGATGTTGCCGCCGTCGTAGGGCTTCACGATGACGGCGAGGCGCGGGTTGATCGACGATCCAAACGTCGTGTACGAGTCGAGGCGCGCGCCGGCGGAGAGCTTGAGCCGCGGCGTCGGGCTCACGTCCGCCATGCCGTAGGCGGCGAGGACGGAGAACGTCTCCTTGTCGTCGAAGTACGTCCCGCTCGTCTCGAAGCGGCCGCGCTGGTGCGCGAGGAAGTGGTGCTGGGCCTCGCCACCCCCGGTGAGGCGGAGCATGTCGATCGGACGCACGACGAAGCGCTGCTCGCCGCCGACCCACGCGCCGTCGAAGCGCTGGTTCTCCACGCCGCCCTCGGACGGGACGCGTGCGAAGACGCCGTGGTAGCCGGCGTAGTTGCCGTGGACGCGCGTGATGGAGTCGACGATCTTGCCGATCTTCGGCTCGAACTTCGCCTCGACGTAGCCCTTCGTGTCCGACTGGTGCGTGCGCGAGTCGCCGACGAGCGTGCCGAACTGGCCGGTCGCGAGATCCTTGTCCTGCGAGTTGAGGAGCCACTGCACCGTGAACGGACCTGCCCAGAACCGCCCGGTGAACATGCCGGCGCGGAGCCCGTCGAGCCCGCGCGCGTTCCCGGCGACGGTGCGCGGCGTGTCGCGGACGTATTCGGGGAAGAAGAGGTCGCGCCCGGCGCCTCTCGCGGCGCCGGCGGAGACGGTGACGCCGGAGTCCTTCCCGAACCGTTGCGTGTAACGTGCACGTGCACGGGCGACGCCGTCCTCCGCGGTCGAGACGCCGACCTCGCGGCCTTCGGGGGTGTCGCGCCCCGTCGTGACGACGTTCACGACGCCGGAGAATGCGCCCGTACCGTAGAGGACGGAGCCCGGGCCCCGCACCACTTCGATCCGGTCGACGTCCTCGAGGTCGGTCCGGAGGTCGTAGGCGACGTACGAGGTCCAGACCCAGTTGTCGTTCGTCGGATGACCGTCGACGAGGACGAGGACGCGGTTGCCGTAGTCACCCGGGCGGGAGAACCCTCGGAACCCCAGCGTGCGGTAGGCGCGATCGTCGGAGACGTAGACGCCGCGTGTGCCGCGCAGCGCTTCCGCCACCGTGGGGTAGCGCATCGCGCGGAGCTCGGGGCTCGGGATCAGGGAGACCGATGCAGGGGCGTCCTCGACCGACTCCGCGACGCGCGACGCGGCTTCGACCGCGTCGCTGCTGAGAAGCTCGAGGTCGAGCTTGATCTGCTCGCCGGCCTTCACCTCGATCTGGCGGGCGACGGGACGGAACCCGCGCAAGCTCACGCGGATGTCGTGCGGTCCGACCGGCACCGCGAGGACCGCCGGCGTGAAGCCGGCTGCCTTGCCGTCGATCTCGATCAGCGCATCGCGCTCGTCGACGTTGACGAGGACGGACCCCGTCTCGACCTCGAGCTCCGGCCGGGTCTCGAGGACCTGGTTCGCCTTCACGTTGATGCCGACGCGCGTGACGCGCGACCCGGCCCGGGAGAGGACGAGGGTGTGCTGGCCGGGCGGCGACTGGATGCTGCACGGCGCCTTGCAGAGGACCGGCGCGTCGTCGGCGTCGAGCCGGACGTCGGCGCCTTCGGCGGAGAGCACCTTCACCGTGCCGGTCACGCGCGACAGCTTGAAGCTGACCGCCTTCTCGGTGCCGACGCGGACCTCCACCTTCTGCGGCGGCGCCTCTTCGTAGCCCGGCAGCTCGGCGATGACGGTGTACGTCCCGGGCGAGAGAGCGAGCGTCTGCGGTGCGGCACCTCGATCGCCGAGGTCCTTCCGGTTCAAATACACGAGCGCGCCGGGCGGATCGGACTCCACCTTGAGGAGCGCGACGCTCGGCGCGATGCGCGCGATCGCGTCCTTGATGCGCGCCTTGGCAGCGTTGTCCGTCTCGCCTTCGAGCGCGCGCTGGTAGTACCGATACGCGTCCGGGAACTGTTTGATGTGCTCGTACGTCCGCGCGATGTTGAACATCACGTTGCGGTTCCGCACGAGACGGTTCGACGCCAGGAAGTACTGGAGCGCCCCCTTGTAGTCCTTGTCCTGGTAGCGCTCGGCGCCCATCGAGAAGAGATGGTCCGCCTCGTCGGCCACGTCGTCGGCGCGGGCAGGGCCCGGCAGAGCGCTCACGGTGAATGCGAGCGCGGCGACGACGGCGACGATTCGACGTCGTGTACGGTTCAAAGTGTTCGCCTCGGCCTGGTCTCTCGCTTCCGCGGGAAAGAGAAGAGGCTGCCGCCCGGAAATTCAGCGCGTCAGCCGGATGTCCGTACCTGGATTCTGCTGCGTGGTCTGTGGAGTCGTCGACGTGGACGGCTTCGTCTGGGGCTTGGTGTTGCCGACGGGCGCCTTCGGCTTCGCGGAGTCGGCGGCGAGGGCGACGACGCTCCGGACGTCACCCTCGGACGGACCCTGCACGAGCGAAGTCGTCACGAACCCGTCCTTCTTCACCGTGAAGGTCCGCGGCTCGCGCGAGACGCTGGCGCGCTCGACGCGGATCTGCGCCGGCGTGATGCCGACGAGGCGCTCGCCCTCGTAGACGTTCGCGCCGGGCGGATTGGAGTCGATCGAGAGGACGAACGATCCTGCGTTCGGGTCGACGGCGGTGCCGGTGCTCGTCGCGGTCGCGCCCGTCGTCGTCGACGCGCCGTTCGGATCGGCGGCGTGCTGGGGCGAGGCGGACGCGCCCGGGATGCTGGCTCCACGCAGCGCGAAGACCGCTCCTCCGCCGAGGAGGAGCACGGCGGCGACGATCCCGACGACGAGGCCGGCGCGCGACCCGCCGGCGGGCGCCGGCGCGCCATCCATCGACGTCGACATCGGCCGCGGCGTCGACGGGGTCATCCCCGGCACGGACACCGGCGGCGTCGACGCGACGACCGTGAGCGGCACACGCATCGCGCCGTGATGCGAAGGCGGCATCTGCACCGACGGCGAAGGCGTCGACGGCGGACCGCCCATCGACGAATACGCCGGATACGAGCCCGTCGGGGGCGGCCCCATCGGCGGCGGCGTCATCGAGCCGCCGGTCTGCGCGAGGACCGCCATGTACCCGCCGGTCGCCATCCGGCGTCCGGCCGAGGTGCCGAACGTCTCCTCCTCGCACGCGGCGAGCTGACCGAAGATCTCGTCGAGCGACGGACGCTGATCCGGCATTCGCGCGAGGAGCCGGAGCACGAGCGCCTCGAGCCGCTCCGACGCGTCGCACTGCGGGTTCACCTCGCGGAGGCGCGGCACGGGCTGCGCGAACTTCGCGACCATGAACTCCGCGAGCGTGTTGCCCTGGAACGGCAGGCGATTCGTGAGCGCCTGGTAGAGGATCGTGCCGAGCGAGTAGAGGTCGCTCGCGGGGGAGGCGATCCCTTCGAACTGCTCGGGCGCCATGTACTTCGGCGTCCCGACCATCATGCCGTCCTGCGTGAGGTCGTCGCCGCCGGGACCGCGCTCGAGCACCTTGCCGATGCCGAAGTCGACGATCTTCACGAGCTCGCCGCCGTCGCCTTCGGGCACGAGGATGATGTTGGACGGCTTGAGGTCGCGGTGGACGACGCCGCGAGCATGCGCCTCGCGGAGGCCGCGTGCGATCTGCCGGAAGAGGACGAGGACGTCGGCGGAGGGGAGGGGAGCGCGTGCGGCGAGCCTGTGCGCCAGCGTCTCGCCGGCGAGGTACTCCATCGCGATGAAGTACCGTTCGACCGGGCTGCCCTCGATCTTCCCGTAGTCGAACAACGTCACGACGTTGGGGTGCTGCAGCTTCGCGAGGATGCTCGCTTCCTGGAGGAAGCGTTTCAGGAACTGGGACTCGTGCTCGCGATCGCCGTCGGCCTGCACGACCTTCAGCGCCACCGGCCGTTCGAGGGGCACCTGCGTCGCGAAGTAGATCCGTCCCATCCCGCCGCGCGCGATCGCGGAGCGGACATGGAACTTCCCGTTCACCACCGAGCCGACGAGAGGATCCGGACGCGACGCGTCCACGTCGGCCATCGCGAGATCGCTGGCCTTGTGATCCATTCGTTCGCCCATCCCGAGGCCTCCAGGAGCGTAGCACGGAGACCGGTTGCTCGCGGAACAGCCGAACAGCGCTCTCGTGTCGGAGAAAGAAGCAGAAAGGGGGCGGTGTGACCCGCCCCCTCTCGAATTGCACGCGCGGCGCGATGCCGGCCGGTCAGTTCAGGGTGCCGTCGTCCGGCGGCGGCGGCAGGCTGCCGCCCGCGCCGCCGGCCCCGTCGGCTCCTTCGGTTCCGCCGTCGCCCTCGGGCGGCGCTTCGGACCCGCCCTCCGGGCTCTCCACGGTCTCCGCGAGGCGCTCGAGCGCGACGATGCGCTCGTCGCCCTCGACGCTCATGATCTTCACGCCCTGGGCATTGCGCCCGGTCTCGCGGATCTCGACGACGCTCGTGCGGAGCGTCTGACCGCGATCGGTGATGAGCATGATCTCGTCGCCGTCCTTCACGAGCTTCACGTCGACGACCGGACCGTTCCGTTCGCTCGCATCGATGAGGATGATGCCCTTGCCGCCACGGTTCTGCTGGCGGAACTCCTCGAGCTGCGTGCGCTTGCCGTAGCCCTTCGCACAGACGGCGAGGACGAAGGGGCGCTCCGGATCGGTGACCGCCATCCCGACGACCTCGTCGTCCTCGGCGACGTCGATCGCCTTCACGCCGACGGTGCCGCGGCCCATCGAGCGGACCTGCTCCTCGTTGAAGCGGATCGACTGGCCCTGCTTCGTCGCGATCAGGAACTCGCGCTGGCCGTCGGTGAGGGCCGCGGAGAGGAGCTGATCGTCGCCCTCGATCTTGACGCCGATGATGCCCTTCTGCCGGAAGTTCTCGTACTCGGTCACTTCGGTCTTCTTGATCTGACCGCGCTTCGTGATCGTGACGACGAACTTGCCCTCCTCGATCTTCGGGATCTCGACGATCGCGGCGACCTTCTCCCCGGGCTCCATCCCGACGAAGTTCACGATCGCGCGTCCCTTCGCGGTGCGCGGCGCGATCGGGATCTCGTAGACCTTCTTCACGTAGACCTTGCCGCGGTCGGAGAAGAAGAAGACGTAGGCGTGGGTCGAGGCGACGAAGAGCTGGCTGACCCAGTCCTCCTCGCGCGCTTCCATCCCGATCTTGCCCTTGCCGCCGCGCTTCTGCGCCCGGTACGCGGACGGAGGCGTCCGCTTGATGTACCCGGCGTGCGAGATCGTGACGACCATGTCCTCTTCCTGGATCAGGTCCTCGTCGGCGATCTCGGCGTCGTTCGCGACGATCTCGGTGCGGCGCTTGTCGTTGTACTTGTCCTTGATCTCCTCGAGCTCCGCGACGATGAGGTCCATGAGGACGTTCTCGTGCGCGAGGATGTTCCGGAGGCGCGCGATCTCGTTGCAGAGGTCGCCGTACTCGGTCGCGAGCTTCTCCTGCTCGAGGCCGGTGAGCTTCGAGAGGCGCATCTCGAGGATCGCCTTCGCCTGGCGCTCCGAGAGGAAGTAGTCGCCGCGCGCCTTCGCCGCTTCGATCTCGGTGTCGGGGCGACCCGCGCGGCGGACGAACGCCTCGAGCCCCTTCAGCGGGAGCTTCATGAGGGCCGCGCGCGCGGTCTCGACGTCACGCGACTCGCGGATCGTGCGGACGACGAGGTCGACCTCGGTCGTCGCCATCCCCAAGCCCTCGACGATCTCGCGCTGGGCCTCGGCCTGACGGAGCTCGTAGCGGGTGCGCCGCGTGACAACGTCGCGCCGGTGCTCGACGAAGACCTCGAGGGTCTGCTTGAGATCGAGGACGGCCGGACGGCCGCGCACGATCGAGAGGTTGATGACGCCGAACGACGTCTGGAGATCCGTCAGTCGGTACAGCTGGTTGATGACGACCTGCGGGACGACGTCCTTCTTCAGCTCGACGACGAGACGGATGCCGTCGCGATCGCTCTCGTCGCGGACCTCGGCGATGCCTTCGATCTTCTTCTCGCGCATCAGCTCGCCGATGCGCGCATGGATCTTCGCCTTGTTCTGCTGGTACGGGATCTCGGTGACGACGATCTGTTCCTTGTCACGCGTCCCCGGCGCCTTCTCCACCTCCATGCGCGCGCGCATGATGATGTTGCCGCGGCCGGTGCGCTGCGCCTGTTCGATCCCCGTGCGCCCGTAGATGATCGCGCCCGTCGGGAAGTCGGGGCCCGGCACGAAGCGCATGAGATCGTCGACCGGGCAGGCCGGGTTCCGGATCAAGTGCACCGTCGCGTCGATGACCTCGCCGAGGTTGTGCGGCGGAATGTTGGTCGCCATGCCGACGGCGATGCCGCCGGAGCCGTTCACGAGGAGGTTCGGCACGCGCGTCGGGAGCACCGTCGGCTCCATCCGCGAGTCGTCGAAGTTCTCGGTGAAGTCGACGCACTCCTTCTCGATGTCGTTCAGGAACTCGACGGCGATCTTCGAGAGGCGCGCTTCCGTGTAGCGGTAGGCCGCGGCCGGGTCGCCGTCGACCGAGCCGTAGTTGCCCTGACCGTCGATGAGCGGGTAGCGCATCGAGAAGTCCTGGGCGAGACGGACCATCGCGTCGTAGACGCTGGAGTCGCCGTGCGGGTGATACTTGCCGAGCACGTCACCGACGATGGTGGCGCTCTTGCGGTACGCGGCCGTCGGCAGGAGCCCCTGCTCGTAGGCGCTGTACATGATGCGCCGGTGCACGGGCTTCAGGCCGTCGCGCGCGTCGGGGATCGCGCGACCGACGATGACGCTCATCGCGTAGTCGAGGTAGCTCGTGCGCATCTCGTCCTGGATCGAGATGGGCACCTTCTGACCTCCGCCTTGGGGAGGCGCGGGCGGCTGCTGGTCCGGCGGCTGGATGTTCGACATCGGCCGTTGTGACTAGCGCGGGAGCGTCGCGGCGAAAAGGGGAAACGGCCCCTGAAACAGGCCTGATCTCCGTGGTTTGCCGAGTACGTCGTCGACGCCGTCCCAGGGGCGGGCGCCGAGCCTCGCCTCGGCACCGGACGCACTCCGTCAGGGGGGAGGGAGACCGCGGCTCCGCGGCGGGACGATCGACACCGGATCGAACCAGCTCGTGATGTTGCCGTGCTCGTCGAACCGGAAGTTCGCCGAGTTCGTGTCGATCTTCACGATGAAGCCGTTGTCCGGGAACTCGCCGTTCTGGTTGCGGCCGAGGCCGACGGCGTCGTGCGCCTTGTCGACCGCGTCCTTCATGTTCGCGCGCGCGTTCTTCGCCGCATCGCCCTTGAGCTGCGAGAGCTCCTTTCCGGAGACGAACGGCTGATCGATCTCGCCGGGCCGCGTGGAGCTCATCTTCGGAACGACGGGGAGCTCGTCGTGAATCGAGTTCGAGATCTCGGCGGTGTTCTTCGCGATGAAGTCGCGCTCGGCGTCGGTGATCTTCGCGAGGTTGCCGCCGTCGGCTGCGACTTGGTCCTTCACGACCTTCGTGACGGTGTCGCCGTTGCGGTAGACGCGGGAGGTCGCGCCTTCACCCATCTGCACCGTCTTCCCCGCCGCGGCTGCCTCGCCGGGCGGCGTGCACGCGTTGTGGACCCAGGCGGCGTTGTGGCCGACGAAGTACGTGTGTGCGTGCTCGACCTCGAAGTTGTAGACCGTGCGGCGCTCGGGGAGCGATGCGAGCGCGACGACGTGCACGACGCCCGACGCCGTGTCGACGTCGTCACCCGGCGCGAGATCGCGCACCGATCGGAACCCGCGACCGTGCACGAAGAAGGGGTGCTCGAGCGTCACGACGATGTGCTCTTCGGCGCCACGCGGCCCCGCGAGCGCGACGTCGACGACATCGGCCTCGCGAACGAACGTCTGCGCGACGCGCTCGTACGTCGTCTCCCCCGACTCGGGGTCGCGCGCGAGGACGACGTCCCCGGCCGTGACCTTCTCGATTGCCTTCTCGCCCTGGGCGGTCACGACCGGCGTACCGGCGGCGAAGCACTGCCCCGGCGCGCGGCAGACGCCGCCGGGGCACGCCTCGTTCATCGCGACGCGCTCGGCGTTGCGGATCCGCCGCGCGGCAGCGGCGACCTCGCCGACGTCGTCGGCGGCCTTCGCGACCTTGCTGACGGTGCTCGCCTTCGTGACCGGGACGACGGCCGTCGCGACCTGGAAGATGCCGTTGCCGATCGCGCGGGCCGGGTCTTCGTCCCACTGCTTCTTCAGGCCCTGCTTGACCGACTCGTACGTGTCGACCGGGTGCATGACGGCCTGCGCCACGCCGCTGCCGATCGCCTTCGTCGTCTGGACCGGGCTCGTCGCGAGGTTCCACGCGAGCTCGGCGGTGCCCTTGACGGTGCCCCACGCGCCGTCGACGACGACGCCCTTCGTGAAGCTCCACGCCATCGACGCCGCGCTCCGGCCGCCGCTGCCCGCGGACCCGGCGCCACCTCCGCCACCCGCAGACGCG
>JBDHVE010000171.1:0-20109 GCA_039809485.1 Polyangiaceae bacterium | reverse complement strand
CGTCGCCGTGCTCCCGGCGCTCGGCGTCGCGGCCGGCGTGCTCGGCGCGGCGGTGCCCGCGCCCGTGCCGCCCTGCGCGGCGGCCGCGGCAGCCGCTTGCATCGTCGGCGGTCGCGTCCCCGAGGTCGTGTCGGTGCGGTCGGGCCGCGTCTGCGCCGCCGCCGTCGCCGCGAAGAGCAGCGAAGGAACCGCAGAGGCGATCGGAAGCCAGGTCGAAAGTCTCTTCTTCATTCGTGTCGTCTCGAGCTCTACGTGCGTCAGATCGAAAGAGGCTTCTTGGCGTTCCCGGTCGAATCGGGCGCCTTCGCGGCCGCTGCCGCCGTGTCTCCGCCGCCGACTGCACGGCTCGTCACGACCACCGCCGTGATGCTGAGGAGTCCGACGAACACCACGCACGCGGCGACGAGCACCGCCACCGTGCGGAGGGTCCGCTTCGCGAGATCGTCGTCCGACAGAGGAGTCGCGGCGGGAGTCGCGAGGACGGGCGCGCTCTCGGCGCGGCCCTTCGTGTCTCTACGCACGGCGGACCTCATTTGATGTTGTAGTCGAGGTTCATGTTCTGACCCCGACGGTTGATCTGGACGGTGAGCTTGTCGGCGGTGCGGAGACGCGCATACGCCTCGAGCGCCTTCTCCGGGCTCGCCATGTCGAAGCCGTTGATCGTCTGGAGACGGTCGCCGTTCTCCATCCCGAGCACACCGAGGAGCGTGTCCTGCTTCACGCCGAAGAGGCGGATGCCGACGACGCGGCCGTTCTCCTGCTCGGGCACGACGCGCGCCTGGCGCATCAGGTCGGCCTGGTTCTCGAGGATCTTGTCGACGACGCCGCGGTCGACGTTGAACTCGGTCGCGGACACCTTCTGGATGCCCTTCGCGATCGCGGGATCGAGCGTCTTGCCGCCGCCGCCACCGCCGGGAGGCGGCACCGTGACGGGCGCCGGCGCCGGGGTCGCGGGGACATCGCCCTGCTTGAAGACCTGCGCCTGACAGAGCGAGCCATTGTTGTTGAACCAGACGCGGTCCCACCCGATGAAGTGGACCTTCTTGCCGCCGATCTCGCCGCCACGGCGACGGAGCACGTTCTTCGGCTCACCCGAGCCGCTCATCACCGCGAGCGACCAGTCGGGATCGGACGAGGCCGCGATGACGACGACCTTCACGCCGTCGCACGCCGGCGCGCTCCAGGGATCGCTCGTGTCGATCGACGACGACGAGCCGCTCGCCACGCTGTCCTCGACGGGCGGCGGCTTCAGCGGCCCGGTCACGTGGTCGAACGGGTTCCGGGCGAGGATCGGCTCCGCGCTCGGGCTCTTCGTCGTGCCCGTGCTCGCCGGGGCGACGCGACCCGGAGCGGGCGAAGCGGCGAGCGCCTTCTCGTCGGGCATCAGGCCGATCCCGATGAGCTGGGAGACGGCCTGCGCGTTCAGGAGCGCAGCGATGGCCACGAGGGGCAGCACCGCGATCCAGAAGTTCTTCTTGAGGACTTGATCGAACGCCATGGAGGGGCCGGCAGATGCCGTCGTGCGAGCGGCATGCCACCATCTCACGCCTCCAAAAGAAAGGGCGATTTCACGGCTGTGCGCGCTTCGGGACGGACACCTTGTCCGAGATCCGAGCCGCGACCGGCGCCCGGTGACAAAGTGACAACCGGACTGGGCTCGGCACCCCTTGGCCGGGGGCCGGCGCCGTCGGAACGAGGTAGATGGCCGGCCGGCGGCGCGCTTCCGGCTCATGCTAGCTTTCGGCCGTGCGGACGCGCTTCGTCGTGGGTCTCGGGTTCGCAACCGCGCTCGGATGCGGGGCGATCCGCGAGGCGCCGGTCGAAGGCGAAGCTGCGCCGGGAGACGACGCGGGCGTGCTCGTCGGCTCGGGCGACGACGCCGGCGCGTCGGCGACGGACGCGGCGACCGACGCGCGGAAGCTCCCGCCGGAAGGCGCGAAGACGTGGGCCGAGGCGCAGACCGCGCTCGCCGCGCTCCGCTTCCCCGGCCCGCTCACCGCGCAGGGCTCACGCGGCGCCTGCGCGCCGAGCCATTTCGTCTGGCGCGATCAGGACGGCGCGATGCACGCGTGGTCGGCGACGACGAAGACGCGGATCGACTACGCGTTCACGTCGACGTACCGCCCGTTCTTCGCGCCTTCGGACGCCTACGTCGTCGTCGACGCGCCACCGAGCGAGATCGCCGCCTACGCGACCCCGTCCGCGAACGCGCTCGTGAAGAAGCTCCCGTACGCCTACGGCTACGCGGGGGCGACCGACAGCGTCGTGCTCCTCGAGCAGGTCGGTGGCACCGCATCCCAGGTCCGGAAGTGGGTCGCGGCGACGGACAAGATCGAGTCGGTGACGCAGGCCTCGATCCCGACGCTCCAGCCTCCGTCCGCGTTCGCCTACGACCAGCTCGTCGTTCCCGGGAGCGTGAACGTCCCCCATCCGCTCTACATCGTGGACGTCGCGAAGAAGACGACGACCTCGGTGACGTTCGACGGCGGGCTGTCGCTCTACGCAGCGAAGCCGACCCCCGAAGGCCTCCTCGTCTCCTATGCCCGGAGCGGCCCGGTCCCGGCGCTCCGCGTCTACAAGAAGAACCTCGACACGCCCGCGTCGCGCTTCGAGCTCGGCGACGAGCTCGCCACGACGCCGCCGCTCTTCGCCGACAGTCCCGCGAACGAGCACAAGTTCCTCGTCCACGTCGACTACTGGAAGGGCAAGGTGGTCTTCGACAGCGCGTTCGGCATCTTCGCCTACGACCTCGCGACGTCGAAGCTCTCCGCGGTGCAGCTCGGCCCCGACAAGACCGCCTACGTTCCCGACACGTTGTGCGTGATGGAGGCGGCGAACCTCCTCGCGTTCCGCATGAACGGCGACGCGAACGGCCAGGTGTGGCTCCTGCCGCTCGACCAGCTCCCGTAGGCGCTCCTCAGAGCGCGCCGACGAAGACGCGCACGCCGAACGGAGGGAGCGACAGCGACGTCGACAGCGCGACCGCGCTGCCGTCGGCGGTGTCGCGGACGCCGCCGCTGCCGCTCCACGCGATCTCCGCGCTCGCCTCCTTCGCCGACGTGTTCACGACGACCACGTAGACGTCTTCGCCGACGGTGAACCGCGCGACGCGCACCGCACCGGTCGTGGGATCGACGCTCGACGGAGCGGTGAGCACGCCGCTGTACCGCGCGACCTCCGTGACCACGGCCCGGAGGTCGTCCCAGAGCGGACCGTCCCCCACGCGGAGCGCGCTCTGTCCGTAGTACACGAGCCCGCGCGCGCCGCCGGCGATCGCCGCCCAGGCCGAAGCGCGGAGCTCGTCGCGGGTCGGGCGCCGCCCGGTCCCCACGGGCTGCGGCATCTTCATGTCGGCGTAGCCGAAGCCCTGGACGACGGCGATCGGCTTCTTGCCGACCGCGATCTGCGCCGCGCGTTGCGCGTACTCCGCGACGACGGTGACGTCCGGGACGAGGTCGATCGGGTAGGCGTCGAAGCCGTAGACGTCGGCCGCCGGCGCCGTCTCCGCCACCGCCTTTTCGAAGCGCTCGGTGAGCGGCCCGACGTCCGCCGGAGAGGCGCCGACGAACGGCAGCGCCCACGGGAGCGCCGCTTCGACGAGGACGACCGGCACCGGAAGGACGGCGCGCGCTTCGTCCGCGACGGCGCGCACGTTCGCGAGGACGAACGGCTTCGTCGGTGTGTCGATCGTGCTCGCGACGTAACCCGACGCCGGCTCGTCGAACGCGTAGACGCTCTTCACGAGCGACCTGTCGCCGTGGAGGCACGTCTTCACGAATCCCGCGAGCCGCGCGCGGAAGGCAGCGCGATCGAGCGGTTCGTTCGGGGGCTCTGCGACGAGCGGCTGCGCGGGGAAGACGATGTCGATGCGTCCACGCGCAGCGTCGTACGGGTTCGTCGTCACACAGCTGCGCGGGCCGAGCTCGCCCGCGTAGAACCAGCCCTCGTGCCCCGCCGACTCGCCTGCTTCCGTCGTGAGGAAGAAGGGCATGAACGCGTTGAAGCCGGCGGCGCGGAGCGCGTCGAAGCCCGCCTCGAACGTCGGAGCGTCGGCGGGCCCGAACGTGCCGACGGGTGCGCCGGCCGCGAGGAGGAGGAACGCCGGGTCGGGCGCGGGCAGCGAGGCCGAAGCGTCGGCCGAAGCGAGCGGGCTCGTCGACGACGGCGTGCTCTTGCACGAACCGCAGGAAGCCACCAGCGCGAGGAGCAGCGCGTGCGACGTGAGCCGGGCCATGAGGGCCCGTGTCTACCCCTCCCCTTCGATGCCGTCGAGCTTGCGGTAGATCGTGCGCGTCGAGATCCCGAGCAGCTGCGCGGCGAGGGATTTGTCGCCCTTCGTGTGCTTCAGCGTCTCCTTGATGACGCGGAGCTCGATCTCCGAGAGCGGCGTACCGACCGGGAACTCCAGCGCGCGCGGCGCGCCGGCCTGCGCGGTCGCGATCGCCTCCGGCAGATCGTGCTCGGTGAGCGTGTCGCCGCGCGAGAGGACGACGGCGCGCTCGATCACGTTCTCGAGCTCGCGGACGTTGCCCGGCCACGCGTAGTCGAGCATCCGATCGAGCGCGGCGCGCGCGACGACGAGGCGCGCCTTGCCGTTCTTCTTCGCGTAGAGGCCGACGAAGTGGTCGACGAGGAGCGGGATGTCCTCGCGCCGCGCGCGGAGCGGAGGCGCGGTGACGGCGATGACGTTGAGCCGGTAGTAGAGGTCCTCGCGGAACCGTCCTGCCTGCACCTCGGCGAGGAGATCGCGGTTCGTCGCCGCGACGATCCGGACGTCGGCCTTCACGGTGTTGCCGCCGAGTGGCTCGTACTCGCCCTCCTGCAGGACGCGGAGGAGCTTCACCTGGACCTGCGGCGAGAGCTCGCCGATCTCGTCGAGGAAGAGCGTGCCGCCGGCCGCCTTCGCGAAGCGCCCGTCCTTCTTCGTGACCGCGCCGGTGAACGCGCCGCGCTCGTGGCCGAACAGCTCGCTCTCGAGGATCGTCTCCGGGATCGCCGCGCAGTTGACGGCGACGAAGGGACCGCTCGCGCGAGCGCTCTTCTCGTGGATGTAGCGGGCGAGGAGCTCCTTGCCGGTGCCGCTCTCGCCGAGGACGAGCACCGTCGCCATGCTGGGGGCCGCCTGGCTCGCGACCTCGATCACGCGACGCCACGCCGGCGAGCTGCCGACGATCTCGCGCTTCGTCAGCATCTTGATCTCGTCCTTGAGCGACCGGTTCTCCGCGACGAGGCGTCCGCGTTCGGCGGCCTTCCGGACGCTCTTCACGATCGTCATCCGCTTGAGCGGCTTCTCGACGAAGTCGTAGGCGCCCTCGCGCATCGCGCTGACGGCGGCTTCGACGGAGCCGTACGCCGTCATCAGCACGACCTCGACCTCCGGCTGGACCTGCTTCACGGCGCGGAGCAGCTCGAGCCCGGTCGTCCCCGGCATCATCAGGTCGGTGAGGATGACGTGGACGCGATGGGTGCGGAGCTGCTCGAGGGCGTGCTTCGCGTCGTAGGCGACGAGCACACGCATGCTCTCGCGGAGGAAGATCTTCTCGAGCGACTCGACGTTCGAACGCTCGTCGTCGACGACGAGCACGGTCGTGCCCTCGTCGGTCTTCGGCGGCGCTCCTGCCTGGATGTCACTCGTTCCTGCCAATTCGTCCATCACGTTGGCAGCATGTCACCGTGTGACAGCTCGTCAAGGCTGGATCGCCGAAGGCGCGGCAGATCCTCGGCAGACCCCACCCCTTAGCCGCGTAAGGAAAGGCGATTCTTTCAGGCAGCCCTTGGTCCGACATCTGCTTACAGCGGCGCCATGCAGCCGCGTCTCCTCCTCCTCGCCGCCGGGTCTCTCCTCACGCTCGCGTGCGTCCAGGCCGCGGCGGGCGACGACGAGGGCTCGGGTGCCGCCGCCCAGACCGTCGACGCCGGTGCGCCCGACGCCGACGCCGACGCCGCGACCGTCGACATCGCGCCGTTCTCGATCGGCGAGGTCGCGGACGAGCCGAAGATCCGCTTCGCCGTCGACGACGGCGCGCCCGTCGACGCGATCGAGACCACGGTCGTCGATCCGTCGTTCACCGGCCTCACGACGGCCTTCCAGGGCTACACCCCGATCCAAGGCGGCCTGCCGGCCGTCAACGTGCAGCTCGGGCGCGCACGCGCGCCGCTCGCGAAGGGAACCTACGCGTGCGAGGCCGGTGAGGCGGTCGCGGTCCTCGTCCGCGAGGACGGCAACCGGATGACGTTCGTGAAGAACGGACCTTCGCGCGCGTGCACCGTCGTCGTCGACGACGTCGTCGACCAGGTGCTCCCCTCTCGCCTCCCGGACGGCAAGACGGCCGTCGCCCAGAAGGTCGTCGGTCACTTCGAGGCGACCGTCGGCGCGCGCGACGACGCGGCGAGCCCCACGAACGTCCTCCGCGGCGCGTTCGCGACGAAGGTCATCGTCGTGAAGTGACGCGCGTCACTTCACGAGCTTCGACAGCTGCTTGAACGCGTCGGATCCGGCGCGCTCGAGCCAGTCGAACACCACCGTCTCGGTCGCCGTCACCGTGGCGCCGGCGCGCGCGCAGAGATCGAGCCCGATCCGCCGGTTCTCCTCGCGACGCGAAGCGACCGCGTCGGCGACGACATGCGTGTCGAAGCGCCGCTTCACGAGCTCGCGAACGGTCTGCATCACGCAGACGTGGGTCTCCATCCCGACGACGACGACGCTCCGCGGCGGCGCCTCGTCGAAGGCGCGCGCGATCGCGAGGTCGGAGCACGCGTCGAACGTGAGCTTCGCGTGCGGCGTGACGCCGAGCTCGGAGAGCTTCTCCGCGAGCCCCGGCACCGTCGGGCCGAGCCCCTTCGGGTACTGCTCGCTCGCCACGACACGCACCCCGAGGACCTTCGCGGCCTCGAGGAGGACGCTCGTATTCCGGACGAGCGCCGCGAGCGCTTCTTCCGGCATCGCGGACGCGAGGCGCTCCTGCACGTCGACGACGAGCAGCATGGTCTGGGACGGAACGAGCCTCTCCATGGTCACACCTCGCGTCAGTCCTCGCGTGGAGAGCCGAACGGCAGCCGCACCGTCGGCCTCAGCGAGCGCAGCGTGAGCGGGAGCTCGCGCCGAGGGTCGAATCGCAACGTCGCACGCCCGATCTCCTTCCCGCTCTCGTCGTAGAGGCTGAGGGGGAGGATCGTCAGCGAGTCGACGACGTCGTGGACGAAGAAGTCACGCTGACCACGGAGCCGGAAGCGTCGTCCGTCGTCGCCCGTGAACGCGAGGTCGTACGGGATGCGGCGCTCCTCGACGAGGCGCACCGTGACGGTGCCCTCGGCCTCCACCCCCTCGCCGGCGCCCTCGGCGATCCCTTCGACGAAGACCGTCCCCTTCGCGCCGACGCGCTTCTCGCGGAGGAACGCGCGGAGCCCGTCGACGCCGAGCTTCACCTGGAAGCGGATCGCGCGATCTACGAGCGGCTCGCCGAGGAGGTAGTAGCTCCCGGAGAGCGCCTCGGAGAGCTGGAAGCCGAGCATCAGGCCTCCGTCTTCTCGGGGGCGCGGTGGACGACGAGGCGGTCGACGACCTCGCCCTTCGCGACCGCGTCGGCGATCTCGTTCACGTCGGCGAGCGTCACGTGCCCGTACGCGACGTGCTCCGGCTCCTGGACGATCGAGGCGCCGATCTCGCAGAGGTCGAGGCAGCTCGACGAGCACGCGCGGACACGGTTCGCGATGCCACGCGAGAGGAGCGCGCTCTTGAAGGCCTTCACGAGCTCCTCGCTCCCGCGCGCCGCGCACGAGCCCTTCGGGTGGTCGTCGGGACGGCGGTTCGTGCAGATGAAGAGGTAGCGCTCGCGATGCGGCATTGTTCGCGGCCGAGGACAGCACTCCGGCCGGAAGTGTCAAGCGGAAGCGCTGCGAACCACGGCCGCGCCAGGAGCGCCTTCTTTTCGATTGCGAGGAAACCGCGACGCGGACCATCCTGCCGCCTGAACGGCGCCCGAGTGCGCCGACCTCCAGGAGAACGACATGGCGCGCGCAACGATGGTTCTTTCCGCTCTCTTCCTCGCGACGGTGAGCGGCTCCGCGATCGTGACGGCTTGTGGCGGCGGCGACAGCAACCTCCCGCCCCCGCCCCCGCCCCCGCAGGCGCCGATCGCCGACGCGGCTGCCCCGGTGTCGACGACGCCGCCCACGACGACGGCGACCACGCCGTCGAAGCCGCCGGCGCCGCCCGTCACCCTCTCGCCCGGCGCCGCGAGCCCCGATCCGGCCGCGCCGCTTCCGACGGTGAAGCTCACCGCGCCGACCCGCGAGCAGGTCGTTCCGGCCGACAAGGCGGGCGAGTTCGCGGTGAAGCTCGACGTGAAGAACTGGCAGACCGCGACCGGGTCGAGCCACGTCCACCTGATCCTCGACAACAAGCCGTACAAGGCGATCTACGACACGAAGGCGCCGGTGAAGCTCTCCGAGCTCGCCGCCGGCGAGGCGATCGCCGAGGGCCTCCACGTGCTCGTCGCCTTCCCGAGCCGCGCGAACCACGAGTCGGTGAAGACGAAGGACGCGCTCACGATCGTCCCGTTCTGGGTCGGCAAGAAGGGCGACCTGAAGAACGACCCGACGAAGAAGCCCATGCTCATCTACAGCCGGCCGAAGGGCGACTACAACGGCGAGATGGCGAACCACGTGCTCGTCGACTTCCAGGTCGCGAACGTGACGCTCGCCGAGGGCAAGGAGCACGTCCACGTCACGGTCACCGGCCCCGGGATCGAGAAGCCGCTCGAGGCGAAGGTCGAGAAGTTCGGCGCGCCGCTCTACCTCGACAACCTCCAGAACGGCTCCTACACGATCAAGACGGAGCTGATGGACGGCTCGATGAAGGTCATCGAGGGGCCGTGGAACTCGACGACGCGGACGATCAAGATCGATCACGACGCGCCGACCGACACCGCCGCCGCCCACGCCGGTCACTCGGCCGACGCCGGGGCGCCCGCGCCCGCGACGAAGCCCGCCGGTGGCGCCGCGAAGGCGGACGCCGGCGCTGCGAAGAAGTGACGACGACGAGCCTGTCCCGCGAAGCGATCCTCGCGCTCGACCGCGCGCACGTCTGGCATCCGTACACGTCCGTCGACGACGGCGTGGGCGCGGATCCCATCGTCGTCGCGCGCGCGTCGGGCGCGTGGCTCGAGGACGTCGACGGCCGCCGCTACATCGACGGCAACGCGTCGTGGTGGACGGCGACGCTCGGGCACGGTCACCCGCGGATCCTCCGCGCCCTCGCGGAGCAGGCCGAGAAGCTGGCCCACGTGGCCTTCGCGGGGACGACGCACGAGCCGGCGGCGGCCCTCGCCGCCGAGCTCGCCGCGATCGCGCCGCCTGGCCTCTCGCGCGTGTTCTTCACCGACAACGGCTCGACCTCGATCGAGGTCGCGATCAAGATCGCGGTGCAGCTCTGGGAGAACGAAGGACGCCCGCGGAAGAAGCGCTTCCTCGCGCTCGACGGCGCGTTCCACGGCGAGACGATCGGCGCGACGAGCCTCGGCGGCGTCGACGTGTTCAAGAAGCCGTTCGCCGGCGTGCTGTTCGACTGCGTCCACGCGCCGTTCCCGGCGGCGGACGCCTATGCCGCCGCGTTCGAAGCGCTCGTCGAGCTCGTCCGCCGCGAGCACGACACGATCGCGGCCGTCTTCGTCGAGCCGCTCGTGCAGGGCGCGAGCGGGATGCGGATGTACTCGCCCGAGTACCTCCGCGCGCTCCGCGACGTGACCCGCGAGCACGACGTCCTCCTCGTGACGGACGAGGTGTTCACCGGCTACGGACGCACCGGCGCGATGTGGGCCGCCGAGCACGCGGCGATCTCACCCGACATGATGGCGACCGGGAAGGCCTTCGCATCGGTCCTGCCGATGGGCGCGACGCTCGTGACCGACCGCGTCTACGACGCATTCCGCGGCGGCAAGGACAAGACGCTCTGGTACGGCCACACGTTCTGCGGGAACCCGCTCGGCGCCGCGGTCGCACGCGAAGTGCTCGCGGTGTATCGCGACGAGGACGTCGTCGGCCAGGCGCGCGCGAAGGCGCCACGGATCGCGGCGACGTTCGACCGGCTCGCGGCGCTGCCCGGCGTCGCGCGCGTCCGGAGCTTCGGGATGATCGGCGCGCTCGATCTGCGCGGCGGCGTCCACCTCGACATGGGCTACCTCGGCGACCTCGGCTGGAAGGTCTATGCGGAGGCGAAGAAGCGCGGCGCATACCTCCGGCCCCTCGGCGACACGGTCTACGTGTGCCCGCCGCTCACGATCCGGGACGTCGATCTCGACACGCTCCTCGCGATCGTCGACGAGAGCGTGCGCAGCGTACTGGGAGGAACGACATGACGAGGCTCTCCACGATGATCGTCGTCGCAGCGCTCGCGACGGCGTGCGGAGGCACGAGCGCGCCCGCGCCGAAGCAACCGGCGACTCCGGAGGACACCGGTGGAGGGGGAATCGGCCTCGGCAACGCGCCCGGGGTCCCGGCACGTTCCGCCGACGTGTCAGGGAAGAACGGCCGCATCCCGCCCGAGGAGATCCAGAAGGTCGTCCGCGCCGACTTCGCCGCGATGAAGCGCTGCTACGAGGCCGGCCTCGGCCGGAACCCGAACCTCACGGGAAGGATCTCGACGAAGTTCGTGATCGACCTCGAGGGCCACGTCGCGTCCGCAGAGCCCTTCGAGAGCGGCCCCGCCTTCCCGGACGCGGACGTCGTCGCGTGCGTCGTCGCCCGATTCGCGACGCTGACGTTCCCGAAGCCGGAGGGCGGGATCGTCACGGTCGTCTACCCGATCGTGTTCAATCCGGGCGACTGAGCCGATCGCTCACTTCGCAGAGATCACGACCGAGCTCTTGTACATCCCCATCCCGCACTGGAACGTGAGCTTCTGCTCCTTGTCGGTGGGGACGTCGATCGCGACCGGCGTGTTCTTCGGCAGCTCCTTCTTGATGTTCAGCTCCGGGAAGACGACCTCGGTCGCGCACGTCTCGTCGGTCGTGCGCGTGAAGACCAGCTTCCCGGCGCTGCCCTTCGGGAACGTCACCGAGCTCGGCTTGAAGCCGTCCTCCCCTGCCGTGATCGCGACGGCGCCGCCGATGCCCTGCGCACTGCCGCCACCGTCCTTCTTGCAGCCGATGCCGAGCGAGAGGACGACGAGCGAGACGAGCACGGTGGCGGAACGCATTCGGTTTCTCTAGCGAACACGGCCGCTTGGTCGCAAGCACGTCAGGGGGATCGAGACCCCTCTTCCCGGGCCCGGACGGACCCGGATCATGGTCCGCGAAGCAGCGGATTCGACGTAACTTTCCGCCCACTCGCGGCAGAACGCCGCCTTTGTCGCCTGCGGGTGACGGACCGGGGGGTGATCCGCCCACCCGGACGAGGTTGGCAGCATCGATGCAGAAGGAGGAGTCATGCGCGCCGTCACCCGCTCCGCCGCCCTCCTCCTCGCCGTCCTCTTCGGCATCTCCGCCGCCGCGTGCACCGCGCAGCCACAGGTCACGAGCGGCGACTCGTCCTCCAAGACGAAGACGAAGAAGGGCTCGACCTCGGACGACGAGGACGAGGAGGACGAGGACGAGACGCCGAAGAAGTCGTCGCCGAAGACGACGCCGGAGCCCGATCCGAGCGAGCCGACGCCGCCCCCGACGGAGCCCACTCCTTCGACGCCGCCGCCGAACGCGCAGTGCGCGCAGGAGCAGGACCCCGACTCGTGCATCATGTGCTGCGAAGGCGGCAACCAGCAGGCGACCGCCGCCGCCGATCAGGCCTTCGAGCAGTGCGCGTGCGGGGGCTCCTGCGCCTCGGCATGCGGAGGCAGCTTCTGCCGTAACGGACAGCCCTCGGCCGCGTGCGAGCAATGCCTCGCGAACACGTGCGAGCAGCAGTGGCAGTCGGCCTGCAACGCGGACCCGACCTGCGCGCAGATCGACGCGTGCGTGAAGTCGTCCTGCAAGCTCGACCAGCAGCAGGGCTTCTGAGCGACGCTTACCCCGTCGAGAGGCGGAGCGAAGCGAGCGTCGGACCGACCTCCGCGCCTTCCCACACGATCGCGTGGAGCGCGGCGAGGAACGGAAGGTCCGTCACGCCGCGCTCCTTCGCCCAACGGAACGCCGTCGCGATCGCCGGATAGCCCTCCGTGAGCTCGCCGGTCGCGAGCATCTCGGCGGCGACCTGCTTCGCGGGCTTGCCCTTCCCGACGCGCTCGCCGAACGCGCGATTGCGTCCCGCCGCGGCGGTGACGTGGAGATCGCCGGCGCCAGGCGCGCCCCACACGCTCGCGGCACGACCGCCGCCCGCCTCCACGAGCCGCGCCATCTCGACGAGCGCCTGCGTGAAGCACGCCGCGCGTGCGTTGTGGCAGTCGGGCCCGACGTGACCGTCCCAGAGGCCGAGCCCGGTCGCATACGCGTTCTTCATCGCGGAGCAGATCTCCGCGCCGGCGATGTCGTCCGAGACCGAGATGCGCATGTGCGGAGCGCCCATCGCGGCAGCGCAGAAGCGTGCGTCCTCGATCCTCGCGCTCGCGTACTCCATCCACGTGAGGACGCTCCGCGCGATCTCGATCGCCTTCGCCGGTCCGCCGGCGTGGACGAAGCGGAGCAGTCGTCCCGCGGTCTCGGACGAGACGATGTCGATCCGTTCCGTCTTCCCGGCGCGGCTCGGGAGGAAGCCCTTCGTGACGGAGAGCACCGGCACGTCGGGCAGGTGCGCCGCGGCCTTCTCCATCACGGGCACCGCGCCGTCGGAGCTCACCGCGTGGACGACCAGCTCGGCGCCGGAGAGCGCCTCGGCGAGGGCCGGCGCTCGGAACGGCCTCACGCGCTCGGAGAGCGTCTTCTTGAGGCGGGGGTGATCGCGGCGCGCTTCGACCGTTTCGATCAACGCGTCGTCGAGCCACGTCCCCCAGAGGCGGACGTCGTGGCCCTGCATCGCCGCGACCTCGGCCATCGCGCTGCCCATGTACCCGGCTCCGAGGACGGTCACCTTCATGGAGTGGACGACTAGCACACATGGGATTTGCCTGGGAAAACGCGACGGCTTGCGTGGGCAGACGTGGGTGCTAGTGCGCGGCCCATGTCCAAGCGCGAACGGATGCGTCGCCTCCTCGCCCTCGCCTGTGGCGCGATGCTCGCCGGGTGCGCTTCGGCGCAGGACGAGCCCGCCGCGACGAACGACTCCGCGATCACGAACGCGGTGCCGACGCAGGCCTACCCTGCCGTCACTCAGCTCGTCGTGAACAGCAACTACTGGTGCACCGCGACGCTCGTCGCGCCGCAGATCCTCCTCACCGCGGCGCAACTGCGTGCACACGCGGAACGCGGTCATCGGCGCGTGGTTCGGATCCCAGTGGTACACGTCCGACTGGTGGCGCTGGAACAACGGCTTCGCCGATCCGGGGAGCGGGCCGACGGCGCCGGTGGGGCTCGAACGAAACCTCGACATCGCGGTCGTCCACCTCTCGCGTCCCGTCGCTGGCGTCGCGCCGATGCCGCTCGCGCATCGGATGCCTCGCGCCGCCGAGCCGTTCGCGATCGTCGGTTTCGGGGAAGCGTACGCGGGCGAAGGCTCGTACCGCACGAAGCGCGAAGCGCGCGCGGTGGTGGGTGACATCGCGGGCACGTGGTTCTACGGCAGCGGGTCGTCGAGCCCGTGTCACGCCGACTCCGGCGGTCCGGCGATCGCGCAGGACGGCACGGTGCTCGGCGTCTTCGCGCGCATGTACAACGATTGCCGCGGCGGCGTGAACGGTTTCAGCTACGTCGCGCTCGACGCGACGGCGACCTGGGTCGAGTCGTACTTCTGATCAGCGGTAGGGCGTGCGCTCGCGGCGCGGGACGTCGCCCGGTGAGAACGAGAGATCCGCGAGCGCCCTGCCCGGCGACGCGACCGCGATCGCGACGGCGGCGACGAGCGCATCCACCGTCGCCGGCGACGCGAGCACGCGCGCGCAGAGCCCCGCTTCGAGACGGAGCGTCGCGCGCACGCCACGCACGTGCCCCGCCGTACCTTCCCACGACACCTCGGCGGGCTCCACGACGAGCGCGCCGTGCTCGAGCGCTTCGCGCGCGAGCGCGTCGCCGAGCGGCCCGAGCACGTCGAGCGCGAGGCGGCGGAGCCCCGCCTCGTCGGTCACGCGCGCCGCCCCGGCTTGACCGGCGCCTCGGCCGGCTCGGCGCGCTCTTCGACGACCGGCGCGCCCGGAGCGCCGGTCGCGACCCGTTTCGGCGCCTCGTCGGCGATCCGCACTTCCGTCCCCATCGCGGCCGCCATCGCCGCGGCGTGCGTCTCGCCCTCGTACGGCTTCGCGAGATCGAAGATCACCTTGCTCGTGCCGCCGGAGAGGTTCTGGAGCGCTTCGAGGCGCCTCAGCTCCATCGCACCCGGCGACGACTGGAGGATGCGCGCCGCCTCGGCGAAGTTCTTCGCGCTCTCGAGGTCGGCCTGGCTCTTGATCACGACGTACTGCCGGTCGCGCTCGGCGATCGCCTTCCTCGCGATCACTTCCTGCATCTGCTGCGGGAGCTGGATGTCCTGGAGCGCGATGAGCTCGACGTGGAGCCCCCACTGCGCGACGAACTGCTCGACCGCGCCGCGCACCTTCGCCGCGACCTCCTCGCGATGGGCGAGCAGATCGTCGAGCTTCGTCTCGCCGACCACGTCACGGAGGACGACCGTCGCCCGATCGCGGATGGCGTGCTCGTAGTCCTCGACGTTGAGCGTCGCCTTCTCGGCGTCGACGACCTTGAAGTAGACGACGGCGTCGATCCACGCCGTCACGTTGTCGGCGGTGATGACCGCCTGCTGGCGGAGGTCGCGGTTGCGGACGCGGTTGTCCACGCGGACGAGCCGCTGGATGCCGGGGATGACGAACGAGAGCCCTGGCGTGACCTTCCCGCTGTACTTGCCGAGGGTGAACTTCAGCGCGGTCTCCCACTGGTTCACCTGACGGAGTGTCCGGAGCCCCGCGACGGCGGCGACACCAGCAGCGACGAGACCGAGGAGCGCGTCGGGGTCGACCATGATGGCGCCATCTTAGGCCACCTTCGCGCGCGCCGCCGCGGCCGTGCTGACGCCCCGCGTCGGAACCCCTGACAAGCTCATGACAAGCGCAATCGCCAGAGCGCGCTATACCCCGAGCGTCCGCATGCGTCTCGCCGTTGCATCGAACACTCCGCACATCGCCACGGGCCTCTACACGTACCTCGAGTTCGGGGTCTGCGTCGCGAGCTTCCTCCCCATCATGGCCGCCTCCTCGGCGCGTCACAAAGGGGACCCCACCCAGCGGATCCCCGGCCGCTGGATGCGCC
The DNA here is from genome assembly GCA_039809485.1 of Polyangiaceae bacterium. Lineage (GTDB taxonomy): Bacteria > Myxococcota_A > Polyangia > Polyangiales > Polyangiaceae > Labilithrix. The sequence continues at coordinate 4,789 of JBDHVE010000171.1, read as the reverse complement.
GTCTCGGGCGGACCGCCACGCGGCTCACGCCGCTCTGGAAGTTCTCGATCGAGGGAACGCCGCCGCCGGACATCGGGCACAAGCCGTACGTCGTCATCGCGAACCACGAGTCGACGGCCGATCCGTTCCTCCTCTCGTGGCTGCCCTGGGACATGCGGTGGGTCGCGAAGGAGGAGCTGTTCAGGCCGCCGCTCACCGGCTGGGCGATGCGCATGGGCGGTGACATCCCCCTCCGCCGCGGCGACGGCGACAGCGTCCGGATCACGATGAACGAGTGCGAGCGCGCCCTCGCGGCCGGCATCCCGGTGATGATGTTCCCCGAGGGCACGCGGTCGAAGGACGGCTCGCTCCTCCCGTTCAAGGACGGCGCCTTCAAGCTCGCGATCCGGGCAGGCGTGCCGGTCCTGCCGGTCGCGCTCGCGGGCACCTACGCGATGCGTCCGAAGAACTCGAAGTGGTTCGCGAAGGCGCACGCCTGCGCGAAGATCCTCGAGCCCGTCTCCTCGGCGGGGATGACGGAAGCCGACGTGGCGACGCTCCGCGAGCGCTGCCGCGACTCGATCGCCGCGGCCCTGCCCGACCTGCAGGCGCGTTACGGCCGCGTGAGCTGAACGTCGGGGACGCAAAGGGTTGGCGCCGCGTGCGCCTTCCCCTATGAGTCGGCGCGATGACGTCGCGCCTCGAGCCCGCGAGCACCGATCGCCCGTTCTGGATCGTGAACGCGGTCGTCTCGATCCTCGCGCTCGCGGTCCTCGCCTATCTCCTCCTCCTCCGGCAGGGCACGCACGCGGATCCGGCGGCGCTGTCGTTCATGCCGGCGATCAACGCGTGCTTCAACGCGGGCGCCGCCGTGCTCCTCGTCCTCGGCGTCCTCGCGATCAAGAAGAAGAACGTCGCGCGCCACCAGGCGTTCATGCTCTCGGCATTCGCTTCGAGCACGTTCTTCCTCGTCGGCTACCTCGCCTACCACTACGTCCACGGCGACACGAAGTACCCCGGCACGGGCGGGATGCGCGTCGCCTACCTCCTCGTGCTCGCGAGCCACGTGATCCTCTCGATCCCGGTCGTGCCGATGTGCCTCGCCGCGTTCTACTTCGCGTTCCGGAAGAACTTCGCGACGCACAAGAAGATCACGAAGGTCCTCTTCCCGATCTGGCTCTACGTCTCGGTAACCGGCGTCGTCGTCTTCCTCATGCTCCGCAGCGCCTACGCCGGCTGAGCGCGCTCGCCAGCGGGCTCGAGCTCGAGGACGACGATCTCCGGCCTCGCGCCTATCCGCGCCGCGACCTGGCTCGTGCCGAGGCCGCGGCTCACGTAGAGCGCGTCGCCTCCCGGCGGCGCATCGTCGCCTTCGTAGAGCCCCGCGCGGTAGCGGCGCATGTCCTCCTCCGCGAACGGGCACACACCGGTGAAAGGCAGGCACGCCTGCCCGCCGTGCGTGTGACCGGCGACGGCGACGTCGTACGGCTTCACGCCCGGCAGCTCGAGCGACATGGGGTTGTGGACCAGCACGAGCGTCGGCGCGTCCGGTGGCACGCCGCCGAACGCCGCCTCGGGGTCGCTCGCCCTCGCGCGATAGCTCGCCATCCCGACGAGCACGACGCCGCCCGGGAGCACGACGTGCGTGTTGTCGAGGATCGGGATCCGCGCGCGCGCGAGCGCTTCGCGGATCGCCTGCTCGTGCGGCGGAGCTTCCGGCGCCGCCGCGTCCATGTCGTGGTTGCCGAGGACGGCGAACACGCCGTGGCGCGCGCGCAGGTGCGAGAGGGGCGAGCGCGTGGAGCTGTCCCGGCTCGGCCTGGACGCCGTCCACGAAGTCGCCACCGAGCAGGATCACGTCGGGCCGCAGGCGGTTGGCACGACGGACGAGCGACGCGACGCGACCGCGATCGGTCTCGGTGGCATGGAGATCGGTGAGGAGGACGACGCGCATCCTCGGACCGCGCCAGCGGAGACGCGTCCGCTTCGTGTCGAGCCAGCGGGGCTCGACGACGAATGCGAATGCGAGGGTGGCAGCAGCAGCGAGCGCGAGCGGAGCGACGACGACGGCGGACCTCACGCGTCCCCGAGACGCACGCGGCGTGCCTCGTGTGCTCGAGCTAGTGTCCGGCGCCGCCCCGCGCTTCGGCGAGCTTCGCGCGGATGGTGCCGGGGTCGGACTTCCCGTCGTGGAGCTTGCCGTTGAAGAAGAAGGTCGGCGTGCTGTGCACGCCCGCCGACGCGCCACCCTGCCGGTCCCGCTCGACGCGGTCCTCGAGCTTTCCCTCCGTGAGCAGCGCCTCCGCCTGGTCGCGGTCGACGCCGATGTCCGGGAGCGCGGCGAGCACCTCGTCGGGATCGGGCGCGGTCCGCTCCATGATCATCGCGTGCGCCTCCCAGAACCTCCCCTGCGCGTGCGCCGCCTCGGCGAGGATCGCGAGCGCCTCGGCGTCGGGATGGAGGTGGTGGAGCGGGAAGTGGCGGAACACGAACCGGAGGCCGGCCGGGTCCTCGGCGAGGAGCGCCTCGATCACCGGCGTCGAGGCCCGCGTGTACGGGCATGCGTAGTCGCCGTACTGCACGATGGTGACCGGCGCATCCGCGGGGCCACGCACGTGATCGTCGGGACCGATGGGCGGGATCTGGTGCATCCCTCGTTGGCTATCACGCGCGGGAACGACCATCGACGCGATCGCGTTTCGCTGCGGCAAGCGACTCGCGTTCGAGCAGGACGCGCTTGCGGTCGACGCCCCACCGGTAGCCGGAGATCGCCCCGCCCTTGCGCACGACGCGATGGCACGGGACGAGGATCGCGACGGCGTTCGTCGCGCACGCGCGCGCGACGGCGCGCGCCGCGCGCGGGACGCCCAGCTCGCGGGCGAGCTCCTCGTAGGTGCGCGTCTCTCCGTGCGCGATCGTGCGCAGCGCACGCCAGACGCGCTCCTGGAAAGCGGTCCCGCGGAGATCGAGCGGGACGTCGCGCGTCGTCTGCTCCCCGTCGACGATCCGGAGGACGTCGCGGAGCCACGGCGGCGCGCTCGCCTTCCCGATCGACGCACGCGGAAAGCGAGCGCGCATGCCCGCGACGAGCGCTTCGTCGTCGTCACCGAGCGCGACGTCGCAGACGCCCTTCGCCGTCCACGCGACGAGCACGCGCCCGAGCGAGCACGCGCGGACGACGAACGAGATCCGCTCGCCCGTCCCTCCCGCGCGCGCACGCGCAGGCGGCATCCCGAGCTCCGTCGACGCAGATGCATAGAACCTGCTCGGCGACGAATAGCCAGAGGTGTAGAGCGCGTCGGTCACGGAGGCGCTCTTCGCGAGCCCCCCCTTCGCACGCTCGGCGAGGACGCGGAGACGGTACGCGCGCGGAGAGACCCCGAGCTCTTCGCGGAAGAGGCGCGAGAGCGAGGCGGGCGTCATCGACAGCGCCGCGGCCACGTCGCGGCAGCGCACCGAGGGCTCGTCGGAAGCGAGCATCCGGCACGCGCGGGCGAGGCGCGGCGACGTGCACGCGTCGTCCGCGGGTCGACAGCGGAGGCACGCGCGATACCCGGCGCGCTCCGCCGCCGCCGGGGTCGCGAACGTCTCGACGTTCTCGCGCCGCGGCAGGCGCGAGCCGCACGAGGGCCGGCAGAACACGCCCGTCGTCTTCACCGCGTAGACGAAGCGACCGTCGGCGCGCCGGTCGCGCCGCGCGATCGCCTCCCACCTCGCCGCGGTGACGGTTCGCATGCCAGGGCTCTTCTCGCTCGGGGCCGTGATGCTGTCCACGGGCAGGAGCCTAGGTTCACGCGGAGCCCCCTGCATCCCGCGACTTGTCGCGCAATTCGGACCGCGCTCCGGCCACCTTTCTCGTGCGATAGTGCTCGGGTCATGAGCATCTACGAACGCTGGTTGATCGCGAGGGGGAACGTGTTTTCGCCGAGCTCCGTGGCCGTCGCGAAGCTCGTGCAGAAGCTCCGCGAAGAGAAGTGGGTGCTCGCCCCCGGCGCGCCCGAGCTCGCGCAGCTCGACCTCCGCGGACCGCGCGACGAGCGCGCGAAGACGACGGGCGCGTACACGGTTCGCACCGTGGAGAACACGTTCGACGACGACGAAGCCGCCAAGATCCGCGCGAGCACCGAGGCGCTGCCCGCCGAGCCCGACAAGGAGTGGCTCGACGACGAGCGCCGTGAAGAGCTGCGGATCGTGTGGCCCGTCCGCGCGGGCGGCGCGAGCCCGGTGAAGTTTCCGCTCTCGATCGCGCCAGAAGGCGGCGTCGACTTCGCGCTCGAGATCCATCGCGCGTCCGACTTCGTCGTGCCGGACGCGAAGAACATCCCGATCGTCGACTGCACCTGCAACTGCAAGGAGGACCTCTCGTTCGAGTGGGACCCCGACGAGGTCGTCCCCGCATTCGAGAGCTCGTCCGGCATCTTCACCGAGTGCGAGGAGTGCAGTCGGACGTTCGATCCGTCGAAGCGGATGGCGAAGTACGTGGAGCCGATCGGCCGCGCCGCGGAGGAGCTCCCGGGCGGCGCCGCCTATCGCTTCGCGCTGAAGGTCACGACGCCGGCGGTGCCGACCGACGCGCGCGTCGCGTTCGCCCCCGAGCTCGTCGCCCTCCTCGAAAAGGAGTTCGGACGCTCGTTCTACCAGGTGGCCACGGTCCGCTGACCGGGGCACCGCCCGCCGAAAGACGGAACGAAAAAAGGCCCGCGAGAGCGGGCCTTTCTTCCGTCGACGCTTCACGTGTCAGTCGGGGCGAGAGGATTTGAAAGTCCCACCCACAGGTAGGAGTTTCGCGCACATAGCAAAGTTCCACAAT
>JBDHVE010000170.1:0-20628 GCA_039809485.1 Polyangiaceae bacterium | reverse complement strand
GGTCGCGACTGGATGCTCAGCGTGCCGGGGCCGCTCCTCACGCTCGACGCGAGCCTCTCGAAAGGACGCCTCGTCGAAGGCGAGCACTTGAGCGGCCTCTCCTCCACCGTCCTCCACTTCGACCCGATGATCGAAGGGCAGGCGGCAAAGGCCGTCACGAACAAGCCGCGTCCGGTCTTCCGCGTGTCGCGGTCGCTCCGCTTCGCGCAGGAGCCGACCTTCACCTATCGCCTCGTCGTGCAGCAGGCGGAGGACATCGGCATGCTGAAGGTGCCGCTCCGGCTCGGTGAGAAGGTGCAGTCCGTCGACGGCGCGCCCGCGTTCCGCGTGTCCGCCTCGGGCGAGGAGCTCGAGATCGACGTCGCCGGCCACGAGGCCGAGCTCTCGATCACGGGTGCGCTCGGGAAGGTGAAGGACGCGGCGCAGCTCGAAGTCTCGCCCGACGAGCGCTCCGCCTACGAATGGTGGCTCGTCGAGTCGGACCCCGAGCACCGCGTGACGGTGGGCGGCGAGGCGAAGCTGGTCGACGTCGCGCAGTCGAACCTCACCCCCACGCTCCCGAGCGCGCGTGCGTACCTCGTCCAGCGAGGGCAGCACGTCGCGATCGAGGCGCGATCGCTCGTCCGCGGCGACGTCCTCGCTGCGGTCGCGCGTACGAACCGGCGCTTCGTCGCGATCACGGGGCGCGGCGAGGTCGTGAGCGACGAGGCGCTCACGCTCGACAACCACGGGCTCGAGACGCTGCCGTTCACGCCGGCGGGCAAGGCGGTCTACTTGTCGACCGACGCCGTCGCGCAGCGGATCCTCCACGCCGAGGCGGGCGCGCGCGAAGTGCTCGTCCCGGTCCGGCCCGGCTCGCACCAGCTCCGGGTCCAGTCGCTCGGCTCCGCGCGGATGACGCCGCTCGCCGGCGCGCTCGCGATCCCGACGAGCGCGTACCCGATCACGACGAGCAAGACCGACATCACGATCGGCCTGCCCGGCGACGTCGTCCCGCTCGCCGTCCTCGGCGGCGACCACGTGCTCCTCGGCCTCGGTCGGACCGATCTCGTCGCCGCCGTCCTCGGGATCGGCCTCGCCTGCTTCGGGTTCCGGACGCGGCGGACGCGCCTCCTCGGCAGCCTCGCGACGGTCGGCCTCTGGTTCGTGTCGCACGACGCGTTCGTCTTCGGCGCGGGCGCGCTCTTCGTCGCGGGCAGCGTGTTCGTCGCGTCGCGGTTCACCCGCGGCGTGTGGATCTTCGCGGCCGGCGGCGCGGCGCTCGTCGTCGCGATGATGACCGGCCGCGCCGTCCTCTCCACCGAGACGGGCCTCGAGGGCACGACCGACATGGTCGCCCGCTCACCCGAGGTGCCGTCCGCCGAGGTGAGCCTCACGCCGACGCGGGATGCTGCGCTCGAGTCGAGCACCGGCGTGACGCCGGTGTCGATCTCGATGCCGACCTCCGAGCGCTACGTCCACACGTCGCTCCAGCTCGCCACGCACGAGCGGCCGCTCGTCCCGCGTGTCGTCTACGTCACGAGCTCGCTCGTCGCGATCCTCCACGTCGGCTGGCTCGGCCTCCTCGGGCTCCTCACGTGGGCGCACCGCGAGAAGCTCCTCGCGCTGAAGGCTCGGGTCGTGGAGCGGCTCGGCCGTCGCGCACCGGTCAGCCCCGCCGCGGATCTCGATGCGCCGATCCCGGACGGTACGCCACTCTGAAGAGAGAACAGGAAACCGGGAACGGGCAACCGGCAACCGGCAATGACCGCGACCGCCATTCCCTGTTGCCCGTTTCCTGTTTCCTGTTTCCTGTTCTCTCCGCTCGTCCGGCGACGCTCCCCTGTCCGCTGCCTTTGGGCTCCACCCCGCAGCCGCCCTCTGTTAGAAGCCCTCCCGTGCAGTACGGCTTCCTCGGCGCCATCGTCGTCACGATCGCGATCGCCTCGCACTTCGCCTTCCAGGTCGAGCGCGCTGGTCGGTTCCAGTTCGTGCTCGTCATGGCGGCGCCCACGCTGATCTTCGCGGCGTACGGGATCCATCGCGCGTGGAAGGACGGGGTCCTCAAGAGCTGGATCACGGTCCGGTCCGGCGACTTCACGCGCGGCTTCGCGGCGGCGGGCGTCCTCTTCGGGCTCGCCTACGGGGCGTCACGGCTCATCGCACCGGTCGGCAGCCCGCGGGAGAGCTGGCTCGCGCGGATCTATCTCCAGCTCGGGGATCCGACGACGCTGCGGAAGAACGTGGCGTTCGTCGTCGGCGTCATCATCGTGATGGCGATCGCGGAGGAGATCGTCTGGCGCGGTCTCGTCACCTCGTTGCTCGAGGAAGTGATCGGCACCCGTCGCGCGTGGGTCTGGGCGGCCGTGCTCTACGCCGTCGCGCATCTCCCGGCGGTGTGGGGGCTCCGCGATCCCGTCGCGGGCGCGAACCCGTTCATGCCGCTCGCCGCGCTCGGCGCGGGGCTCCTCTGGGGAGGCATGGCACGTCGCTACGAGCGCCTCCTGCCGAGTATCTTCTCGCACGTCCTCTTCGACTGGACGGTGGTCATGATGTTCCGGCTGTGGGGCCCCAGCGTGTGAATGCGCGCCTCGGCGTGCTTCTCGCGCTGACGGTCTCGCTCTCCGCGTGCCGGTCCGAACGACCGCCGGCTCCGCGCCCACCCGAGGCGCATCGCATCCCGCACGTGCAGATCGTCCGCCGGATCACGACCGGAGAGCAGCGCGCGCGCTTCGCGGTCCTGCAGAAGCGGAACCCCGGGCGATGGGTGCTCGAGAGCGCCGATCAGGTCGACGCCCTGACCGGGATCGTCCGGCGCGCCCGGCGCGAGGATTCCTCGAGCGGCGCCGGGACCGCGCTCCCGTCCGAGCAGGCCGAGGCGGCCGCGCTCCGTTTCGTCGAGAGGAACGCGGATCTCCTCGGCATCCCGCCCGGCGATCTCGTCCGCCTCACGGCCGAGGCTGCGTCTCCACGAGAAACACTCGTCCTCCCGTCCGGTCACGCCGCGGTCGCCGTGACGGGCACGAGCCCGATGCGCGGCTTCCTCTCGTTTCCGCAGCTCGCGTCGCAGATCCGCGTCGCGATGACGATCGACGCGACGGGCGAGGTCGCGGCGTTCGTGAACGACTCGACGGTCCACCCGCAGCTCGCGATCGGGCTCGACCCCGACCTCCGCGAAGGCGACCCGCGCGTCGTCGCGAAGCTCCTCGGTCGTCGCGTCTTCGCCCTCGTCGTCCGCGACGAGCCCGACGCGCCACCGCGCATTGCCGGTAGGGTCGAGCTCGGGATGGTCGCGGCGGAGGACGTCCGGAGCGTCCGGCCCGACATCCTCGTCACGGACGGTGCGATGGGCGCGTACCGGACGTATCGTCTGGTCTACGTGGTGGACGTGATGAAGCGCGGCAGAGCCTCGGGTCAGGTCTTCTTCTTCACCTGGAAGGTCGACGCCGACACGGGGGACGTCGTCGAGGACGCGCGCGCACCGCTGGTCCCCGAGGAACCGTGAAGAAGCTCCTCCCGACGCTCACCGAAGACAACGGCGGGGCGCTCTCGCAGGCGTACGCCGAGGCCGCGCGCACGAAGGGGCTCGCTCCGGACGAGGCGACGGTCCAGCTCGCGGCGCTCCTGGCGGCAGCGTACCCCGCGCTCGAGGCGCAGATCATGACGCGGCCCGACGACGTCATCGCGATCGGGCGCGGCCGCCTCCGGATCGCGCGCGACCTCCGGACGTACCGCCGCCTCCTGATGGCGGAGATCACCGACGTCGAGGACCTCGCCGCCGTTCGGCGTGCGCTCCGCCGCTTCGCGCAGCGCGAGCGGTTGCGGATCGGCGCACGCGAGCTGCTCGTCAGCGAGGGCGCCGATCTCGACACCACCTCGCGCGAGGTCTCGGACCTCGCGCAGGTCTGCATCGAGGTCGCGCTCGCGGAGGCGGAGCGCTGGGCCGAGCAGCGCTTCGGCACGCCGTGCTCGATGGCAGGGCCGGTCCCCGGAGCACGCTGCGGGTTCGTCGTGCTCGGGATGGGAAAGCTCGGCGGCCGCGAGCTCAACGTGGGCAGCGACATCGATCTGCTCCCGTTCTACGAGACCGACGACGGCGAGGTCCGCAAGGACGGCGCGCCGGTGGAGCAGTCGCTCCACGAGCACTTCACGCGCATCACGCAGCGCTTCACGGCGACGCTCGAGGAGCCGACCGACGACGGCATCTGCTGGCGCGTCGATCTCCGCCTCCGCCCCGAAGGGTCGCGCGGCCCGCTCGTCAACGCGCTCGCCGCCGCCGAGCGCTACTACGAGACGTGGGGGCGGCCGTGGGAGCGCGCCGCGCTCGTTCGGGCCCGCCCTGTGGGTGGCGATCTCGAGCTCGGCAACCGCATCCTCGACGCGCTCTCGCCGTTCGTCTGGCGGAAAGTCGTCGATCCCCGCATCGCGCAGGAGATGACGGCGCTCGTCCAGCGTGCGCGCGTCGAGATCTCGAGCGACCCCGATCGCGATCTCAAGCACGGCACGGGCGGCATCCGTGAGGCGGAGTTCTTCGTCCAGGCCCTCCAGCTCATCTGGGGAGGGAAGGAGCCGCGCATCCGTCATCCGAACACGCTCGAAGCGCTCCGCCGTCTCTGGACGCGGGGTCTCGTGACCGACCGCGAAGCGCGGGATCTCGAGAGCGCGTATCTCGCGCTCCGGAGGGTCGAGCACCGGATCCAGCTCGCGACCGGCCTGCAGACCCACACCCTTCCCACCGGGCCGCGCCTCGAGACGATCGCGCGCTCGCTCGGGCATGCGTCCGGCCACGAGCTCGAGAAGGACCTCGAGAAGATCCGCCGCAAGGTCGCGGCCCGCTTCGCGTCGCTCACGCGCGAGGTCGAGCTCTCGCCCGGCGTCACGCGCTCGGCCGCGCTCGAGCCGCTCTTCACCGCGCTCGACTCCGGGGAGGAAGCGCTCGTCCTCACCGCGCTCGCGGAGGGGACCTTTGGCCTCGACTTCTCGACGAGCGCTTCGCCGGACCTCGCGCGCCACCTCGTGCAGCTCACGCGGCGACCGGACTTCCCGCTCGGCGCCTCGACGCGCGACCGGCACCCGGACCTCGCCCCCGATCTCCTCGCCGCGCTCGCCGATGCCGCAGACCCGGAGCAGGCCGCGCGCTTCCTCGTCTCGTTCTTCGCGCGGTTCGCCGCGCCGAGCGTCTACACCCGCGCGATGGCGGCGGACCGGCAGGTCCTCCGCAAGGTCGTCGGCCTCTTCGGCGCGAGCACGTTCCTCGGCGAGTCGCTCGTCTCGCGTCCCGAGCTCGTCGACACGGTCCTCTTCGCGCGCGGGACGCCGACCCCCGAGAGCGCCGCCGCCCGCGTCCGCGAGGAGCTCGACGCCGCCGAGCGTGCCGTCGCCGAGAGCCCCGACGTCGATCCGGAGGACGCCTTCGTCGGCGCGCTCCGTCGTGCGAAGGCGCGCGTCCTGATGGAGGTCGGCCTCGCCGAGCTCTCCGGTGAGCTCTCGACGCGCGCGGTCACGCTCGTCCTCTCCGCCGTCGCCGACGGGACGCTCGAGGCCGCGACACGCCGTGCGCTCGAGGAACGGAAGCTCGAAGGCGGCCTCGCCGTCGTCGGGATGGGCAAGCTCGGGGGCCGCGAGATCGGCTACGGCTCCGACCTCGACATCTTCTTCGTCTACGAAGCGCCGGCCGACGACGAGACCGCCGCCGAGCGCTACGTCCGCGCCGCGCAGCGCGTGTTGCGTCTCGTGAGCACGCCGCACGGGGAAGGTCCCGGCTACGAGCTCGACACGCGGCTCCGTCCGTCCGGCAGTCACGGCCTGCTCGTCGTGAGCCTCGATGCGTTCGCGCGCTACCACGGGACGTCGGTCGAAGGAGAGCCGCTCGGAACGAAGGAAGCGCACGACTGGGAGCGTCAGGCGCTCGTGAAGGCGCGCCCGTGCGCGGGCGATCGGGAGCTCGGTGCGCGTGTCCTCGAGATCGCGACGAAGGTCGCCTACGAGCACGGCGCGCCCGATCCGTCGCGGATGCACCACCTGCGGATGCGCATGGAGCGCGAGCTCGCGAAGGAGGGGCCGACGCGCTTCGATCTGAAGCTCGGGTACGGGGGCCTCGTCGACGTCGAGTTCGCGACGCAGTGGCTGCAGATGAAGTTCGGACGCGACCCACGCATCCGGACGCAGGACACCGAGACCGCGCTCGCGGCGCTCGAGGCCGCCGGGTACCTCGACGCGCAGCACGCCTCGATCCTGCGCGAGGGGTATGCGCTCCTTCGCCGCCTCGAGTCCGCCCTCCGCGTCGTGCACGGGACGAGCGCCAGCTTGATCGAGCAGGGCGCCCCCGGGCTGCCGGCCCTCGCGCGGCGGATGGGGTTCCGGGAGGGAACGAGCGTCCAGAGCGGCGCGCCCGGTGCGCTCCTCGCCCGTTACGCCGCGGTGACGCGCGACGTGCGTGCGGCGTACCTCGCGATTCTCGGCCTTCCTGGGACCCAGGGATCCGCTATGACCAGGGTCGAACCTCTCGGCGACGTCTGACGACGGCGCCGCCGGCCACGGTTCCCCCCGGGAAAGATGCGCCCTTCGCCCTTCGTCGCCGCCACCGTGCTCGTCGTGCTCGCCGCTTGTGGGCACGAGGAGCCGCGGGTTCCGGTCGCGCGCCTCGCGCCTCCCGGCGCGGCATCGGCACCGGAGCCGTCGGCGATCTCCTCGTACGTCGTCTCCGATCCGAGCGCGCGCGACGTCGGCATCCGGGTGAAGCTCGGGAGCACGGGTCTCACGGGGATCGTCGTCGAGGGCGTACGCGTCGTGGTCGGGAAGGGCGAGCCCGTCATCGCCGCGGAGGAGACGCCGGAGCCGATCACCGGGGCTGCGCCGATCCCGCAGCGGCTCGGCGGCGGCTTCCTCTTCCACACCGAGCACGCGCTCTATCGCGCAGACACCTTCACGGGGGCGCTCCGTTCGCTCGGCCGTGTGCCCGAATCGGTGCAGGCCTTTTCGTTCGCGCCGAAGGCGGTGCTCGTCCGTTCACGCAACGGCGAGCGCTGGGCGATCGGCCTGCCCTCGGGCGATCGCGTCCCGGTCGAGCCGGCGGGCGTCGCCGACGTCGAGGCGCTCGACGACGGCCGCGCGCTCGCCTTCGACGACCAGGGGCAGGCCTATTCGTCGAGCGACGGGGGCGCGCACTGGTCCGAGATCACGGCGCTCCTCCGGTCTTCTCCGACGCGCATAACGAACGTGCGCGGCGAGCTCTGGATCCTCGAGTCGGGCGGCGGCGCGCAGAGGCTCGAGGCCGACGGTCGCCTCTCCGCGTTCGATGGCGCGCCGGACGAAGAGGAGAAGGCGCAGCTCCGTGCGCCCGACCCGAGGTGGCGAGGCGCCGACACGCCGCTCCGCACCGCGTTCACGCTCGGCGCCGCGCTCGACGAGAACACGGCGCTCGTCTATGCCGACGGCGATCTCGTGCGTGTCGACGTGCACACCGGGGACCTCGTCTCGGTCGCGCCCGGAAAGCTCCCGCCGAGCGCGATGTGTCAGGCGATCCCGACCTCGAACGACGTGCTCTTCGCGTGCACGCATGCGGTGCCGGGCGGTTCGGGCGGCGCGGTGAGCGCGTTCCTCGCGTCGCGGAGCCTCGCGCCGGACGGCCCGGTCGTCGAGCAGTCGTTCTCGGGCGACGGGCGCTTCTGGGCGTCCGACGACGGGGGGATTGCCTACGGCGCGGCGTGCTCGATCGCGGCCGCGCCTCCGCCGGCGCCGCCGTCGGTGTCGACGGGGTTGTCCGGCGAGACCAGCGCGTGCGTGCGTCAGCCGGACGGATCGTGGAAGGACGTCGAGGTGCCTTCCTCCGTGGTCCCGAACGGGATCGCGGTCAGCGTCGCGCGCTGGATCCCGCGCGCCGACGGCGCGGCCGTCGCGCTCCTCGCGGGGGGGCTCGTGGGTCTCTACGACCCACACTCCGGTCAGCTCGAGCGCGTACCGGACGTGCACGTCGAGATCACCGGCGACGGACCCTACCGTCCACGCCGGTTCAAGATGGGCCGCGTCTCCTTCGCGAGCGGCGCGATCGTCGACACGACCTGGTCGTTCGGCCCCCACGGCAACGTGCGCGGTTTCCTCCCGCGGACCGGCGGCGTCGAGATCGCTCCCGGTGGCCGCGTCTCGCGCTCTCCCTACGTCCTCGAGACGATCGGCGCCGGTCCGTTCGCCCTCGGACGCACCGACGAAGGTCGGCTCTTCCAGACGACCGATCACGGCGCGTCCTGGACCGAGATCGCGAATCCGCCGACCGGGATGACGACGGGCATGCACGCGTGCACCAGCGCGGGTTGCGACCTCGGCGCGTTCTACCGCGTCGGGTGGGCGCCGCGCCCGCCGAAGGTGACGAGCGCGCGGACGAAAGCGAAGCCCGCGCCCGACGTCCGCCGGGTCCGTGCTCCGGAGCTCTCGTGCCGCGTCACGGCGCCGGCGACGACGAAGACCGCGGCCCGCACGTCGCTCTCGCCCGAGGACCTCGGGCTCGGCGCCGTTCGGCTGCCGGTGACGCCCGAGACGACGGAGAGCTTCGTCCGCACGCCGGTCGCGCGCGCGCTCCTCCATCCGGTGCACGACATGGGCGGCGGCGACTCCGATTCGCCCGCTCTCCGCGGCCTCCTGACCGGCTACCGCGCCAGCCACGACGGCGACACGCTCCAGTCGTTCGGGCCGACCAAGAACGTCGCCTCGCTCCGGCGCACCGTCAGCTTCCTCGCCGCCTTCGATCCCGCCGGCGCGACGCGTCGCGCCTCGATCGCGATGAGCGACGTCCTCACGGCGGGGCGCGCCGCGGGCATGACGACGGACGAGATCCTCTCCGACGACATGACCGAGACCGGGAACCTCGTCCTCGTCACGCCGCGCGACCCGACCGCGCCTTCGGACCTCGTCTTCCACAATGCGCGCGGGCTGCTCGCGGTCGTCCGGACCGGGCAGGACCGCACGCGCGTCGTCGTGCGTCCGTCCCAGAACGACGGGCTCGTCGTTTCGGCGGCGATGCTCCCGAACGACGAGATCGCGATGCTGGAGATCGAGGGCGGCGGCCCCGAGCACGTCTTCAAGGTCTCCGGGACGACGGTGAGCGATCTCTACGACGTGGGGACCAACCTCGGCGATGCGCTCTTCTACCCCGCCAATCCCGACGCGGTCGCGGTCGGGCCGAAGGGCGAGGTCGGTCTGATCCGTACGGGCAGCGGGAGCGAGCCCGCCTCCGAGCTCGACCCCGCGCAGCTCCTCCTCCCCGGCGCGAAGCCGAAGACGCTCGCGCCGTGGTCGACGCTGAAGCTCGCCGAAGACCCCGCCTGCCGCGCCGACACGTCCGGCTTCCGCGCGACGCTCCACACGATCGCGCCGTGGGTCCGGACCGGGAGCCCCGACCTGCGCGTCGAGGAGTCCGCGATGGTCGCGCGCGTGCGCTGGAGCGAGCAGCGCGTGTGCCTCGAAGGCCTCGAGCTCAAGGTCGCGCCGGTGAACGCGCGCGCGCCGGGCGAGGGGAGCAGCGAGCCGATCCGCCAGACGACGTGGATCGTCGGACGCGGAGGCCACTTCGCCCGCCTCGGGATCGGCGAGGGGATCGAGTGGCGGCAGCCGCTCGAGTGCTCGCTCGGGAGCGCGAGCCCGGTTACGATCCCCCCGTGAAGGTCTGCCCGCGTTGTTCCGAGCCGTTCCCGGACGACGCGCAGTTCTGCCCGTTCGACGGCAGCGCGCTCGAGAAGACGAAAGACCGTTTCCTCGGACGGACCATCGCCGCGCGCTACCGGCTCATCCGCCGCCTCGGGTCGGGCGGCATGTCGGTCGTCTATCTCGCGCGCCACGAGCTCATCAGCCGGCTCTCCGCGATCAAGATCCTCCGCCCCGAGCTCTCGACCGTCGCCGAGCATCGTGAGCGCTTCCTCCGCGAAGCGCGCGCGGTGAACCGGATCAACCACGAGAATATCGTCGAGATCACCGACGTCGGCGAGTCGGACGGCGTCGCGTACCTCGTGATGGAGTACGTCGAAGGCGAATCGCTCCTCGCCCACGTCCAGCGCGGACGCATGGCGTGGGACCGCGCCGTCCGGATCGGGATGCAGGTCGCCGCCGCGCTCGCGCGTGCGCACCAGATGGGCGTCATCCATCGTGACCTGAAGCCCGAGAACGTGCTCCTCGTCACGCGGCCCGGCGGCGACGTGCTCGTGAAGCTGACGGACTTCGGGATCGCGAAGCTCACCGGCGAGCCGACCCTCACCCTGAACGAGCAGCTCTTCGGGACGCCGGGATACATCGCGCCCGAGTACGTCGGAGGGCTCGCAATCGACGGGCGTGCCGACATCTACTCGCTCGCAGTCGTCATCTACGAGATGGTCACCGGCGTCCTGCCGTTCGACGGCCGCGGCCAGTCCGAGCTGCTCCTGAAGCCGCTCACGTCGGCGCCGATTCCTCCGAGCCAGCGGGTCGAAGGCCTGCCGCCCGACCTCGAGTCGCTGCTCCTCCGCGCCCTCGCGCGCGACCCCGCCGGTCGACCTCACGACGCGTTCGCGCTGCACGACGCGCTCGCCGACATCCTGCGCCGCTACAGCGGGAGCGGGACGCACGGCTCGGTCCTCCCGCGTCCGGGGACGACGCCGCCCGGCGCCGCCGAGCCGGAGCCGCGCGAGCCGCTCAGCACGGTGATGGATCGCGTCTCCGCGATCGAGGGCGCGCTCGTCACGGCGAACGTCGGCCGCGTCGTCACGAAGGAGATGAGCTCGAAGTGGTCGAGCGCGCTCGCCGAGCTCGAGTCCATGATCGCGAAGGCGCGCCGGAAGGGCGGCGACCACGCGCGCGCGGCGCAGAACGCGTCCGAGATGGCGCTCGTCGCCGGCGAGATGGTCCCGCGCGTCGAGCGCGCCGCGAAGCTGATCGGAGACCTCCAGGCGAAGGTCGATCTCCTCGAGGCGAAGGCGCGCGAGACGCGCAGCAACTTCGGGCATGCGATCGACGTGCTCCTCCACGACAAGTCGCGCGAGCGTGCGCACCTCGATGCGCTCCGCGCACGAAGGCAAGCGCTCGAGCGCGCGATCGCGCATGCCGGCGTCGTCGCGTCGTCACGCGACGGCTCCCCCGCGAGCACCGCCGACCCTCGCGGGTGGGAGGTCGAGGCGCTCCGGCAGGAAGAGAGCCGCGCCGCCGGCGTCGTGACCGATCTCGGCTACCAGATCGACGTCCTCCAGCGTCAGCTCGATCAGCAGAACGAGGATCTCGAACGCGATCTCGTCGCCGCGACCGGCTCGCTCGAGGGCGCCCTGTCGGCGATGCGCCGGCTCACGAACGAGATCGCGCGCACGATCGACGACGGCATCGAGATGCTCCAGCGCGTGGGCTGAGGCTCAGGCGCGCGGCCCGAGCGAGAGGACGCCTCCCAGCCGCCCGGGCGCCGGCGCCTCGACCTCCGTGTCGCGGAGGAACCGGAGGTTCGAGACGTTGATGACGGCATGCGCGACGATCGGACCGAGCAAGCTGCCGGTCGCGAAGAAGAGCGCGCCGAAGAGGAGCCCCATCACGGAGGCCCACGCGGCCCACGCCCAGCGGCCGCGCCCGCGCATCTGGTGGAGGAGACCGAAGCCGAGCGAGGACGCGACGAGGCCGATCACGGTCGCGAGCAGGCCGCGGAAGAGCAGCTCCTCGCCGATGCCGCTCGAGACGCCGAGGACGACGAGCGTGGTGCCGGTCGCGTGCCGGATGCTGGGCCGGAGGCCGGCGTGGAGATCACGCGCCCAGCGGAACCGGCGGACGAACGCGCGCGTCAGGCGCACCGTCGCGAGCGCGATCGCGAGCCCGAGCACGACGCTCGTGACGTGACCGGCGGCCGAGAGACCCTCGGTGGCCGTCCACGAGAAGGGAAGCCACGGGTCGACGTCGACCGGGCTCCGCCCGCGCGCCGACGCGATCGCGAGCGCGAGCAGCGAGAGGACGCCGTAGACGAGGACGGCGAGGACGACCGGACCGCGCTCGGCCGTGGGCGCGTCGCTCGTCCGAGCGCGCGGCACGAAGCGAACCTGGGCCGGCGGTCTCCTCATCGAGCATTTCTGCTTGTCACGGCGAGGGCCGCGCCGCAACGCGCCGGCAGGGAGGGGCACACGCACATCCGACCACACGCTCGAACGCGCACGCCCGAGCACGACCGCAACGCGTGATCACCGGCTCGGCTTCCTCGGATCCACGCCCCTCGGAGCGTGCCCGGCTCGGAAATGCGGTTTTGGTCTGATAGGGTAGGCGGTCCGGGCGCTGGTCGATGCCTTCGAGCTCACCTCGCGCACGTCTTCTCGAGATATGAGCTCCCTCCCGCCCGAAGAGCGCCCGCGCGTCCTCATCGTCGACGACGAGAAGTTCATCCGCGACATCCTCGCGGACTTCCTCGGCATGGAAGGCTTCGTCGTGCGCACGGCCGAAGACGGCCAGGCGGCACTGAACGAGCTGAGCCACGCCCCGTACGACCTCGTCATCAGCGACCTCAAGATGCCGCGGATGGGCGGGATCGAGCTGCTCGAGCAGATCGGATCCGCGGCGCCGAACGCGCTCACCGTGATCATGACGGGCTTCGGCACCGTCGAGACCGCGATCGACGCGATGAAGCGCGGGGCCTACGACTACATCCTCAAGCCCTTCAAGGTCGAAGAGGTCATCCACGTCGTGCAGCGCGGGCTCGAGAAGCAGCGCCTCGCGGCCGAGAACCTCCGGCTCAAGGAAGCCCTCTCGCTCTACAAGGTGAGCGAGGCGATCACCGCGAGCCTCTCGCTCGAAGAAGTCCTCGCCACCGTCGGCGACACCGCGATCCACGAGATCCACGGCGACTTCGCCTCGACGTGGCTCGACGACGGCGAAGGCGGCTACTTCGAGCGCCAGCGGCTCCTCCCGCCGAAGCACATCCGCACCGGCGCGCTCCGCGAAGGGGCCGACGTCGGGACGTTCTCGCCGCGCGCGTTCGTCGAGCACTTCTCCTCGGACAGCATGCTCCTCGAGCACGGCGCGAAGGCGCTCCGCTTCTTCGAGCGCGAGCCCGAGCTGCCGATCCAGTCGCTCATCGCGGTGCCGCTGAAGATGAAGCAGCGCCTCCTCGGCTGGATCAGCGCAGCGAGCTTCACGAAGAGCAAGCGCTTCGACGAAGGGCAGCGGAAGCTTCTCTCGATCGTCGGCTCGCGCGCTGCCGCGGCGATCGAGAACGCGCGGCTCTACGAGGACCTCCGCGCCACGTTCCAGCAGACGATCGAAGGTCTCGCGAAGGCGATCGACAAGATGGACCGCTACACGGCGGGTCACTCCGATCGCGTCGCGACCTACGCGATGTATCTCGCGACCCGACTCGGCCTCTCGCCGGAGCAGATCGAGATCGTCCGCCAGAGCGCGCTGATGCACGACATCGGCAAGATCGGCTGCGTGCTCAACCTGAACAAGCCGGGCAAGCTCACGCAGGACGAGTACGAGCAGTTCAAGAAGCACCCCGGCTACGGCCGCGACATCCTCGAGCCGATCCGCTTCTTGAACCCGCTCATCCCCGGCGTGCACCTCCACCACGAACGGTGGGACGGTCGCGGCTACCCGCTCGGCCTGAAGGGCCCCGACGTCCCGCTCATGGCCCGCATCATCGCGGTCGCCGACACCTACGACGCGATGACGAGCGACCGCGCCTATCGCCGCGCGCTCCCGCACGAGGTCGCGGTCGCCGAGATCGAGCGCTGCTCGGGGACGCAGTTCGACCCCGAGGTCTCTCACGACTTCTGCGAAGGCCTCGACGAGTACCGCGAAGGCCAGGTCGCGAAGGGAAACAAAGTCCCGGAGTAGCCGCACGACCCGCGCCGGCTTCGCCGTCACGGGTCGTGCACGCTCCTCCTTCCTTGCCTTGTGGGGCGCTGCGCGCCCCCTCGTCGCTCCGCGACGAGCCTCCCCCGCGTCGCCTTCGGCGAAGCCGCGCTTCGCGCGGCGGCTCGTGCTTCGCACTCGCCGTCAGGCGAGGAGGCGCGCGCACGCCTTTGCGCGCGTCGTCACGTCTTTCGCGAGCTTCGCGAGCACCGGGTGGCGGAGTCCGTCCGCCTTCGCTTCGCGGAGGACGGCGGCGGCATGGTCCGGCATCGCCTCGCTCAGCGCGAGGAGGCGCGCGCGGACGGCCTCCGGGCGGAGCCCGATCTCGACCGCGAGCTTCTCCCACGCGTGGACGCCGACCTCGTGGAGGCGGTAGGTCGAGCCGATCTTCATCGCGAGCTTCACTTTCCGGAGGCGCCCCTTCGCGTACGGGAGGTAGCTCGCGACGTCGTAGAGCGGCGCGAGACGGAGCTCTCCGCCGCGGCCGAGCAGAACCGAGTAGTTCTTCCCGTGCGCGTCCGTGCCGGCGACGAGCCAGTTGATGGCGAGCGCGTCGAGGAAGGCGGAGACGTCCTCCGCGGCGCTCCGCGAGCGCTCGCGGAGCAGCTCGACGATCGCGCGCGGTCCCGGCCCGCCGTCCGCCTGGTACTTCCGCGTCGGCGGCACACCGAGCGCCTGGCAGCAGTCCTCCTGGTGGACGCGGCGGACGACGTCGCCTTCGCGGATGCGGTCGTAGCGCTCGACCACGATCGCGACCTCGTCCTCGAACGACATGCACCGCGAACGCGCGACGGGGAGGCCGGCCTCGAGCGCGAGCCGGAGGCAGAAGTGCTCGTTCTCCGCGTGCCCGTCGAGGTTCGGCGCGCCGGGCTTCAGGATGTGCGTCGTCGGGATCCGACCGGAGGGGACGCCCCAGCGCCGCCCGTCCCAGAGGAGGGCCGTCTTCGGTTGGGCGCCGCCGAGGCTGAACTGGCCCTCGTCGGTCGGAGTCCGCCACGCCGAGACGTCTTCCCGGAGCGTGCGGAGGCGGGAGGCGACGTCACGCTCGCGGAGCCAGCGCACGTCGCCTTCACCCTCGCGCGCATGCGGACGCGAACGAGGGCGCGTCGCGAACCGCACCGCGCCAGGGCAGTCCTCGCCGACGTGCGCGAGGAGCGCGAGCGGTGCGCGGGCGGAGACCTGGAAGCGCTTCGCCCAGCTGTCGAGGATCACCTCGTTGTCGGGGAGGAGTCCCCAGAGATAAGCGTCGAGCGCGGGTCCGGTGTGCTCGCGCTCGGCGAGCGGCAGCGACGAAGAGAGCGGAATCGCGTCGAGGCTGTCTCGCCAGGCGTCGTCGTAGACGAAGCGATGTTTGCCGCCGCGCTCCTCCGCGACGCCGACCACCGCATCGAAGAGCAGCACGTCGAGCGTGACGGTCATGACCGCTTCCGCGCGCTCCGCACGACGGCGTCGATGTCCGGCACCGCCGGTGTGCTCGTCGTCGCGCGCGGCCGGTCGTCCGCGAGCACGTCGAGCGAGAGCCCGAGCGCGGTGAGGGTCCGGAGCACGAACCCGAGGGCTGCGCGCGGCTTGCCCTTCTCGATCTCGATGATCCAGAGTCGGCTCACGCCGACGCGCGCCGCGAGGGTCTGCTGGTCGAGGCCGAGCTCCTTGCGGCGCGCCCGGAGCAGCTTGCCGAGATCGGAAGGGGTGCGGACGAGCATGTCAGCGATCGCTTTCTTCCGAAGTATGTCAGCGATCGTGATCATCGTCGAGGAACACGTAAGCGATCGCTGACATCTGGAAAATGTCAGCGATCGCTGACAAGTGATGATCAGAACGCTTCGACGTCGACCGCGCCGCCCGCCGCGCCCACGTTGGCGCCGTCGAGCGTGAGGTTCACGGCCGCCTTCTTCGCGATGTCCGCCGGGGCGTTGTTCGGGCCCGCGAAGGTGACGTCCTTCAGCGTGAGCTGCACCGCGGTCGTGAAGTTGTAGCCGAGGAGGAGGCTCGACTTGCGGACGGCCGTGTTGCCGGTGCCGTAGTACGACCACTCCGGCGCCTGCGTCGCGTTCCGGATCTGGACGTTCTCGAGGCGGTTCTCCGACCACGTCGTCTCGCCGTACGTGATGCCGAGCCAGCTCGACCCCGCGATGCCGCGGAAGATGACCGGCTTGTCCGCGGTGCCGACCGCCTTCATGCCGGCGGTGCCGCCAGAGACGAGGAAGCCGGAGCCGCCCGCGAGCTCGAAGATCGCGCCGGGCTCGATCGTGAGGTGGCGGTTCACGCGCACGAGGTCGCCGCCTTCGCCGTGCTGGCCGACGACGCGATAGATCGCGGGCGCCACGCTCGGCCACGTCGCGTCCTCGTCGAGCTGGACGAGGATGTTCGTCTCGATCGTGACGACGTTGTCCGCACCGTTCGTCTCGAACGCCACGTCCGTGCCGCGGAGCTGCGCGACCGCCGGCGCTTCGACGTGCGCACCGCCACTGGCGTTGTCCTTGATCCGGATGCGCTCGAAGCGACCGAGCTTCGCACGGCTGTCGAGCTCGAGACCGACCTTCGCGTTCTTCTCGATCGTGACGTCGGAGAGCTCGGCGCGGCCACCGACGCCGGCTTCGCCGTTCGCGATCGAGAGCGCACCGCGACGGTCGTTCGACGAGCCCGCGCCGCTGATCGTCGCGAAGGCGAGCTTCGTCCTCACGCTGTTGCTCTCGACGCGGACGCCCTTCCACGAGCCCGGCGCGTCCTGCCAGCCGGAGAAGACGATCGGCTGCGCGGCAGTACCCTCCGCGACGAGCGCGGCGCCCGGCGCGACGACGAGGCCGGCGTCGCTCTCGTGCTTCACGACGGTGCCCGGCTCGAGCTTCAGCTCCGTGCCGGTTCCCTTGATCGCGATGTCCCGCTTCACGAGGTAGCCGGTGGGGCACGCGCTCGGGCTCCACGTCTCGCTCGCCTCGATGTCACGGTCGCGGACGCAGCCGCCCTGCGGGGTCGTCCCCGAGCCGCCGGACGCGCCGGAGCTGCCCGACGAGCCGGTCGGACACGACGAGGTGTCCGCGGTCTCGACGGTGCATCCACCGAGGACGAGGGCGACAGAGACGGCGAGCGACGTACGGACCAGCGACATTCGAAAACCTCCTTCGGGGTGCAGGGTCCGACGAGCCCCCGCCGCGGACGGTGCACCCCTCGGACGTCGCCCGCGCGGGGGACACGCCATGGAAGACACGGAGATCACGGCGAGAAGACCGGATGCGGCATCGCGGCGTCACCCGAGGGAACGACCGAACTTCCTTTGAACGGTGGGGCTCGCGGCGGGAACGAAGGGCATGAAGTCACTGAAAGCCGCGGCGCTCTCCTTCTGCATCGCCGCAGGTGTCCTCACCATGTCGTCCGCCGCTCGTGCGGACGGCAAGCCCGTGCTCGTCGCCGAGGTCGGT
This sequence comes from Polyangiaceae bacterium, assembly GCA_039809485.1. Classification (GTDB taxonomy): domain Bacteria; phylum Myxococcota_A; class Polyangia; order Polyangiales; family Polyangiaceae; genus Labilithrix. Next base: position 3,397 of record JBDHVE010000170.1, on the reverse strand, counting down.
GGCGACGTGGATGCGCCGAGTGTCCGCGAAGCGCTCGCCGCCGAGCTCGGCGCGGACGTCGTCGCGCCCGAGGACGCGCGCGCACCGTCGGCCGAAGGCGTCGTGCGCGTCGAAGCGTCGGGGGAGACGAAGAAGCTCGTCGTGAGCTACCGGAAGCTGAACGCCGAGGTCACGCGCGCGGTGGCGCTGCCGGACTCGCCCGACGGACGCGTGCGTGCGGCACGTTTCATGGTCGGGAACCTCGCCCGCGACGAGGCGAAGGGGGCGCTCGACGCGCTCGGGCCGGACGAGAAACCGCCCGCGCCCGCGAGGACGCGAGCTGCGCCGGCGCCTTCGCCGTCCGATCCTGCTTCGAGCGAAGGCATTGCGCGCGAGCGCCTCGAGAAGCTCATCGCGTATCACGCCGACGAAGAACGACGAGCGCGGCTCGTCTCGGCCGGCGTGGAGCTCGGGCTCGGTGCGGCGATCATCACATCGGGCGCGCTCCTCCGCGCGGACGCTTCGTCGTCGGCCGAGGACGATCAGCAGCGGCAGTACGCGACGGGCCTCATGGCGTACGGCACGACGGTGGCGACCCTCGGGTTCATCGATCTCCTGTCGCGCCGCAATCACGAGCAGCTCCGCGACAAGGTCGAACGGGAGAACCTCTCCGCGGCCGGGATCGAGAAGGCGTGGAGCGAAGGTGCCGACGAAGCGCGCGGCGCGCGGAAGACGGCGAGCACCGTCTCGATCGTCCTCGGCGGCGTGCTCGTCGCCGCAGGCTCCGCGCTCCCGTTCCTGACGAGGGACAAGGACCTCTTCACCCCGATGGCGGTTGCCGTGCCCGGCGTCCTCCTCGTCGGCGTGGGCGTCTACGGGCTCGCGAGCGAGAGCTCGATCGAGAAGAGCTACCGGAGCTACCAGCTCGCGAAGGGCGGGGACGCGACCTGGGTCGCGCGCCCGGATCCGAAGGCTGCGGCTTCGGCGCCTCGGGTCGGGATCGCGCCGCTCCCGGGCGGTGCGATGGCCAGCATCGGTATGTCGTTTTGATGGCAACACCGTCACGCGCTGAATGGTCCGGCGCGTGCATCGTCAATCGGCGGTGCTGCGCGGACGGCGGGACGAGATGACGGTCGCTGCGGTCCTCGCGCCGGCCTCGTTCCGCGCGACCGCCGGCGACGCGCTCCTCGAGGCGCTCGCGGCCGGTGAAGCCGCCGCGCTCGGGACCGTCTACGACGCGCACCACGACCACGTCCGCGCGTTCGCGCGTCGCGTCGTCGGCGAGGACGACGCCGCCGAGGATCTCGTGCACGAGACCTTCCTCGCGCTGCCACGAGCGGTCCGCGGTTTCCGCGGCGGCTCGGCGCTCCGCACGTTCATCCTCTCCGTCGCCGCGAACCACGCGCGCCATCACGTCCGTGCAGCGGCGCGGAGGCGCGCCATGCACGAGCGGAGCGCCGAGACGCCTCCTTCGATGCCGAGCCCGGAGCTCGAAGCGCAACGTCGCGAGCTCGCGGTGGCGCTCGCTTCCGCGCTCGACGTGCTGCCGCTCGAGCAGCGCCTCGCCGTCGTGCTCTGCGAGGTCGAGGAGCGCACGTCGGCCGAGGCCGCCGAGATCCTGGACGTGCCGGAGGCCACGGTCCGGACGCGCGTGTTCCACGCGAAGCGGAAGCTCCGCGAGCTGCTCGAGAGGAGGAAGGTGCGATGAGCGCCGACCTCGAGCGGGCGTTCGCAGCGCTCCGCGAGACCCCGACGTCCGACCCGGAGCGAGCCGCGAAGACGCGCGCGCGGCTGCTCCTCGCCGCGAAGAAGGCTCCTGCGCGCGCCAAGCGCGTGGTGGGGCTCGCGCTGCCGCTCGCCGCGGCGTTCGTCGTGAGCACGGTGTGGGCGGCCGCGACGCACCGGCTGCCCGGGCAGTCGCGCGAGGGGCGCGACGGCATCGAGCTCGCGCCGCCGAAGCTCGCGCCGCGTCCGCGGCTCGTCGTACCGGTCCCCCCGGCGCCGGCGCCTCGGCCGGAGGAGCCCGCGATGACCATCGACGAGCTCCCCGCCGCGGCGCCGTCCCCGCCACGCGCGCCTTCGGCGAGCCCGGCCGGGAGCGTCGCGCCGAAGCCTCCGCCCGGACCAACCGCGGAGGAGTCGGCCTACCAGCGCGCGCACGAGCTCCACTTCACGGCGCGCGACATGACGAGCGCGCTCTTCGCGTGGGAGCGGTACCTCGCGAGCTACCCCGACGGCCGTTTCGCGCCGGAGGCCGCCTACAACCGTGCGGTCGCGCTCGTGCATCTCCGTCGTTTCGACGAGGCGAAGCGCGCCCTCGCGCCGTTCGCCGACGCGCCGCCGGGGAGCTACCGACGCGAGGAAGCCCGCACGATCCTGGACGCGCTCCGCACGCGTTGAACCGGCGTGCCTTCCCTTCGGGGCGAGCGCGCGCTAGGTACCGCGACCACCGGAGGACCCATGCTCCAAGACGTGCTGCGCGAATGCCTGACCTTCGACGACGTGCTCCTCGTGCCCGCCTACAGCGAGGTGCTCCCGCGTGACGTTGACGTCCGCACCAGGCTCTGCCGTGGCGTCGAGCTGAACATCCCGCTCGTCTCGGCGGCGATGGACTCGGTCACCGAGGCCCGCTCCGCGATCGCGATGGCGCGCGAAGGCGGCCTCGGCATCCTCCACAAGAACCTGCCTCCGGCCGACCAGGCCCGTGAGGTCGAGCGCGTGAAGCGCGCCGAGAGCGGGATGGTCCTCGCCCCCGTCACGGTGCGGCCCACCCAGTCGCTCCGCGAGGCGCTCGGCATCATGCGCGAGCACGACATCTCGGGCGTCCCCGTCGTCGAAGGCGACAAGCCGGTCGGCATCCTCACCGCGCGCGACATCCGCTTCGAGCGCAACCTCGACCAGCCGGTGAGCGCGCTCATGACGAAGGAGCTCGTCACCGTCTCGCCCGGCGTCGCCGCCGACGAGGCGAAGCTCCTCCTCCACAAGCACCGGATCGAGAAGCTCCTCGTCGTCGAGGCCGGCAAGCTCGTCGGGCTCATCACGATCAAGGACATCCTCCAGGCCGACCGCAATCCGATGGCGGTGAAGGACGGCAAGGGCCGTCTCCGCGTCGGCGCCGCGATCGGGCCGGGCCCGGATCGCGACGAGCGCGTCGATGCGCTCGTCGCCGCCGGCGTCGACGTCATCGTCGTCGACACGGCCCACGGTCACTCGAAGGGCGTCGTCGACGCCGTTCGCGCGGTGAAGAAGCGTCACGGCAACGTGTCCGTCATCGCGGGCAACGTCGCGACCGCGGAGGCGACCGAGGCCCTGATCGACGCCGGCGCCGACGGCGTCAAGGTCGGCATCGGCCCCGGCAGCATCTGCACCACCCGCGTCGTCGCCGGCGTCGGCGTCCCGCAGATCACGGCGGTGAGCG
>JBDHVE010000169.1:0-20755 GCA_039809485.1 Polyangiaceae bacterium | reverse complement strand
TTGCGGAGGATGACGGTGACCTTCGGCACCGTGGCCTCGGCGAACGCGAAGAGGAGCTTCGCGCCGTGCTTGATGATCCCACCGTACTCCTGGTCGGTGCCGGGGAGGAACCCGGGCACGTCGACGAAGGTGACGAGCGGGATGTTGAAGCAGTCGCAGAAGCGGACGAAGCGCGCCGCCTTCATCGAGGCGTCGATGTCGAGGACGCCGGCGAGAACGGCGGGCTGGTTCGCGACGATGCCGACGGCGCGGCCGCCGATGCGCGCGAAGCCGACGACGATGTTCGCCGCGTAGGCCTCGGCGATCTCGAAGAACTGCGCGTCGTCCACCACTGCGCGGACGACCTCCTTCACGTCGTAGGGCTTGTTCGACTCGACCGGGATCATCGTGTCGAGCTCGGGGACCTCGCGGAGGGGCGGATCGGCCGAGGGGTGGAACGGCGGGTCCTCCTGGTTGTTCGACGGCATGAACGAGAGGAGCTCCCGCACCTGCGCGATGCAGGCGCGGTCGTCCGCCGACGTGAGGTGGCAGACGCCGCTCTTGCTCGCGTGCGAGCTCGCGCCGCCGAGGTCTTCCTTCGTGACCTCCTCGTGGGTCACCGCCTTGATGACCTCCGGCCCGGTGATGAACATGTACGACGTGTTCTCCACCATCAGGATGAAGTCCGTGATTGCGGGCGAGTACACGGCGCCGCCGGCGCACGGGCCCATGATCGCGCTGATCTGCGGGACGACGCCGCTCGCGAGCGTGTTGCGGAGGAAGATGTCGGCATAGCCGGCGAGGGACTCGACGCCTTCCTGGATGCGGGCGCCGCCGGAGTCGTTCAGCCCGATGACGGGGGCGCCGACCTTCATCGCGAGGTCCATCACCTTGCAGATCTTCTGCGCGTACGCGCCGGAGAGCGACCCGCCGAAGACGGTGAAGTCCTGCGCGAAGACGAAGACCTTTCGCCCGTCGACGAGGCCGTAGCCGGTCACGACGCCGTCGCCGAGGACCTTCTGCTCCTGCATCCCGAACTCGGTGCAGCGATGCGTCACGAACCGGTCCATCTCGACGAACGAGCCGGGGTCGAGGAGGAGGTCGATCCGCTCGCGGGCCGTGAGCTTGCCCGCCTCGTGCTGCTTCTTGATGCGGTCTGCGCCGCCCCCGAGCAGGGCCTTGGCGTTGAGGTCGTCGAGGCGCTGCATGTGAGGAGGAGGAGCCTTGGAAGACGTTTCGGCCATCGCGGCGCCCTTATAGTCCGGCCGAGGACCGGCCGGCTACCTCGCCGGAGACGTCAGAACGAGCCCCTGTCCCCCGTTCGAACGGCGGAAGGCGTCTAGCGGACGGCGCGGACCACCTCTATCCTCGATGCGTCCATGACCGCCGCGAGCGCCCCGACCCCTTACCCGTCGCCCGGCGAGGTCATCGACGGCAAGTACCGCATCGAGAAGGTGCTCGGCGAAGGCGGCATGGGGTGCGTCGCGCGCGCGACCCACCTGATCCTGCGCTCCACTGTCGCGCTCAAGTTCATGAATCCGCAGTTCACGACCTTCCCGGGGGCCGTGGATCGCTTCATCAACGAAGGCATCGCGAGCAAGCGGATCAAGAGCGCGCACGTCGTCCCCGTGGACGACGTCGGCAAGCTGCCTAGCGGCGCTCCGTACCTCGTGATGCCCTGCCTCGAGGGGCTCGATCTCGCCGACCTCCTCGCCCGCGACGGGACGCCCGGTCTGCCGACCCCGCGCGCGATCCACTTCACGCTCCAGATCCTCCGCGGGCTCCAGGCGGCGCACGCGGCCGGGATCATCCATCGCGACATGAAGCCGTCGAACTGCTTCGTCGTGAAGCACGAGGGCGAGACCGACTTCGTCCGCATCCTCGACTTCGGGATCAGCAAGGTGCAGCAGCCGGGGAGCGCGTCGCTGACGCAGACGAACTCGGCGCTCGGCACGCCGCTCTACATGTCGCCGGAGCAGGCCCGGAGCCCGCGCGACGTCGACGGCCGGTCGGACCTCTACTCCGTCGGTGTCATCCTCTACGAGCTCCTCACCGGGCACACGCCGTTCTTCTCCGAGAGCGGCGAGTTCACGGAGATCCTGTTCAAGCTGTTCACGGCCGAGCCGCCGCCGGTGAAGACGACGCGGCCCGACCTCGACGACGGGCTCGCGGCCGTCGTCCACAAGGCGCTCGCGCGCGATCCCGGCGATCGGTATCCGACCGCCGCCGCGATGGCGGAAGCGCTCGCGGTCCACGCCGACGCGCGCTCGGCCGCGCTCGTGGGGCGGATCCGGTCGTTCCAGCCGGAGCAGGCCGTCTCGATGCCGCCGCCGGCGGACGTCGAGCTCCCGCCTTCGATGGTGGCGTTCTCGCAGCTCGACGCGCGTCCTGCGACGGGCGTGATGCCGAATCGCCCGACGACGGACGTGATGAAGGGCTCTCCCGCGACGGCGGTGATGGAGAATGCCCCGCGTCCGCCGATGCATTCGACGCCGGACGCGCAGGCCGTTCCGCTCGACGTGTCGCTCCGCGCGCGTCCGGACGAGGCCGCGAACAGCACGCAGATGGACTTCATCGCGCGCGCATCGTCGTCGATGGCGGCGGCACACGACGTCGCCCGCCCGACGCCGAACGGGGTCGCGATCACGGGCGCGCGCACCGACCTCGAGGCATCGCGGAACGTCGCGGCCGCGGCAGCCGCCGCCGAGGCCGGACCGGAGCCGAAGAAGAAGGCCCCGGTGGTGCTCCTCGCCGTCGTGTCGCTCGGGCTCGTGGGCGTCCTCGGCATCGGCGCCTCCGTCGTGCGACGGAGCGCCGGAACGCCGGGCACCGGCTCCGCCACGGCCGAGACGACCACCGCGCCCGCGTCGACGCTCTCGACGAAGGCGCCGCCGACGGCCGATCCGACGGCGACTCCGCAGCCGACCATCCTCGTGACGGCGCCCTCGAGCACGCCGAGCACGAGCGCGAGCGCCCCCGCCAGCGCCACGCCGACCACCGTCGCCACCGCGAAGGTCCCGAGCAAGCCTCCGGGCTCCGGGACGCCGACCGGCACGCCGCAACAGACGCCGGGCAACTTCATGCAGCAGACCGGCGGGTTCAATCGCTGACCGCCACGCCGTTCCCTCGTCGACACGGACCCGAACGAATGCACGCACCCTTTCGACGCATCCTCGCTGTCGTCCTCGCATCTGCTCTCGTCACCCCCACCACCCTCGTCGTCACCGCGCAACCGGCAGCGGCGCAGCCGAAGAAGCCGAAGAGCGTGCGCGACACGCTCCCGAAGGAAGCGATCCCCGACTGGGACGCTGCCCTCACCCTCGCGAGCCGCAACCCGCCGAACTACGACGGCGCGCGCGCGGGGTTCCTTCGTGCCTACGAGGCGAGCAAGAACCCGCGCGTCCTCTACAACGTCGCGATCGCGGAGCGCGAGCTCGGGAACTACGTCGACGCGATGAAGTACCTCGAGCGCGAGCTCGCCGAGGGCAAGGGCCAGCTCTCCGCCGAGGAAGAGGCGCAGGTGCAGGCGGCGATCAAGGCGATCGAGCCGTTCGTGATCAAGGTCACCGTCGACGTGAACGAGCCCGGCGCGACGATCTTCGTCGACAAGACCGAGGTCGGCACCTCTCCCCTCAAGGCCCCACTCCGGCTCACCGCCGCGAGCCACACGATCCGCGCGGTCAAACCGGGGTACGCCGAGGCCGTCTCCACCATTCTGGGTGACAAGCGCGAGGCGACGGTGAGCCTCAAGCTGGAGTCGTTGATCCGCAGCGCTCGCGTCACCATCTCCGTCATCGGGCCGCGCTCCGCCGTCGTGAAGGTCGACGGTCGCGAGGTCGGCGCCGCGACCTCCACGCAGCCGTGGAGCGGCGCGCTCGTCGCCTCGCCGGAGCCGCACGTCGTCTCCGCCGAGGCGCCCGAGTTCGTGACCGCGACGCAGAGCGTCGTCGTGAAAGAGGGCGAGCCGCTCAGCCTCGCGCTGCAGCTCGCCCCCGAGCAGCGGAAGGGCAAGCTCCTCGTCACGACGGATCCGAGCGACGCGTCGATCGAGATCGACGGCCGCGTCGTCGGCGCGACACGCTGGGAAGGCCCCGTCGACGCGGGCAAGCACCAGGTCGCGGTGAAGAAGCGCGGATTCTACTCCTGGAACTACGACGTCGACGTCCCGAAGGGCGGCGAGCGCACCGTGAGCGCCCGCCTCAACGAGGACCGGAACACGAGCTTCGTCCCTTGGCTCATCGGCACCGTGCTCGTCGTCGGCGCCGGGTCGCTCGCCGGCTACTTCATCCTGAAGCCGAAGGACGAGGACAAGGCGTCGACGACGCTCCCGCCCTTCAACGTCCCGACGCCCCCGGCGTCGATCCGCTTCTGATCGCTTCCCGTTCGATTCGTCCGGAGGACTCCGCTCGCATGCGCTCCATCATCACGAAGTCCCTCACGCTCGGTCTCCTCGGCGCCGCCGCGCTCGCGTGGTCGGGCTGCGAGGCCCAGAAGCAGACGCAGTACGTCGCCGGGATCTCGACCCAAGTGCAGGTCCCGCGCGACCTGAAGACGGTGCGCGTCGACGTGACGGTCGGAGGCATCGTGACGTTCTGCCAGGCCTACAAGGTCTACGACGGCAAGGTGCAGCTCCCCCGCTCGCTCGGGACCTATCCGGTCGACGTGGGCAAGGTCGACTCGCCGGTCACGTTCTCGGTCGTGGGTTTCACGGAAGAGTACGACGAAGCCAACCTCGCGATGGGCAACTGCACGAGCGTGGCGCCGAAGGTCGGCACGAACGGCATCCGCGTCCTCCGCCGGAGCCGCCAGCCGTACCTCAAGGACCAGACGCTCTTCTTGCCGATGGGCCTGAAGTTCGGCTGCTACGACACCGACTGCGAGACCGGCACCGGCAACGAGAAGACGTGCAAGGCGGGCCGCTGCTACGACGCGGCGACCGACCCGACGAAGCTCGTCCCGTTCTCGCCCGATCTCGTCGACGGCAGCGGCGGCGGCTGCTTCTCCGCGAGCCAGTGCATGGAGGCCGCGATTCCGCCCGCGGTCGTGAACCCGGAAGACTGCACCTACGCGATCCCGAACACGCCGAGCGCGCCGTCTTCGGCCGTGCCGAACCCCCTCAGCACGCCGGGTGAAGGCGTGAACGTGGAAGTCGTCTACGACGGCGGCGCCGTCTCGGAGATCCTCGACCGCGACGAGCTCGAGGGCTTCTTCCTCCCCGACCCCGCGAAGCCGCAGCAGTTCCGGCTCGCGCCCGGCCTCTGCGACATGGTGAAGGGCGAGGGGCCGGATCCGCAGGACCCGTCGAAGACGCGCGCCACTCCGCACCGCATCACCGGCATCCGTGCGAGCGCGCTCTGTCGCTCGAAGGTGGCGTCGCAGCCCCTCTGCCAGGAGGACGCGCTGAAGAAGATGGGGCTCGACGCTTCGGGCACGAGCCCCAAGTCGAGCGTCCCCGACAAGTGCCAGCCGCGCGAGCTGCCGCCTTCGCCGAGCGTGCTCGTGATCCTCGCCGACGACACCGCGGGCAACAAGGACCTCTACGAGGACGCCGAGCTCAAGTACCTCGACAGCGCGCTGAAGGATCCCGCGTTCGCGAAGACCGAGGTCGGGCTCGTCTTCTACCCGGGGAGCGACGACGCCTGCCGCGTCGACGCGAACCCGACGACGATCCAGGGCAACGCGCGCCAGCAGCAGCAGCAGATCTTCCAGAACCTGAAGACGCACCCGATCCGCACGAACCCGGGCGAGCAGCCCCAGCTCGGCGGCCAGCTGAAGGACGTCTACGCGTACCTGAAGTCGCCTGCGTTCCAGTCGTTCAACAAGCGCGCCGTGCTCGTCCTCGGCAACCGCGGCTTCGACGCAGCCGCCTGCCCGGCGCCGAACCCGGTCCAGCAGGCGACCGACGCGCGGACGGGTCCGACGCCGGTCGACACCTACGCGCTCCTCTTCACGTTCGACCCGAGCTTCCCGAAGGACGCCGCGGATCCGAACCAGACCGCGGCGTTCCAGGGCGCGGTGAACCTCGCGGCGGGCAAGGCGTTCGACGCGCGCGGCTCGATCGCCAACAAGGCGAACGCGTTCAGCGCGCTCCAGAAGATCACCCAGGACCTCGCCACGTGCGTCTACGACGTGCCGACGTCGGGCCCGACGTTCGACACGAACTCGACCCTCTCCTACACCGACGCGATCGCGCTTCCGCCGAAGCCCGCGGTGAAGATCCCGTTCAACGGGAGCTGCACCGACGAAGCGGCGGCCGCGAGCGGCTGGAACTTCACGGACGCGAGCAAGACGCGCATCCGCGTCTGCGGCCAGGCCTGCACCGACTACCGCAACGCGCTCTCCGCGGCGCAGCAGTACGCGGCGCTCTACCTGCAGCCGTCGCAGGCGGTGCCGATGTTCTGGCATGCGAATCCGTGCTCGCCGTGACGTGAGTCCTCGGTCTACAGACTTCGGTCTTCAGCCAGAGACGAGTCCGGCCGGACCTGCTGAAGACTGAAGACAGAAGACGCTGGTCAGGGTCCGAACATCATCCCGATGTACGGGCCCACATAGATCTGCGCGTCGCGCGCGAGCTCGTAGGGGCTCGTCGTGAGCTGGTTCAGCCCGAGGCGCTGCGTGTTGTCGATCGCCGTGGTCGGGATCGACCCGAACGCGTTCGGGCTCTCGAGCAGGATCGAGAGCCCGACGCCGACCGACGTGCTGTCGCTCAGGCGGTAGTGGATGGCCGGCTCGACGGACAGCACCGGCGAGAGGTAGCTCTGCGCGTCCGGGAGGAACCCGCTCTTCACGGCGGGGTCGCTCGTCAGCGTGACGCGCCGCTCGAGGAGCATCGTGCGGAACGAGAGACCGACGCCGACCGGGACCATGAACCGGATCTTCTTGCTCTGCAGCGTGAGCCGCATCCGGAACGCGGCGTAGCCGCCGAGGCGGCGGATGGTCATCTCCTCGGTGCGCGCCGGGTCACGACCGATCCCTAGGCCCGAGTCGGCCTGGCTCCACTCGCGATCGATCTTCGTCTGGTCGTAGTGCGCGCCGAGGAACAGCTCCACGCCGACCGGGTCCCAGTGGTAGCCGAAGAAGCCGTTCACGCCGCCGCCGACGTTGCCGCCCTCACCCGAGCAGCTCGTGAGGCCGGGGATCGGCGTCGAGCGCTCGCACTCGCGCTGGATCGAGCTGCCGGTGCCGCCGGGCATGAACGTGCCGAGGAGGCCGAAGCCGCCGTACATCCCTTCGAGCGCGCGCTCGTCCGCCTTCACCGCCTGCGTCTCGATCTTGCCGGCGAGCTTCAGCGTGACCGCGAGCGAGCGCGGCTGCTTCTCGACGAGGACGACCTCCTCCTCGTACGGGTCGTAGCCCTCGCGCGTGACGCGGAGGACGTGACGCCCCGCCGGCACGTCGGCGGAGAACGACCCTTCGCCGACGAGCTTGTCGTCGAGGTAGACGAGGCCCTTGCCGTCGCTCGTCGTCACCTTCAGCGGCGCGACCGTCGACGACGCGACGAGCTCCACGTCCTGCGTCTTGCCGCGCTCGACGTTCACCTTCTGCGGCGTCGCCGAGAACGTCGGGCTCTTGCCCGCGATCTCGTGCTGACCGGCTTCGAGCTCGCCGCGCCAGGGCGCATCGCCCATGTCGACGCCGTCGACGACGACGCGGATCGGCTTGCCCGTCTTCTCGGTCACGACGACGCGGCCCTTGCTCGACACGGCTTCGAGCTTCACGTCGACCTTCGCGCCGCCGGCCTGCACGCTCGGCACCTGGTCGACCGGCGAGAAGCCCTCCTTCGCGATCCGCACGCGGTGCGGCCCGGTCGAGACGCGAACCGGCCCCGGAAGCGGCGTCGTGCCGACCGGCTTGTCGTCGATCGACACCTGCGCCCCGGCCTCGCTCGCGACGATGGTGAGCGGCGCGGTCCGCGCCTCGAGCTCCTTCAAGCGCGCTTCGGCCGTCGTCTTCTTCGGCTTCGCGAGCTTCGCCCCGTAGGTCTTCAGGAGCTCGTCGTAGGCCGCGTACGCTTCGCCGTCCTGCTTCAGCTGGTAGCGCGCGTTCGCGATGCCCTCGAGCGCCTCGGCGCTCGGAGCCGCCTTGTTCGCCGCCTCGTACTGCGCGAGGGCGGTCGACCAGTCCTTCGCGCGCGACGCCTTGTCGGCAGCGGCGAGCGACGTCTTCACATCCGCCGTCTGCGCGAGCGCCACGAGCGGCACGGACTGACAGGCGAGCACGGTCGAGAGGAGGACGACAGAACGACGCGACGCAGCCCGAGCCCGGATCATCGCCGCGAGGGTAACCCAAATCGCGCCCCGGTTGGGCTCCGGCGCGATCAGCGAACGGGCGGGTCGACGTACGCGACCTCTTCCCCGCGGAACGTCCGGAGGACGGTCGTGCCTTCCCCACGCGAGACGACCCAGTCGGGGGAGAGCGGCACCTTCCCCTTGCCGCCCGGCGTATCGCAGATCAGCTTCGGCAGGGCGATGCTCGTGAGGCGGCCCTGGAGGCGTTCCATCAGCTCGACGCCCTTCGCGAGCGGCGTTCGGAGATGGCCCGTACCTCGGACCGGGTCCGCCTGGAGGAGGTAGTACGGCCGCACGCGCGCCCGGACGAGACCGCGGAAGAGGCGTTCGAGCACGTCCGCGTCGTCGTTGATCCCGGCGAGGAGCACCGTCTGGTTCATCACCGGGAAGCCGCCGTCGGCGAGCCGCTCGCACGCGGCGACCGCCTCGGGGGTGAGCTCTTTCGGGTGGTTGAAGTGCGTCATCACCCAGATCGGGTGGTGCTTGCGGAGCGCTTTCACGAGCTCGCCTGTGATGCGCATCGGCAGCGTGACCGGGACGCGGGTGGCGAGACGGATCGTGTCGACGTTCGGGATCGCGCGGATGCGCGCGAGGAGCCGTTCGAGCCGAGGGGTCGCCATCGCGAGCGGATCGCCGCCGCTGACGATGACGTCGCGCACCCCGGGGTGCTCCGCGATGTACCGGAACGCCGGTTCGAGCGCCGCGTCAGGGACCGGGCCGCCGCCGTCTCCGACCATCCGCGACCGCGTGCAGAACCGGCAATAGACGGCGCATCGGTCGGTGACGAGGAGGAGGACGCGGTCGGGGTAGCGCTGGACGAGGTGCGGGGCGACCTCGTGAGCCACTTCCCCGAGGGGGTCGACGAGATCGCCGGGGACCTCCTCGCCCTCGGCGGCGACGGGGACGCACTGCATCCGGACCGGGCAACGCGGATCGTGCACGTCGCACAGCGAGAGGTAGTAGGGCGTGATCGCGAGGGGCAGACCCTCGCGCTCGGCGCGGCGCGCCCCCTCGATCTCCTCGGGCGTGAGGACGAGGGCGGAGGCGAGCTCGTCGACGGTCCGAACCGACGCGCGGATTTGCGCCTGCCAGTCCTTCGGCCCGCGGCCGCGCGCGCGCTTGCGCGTCTTCGCCGGAGGACGGCGGACGAGCGACGCGGGCGAGACGAGCGCAGCCACGACCGCCTCCCTCAGCGCCCTGCGTCGCGGCCGCCGACCTCGACGGAGACGGACCCGAGCGCGCTCTCGTCGACTTCGATTTTGATCGACTTCCGGAGCTCGGCGAGGAGCTCGTCCTCCTTCGCCCGGAGCTTGTCCTGCGCGAGCTTCACGCGGATCGCGCGCTCGGCCTCGGCGTAGGAACGCTCGTGGGCAGGGAGCTTCTGGACGAGCCGCACGACGTAGAACTTCCCGCCCGCAGACGCGACCTTGTCCGCGATCCCGTTGACCTCCGGGATCGTGTAGACCGCCGCGCGCACCTCGTCGGGGACGCGCGGGTTCTCGCCCCGGTTGTCCCCCGGCGGCGAGACGATCCCGAGATCGCCGGCGAGATCGACCGGCACGTTCGCGCGCGCCTGGGGGTCGATCGACTTCGCCCGAACGAGCTCGCCCCACTGCGTCGCGCCGAGCGCCGCATTCTTCTTCGCCGTCTCGAGCGCGGCCTTGGCCGACGCTTCGTCGCTCAGGACGACGGCGGCGACGCGGCGGCGCTCCGGATCCTTGTAGTCTGCACGATGCGCTTCGAAGTACGCACGGACGTCGCCTTCCGGCACGTCGTTCGGCGCCGGCGCCCCCTTGCGCGCTTCGGCCAGCATCGCGTCGCGCAGGATCGCGCGGAGCTCCTGCTGCGCGAGGGGATCCTTGTCGTAGCCCTTCGCGACCGCCTCCTGCGCGAGGAGCTCGACGGTGATCATCTCCTGGAGGAGCTCCTTGCGCCGCTCGGTCGACTGGTAGCGGAGCTGGTCGAACTGGTCCATGTTCTCCAGCGCCGCCGCGTAGTCACCGAGCGTGATCGTCGTCGTGCCGACCTTCGCGAGGGGCTTCGCCGCCTGCTCCGGCGTCAGAGAGCGCGGCTGTGCGTGGCCGCCCGCGTCGACGACGGCCTCACCGCCTCCCCGATCGCACCCCTTGCAGCCCTGGAGCGCCGAGATCGAGGCGAGCGCACTGCACAGCGCGAAGGAACGGACGCCGGACACCACGGCGCGGAAACCTAGCATAGGCGGGCGGCCGGGCGTCTCTTGCGTGCTCGAAGCGCCACGGCTAGGACTCTCGGCCATGCGAGACCCGCGCGCGGGCGCTTCTGGAACGCCCTCCGGTCCCCGACTCGACACGATCGCCCCGCCGCCCCGGCATCCCAAGCTCAAGTACCGCCGCATCATCCTCAAGTTGAGCGGTGAGGCCCTGTGCGGGAGCACCGGCGGCTTCGGCATCCAGCCCGAGGTGATGCGGAGCACGGCCGACGAGCTCGCCGAGGTCTACGCGCTCGGCGTGCAGGTCGGCATCGTCGTCGGCGGCGGCAACATCTTCCGCGGCCTGAAGGGCGCGAGCGCCGGCATGGACCGCGCGCAGAGCGACTACATGGGCATGCTCGCGACCGTCATCAACTCGCTCGCGCTCCAGGACGCGCTCGAGAAGGTGGAGGTCCCGACGCGCGTGCAGACCGCGCTCGAGATCCGGCAGATCGCCGAGCCCTACATCCGGAGGCGCGCGATCCGGCACTTCGAGAAGGGCCGCTTCGTCATCTTCGCCGCCGGCACCGGCAATCCGTACTTCTCGACCGACACCGCCGCCGCGCTCCGCGCGATGGAAGTGCACGCCGACGCGCTCCTGAAGGCGACGAAGGTGGAAGGCGTCTACGACCGCGACCCCGTGAAGCACGAGGACGCGACGATGTACACGCGCATGTCCTACGAGCGCTTCATCAACGAGCGCATCGGCGTGATGGACGGCACGGCCGCCACGCTCTGCCGCGACAACAACATGCCGATCCGCGTCTTCAAGCTGACGACGCCGGGGAACATCAAGCGCGTCGTCTTCGGCGAGCCGGTCGGAACGACGGTCGAGGGCTGAGCGAGGTCAGCGCCCGCGGTGGTGCGAAGGCGCCATCAAGCGGGTCGGGAGCTCCTGCTCGGGGACCCACTCCTCGGGCTCGTGATCGGCGCGGAGCACGACCGAGCTCGTGCGCGCGAGCTTGGCGCGGACGCGGAGCAAGGCCGCCTGCATCTCGAGGGCGGAGCGGTAACGGCGGCGTGGATCGCGGTCCATCGCCTTCGCGAGCACCTGCTCGAGCTCCGGGGGAAGCTCCGGGCGGAGGCGGCGGAGCGACGGGAGCGATTTCGCGAGCACCGCGTTCAGGACGGCGCTCACGTTCTCGGCGACGAAGGCGCGGGTGCCGGTGAGCACTTCGTAGAGGACGACGCCGACGGCCCAGACGTCGATCCGCGCGTCGAAGGAGCGGACGCCGGAAGCCTGCTCCGGCGCCATGTACTCGGGCGTTCCAACGACGGTGCCGACGCGGGTGAGCGTGTGCTCGTCGTTGCCGGAGGCCTCGACGCCGCGGCAGAGACCGAAATCGAGGAGCTTCACGATCGGCGCGCAGCCCTCGCGGTGCACGAGGTAGATGTTGTCCGGCTTCACGTCGCGGTGGACGACGCCGAGCATGTGCGAAGCGTGGAGGCCAGAGAGCGTCTGGAGGCAGATCTCGATCGCTTCGTCGGCATCGAGGCGGCCGATCCGGCTCACGTACGCGCCGAGCGTCTCGCCGTAGAGGCGCTCCATGACGAGGAACGGGTTCCGCTCGTCGAGCCAGCCCGCGTCCGTGACGGTGCAGACGTTGGGGTGGTGGATGCCGGCGGCGACGCGCGCTTCACGCGTCAGGCGCTCGGTCGCCGAGTCGTCGTGCATGCCCGGCTTGGGCATCTTGATCGCGACGAGCCGCCCGAGGCGCATGTCGCGCGCCTCGAGGACCACCGCACAGCCGCCGCGAGCAATCTCCTGCGTCACCTCGTAACGCCGTGCAATCACTCGCGGGAGTCGGGCTTCCTGCGCGGAAGCCTTCGGGGCCGGTCGAACCATGCTCGGGGTCGGTGCAACCGCCATACCTCGCCGGGAGCCGGACGCACGATTCCGTGGAACCTGGAATTCCGGGCGCTTTCTAGGAAGAGGGGCCCGTGCCAACACGGGAGGTCGAGGAGTTCGCGGAGACACCGGATCGCGCGTGTCCCGCGGGCCCGACCCACCTCCCGCGTCGCCGCGGGGTGACGATCCCAGGTCGGCCGACCCCCGTCACGGGGACACGCAGCGCGTCATGTGCGATGCGAGCTGCTGTCCGCTTCGACCGCCGTGCGGATCAGGCTCGCCACTTGCACGGCGCTCGTCTCGTCGACGTGGCCGAAGACGGCGCGCGCGTCGAGCACCGCGACGTCGACCGACGCGGCGGCGCTCTCGAGCGCATCGCTCGCGCCGTCGTCGAGACGAACGACGAGCGCCGCGCCCGCGATCGCCATCGGCCAGAGCGGCGCATACGCGGGGACGAGCGGGATGCCGATCACGTCGAGCGACACGCCGTCGCCGAGCCGCAGCGTCGAGAGCTCGTGGGGCAGCGGCACCGAGGGTGCGGGATGCGCAGGCGCGAGCGCATCGGCGAGCGAGAGGACGGTGTGCCCGAACACGGCGAGCCGCGCCGGCGCGGCCGCGAACACGAGACGGGCGGGCGTCGCGAAGCCCGGCGTCCGCGCGCGAGACGCGGATGCACGGAGCAAGTGGAGCTGGTCGGCGCCGCAGAGCTGCACGCGCGACGACACGTTCCCGAGGCGCCGGAGCTTTCCGCGCTCGTCGAGACGGAGCACGGTCTCGAGGACGACCGAGTCCGGTTCGGGAAGGTCGTCGAGGAGCTCGTCGAGCTTCGCCGGGAGGCGGAGACGCGAGACGACGTGTTGCTCCGCTCCGGAGAGCGAATCGGCACCGGCGCCGTCCACCGCGACGAATGCAGACTGCACGAGGTCGCCCGCGCGCTGGAGATTCGCGCGCGACTTCTCGACCTCGGCGCGCGCCTCGGCGAGGAGCGCACGGGTGCTCCCCTGGATCCGGCGCATGATCGCCGCCGCGCCGGGGGCGAACGTGGCGGTGCCCTCGCGCTCGCCCACCATCCGCGCCAGCGCCTTCGGTCCTTCGAGGCGCTCGAAGACCGCATCGGCGATCTCGCCCTCGACGAGGCGCACCTCGCCCGAGCCGCGCGGTGACGTCACCGTGACGGTGCCGCTCCGGCGCTCGGTCGAGAGGACGAGGAGGAGGTCGGCGACCGAGCCCGCGTCGAGCGCGTGTGCCGATGGGGAGATCGTCGAAGGGCGAGCCCGCCCGCGCGAGAGCGCCTCGACGCGCGCCACGATGCCGTCGAGGTCGTCGCGCGCCACGTGTGCGTCACCGCACGCATCGCGGTCGACGAGGACGAGCGCCGGGGGGACCGTCTGGAGCTCGAGGCTCAGCGCGTCGAGCACGCCCATCTCGCCGTCCGCCGGCTCCGCCGCGCCGCGCGAAGCGAGGATCACGTCGAACGCCCCGGCACGCGCGCGCTCGCACGCCATCTGCGCGGTGTTCGCGAGCGAGACCCGGACCCCGCGATTGCGGAGCTGCGTCGCGAGCTGCGCGAGGGCGTCGACGTCGTGGTCGACGAGGAGGACGCGGCTACCCGGCACTCGGACCTCCCGCAGTGGTGAGGCGCCGGACGAGGACGTCGGCGAGGAGCGGGTCGGCGGCGTGCACGCCGTGGAAGCGATCCCCTCGGAGGCGACCGCAGCAGACCCATGTCCCGTGCTCGGCCTCGACCACGACGGCCTCGAGGTCCTCGCACGCGGTCTGACCGCGCACGTCGAGCACGCGCGGGTTCGTCGCGCTCCGCGCCGCGGCGGCGACGCCGAGCCCGGGCTGCAGCGTCGTCGTGACCGAGACGGCGCCGCCCCGCTTCGCATCGGTGCACGCGCGGACCACGAGCGAGAAGAGCGCGGTGCTCGCGACGTCGAGCGGGAACGGGGAGCGGGGGCCCGCGTCGAGCATCGGGCGCGAGAGGAGCGTGTCGACGATCTCCGGGAGCGCGAGCTGCTCGAGCCCGAGGCCGTGCACGGCCGAGCGGCCGTCGTCCCGCGCGCGCGTGCGCGCTGTGCGGACGAGGCGTTTCACCGTCGTTCCGTAGTGAGGGAACGTCGCGACACCGATGCAGACGGGAGAAGCCGAGGTCCGCGAGTCGGGGCCACGCGGCGATCCGCGCGGCCTCGCGCGGCGATCCCCCGACAGGCGCGCCACGATCCGACGCCGACAGGCATGCGCGCCGAGCCCGCTCGTCTCGGGCAGGAAGAGGAGGAGATCGCCGTCGTCGTTCCCGCTCAGCGCGTCGGTCGCGCGGACGATCTCGGAGATCTCCGCCGCGACCGCATCCCGCCGCGCCCGGGTGTCCGTCTCCGAGAAAGCGATCGCGAGGACGCTCGCACGGCGATCGTGGCGGGCCGCGAGCGCGAGGAGCCGGTCGGCCACGCCTTGGAACGACGACGGCGGAGCCGCCCGGGACGGGAGGACGTCGCGATCGTGGCGATCGATGATCGAGAGCATCGCGGCTGCGAGGTCGGCGACGTTCGCGACATCGCTCTCGACGCCCGGAGGAACCGCGTCGAGGACCAGGATGCCGAGCTCGACGCCGGACGTGACGAGCGGGACGACGCGCGCGCTCCGCACCTGCACGAGACGGGCGAGATCCGCGGGCGCGCTCGTGGACGGGAGGTCGAGGGCGGTCCCGATCGCGGCGAGGCGCACGCGCTCGCTCTTCTCGTCTCCGAACGTCGCATAGAGGGCGACGCCTTTCGCGCTCGAGAGCTGCGCGACGCCCTCGACGATCGCCCGGACCGCCTCCGACGGCGCCGCCCCGCGCGCGAACCGCACGAGCCGGTCGTAGATGTCGACGCGACGTCGCTCGAACGCGATCTTCCGCTCGAGCTCCGAGAGCCGTGCGGTCTCCGTCGCGCGTCGACGACGCTCCGAGAAGATGCGCCCGAGCGCGTCTCCCGTCACCGGCGCGACGAGCACGCCGACGGCTCCCAGGGAGAGCGCTTCGGCGCCGCGCTCGAGATCGCGCGCCGACACGACCGCGTGCACGCCCATCGTCGGGCGGAGCGCCGGCAGATGGTGGCAGAGCGCGAGGGCCGCGCCTTCCTCGACCGAGAGATCGACGAACGCCACGTCCGGTGCGTGCGACTGCGCCAGCGAGAGCGCTTCCTCGATCGCCCGCGCCACGTGCAACGTCCCGCCTTCGTCGCGCACGACGGCCTGCAGCGTCCCGACCGTCGCCGGGTCCTGGGCGACGGCGAGGACGACGAGGCCCCCGGATTTTTCGAGCGCGAGCGCCATGCGTCGCAGCCAGAGAAGGTATCACACGGCGGGCCGCTGCTCCTGTTTCACGCGGACGCGGCGGCGAGTCGAGCGGCCACTTCGGAGACCGCGAGGCCGGCGACCCCGACGAGCTTCTTCGTCGACCCCTCTCCGCGGAGGAGCTGCACGTGGCGCTTCGGCACGTCGAGCGCGACGGCGAGCGTGCGGACGAGCTCCTCGTTCGCCGCGCCGTCCACCGGCGGCGCGGCGATCGCGACCTCGAGCACCATCGTCGTGCCGTTCGACTTCGCACCGAGGACGCGGCTCTTCTTCGCGCGCGGCTTCGCATGCACTTCGAACCGCACTAGCCCGTCCTTCTCCGTGAGCTGAACGGCCTCCTGCCCCATGACGCACGGGAATCTGGCAAAGTAGACGGTGCATGTCACGTCTTCGGTGGATGACGGCGGGCGAGTCGCACGGCCCGAAGCTCACGGCGATGGTCGAGGGGATCCCGGCTGGTCTCCGGCTCCTCGCCGAGGACGTGGACGAGCACCTCGCGCGGAGGCAGCGGGGCTACGGCCGCGGCGGCCGCATGAAGATCGAGACCGATCGCGTCGAGTTCACGGGCGGCGTCCGCAACGGCGAGACGCTCGGCTCGCCGATCGCGATGAACATCGTCAACCGCGACTACCAGAGCTGGCTCGAGCGGATGTCCCCTGCCCCGCTGCCGGCCGAGCCGGAGGCGCTCACCCGCCCACGGCCGGGCCACGCGGACCTCGCGGGCGGCCTCAAGTACGATCGAAGAGACCTCCGCGACATCCTCGAGCGCGCGAGCGCGCGCGAGACGGCGGCACGGACGGCGGTCGGCGCGGTGTGCCGGACGCTGCTCCGCGCGGTGGGGATCGAGGTGTTCGCGCACGTCGTCGCGATCGGTCCCGTCAGCGCCACGGTGCCCGAGGGACTCTCGACCGCCGAGCTCGCGGCGCGGTCGCGCGCGTCGGACCTCGCGTGCGCCGACCCGGAAGCGGAAGCGCGCATGCGCGACGCGATCAAGGAAGCAGCCCACGCCGGCGACACGCTCGGCGGCGTGTTCGAGGTCGTCGTCACGGGTGCACCGCCCGGGCTCGGCGCGCACGTGCAGTGGGATCGCAAGCTCGACGGAAGGCTCGCGCAGTCGCTGATGAGCATCCAGGCGATCAAGGGCGTCGAGATCGGCGACGGCTTCCGCGCGGCGCAGACGCGGGGCTCGCACGTCCACGACGCGATCCACTACGACGCCGAGCGGCACGCGTTCACGCGACCCACGAACCGCGCCGGCGGCCTGGAAGGCGGCATCACGAACGGCGAGCCCGTCGTCTGCCGCGCGGCGATGAAGCCGATCGCGACGTTGAAACGCGCTCTCCCGAGCGTCGACGTGCGCACCAAAGAAGCGTTCGACGCCGCATTCGAGCGGAGCGACATCTGCGCCGTCGCGGCGGCGTCGGTCGTCGGCGAGGCGATGGTCGCGATCACGATCGCCGACGCGCTGCTCGAGAAGTTCGGGAGCGACTCGCTCCGCGAGCTGCGTCGCAACGTCGACGGCTACCGCGCCCAGATCGAGGGCTTCTGATGACGAAGCGGCCCGTGGTCCTGAGCGGCTTCATGGCCACCGGCAAGAGCACGGTGGGCAAGCTGGTCGCCGCGCGCCTCGGGCTCGCCTTCGTCGACACGGACGACCTCGTCGCCGCCGACGCCGGCGCGGCCGTCGGCGAGCTCTTCGCGCGCGAGGGCGAAGCTCGCTTCCGTGAACGCGAACGCCGGCTGGTGCCGCCGCTCCTCGAAGCCGGCGTGCCGCGCGTGATCGCGTTCGGGGGTGGCGTCGTCACGAATCCGAGCGTGCGCCACCTCGCGCTCGAGAAGGCGATCGTCGTCACGCTCGAGGCCTCGCCCGAGGCGATCGTGCAGCGCGTCGCGTCGCTGTCGGAGCGACCGAACCTGATGTCGGCGTCGCCGCTCGAGCGCACCCGAGATCTCCTCGCGCTGCGCCGCGAGGTCTATGCCGAGTGCCACGCGCGAATCGCGACCGAGGGTCGGACGCCGGAGGCGATCGCCGACGAGGTCGTCGAGGTCGTGGAGACCGGCGGGATCGCGATGCCGCTCGGGTCACGGTCCTACGTCGTCGAGGTCGACGACGGCGCGCCGCAGAGGGTGTCGCGCGCGATCGACGCGCTCGCGCCGACGTCGATCGTCGTCGTCACCGACGAGAACGTCCGTCGCTCGCGGTGGAAGTACATGGCCGACGCGCTCGGCGCCCGTCCGACGCCGGTCATCGTGAGCCTCGCGCCCGGCGAGCGGCACAAGACGATCGACGCCGTCCGGACGATCTGGGACGCCGCGCTCGGCCAGGGGATCGACCGGAACGCGCTCGTCGTCGCCTTCGGCGGCGGCGTCGTCGGAGACCTCGCGAGCTTCGCGGCGTCGACCCTGCTGCGCGGGATCCGATGCGTGCAGATTCCAACTACCTTGCTGGCGATGGTCGACTCGTCGGTCGGCGGCAAGACCGGGTTCGATCACGCCAGCGGCAAGAACTTGATCGGGAGCTTCTACCAGCCGAGTCGCGTGATCGTGGACCTCGAGCACCTCACGACGCTGCCCGAACGCGAGCGCCGGGCCGGACTCGCCGAGATCGTGAAGATCGGCATCGCGTGCGACGCTCCGCTCGTCGCCGCGCTCGAGCGCGCGGCAGACGCGATCGCGCGCGGCGACCGCACCGCCCTCCTGCCGATCGTGCGCGCAGCGATCGAGGCGAAGGTCCGCGTCGTCCGGGACGACGAACGGGAGCAGGGCCTGCGCGCGATGCTGAACCTCGGACATACCGTCGGGCACGCGCTCGAAGCGCACGGCGGTTACGACCGATGGCTCCACGGAGAAGGCGTCGCGATCGGGACGGTCCTCGAGCTCGAGGCCACCGAGCGCCTCGGCCTCACGCCGAGCGGCACCGCACAACGTGCAGAACGCATCCTTTCGAGGCTCGGGCTGCCGACGAGGGCGACGCGCGAGGAGCTCGAAGCCGCCTGGCCGTTCGTCTCCGCCGACAAGAAGAAGGACGCCTCCTTCTTGAAACTGCCGGTGGTCACGGGGTGGGGCGAAGGCCGCGTGGTCCGCACGGCTCTCGACGACTTGCGACGCGCGCTCCTCGCCTGACCCGACCGCGGGCCGGTGAGAATTTGGCGGTCCGAGTTTGCCCCGGATACGCTTGGCGTCGAGGGTGCCGAGCGACGGCTCCACCCCACTCGGAGGACGCGGTCATGAAGCGGAACTGGGGTCGTGCAGCGGTGCTGGTAGCGGGAGCGCTCGTGGCGAGCGCGCTGGCGCCGGCGTGTGCGAGCAACGATCAGACGATCTTCATCCGGGCGGCGCTCGCGCCGTCCACGAACCGGCAGAACGGGGCCTGCCTCTACACTTCGGACCCGCAGCAGCCCGTGCTGTTCCAGGGCACCCTCGACGTCGGGATCCGCGACAACTACTTCGCCGTCCTCCTCGTCGGCAATCAGCTGACCGCGCGCGCCGACCGGAACAACAACCGCGCCGAGAGCAATCGCGTCAGCCTGAACGGCGCGGTCGTGCGCGTCACGAACCCCGACGGCTCCGTCATCAACGAGTTCACGTCGCTCGCGACCGGCTTCGCCGATCCGCAGTCGAGCGACCAGCCCTCGTACGGATCGATCGGCATCGTCGTCATCGACTCCAAGACGCGCGACCAGCTCCTCGCGCAGCTGAACAACCGGCTCGACACGAAGCTCGTGCTCGCGAACATCCGCGCCTTCGGGCAGACCCTCGGCGGCGTCGACGTCGAGAGCAACGAGTACCAGCTGCCGATCCGCGTGTGCAAAGGCTGCCTCGTCTCCTTCGCGAACGCGAACGACGTGAACCAGCAGCCCTCGCCGAACTGCAAGAAGGCGCTCGAGGACAAGAACTCGACGCCCTGCTTCGCGGGCCAGGACGAGCCGACGCCGTGCCAGCTCTGCACCGGCCGGCCCGTCTGCGACGATCCGCTCCTTCCCTGACGCGAACGACGAAAGCCGACGCCGTCACGCCGCGCGGACCGCGTGGGTGACGGCGTCTCCGTTTCCATGAGAGAAGGATCGCCATGAGTCGTCGCGGGATCCTCCGCGCTTCCCTTGCGAGCACCGTCGTCACGGCGACCGTCGTCGTGACCGCGCCCGCGTACGCGGCGCCCCAGATCGGCGCCGCGGCGACGACCGGCCTCGCGACGACCGACTGGCGCGCCGACAACGGACCGCGCTTCGCGTTCCACCTCGGCGGGCGTGTCGACGCGCTCTTCCTCCGCGAGCGGCCGACCGACATGGCGCTCGGCCTCTACGCCGACGTCGCGACCGCCGCGTTCGACACCTTCGAGACCGGCGGCGGTCTCTCCTGGCTGGTCCCGGCCGGCGCACCGGCGTTCGTCTTCAGCGCCGGTGGCTTCGCGCGGACGAGTCGGTTCGGCTGGGAGCCCGGGCTCGCGGCGACGGTGTTCTGGGGGGCGCGCAGCTTCAACTACCACGGCGTGTACGGACTCTCGGCGGGCCTCTTCGCCCAGGGCCGCTACGGTCTCGGCGACGGCAAGCAGGCCGACGCGATCGCCGGCGTCCAGGTCGACCTCGGCTACCTCGCGCTCCCGTTCATCTTCGCGTTCGAAGCCATCCGCCGATAGCCGCCGCGGGCCTCAGTCGGTCGAGCTCGAGAGCGCCGCGTCGATCCGGCCGATGACGCTGCGGAGCATCTCGCGAGCGCGCCGCTCGATGCGGGTCCGGCGTGCGCGTTCCTCTTCGAGGTCGTGCGCGAGCGCGATCGCGGCGAGGAGGATCGAGCTCGGGTTCGTCGCCCTGCCCTTCGGCGTGAGCTCCGTGATCTTCGCGGAGACCGCGTCCGCGAGACGTTGGAGCTCGTCCTCCGAGGCTGAGCTCACGACCTTGTAGCTCTGCCCGGCTACGCGCAGCTGAACCGGTCGGCCGTCCATCGACCCCAAGCTACAGCACGTCTCGCGCGCGCGTCCATCGGCGCCGGCCACGCTCGAAGGTCGGGCTGCGCGCGTGTGCTAGAGGCATCGGCGCGTGACGCCACCGCCTTCTCCGCTCGACTTCCTCGACGCCG
>JBDHVE010000168.1:0-20891 GCA_039809485.1 Polyangiaceae bacterium | reverse complement strand
GCCCGGCGTGCGCGCGCTCTCGGTCGGCTTCGACTACGCGTGCGTCGTCCTCGTCGATCAACGCGTCGTGTGCTGGGGGCACCGCGACAACCAGGGCTGGCACGCCGCGCCGGTCGTGATCGACATCCCTCCGGCCGACCGCGTACGCGTCGGGGCCGACTTCGCGTGCGCGCGGATGGTCCACGACCATTCGCTCCAGTGCTGGGGCGAGAACCGGAACGGCGTGCTCGGGCGACGGAAGGTATCGCATGACTTCGAGCCGCCCGCGGTCGTCCTCGACCGCGCCGGGTCGCCGCTCCCGGTCGACGACTTCCTCGTCGGCAGCAGCCACGTCTGCGTGCTGGCGCCCTCGGGGGTGGTCTCCTGCTGGGGCAACAGCATCTCGGGCGAGGCGGGCAAGAAGCCCGTGCAGGATGCAAGCGGTCGATGGGTCCCGGTGCTCGAGCCCGTCGTCGTCTTCCGTGGCGCGGTCCGCCTCTACGGCGGCGCCGAGACGTCGTGTGCCGTCGACGCGAAGGAGCAGCTCCACTGCTGGGGCGGGCAGGACGCCGGCTACAGCGGCCTCGGCGACACGTTCACCCCGAAGCTGATCGCGACGCCGGGACCGGTGCGCGCGATGGCGTTCGCCAGCGGGCACAGCTGCATCCTGATCGAGGGCGGCACGGTCCACTGCCGCGGATGGAATCCAGGAGGGCAGCTCGGCGCTGCGGGACGACCGCAGAAGGGGCTCGACGGCAAAGGCGCCCATCACGCGGACTTCGAGCCTCGCTTCGTCCGGATCGGCGAGCTGACGAAGACGTACAGGAGCCTCGCCGCCGCTCGTCACGAGACGTGTGCGGTGTCGACGGAAGGCGAGCTCACCTGCATCGGCACGCCCGACTGGGTCACCGCGCTCTCGCGTCACCCCGCGAACGCGAAGGCGCGACCGGCAACGTGGCAGCCTCGTTGTCAGCAGGTCCCGTCGGCGCCTCCGCCGACGTTCAAGCCGCCGGCCGGGAGCGCGCTCCCGCAGTTCACGACATGGACATGCAACCCGGTGCCCGAGCCCGGGACGAACGACGTCGTCGAGGTCGCGGCCGAGATGGGCCGCCGCTGCACGCTCCACGTCGACGGCCGCGTGCGGTGCGTCGGGCAGCGCCACGACGGCACGAAGACCGTGATCGACGACGAGCCCGCGCTCGTCGACCTCTCCTCGCTCGCGCGCCGCTGACCCCTCACTTCGGCCGGAGCGCCGTCGCGAGCCAGCACGACCCGAGGCCCTGCTTCTTCGCGGCAGCGTCGAGCTCGTCGGCGCCCTTGCCCTTGATCGCGCGCCTCGCGTCCGGGCCCGACGCCTTCTTCATTTCGACGTCCATCCCGCGGAGCCAGCCGCGCCAGCGCGAGGAGGTGAGCGACTCGTCGTACTGCACGACCGCGACCATCAGCTTCTGCGTGGGGTCGAAGTCGGCAGGGACGCCTGCGGGCTCGTGGCACAGCATCGCGAGGTCGCCCGCTTCGTCCTCCTTCGCCGGGCGTAGCAGCGAGACGACGACGGGGCCGTCCTTGATCGTCTGCTGCTCCTTCGGGAGGTAGAGGAAGACGGCGCCGACGGCGCAGGCGCTCTTCAGCATCCACTCCGTCGCGCGCTCGCCATCCGACGGCATCGGGTCCGTCATCACCGGCTTCCGCGAGGCATCGCGGAGGATCGCGCCGGTCGGCTTGTCGGCCGAGAGCGTGATCGTGAGGGTGCCGGTCTCGACCCAGTCGGGCTTCCGCTCGCTCGTCAGGGTCGCCGTGCACGGTCCCTCCGAGACGGGAGCCTTGCTCTCCGTGGTCGGCGGCTTCGCTTCCGCGGCCGACTTGGAAGACGAGCCGCAGCCGAGGACGAGGGCGACCGCGAGCGAGACGAACAGGGCGTTCTTCATCAGGCGCGCCACGCTATCAGCGGCGCACGACGCATCACAACCCGTCGCCGCGCGGTCGCTTCGGCCACTGCGCGACGAAACGAGCACCGCCCTCGCTCGGCCGTTCGTGCCGGAGCGAGCCGCCGTGGCGCTCGACCCAGCGTGCCGCGATCGCGAGCCCGAGGCCGGTGCCGGGATGGCGTGCATCACGTCCCCGTCCGGTCACGAACGGCTGGAAGAGCGTCGCGCGGAGCGCATCCGGCACGCCGGGCCCGCGGTCCTCGACTGTGACGACGACGTCGTCGCCCTCCGCGCGCGCGACGACGTGGACGGGCGGCGCGCCGTCGACGCCGCTCACCGCAATGCATGCGTTCTGCACGAGATTCGTGAACACGTCGGTGAAGGCGCTCTGGTCGGCCTCGAGGCGGAGGCCCTCCGCGGCGTCCACCTCGACCGCGGGGGCACCTCCGCCGTACGCCTGCCTCGCGGTGGACACCGCGAGCCGCAGGGTTCCGCCGACGTCGAGCGGCCGGATCTCGAGCGGTCGCGGCTTGCCGTAGCGGAGGAGGTCGTCGAGGAAGCGCCGCGCGCGCTCGATCTGCCCACGGACGGCGTCGAGCGTCTCGGGGTCGGCGCCGCGACGCTCGAGGAGCTTCATCTGGGCCGCGACGACGCCGAGCGGGTTCCTGATCTCGTGGGCGACCGCGGACGCGACGCGTCCGAGCTCCGCGAGGCGCTCGGCCTGGTCGGCGCGGGACCTCGGTCGCCTCCACTTCGCGCGTGAGCTCCGGCACCGTCGTCGGCCGGCGGAACAGCGCACGCCCGATCCGCTCGACGAAGAGCATGCGGAGCGGCTCGAGCGGCAGGGCGGCGAGGAACACGACGACGACGACCCACCCGAGCGCTTCCCCGCGACCGGGCGTCAGCGCCGGGAGGGCGACGTAGAACAGCGTGAGCCCGATCGCGGAGAGGACCGCGGTGACGACGGCCTGCACGGCGCCCTGCAGGAGGAGATCGCGCGCGCGCCCCTGCTCGCCGGAGAAGACGGCGTACGCGACGAGCGCGATCGAGACGAGGAGGAACGGCGCCGCGATCTCGATGTCGCCGCCACCGAGGACGCGGAGCGCGATGACGCCACCGCCCCCGGGGCGCCCGCCGCGCACGCGAGCGCCACCGCCATCCTCCGCCGTCGCTCCTCGCGCGGCGCTTCCAGCCGCGCGAGGCTGAGGAGGTAGACGAACGCGAGCGCCGTCGCGAAGGCGGACACGATCGCGACGGGGAGGAAGAGGGGACCTGCGCCTCGAGCGCCCGGCCCGTAGAGGAGGCGCGGGGAGAGCACGCCGACGAGCGCGACGACCGCGCTGTACCCGTACGCGATCCCGAGCACGCGGAGGTTCCGGACCTTCGCGACGTCCTGCCCGGCGTGGACGAGCGCGCCCGCGAGGAGGATGCCGGCCGGGACCACGCGCTCGGCGACCTCCGAGCCGGTCGTGAGGAGGACGAGGCCCGACACCCAGAACGCGAGGGCTGCGCTGAGGACGACGAGCCCGGCGCGCGTCTCGCGACCGAGCCGCAGCGCGACGAGGCCCGTCGCCAGTGCGACGGCCCAGAGCGGGTAGAGGACGAGCACCGTGAACGGCGACACGCGGGTCATGCGAGGTTAACGAACCGGCGCGGTCTACGGGGGAGCCGAACGCGATCTTCCTCGCGAAGAGAGCGCGTCGCGTCGCGCCCACGCCGTGCGTCCCGACACCCACGCGCGGACGCGTCCGACCTCGCGTTCCCGGCGGGAAAGCGCTCGGCCCGGACGCGGAACGAGGCCTGCAACACGGGGAGGACCCTGCGGTCCCCGCGCCTGCCTGCCGGCGTCCGCTCCACCTCCTGATGATCGTCCCGCGCTCGCGGTTCCTCCCGATTCTCCTCGGAATCCTCGTGCACCTCACCGCCGTCGTCGCAGCCGTCTCGACGGTCAACGTCTCGGTCGCGGCGACCTCGGAGCGGCTCCCGTCGCCCCACGACGTGCACACGGCCGGGCGCGACATGCGCCGGACGGTGCGCGACTCGCGCACGGACCGGACTCCGCTCGGGGCGGACGTGCGGCAGGTCTATTCCTCGGACCCGGTGGTCGCGTCCGCGAACGGCGACACGATGCTCGCGTTCCCTCCCGCACCGCGCGCGGCGGCGCAGGCGACCTTCGTCTATCTCCACGGGATCCACGGTCGTGCGGACAAGGGCTGCCCGACGTTCCGCAGCGGCGCGAGCGAGCTCGGCTGGCTCGTGTGCCCCGAAGCGCTCGTCGAGGGGCCGACCGGGTTCTACTCGTGGGGAGGCGACTCGACCGCGCATGCGCGCGTGCTCGAGAGCTCCGTCGCGCTCGCACGCGCGAACGGCGCGTCGAAGGAGATGCCGGTCGTGATCGGGTTCTCGCAGGGGAGCTTCGTGATCGTCGATCTGCTCGAGACGAGCCGCGCCCGGGCGCGCGCGGTCGTCCTCCTCGGCGCCGACGTGCACCCGAGCGTCGCGCGCCTCCGCGACGCGGGCGTGGAGCGCGTCGTCCTCGGCTCGGGGGCGAAGGATGCGCCGTACCGGAAGCTCCGCGCCGAGGTCGCGCGCCTCGAGGCAGAGGGGATGCCGGCGCGGTTCGTCGATCTCGGCCGCGTCGGTCACACCTACGCGACGGAGCAGCCCGAGGAGCTCCGCGCCGCGCTCCTCTGGGCCGGCGGCGTGTGACGCGACCGTCATGCGACCGCGAGCTCCGGGAACCGCGCGCGACGCCGGCCGGAGGCGCCGAGCACGACGGGTGACGGCACGTCGAAGACGTCGCGCGCGAGGCGCCGGAAGCTCTGCTCCGTCTCGCGCTGGAAGAGCGGGCGGAAGACGAAGCGATCGAAGAGGCGGCCGAAGACGGTCCTCCTCGGGCTCGCGTTCCACGATCGGCACCACCGGCATCCGCGGGTGCCGTGCGCGGAGCTCGCGCGCGCGTGCTCAGCGTCCTTCGAAGCTGTAGTCGAACGTGTACGAATGCTCGCCGTCGTCGATCTGGATGTCGAAACGGCCGACGAGACCGACGAGCTCGCCGGTCCCGGAGTCCGGAACGACGACGATCGAGAGGAAGCGCTCGCCGCGGTTCATCCGACCGTCGTGCTGCATGACGAACGTGCCGCGCTTGCCGGAGAGCGTCCCTTCGACCCGCTCCATCGCGACGTAGCCGGCGGAGCCCTCGACGCCGGAGCGGAACGCGAGCATCTCGCCGGTGCTCCGGCCTCGGAGGTCGCCCTCGATCGTCTTGTCGATCGTCATACGGCCGAGCTGGGCGAGCTTGCCCTCCGCGCTCGGCTCGACCGGCGTCATCTTCACGTCGAAACGCCCACGTGCACGCATCGTCATGACGGGCAGGGTAGTGCGCCGGGGCCGCCTCATCTTGTACAAACCCGACGATGGCGAAGCGCGAGGTCCGCCCGGCCCGAGGAGTCCTCCGCCATGCACCAGTCGACGCGGCGGAGCCCCACCGGCATGTGCGACTCGGCGTGACGGAGGATCTCGCGCCGTTCGTCGAGCACCTCTGGAGCGTCCGGTGGGACCGCCGCGGGCTCGGGTCGTTCGCGGCCGAGACGCTGCCGCACCCGTCCGTCCACGTCGTCCTCGAGCGCGGCGCGTCGGCGGTGAGCGGCGTCCACCGCGCGCGCTTCACGCGCGTGCTCGAAGGCGTCGGAGAGGTGTTCGCGATCAAGTTCCGCCCCGGCGGATTCCGGCCGTTCGTGACGTGGCCCGTCTCCGACATCACCGACCGCGTGCTGCCCCTCCGCGAGCTCGGCGAGGACTGGGCGGAGCTCGAAGAGCGCGCGCTCGGGCGCGAGGCCGACGCGGAGCGCGCCGCGGTCGTCGAGGCCTTCCTCCGCGCCCGCCTCCCGGCGCGCGATCCGCTCGCCGAGACCGCCGCCGCCGTCGTCGGCCGCATCCTCGAACGGCCAGAGCTCCGCAAGGTGGAGGACGTCGTCCGCGCGACGGGCATGTCCGAGCGCGAGCTGCAGCGCCTGTTCCGCGAGTACGTCGGCGTGAGCCCGAAGTGGGTCATCCAGCGCTACCGCCTCCACGAGGCGCTCGCGCGGATCGAGGAAGGCGGCGCGTTCGACTTCGCCGCGCTCGCGCAGGAGCTCGGCTACTTCGATCAGGCCCACTTCACGCGCGACTTCCGGGCGCTCGTCGGCGTGACGCCCGGCGCGTACGCGCGCCGCCTCCGCTGATCAGCGCAAGTCGTACTTCTTCAGCTTGTCGTAGAGCGTCCGGAGGCCGATCCCGAGCTTCGTCGCCGCCGCACGCCGGTTGCCGCCGACCGCGGCGAGGGTCTTCTCGATCGTCTCCCTCTCGAGATCGGCGAGCGAGCCCGTGCCCGCCTCGACCGGCGCGCTCGTGTCCGACTCGAGCCACAGGTGCTCGGGCCGGAGCACGGGGCCTTCGGCCAGGATCATCGCGCGCTCGAGCGTGTTCCGGAGCTCGCGCACGTTGCCGGGCCACGTCGCTTCGGCGAGCCGTGCCTTCATCGCGTCATCGAGACGCGGCGGAGGACGCCCGGCAGCGGATGCGAGCTCTGCGACCAGGGTCTCTGCAAGCGGAACGATGTCCTCCCGTCGGTCGCGGAGCGGCGGGAGGCGGATCGGGAAGACGGCGAGCCGGTGGTAGAGGTCTTCCCGGAACGTGCCTTCCTTCACCATCGCGCGGAGGTCGCGGTGCGTCGCCGCCACCCAGCGGACGTCGACCTCGATCGACTGCGATCCGCCGAGGCGCTCGAACCGGCGCTCCTCGAGCACGCGCAGGAGCTTCGCCTGGAGCGACGGATGCAGCTCGCCGACCTCGTCGAGGAAGAAGGTGCCGCCGTCGGCGAGCTCGATCCGCCCGCGTCGCTGCGCATGCGCGCCGGTGAACGCGCCCTTCTCGTGGCCGAAGAGCTCGCTCTCGAGGAGGTGCTCGGTGAGGACGGCGCAGTTGATCGCGACGAACGGCTTGCCCGCGCGCGGGCTCGTCTCGTGGAGGAGCCGCGCGGCGACCTCCTTCCCCGTCCCGCTCTCGCCCTGGAGGAGCACGGTCGCGCCGCTCTTCGCCACCTTCTGGAGCGCGGCGACGACGGCGCGCATCGACGGCGCGCCGAACGTGAGCGTCACCGTCTTCGCGCCGGGCTCGCGCGCGGGCTTCACGGCGAGCTCTTCGCGGCGCGCGAGGGCGCCCTTCACGAGCTCGCGGACGGCGGCCGGGCTCGAGAGGGGCTTCTGGAGGTAGTCGTAGACGCCGAGCTTCATCGCCTCGACTGCGCTCGCGACATCGCCGTGCGCGGTGAGGACGACGAGCTCGACGTCGGGCTGCTCGGTCCGGAGCGTCCGTACGACGGTCATCCCGTCGACCTCGGGCATCTTGAGGTCGGTGATGACGACGTCGAACGGCTCCTCGCGCGCGTCTCGGAGCGCCTCGCGTCCGTTCGCCGCCTGGACGACCTCGTGGCCGTCGCGCTCGAGCGACTCGGCGACGAACGTGCGGACGCCTTCTTCGTCGTCGCAGACCAGGATTCGTCCGGCTCGCTTCGTCATGGCTCGACGAGCGGCCAGCGTAGTGTGAAGACGGCGCCGCCGCTCGGGTGATTCGCCGCAGCGAGCGTCCCACCGTGCTGCTCCGCGATGCGCCGCGCGACGGGGAGACCGAGCCCGGTGCCCTTCACGCGTGTCGTCACGAACGGCTCGAAGATGTCGGCGCCCTCCGGGAGCCCTGGCCCGTGGTCACGTACTTCGACGACGACGTCGCGACCGCGCGTCTCGACGAGGAGCTCGACCTGCTCGCCTCCGACCTGGAGCGCGTTGTCGACGAGGTTGTGGACGGCGCGGGCGAGCCTCCCGGCGTCGACGCGGAGGACCTCCGGCGCGTTCTCGAGGTGCACGTCGACGCGCGCTGCCGAAAGGTGCTCGAGCGCGCGCGCGACGAGCTCGCGGGGCGACACCTCGCTTCGCTCGATCGGCCCGTCGCGCACGAAGTCGAGGAGGCTCGTCGTGAGCGCCTCGATCCGCTCGGCCTCGTTCACGACGCGCTCGGCCTTCGCCTTCTTCTTCGCGTCGGCGGGCGCGTCGAGGTCCTCGACGAGGAGCTGCGCGTGGCCCTTCAGCGCCGCGAGCGGGTTCCGGAGCTCGTGCGCCATCACCGACGACATCCCTCCGAGCGCGACGAGGCGCTCGTCGCGCGCGGCCTTCTCCTCGATCGACGACAGCCTCGCGGCGCTCCGCGACCATGCGATCGCGAACGCGAGGAGCACCGCGCCCGCCGCCGCGCTCACGACGAGGATCCGCGTGAGGTCACGCTGGAGCTCCTGGATGACGGGCGGCTCGAATTCGGCGACGAGGAGCGGCATCCCCGGCGGGCGGTGTCCGGGAGGAGGGAGGCCGCCCCGCGGCGCGCGACGCGGGACGAGAGGACCGGCGACGCGGACGCGGCGTCCGGCGCGCACCGACTGTCCGGGCCGGAGCTCGTCCCGGATCTCGGCGCGACCCGCTTCGGCGATCGGCTTGCCCTCGCGACCGACGACCGCGAGGTAACGGAGACCTTCACCTCCGTGGGCAGCGACGACCTTCGCGAGGAGTGCTTCGTCGGGCGGCGTGGTCGACTCCGTGAGCTCGCTCGCGATGCTGCTCATGAGGACGTCGCCCTCGCCACGCACGACGATGTCGGACGCTTCGCCGAGGGCGCGCTGCGCGACGAGGACGGTCACCGCGAGCGCGAACACGGCGAGGACGGCCATCGCCACGGCTCCCGTCATCGCCCAGCGTCGCTTCGTCATCGGAACCCGTCGCCTCGATGCATCATGCAGACCAGCGGGGCTCAGCCTACAATCCCCGGCGTTCGCGGCGGTGCCCGACCCGCGCGGATGCGGAGTCCGCATTCCCGGAGTGCGGATTCCGCACTCCCCGAGCGGTCGCGCTCCACGAAACCCGCGAATTCCCTTGGTCGGAGGTACTGGCAGGGGCCTTGCTGGAGAGCCACCCGACGACCACGACGACGTGGCTCGAGAGGAGAGACGATTCTCATGAAGACGTTCCGCACGCTGTTCCCGATGCTCGGTGTCCTCGCTGTCCTCGCTGGGTGCAGCGGCGAGTCGAGCTCGAACGCCGGCGCCGAGTCGGCGAGCTCGACGCAGGCGAAGGCCACCGCCGAGGCTCCGAAGGCGGGGCCGCACCGCCCGCACATGGGCCATGGTGGGCCCGGCATGCTGCTCTTCGCAGCGCTGCACGAGGACATCGGCCTCAGCGCCGAGCAGAAGACGACGATCCAGGACCTCGTCGCACAGAACCGCCCGCCGGCGCCGCCGGCGGACAAGTCGCGGGTGACCGCGCTCGCATCGGCGATCCGCGCCGGCAAGGTCGACGCGGCCTCACTGCAGCCCTCGCGCGGGGCGATCGACGCCGCGCACAAGGAGCACGCCGCGACGCTCGCGAAGTCGCTGGCGACGCTGCACGACACGCTGACGAAGGAGCAGCGCTCCGCCCTCGTCGAGAAGATCGCCGCGAAGGCGAGCGCGCACGGGCCGCGAGGTGAGATGGGTGAGAAGCGCGAGAAGGGGAAGGAAGGCGGACGCCCGGGTGGCTTCGAGCACGGCCCCGGACCGATGCACCTCCTCGAGGGGCTCGACCTGACCGAAGCGCAGAAGAAGGAGATCCAGACGAAGCTCGAAGCGTCGCGCCCGCAGCCCCCGAGCGACGCCGACCGCGAGGGGATGCGCGCGAAGCTCGAGGCGGCGAAGAAGGAGATGGACGCCAAGCTGCAGACCTTCAAGGCCGACGCGTTCGACGCGAACGCGTTCGTGACGCCGCCGGCCGGCGCGCCGCAGCTCGCGCCTCCGGGGCATGCGGACCGGATGGCGAACGAGCTCTCGATCATCGTCTCGGTCCTCGACCAGGCGCAGCGCGAGAAGCTCGCGGCGAAGATCGAGCAGGGACCGCCGGCGCGTCCGGCGCGCTGACGTCAGACGGAACGGTACGGCGTGCTCTGCCCGCCGAGGATCGCCTCGGCGAGCGGAGACGCCGGCCCCCGCTGGCGCGCGACGCGCTCGAGCACCGGCTGGAGCGGGAGGCCGTCCTTCGGCGGCGGCGGCGTCTCGGCCGCGAGCTTCCGGAGCTCGGCGACCGCCTCGTCGCGCTGCCCGCTCGCCGCGAGCGCGTGGGCGAGCGCGGCGCGGAGCGTGGACCCGACGTGGGGATCGCGCTCGGCAGCCAGCGATGAACGGGCGCGCGCTTCCGCGGTCGGCGCACCGTCGAGGGCATCGAGGAGGATCTCGGTCGCGACGATCGCGCGCTCGAACAGCGCATCGCGCGCGGGGCGTGCCACGGTGGTGAGCTCCCGGCGCGCGCGCTCCCTCTCACCGAGAGGGACGCAGCACGCCGCGACGATCTGGGCGCGCACGCCCGTCGTGTACGGGTCGAGCAGCGCGCGATCGATCCGGTCGACCAGCGAGAGCGCCTCCCGCGGGAGCCCCGCGCGGGCGACGTGCGCGGCGACGAAGAGGACGATCTTCGACCAGCTCGACCAGTCCCGCATCCGCATCGGCGGCGGCCCGACCTGGGCGACGAGGACCGCGAGGGCCTCTTCACGGCGCTCGGGGACGGTGAGGTCACGGATGGCGCGATCGATCGTGCGCGCCCTTCGTGCGCGGCGGGCGACGAGCGGCGTCGCGAGCGCGACGGCCGCCGCGGCGGCCATGAGCGCGGTCTCGTGACCGACGAGCCCGCTCGTCGTCGTGAAGAGGAGGAGCAGCACGAACGCGGCCGGAGCCTGGTAGCGGGGTGAGATCTTCCACGACCGCGGGTAGAGGCGGAAGAGCGCGATCACCACCGTCGCGACGACGAGGCCGAGCACGATCCCGAAGCCGATGTCCCCCGTTCCGTCCACGCTCGTGGAGCGTACCACGGTGGTATGGTGCCATCGATGAACGCGGACGAAGAGCTCGTCGGCGTCGTCCTCGGGCGAGGGGACCGGCGCTACCAACTGCGTGGCGTCATCGCGCGCGGGGCGCAGGGCGTCCTCTACCGCGCCAAGGACCTGAAGGACGGTGACGACGTCGCGATCAAGGTGCTCTCGAGCAGCGTGGCCGATCCCGACGCCGTCGAGCGCTTCTTCCGCGAGGCGCAGGCGATGACGCAGCTACGTGGCACTGCCGCGGTCCGCGTCCTCGACCAGATCGCGGCCTCCGAGGGCGCGGTCGGAATCGTGATGGAGCTCCTCCGAGGCCACGATCTGAAGGACGAGCTCCGGGAGCTCGAGGACCGCGGCGAGCGGATGCCGCTCGATCGCGTGCGCGGTCTCTTCGCGCCGATCGTGAAGACGCTCGAAGCCGCCCACGGGCACGGGATCGTCCACCGTGACCTGAAGCCGGAGAACATCTTCGTCATCCATCCCGCCTACGGTGGCGGCGTGCGGTTGCTCGACTTCGGGTTCGCGCGGTTCACGCGGAACCGCCGGATCACGAGGAACGGCCTCGTCGCAGGGTCGCCGAACCACATCGCGCCGGAGCTCTGGGCGGGGCACGACGACGTCGATCATCGTGCCGACGTCTACGGTCTCGCCGTCGTCCTCTTCCGTGTGCTCGGCGGCGAGCTGC
Organism: Polyangiaceae bacterium; assembly: GCA_039809485.1. Lineage (GTDB taxonomy): Bacteria > Myxococcota_A > Polyangia > Polyangiales > Polyangiaceae > Labilithrix. Next base: position 9,380 of record JBDHVE010000168.1, on the reverse strand, counting down.
CGTTCTCGTCGCCGAGCTTCGTCGAGCTCGCGAAGCTCGTCACGAAGGGCCCGCGTCCGAGCCTGCACGCGCTCCGTCCCGAGCTCCCGCGCGCGGTCGACGACTGGGTCGTCCACGCGCTCGCCGCCGATCGCGAAGCGCGCTTCCAGACGATGCGCGCGATGTGGACCGCGTTCGAGAGCTGCGTGCGTCGGGTGTCGGCCTGACGCGTGCCCCACACTCGGGGGCCCCGAACCGCCTAACGCGCCAGCGTGAGTCGCGCCTCCGTGCACGTCTTCGGCTCGCAGCTCGGGCCGTTCGGACCCGGCGAGGTGACCCAGGGCACCGGATCGAAGGTGGCGCGCGCGAGCTCCTGACCGTCGCGGGTGACGCGGACGGCGATGACCTTCGCGGTCGTGCTCTGGACCTCGAGCCCGCCGATCGACTGCTGGTCCGGCGGGAGCATCGAGCCGACGAGCATCAGGAGGACACCCTCGCGGTCGCACGCGGTGAAGAAATCCCGCGGCAGAGGCAGGGTCGCCTTGCAGGTCGTCCGCGTTCCGTCGACGTCGACCTCGACGACGTAGGCGCCGCGCTCGCGGTACGAGAAGTCGATCTGCGCTCCGTTGGCGCAGCCGATCTCCGAACAGGCGCCGCCCGACGAGCTCGAGCCGGGAAGCGGCGAGCCGCTCCGTCCCCCGCAGCCGAGGACGAGCGCGAGCAGGCCGAGAATGCCGGCGGAGAGCGAACCGGGCTTCATCCCGGTCGTCCTACCACGCCCCGTCCGCTCGAGAAGCTGGCTCGACGGCGCGAACCGGCGCGAAAGCGGCGAAAAGCCCCGGGCCCCGGGCGGGGGGTTGCGGAAGGGCGAATCTAGGCTAGAGTACGAGTCCTCACCGAAACGTTTCCTCGCAACGATTGCTCTCTCGGTCACGGGATCGCGACTCGCTCTGCTCGACACGTCACGTGGGACTCGCGGACCACGATACTGTTTCTGTCCGCAAGCCTCCTTCCGATCCCGACGGTGCTCAGGGCGGTAGGCACTTTCTGATTCGGCACCGTCACGAGAGAAGCGAAGAAACGAACATGGGTACCCGTCTCTACGTCGGCAATCTGTCCTTCAACGCGACCACGGAGAGCGTCCGCGCTTGGTTCGAGAGCTGCGGCTCCGTGACCGACGTGCACGTCGTCACGGATCGTGAGACCGGCCGCTCGCGCGGCTTCGCGTTCGTCACGATGTCCACCGAGGCCGAGGCCCAGAAGGCCATTGCCGAGAGCAACGGCGCGATGATGGACGGCCGTCCGCTTCGCGTGAACGAGGCCGAAGAGCGCCCGAACCGCGGTGGCGGTGGTGGCGGCGGCGGCCGTGGCGGCTTCGGCGGTGGCGGCGGCGGCGGTGGCCGTGGCGGCGATCGTCGTGGCGGCGGCGGCGGCGGCGGTCACCGCGGCTGGTGATCGACTTCGGGCCGCGAGGCTCGAAGCCGTCATCTGAAGCAGACTAGCTGACGAAGGTTGCGCGCGCAGGGAAGCACTCCCTGCGCGCGTTTTCTTTTTGTCCCGCGAGCTCACCCGCCGAACTTGCGGACGACCTTCACGAGCCCTTCGAGCACCTCCGGCTTCCCGTCGAGGTCGGGGCTCGCGGGCATGATCGGGCTCTTGCCGACGGCGGCGCCGCCCATCGTGATCGTCTTCTTGATCTGCTCGTCCGTGACCGACGCCTGCCAGGCCTTGTCGCCGTAGTTGCGCGGCTTCGGATTCAGCGCGCTCGCACCAGGACCGTCGCCCTTGCCGCTCGCGCCGTGGCACGCCGAGCAGCGCTCCTGGTAGAGCGCCGTGGCCTTTTCCATGTCGATGGCGCCGGCGGCGGCGGGCGCGGCGCTCGTGGTCTTCGACTCCCCCGTGGGGGGCGTAGTGCCTGCGCCGCTCGCGCCGCCGTCGGACTTCGAGCAGGCCACCGCGAGACCGGCGGCGAGGGTGAGCGTGACGACGAGATGACGCGTGTTCATGACGACATGTTCCTTTCGTGATGCGAGGGAAGGCGATCAACCGACGAGATCGGTGCGACGAAGGCAGCGCTCCGCCGCGACCATCGCGAGCGTGCCGAGGACGAGCGGCCAGCCGATGCCGAAGACGAGCGCACGCGTGCTCCCGAACGTGTTCGCGAGCCAGAAGCCGACCGGCCCGAGGACGGAGAGCTCGGGATCGACGCCGCTCAGGATCGCGATGCGTGCAGCTTCCACGGGATTGGCGCCCGCGATGGCGAAGACGGCGCCCGGCGCGAGGCGGAACCGGAGGAGCGCACCGACGAGCGCGAAGTCGTGGAGGGCCGCCGCGGCGATCCACGCGACGAGCGCGAGCACCGTCGCGCGCTCCGGCGTGCGCGCCGAGGCGGAGAGCCAGAAACCGATCCCGAGGAACGCCCACGCGAGCGACACGGTGACGAACAGGCTCCGCGCGACGACGGGGGCGAGGTCGGGATCACGCGCGCCTCCGGTGCCGAAGAGGCCGAGGTTCCCGGCGAGGAGCGCGCCGAGGAGGAGCACGACGAGCGGTCCCGCGACGACGACGAACCGCGAGAGCACGACGGAGACGAACCAGTCGCGGCGGCGGACCGGCTGCGACAGCATCAGCTCGAAGAAGCCGCTCTGGCGCGCGCGCACGATCGTCTGTGTCGTCGCGACGAGCGCGACGAGAGGCACGGCGAGCACGACCGCGTTCGCGACGTTGAGGACCACGCGCGAGAGGCCCGTGAAGCCGAGGACGCGGCTCTCGCGGAGACCGAGCCACACAAACCCCGAGAACACGACGGCGTAGACCGCCGCGGTGAAGACCATCCAGCGCGATCGCACCGCTTCCGCGAGCTCGAGGCGGAACAGCGCCTTCGTCGCCCTGCCGAGTACTGCCGTGCTCATCGCTCGCTCCTCTCGTCCTTGGCGCGGGCGAGGACCGCCGCGCGCATCTCCTCGAAGCCCACGGTCTTGCCCGCGGCGCTCGCGTGCCCTTCGAATCCGAAGTCCATCGGCGTCCGTGCGCCGCTCGCGTAACGGGCGGAGCCGGCGTCGAGCCAGCCGCTGCCATCGGCGTCCCTTACCCAGGCCTTCTGCACCTTGCCGGGGTGGGCCTCCGCCCAGAGCACGAAGCAGCCGACGTCGTCGAACCACTTGCGCTCGCTCGTCGTCACGATCTGCGCCGCGAAACGACGGTCCCCGACGAGCATCGCGCAGTGCGCGCACGGCTCCTTCCCCCAGACCGGATCGACGGCGGCGTCGAGCTTCTCGCACGCGGCGAGCGCCAGCACGACCCCGGTGAGGACGGCCCTCCGACCGAGGAGGCGGCTCATGACGCCACCACCCGGAGAACGGGCGCGCTCGCGCGCGGAGCCGGCGTCGCGCGCGCCAGGTCATCGACCGGCGTGACGCTGAGGTCGGCGAGGTCGTCGCCGTGGTCCTCGAGCAAGCGCGTCACGAGCGCGAGCTTCTCGGTCTGCGAGACGTCGATCGCGAGCCGCCCCGGGCCGGCCGGCTCGAAGCCGCGGGCGAGGAGGACGACGCGCGCGTGGGAGGCGCCCTCCGCGATCGCGACCTCCACGCGGAACGCGCGGCGCTCCGCCAGCATCGCCTCGAGCGGGATGTCGCGGAGGACGCGCCCGTCGGAGAGCTCGACGACGCGATCGACGAGCGCGCGCACTTCCTCGACTCGATGCGAGCAGAGGACGACGACCCCGGTCTTCGGCCGCTCCGCGAGCATCTCGAGGAACGCAGCGCGCGCCTTGCCGTCGAGGTTCGCGGTGGGCTCGTCGCAGACGAGCACCTGCGTCTCCGCCGCGAGCGCGATCGCAGCGAGGAGCTTCTGCTTCATGCCGCCCGACAGATCGCGGAACCGCTTCTTCTGCGCGAGCGCGACGTCGAGCCCGAGCCGCTCGGCGCACCGCCAGGTCGCGGACTCGAACCGACCGCGGAGCGCCGCCGTCGCGCGGACGACCTCCGCGACCGGCGCGTCGATCGGAGGTGCGATCTGCGGGATGTAGGCGACGTTGCGGAGCGCGTTCTCCGGCTCCTTCGCCACGTCGGTGCCGTCGATCGTGATCCGGCCCTCGACCTGGACGAGCCCGAGCAGAGCGCGGAGCAGAGTCGTCTTCCCCGAGCCGTTCGCGCCGACGAAGGCGAGCTTCTCGCCGGCGCCGATCCGGAGCGACACGTCGTCGAGCGCGGTGACGCGCCCGAAGCGCTTCGTGATGCGGGAGATCGTGATCATGGAGTCCTCGGCTGGGTGCGATCGGGCCTCCGCGCGAGCGGCGCGGGGTCGACGAAGAGCTTCTTGGCGGAGAGCACCGGGACGGCGCGCGCGACCGAGTCGACGAGGCCCATCGCGGCGGTGCCGGCGAAGAGCTTCAGCGCGGGACGCGACTCGACGAGCTCGGACGAGAGCGCTTTCACCTCGTAGGCGACGTCTCCGACGCCGTCGCGGTCGAGGTCGTAGCCCTCGTAGTCGCTGAAGTGGTTGCCCCGGACGTCGGCCGACGTCGCGTCGCCGCCGCCGTCGACCTCGACGAGCGTGGCGTTCTGGTGGAAGTCGTTGCCGCGGAGGACGACGCCCTTCTGCGAGCTGTGGAAGCGCGCGGCGACGTCGTTCAGCGCGACGAGGTTGTCCTCGACCACGACGGGGGCGTCGGGCGTCCGCGGCGTGTTGTCGAGATAGGTGCCGGTCGTGTTCGCGACGAGCCAGTTGCGCCGGACCTCGACGCCGTCGCTGTCCTTGAACCCGAGGCCGACGCCGGCCGCGCCGCGCGCGCCCGCGAGCACGTTGTCCTCGACGCGGAGGCGCATGCTGTACATCACGAAGATGCCGACGACGTCGCGCTCGAATCGGCTGTGGCGCACGACCGAGTCGTGCGCGTACATGAAGTGCGCGCCGTAGCGGCCGCCGGTCACGACGACGTCCTCGAGGAGGGCGCGCTTCGTGTACCAGACGACCACGTCGCGAGAGCGCTCGACGACGGCGCCGCGGACGACCGAGTCGTTCGACTCCCAGAGCTTGATCGCGTCGCCGCGGAGCTCGGCGTCGTCGCCCCAGCCGAGCACGTGGACGCGCTCGACGAGGCAGTGCTTGCAGGCTTGGAGCGAGATCCCGAACAGCGTCTCCTCGACGCGCACGTCGCGGACCACGTCGCGCTCCCCGGTGACCTTGAGGCCGGCGTCCTCGGTCGTGTGCCGGCGGCCCGAGCCGCGGACGAGGACGTTCTCGACCGTCACGTCGTTCGCCTCGATCGTCACGACGGTCGTGCGTCCGGAGCCCTCGAGGATCGTGCCGCGCGCGCCGCGGATCGCGACGGGCCGCTTCACGACGACGTCGCCGCCGTAGACGCCCGCGGTGAGCTCGATCTCCTTCGGGCCGTTCGGGTCCGCGAGCAAGGTCGCGAGCTCGCCCGACGACCTCGCGACCGTCGCGCCCGCGACCGGATCGCGGTCGCGCGGGCCCGCCGCCGGCGCGTTCGCGGCGACGGGCGTGCCCTCGGCCGACGCCCCGAACGGGAGGAGCGCGAGGACGGCGGCGAGGAAGACGCGTTTCACGGCGTCGCTCCCTTCTTCGCGGGCAGCACCATCAGCCGCGGACACACCGCGCTGCAGGATCCGCGCTGGTTGCAGGATGCACACACCCGACTGCGCACGAAGGAGGACCCGATCGCGCACGCGACGCCGAGCACGGCGAGCCAGAACCCGAGCGCCGGCTGGGCGAACGTGCCGAACTGGCCGATTTGCCCGTTGCCGAACATCTGGGGCGTGAAGGCGCCGAGCTTGATCGGCGCCTTCGGCGAGAGCTCGTGCCCGAACCGGTACAGCCAGTAGAAGCTGTCGGCGAGGAACACGATGGGGAAGGCGATCGCCGGGATCGCGACGAGCTTGTTCAGCTTCCGTCCTGCGGCCGCGAGCACGACGAGCGTGGTCACGCAGATCGCGGCGACGCCCCACCCCGCGAGGCGCCGCTCGACGGGAGCGGCGTCGGCGAGGTGCGCCATGCCGATGTAGTGGTTCAAGAGGTCGATCTCGTGCACGTCGCCGCCCATGCCGGTGAGCGAGATGACGAGGGTGAGCCCCTTGGGGTACTGCGGTGCGTAGAGCTTGAAGCTCCACCACGGCTGCGTGAACGACGCTGCGAACAGCGTCGCGGCGGCTGCCGCGAGACCGACCACGGCGATGCGTGCCCGATCCCACCGGCTCGCCGGCGCGACCATCGGCAAGTGCCGATGACCGTCTCCGGACGACACGACTCCCCCCGGAGCGCTCTCCTGCGTCATCTCATCACCCTGCTTTCCTCGCCGTGCTAGGTGGCCGAGGTCACTTCTTCGGCTTCACGAGCAAGTAGCCCGCCATCTCGAGGTGGAGCGCCGAGCAGAACTCGGTGCAGTACATCGGATAGGTGCCCGGCATGTCCGCCTTGAACGAGATGTTCTCGTGCTTGCCGGGCTCGAGGCTCACGTTGACGTTGTACATGTCGATCGTGAAGCCGTGCGTCTGGTCCTCGGCGCTCTCGACGCTCGTGATGTGGATCGTGACGTCGTCGCCCTCCTCGACGTCGATCCGGTCCGGCGTGAAGTGGCTGCGGATCGCCGTCATGTAGACGTCGACCTTGTTGCCGTTCCGGACGATGCGCTCCTTTCCGCCTTCGACGCGCGCGGGGTCGATCTCGCCCGACGCATTCGTGCCGGGCTTGTAGGCCTTGTGCGGCTTCAGCTTGTCCGCCTTGATCATCTGCGAGTAGTGCGGCTCCGCGTTGCCGATCGGCATGTCCGCGAGCATCCGCATCTTGTCGCCGGTGACGTCGATGAGCTGGAAGTTCTGCGGGTAGAGCGGGCCGACCGGGAGGAACCGGTCCATCGACATCTTGTTCATCGCGACGACGTACTTGCCGTCGGGGCTGACGGTGTCGCCCTCGGCCGAGAGGATGTGGCCGATGTTGTACTGGACCTTCACCTTCTCGACGGGCTTCTTGAAGTCCTTCAAGCTCCACTTCGCGACGACGCTCTCGATGAACACCGAGGTGTACGCGTTGCCCTTGTCGTCGAAGACGGTGTGGAGCGGGCCGAGGCCGATCTCGACCTGACCCTGGATCGAGTCCTTGAACGGCAGGATCGGGAGCCCGTAGGCGTCTTTTCCTTCGAAGCGCTTCTCGGCGATGAGCGCCTTCATCTTCGCGAAGTCATAAATCGTCGTGTGCGTATCGAGCTTGCCGCCGACGACGATGCCCTTTCCGTCCGGCGTGACGTCGCAGCCGTGCGGGCTCTTCGGCTCGCCGACGAGGGAGAGGACGCCCTCGGGGCCAGCCACGTCCATCGTGAGCACGCGCATGCCGGCGATCGTCTTCGTCTTGCCCGCGTTGACGAGCTCCTCCGCCTTCTTCCAGTTGATGATGTGGAGGTAGTCCATGTCGTTCTGCGAGGCGCCGGACTCGATGGGGGGCTTGCCCTCGAGCGTGCCGCCGATGGCCATCTCGCTGTTGAACGAGTTGATGAACGCCCAGCCGTCGGAGTCGAGCTTGCCGGCGTCGGCGAGGTCCTGGGTGTAGGGCGGGAGCTCGAGCGCCCAGCTCTTCGCCTTGTCGATCCGGCCCGTCGCCCGGTCGAACTTCCAGAAGACGGCGACGCCGCGGTACTTGTCCTTGTACTCCTCGAGCGGGGCGTAGCCCCGGCCGAGTGGCGCGGGGTACTGGCTCGTCTCGATCACGTAGTCCGTGTTCGGCGTGACGAACGCACCGCCGTGGTCGCTCGCCGCGAGCGGGTTCGCCACGATCTGCTTCGTCTGGAAGTCGGCGAGGTCGACGACCGCGACGCGCGCGTTCGCCTTGTCGTTCACGAAGAGGTACTTGCCGTCGTAGTCGCCGTTCATCTCCGAGAGGTTCGGGTGGTGGACGTCGGCCCAGGTGATGCTCTTGTTGTTCTGCTTGCCCTGGGCGAGGATCTTGTCGCTGTCGCCGCCGTAGCCCCAACCCTGCCAGGACTCCGGCGTGAAGACGCCGATCACCTTGAGGAGGCGCATCGACGGGACGCCCATGACGTTGACGTTCCCGCTCTGACCGCCTGACGCGAAGATGTAGTACTCGTCCATCTTGCCGGACGGCACGTAGGTCTTGAGGGCGGCCTCGACGTCGGCCTCGGAGAGGCCGCGCTGCTTCATGAGGTCGGCGATGTTCGCCGACGCTCCGAGGTTGCCGCCGCCGGCCGAGGACTCGGGCTTGGCTTCGTGCTTGTTCTCGCAGCCGGCGATCGCGATCGCGACGACCGCGATCGCGGCGAGCGAAGAGGCGACGATGGTATGGGCGCGCATGACTGATCCTTTTCTCGGCGAGCCTGGTGTCCCTCCCGCTCGCTCGGCGGCAACTCGTGCAAGGCACGAACCATCGCGCGGCTCTCGGATCTGACGCCGGTGGCTCTCAGGACTGAGAGTGGAGCACGCGCCGCCCGCTCTCGCGGTGCTCGCACGCGAGAAGCGACGCACGATCGGCCGAGGAAATGCGGTGCGGCACGTCCCATGCTCCCCGCCGCGGCGGAGGTCTCCATGTCTGCGATCCGCGTCGTGCTCTTCTCCTGCCTGTTCTCCGCCGCGTGCAGCAGCGGCGCGCCCGCGCCGACGACGGAAGGCTTCCCTGCGCCGGCGTACGCGTCGCTCGCGACCGACCACACGCAGCTCTCCGTGGAGCTCCGGACCGCGCCCGCGCAGCCGCCGACGCGCGGGACGTCGAGCGCGGAGCTGCGCGTCCACGACGCGAGCGGCAAGGCGCGAGACGGCCTCGCGCTCACGGTGACGCCGTGGATGCCGGCGCACGGGCACGGCACGTCGGTCATGCCGGTCGTGACGCCCACGGGCGACGGCGCCTACGTCGTCGAGCAGCTAGCATTCACGATGCCGGGGACGTGGGAGCTGCGGATCGCGATGACGGGGGAAGGAGGCTTCGAGGACCATGCGACGACGACGATCGAGGTGCGCTGAAGCCGCGCTCGCGCTCGCGCTCCTGCTCCTCCCCGGACGCGCCTTCGCCCAGGCCTGCTGCATCGCGCCGGGCGCCACGGGCGCAACGCGCCTCGCGCACGGCGAGACGGCGCTCGCGGGCCTCGATGCGCGGGCGCAGACCGCCTACGGCGCGCTCGACGCGGGCGGCGTCTACCGCGGAAATCCGGCCGGAACACGCGATGTCGGGCTCGAGCAGAACCTCTTCGCGACCGTGCGCGTCCTCGATCGCGGCCAGGTCTCCGCGACGGTGCCGTTCGTGCAGACCGTGCGCACTTCGGAAGGGACGAGCGCGAGCGGCGGCGGCGTCGGGGACGTGAAGCTCGCGCTGCGCTGGGACCTCGTCTTCGCCGACGACGCCTGGCCGTGGCCCGGCCTCGCGCTCGTGGGCGGCGTCGC
>JBDHVE010000167.1:0-20938 GCA_039809485.1 Polyangiaceae bacterium | reverse complement strand
GCGACCGGCCACTGCGACCTCCACAACCAGACGATGACCCTCACCGTCTTCAGCGAGTCGCCGACGCCGCTGCCGAAGCGGACCGGGTCGTCGACCGGCGTCGGCGTCCGCTCGCCGATGTCGCCCGTCCCCGCGCCGCCCCCGGTGCGCACGGCGCCGAAGCCGGAGGTCGCTGCTGCTCCGCCGCCGCCTACTCCCGCCCCGCGGGTGGTGTCCGCTCCGCCGTCGAGCGTGCTCGACTCCGGGCAGCGCACGGCCCCCTCGAGCGCTTCGATTCGCCGAACCGGGCCCGTCACGCGCGTGCCGCTCCAGGCGTCCGGCGCCGCGGGCGCGACCGTGAAGAAGCAGAAGCACGGCGACGTCACGCTCGTCACCCTCACCGGTCGCCTCACGGAGTCGTTCAAGGGCGAGCCGCTCGGGCGCGAGCTCCGCGGGTCGGTCGCGATCGACCTCGGCGGCGTCGAGCGCATCACCTCGTTCGGTGTCCGCGAGTGGCTCTCGATGCTCGGCGCGATGACCGACGTGCGGCGCCTCTACTTCTTGCGGTGCTCGGAAGCGGTCGTGAACCAGCTCTCGATGATCAAGAAGTTCGCGGGCGCCGCGCAGATCGTCTCGTTCTTCGCGCCGTACCTCTGCAGCGGATGCGGCGAGACGTTCGAGCGCTGCTTCGACTGCGCCGAGGACGGCGACGCGATCCGCGACGGCAACGCTTCGTCCGCGCCGTGCCCGCAGTGCGGCGCCCAGGGCAACTTCGACGACGACGCACGGACGTACTTCGCGTTTGCGGCGTCGCATACGAGCACGCCCGTCCCGCAGGAGATCCGCACGCTCGCCGACGAGCTCGATCGCGCCGCGCCCGCGCCCCAGCGCGACGCCGTCGACAAGAGCGTCGAAGGCAACGTCACCCGGGTCCGCGTCCAGACCAAGCTCGGCGCAGCGATGCGCTGGAAGAAGGTCCTCGACGGGATCGAGGGCGCGCTCGTGATCGATCTCGGCGCCGTCACGGGGATCGAGCCGGCCGGCCTCGCGAACTTCGAGCAGGCCCTGAACGCGCTCGGCTCGGAGGTCACGAGCATCGCGATCGAGCGGTGCCCGCAGGCGCTCGTCGATCGCTTCGCCCAGAGCGGCGCGCCGAGTCGCGTCACCGTCGCCTCGGCGATGCTCGACGCGTTCTGCCACTCGTGCGCGGTCCACCGCGGAGCGCACGTCAGCAAGCAGGAGCACGGCGACGCGCTCGCGGCGGGTACTCCTCCGCGTGTACACTGCAAGCGTTGCAACGGTGAGCTCGAGCTCCGTGCCTCGGAGGCCGCGATGCGCTTCCTCCGCGGCCAGGTCTCCGGGGGCGTGCCGGCGCGCGGCCCCGTCTCGCAGGGTGACATCGTCGCGTCGCTCACCGGGGTCGCGGTCCAGAGCTCCGCGCGCGCGACCGACGAGGTGGCGGGCCCTGCCTCCGCGGCAGCTTCGCCGAGCATGGCACCGAAGGCGAAGCGGCCGACGGGCATGTACGTCGCGCTCGGCGCGCTCTCGATCGCCGTCGTGGGCCTCGCGGGTCTGCAGCTCTCGCGCTCGTCGACCGCGCCCGCGGCCGCGAGCACGACGGTGCCGGCCGCGACCGCGCCCGCCACCGTCGCGCCCACCGCGGAGGCGAAGGAGACCGCCGGCTGGACGCAGAACGTCGACATCCCGCCGGCGTGGGTCGAGCGCCCCGTCGTCGTCGACGCCGACGCCGTGTTCGTCGTCGGCAAGGGCGAGCTCGCGGCGGCCCCCGAACAGGCGCTCTCGCAGGCACGCGCCGACGCGATCGTGCGTCTCGTGAAGCAGCTCCAGCAGGACCTCGGCACGGCGCCCGTCGCCGAGTTCCTCCACCCGCGGCTCCGCGACGCGGACCGTGCAACGACGGAAGCGATCGCCGCTCGCTACCTGAAGCAGTTCGGCACCACCGCGACGCCGGAGCGGACCGAGACGGCGCTCCGCAAACGCGAGAGCGGCGTCGAAGGCTTCGCCCGCTACAAGCTGCCGAAGACCGCCTACAACCAGGTGCTCGCCTCGTACCGCGAGACGAGCACCATCCAGGGGATGGTCGTCGGACGGTACTTCCCGCTGCTCGAGACGACGATCCGCACCGACGGCGAGCTCGTCGTGCTCTCCGTCAAGCGCGGCTCTGCCGCCGACACGGCGGGCGCACGGCCGGGTGACGTCGTGCTCGGCGTCGGAACGCGCACGGTCTCGTCGCTGGAAGCGTTCGCGCGCGGCAGCTCCGAGGAGTGGGCGAACACGGCGCCGAGGAGTACGATGAGCGTCGACCTCGAGTCTGCCCGCGCCAAGCGCAGCATTCGCTTCTGGAAACCGGCGCCGAACGGGAACTGACGCGGTACATGCCCCGGCTCGCGAAATACGAGCTCCTTTCGAAGATCGCGAGCGGCGGCATGGCCGAGATCTACGTCGCGCGCACGCGCTCGAGCGGCTACGAGCGCGTGTGCGTCGTCAAGAAGCTCCTCCCGCAGCACGCGGACAAGGAGGACTTCATCCAGATGTTCCTCGACGAGGGCCGGGTCGCCGCCGCGCTGAACCACCCGAACGTCGTCCAGATGTTCGAATTCGGTTCGGACGGCGGCGATCACTACCTCGCGATGGAGTACCTGCACGGCGAGGACCTCCGCACGGTCATGCGCGCGATGCGAGCCGAGGGACGGCTCATCCCCCGCGAGCACGTCCTGAACGTCGTGATCGGCGTCTGCGCCGGCCTCCATCACGCGCACGAGGCGCGTTCGGTCGACGGCGCGGCGCTCGAGATCGTCCATCGCGACGTCTCTCCCCACAACGTCTTCGTGACGTTCGAGGGCGGCGTGAAGGTCGTCGACTTCGGCATCGCGACGAGCCACGGCCGCCAGACGGAGACGAAGCACGGCACGCTCAAGGGCAAGGTGCCGTACATGTCCCCGGAGCAGATCAAGGGGAAGAAGGTCGATCGCCGCACGGACGTCTACGCCGTCGGCGTGATGCTCTACGAGCTCCTCCTCGGCCGGAGGCCCTACGTGCTCCCGAACAGCGGCGAGTTCGCGCTGATGATGGCGATCGCGCGCAACGACGTCCGCCCCGCGACGAACGTGGACCCGAGCTTCCCGCCCGCGCTCGACGCGATCGTGCAGCGTGCGATGGCCTACGACCCACGCACGCGCTACCAGACGATGCGCGAGCTCCAGGCGGACCTCGAGGCCTACGCGAGAGAGAGCGGACACGCCGTCTCGCCGCTCGCGCTCTCCGAGTACATGGCGAGCCTCTTCGGCGATCGCGTCGAGGCCTGGCGCGCCGCGCAGAAGAACGCCCACGTCCTCGCGGCGCACGTCGTCGAGGTCGAGGAAGAGCGCGCGCAGAGCGGCATCCACCAGGACGACGAGGCGGACGGCGGTGTGACCGAGGTCGACGATCCCGGGTCGCGCTCGGGCTCGGTCGCCCCGACCGGGCCGGTCCCCCAGGCGGCGCCGAGCCAGGCCGCCGTGCTCGTCGCGAGCACGTCGAGCGCGGTCGCATCCGTCGTCGAGCTCCTCGGCGTCACCGTCATCACGCTGCGCGGGCGGCTCGACGAGACCTTCGAGGGCACCCAGCTCGGCGAGAGCCTCGGGGGCACCGTGCTGTTCGACCTCGCCGGCGTCGAGCGGATCACGAGCTTCGGCGTCCGCGAGTGGCTCGAGATGATGAAGGCGATCGAGCGCCAGGGCGACGTCGACGCCTACCTCGCACGGTGCTCGGAGCCGATCGTCACCCAGCTCTCGCTCATCCGCACGTTCGCGAGCCCCGCGAAGGTCGTCTCGTTCCAGGTCCCGTACCTCTGCGACGACTGCGGGATGTCCTTCCACGGCTCGCTCGACTGCGAGCGCGACGCCGAGCTCCTCGAGAGCCGCGTCCCTCCGAGCGCGACCTGCCCCCGCTGCTCCGGCCCTGCGAAGTACGACGACGACCCGACCACGCTCGCGTTCGCGACGCCGTTCCTGCGCGTGAAGGTACCGGACAAGGTCCGGCAGCTCGTCACGACGCTCGAGTCGAGCGCGCACGGGACGTCGGACGCGGTCGAGAAGCACGTCACGCCGACGGAGACGCGTTTCCGGGTCCATCGTGACGTCGAGAAGGCGTTCCGCTGGAACCGCGTCCTCGACGGCGTCGACGGCAAGGTGGTCTTCGACTTCCGCGGCGTGCTCCGGATGAGCCCCGAGACGGCGGCGACGTTCGCGCGCGCCGTCCGTGGTCTCGGCCCCGACGTCACGAGCTGCGAGATCCTCGAGTGCCCTTCGGCCGTGCTCCGCGCGCTCGGACGTGACGCGATCGCCGGCAAGCTCGACGTGCCGTTCGCGTGCTTCGAGGGGCGCTGTCCGGCGTGCGCCGCGCAGCGGAGCGGGCGCGTCGCGATGAGCACGCTCCGCGCGGCGCACGCGGAAGGAAGGCCGCCCGTCGTCTCCTGCGGACGCTGCAACGCGGCGCTCGAGGCAGCCGACGCTTCGGCCGTCGTCGACGCGGTGTTCACGACGGAGGAGACAGCCCTCCTCCGACCGATTCCGACGAACGAGCCGTTCACGCCGCCGGCGCCGAGCGTCGCTTCCGTCGCCCTTGCTCCGAAGCCTCGCCGCACGGGCTACGTCGCGCTCGTCGCCGCGAGTGGCGTCGTCGCCGCCGCGCTCGCAATCTTCGCGGTGACCCGCGTTCAGACCCCGAGCGCCGCCGCCACGAGCCCGGTCGCCACCGGCGCGCCGAGCGCGACGGCCACGACGACGATCGCGGAGAGCAGTCCGGCCGAGGAAGGCGCCAGCGGCCCGGTCCACCGCGACGGCCACGTCGAAGTGAGCGTCGTCGGCGCGGGAGCGACGGAGGACGAAGCGCTCCAGGCCGCGCGGACGACCGCGACGCTGAAGCTCCTCGAGGAGATCGAAGCCGAGCTCCCGCCCGACGTCCGCAGCGCGAACGCCTCGCTCCGCGCCGACCCACGGACGCGCGAGGTCCTCGCGCGCTTCGAGCGCGACGTCGGCTCGTTCGCAAGCCCCGAGCGGACGTCCGCACGAGCGCGCGCAGGCCAGAGCGGCACGAGCCTCGTCGCGACGTATCGGATCGGCGACGCGGCGTGGGCGAAGGCGGTCGCGTACTACGGCGCGACGCAGACGCAGGCGGGCCTCGTGTTCGCGCGCGTATTTCCTTCGCGCGGCGAAGGCGTCCTCGTCGCGCGCATGTCGGCGACGAAGATCCCAGGGGTGGGGGTAGGCGCCGTTCTCGAAGCGATCGACGGCAGGGCGAGCCCATCGCTCGAAACCGTCGCTCGACTCGAGCGCGGCCGGCACGAGACCGTCTTCTCGCTCCAGGACCAACGCGCACACGCGCGTCTGGAGACGAGGTGACGAGGAGGATCCTTGACCGTTCCCCCGCCGCCCTCTTCCGGCCAGCGTGGCTGCAAGCTCGCCGTCCTGGAACCCAATCGTACCGTCGCGCAGCGTGTCGCGCGCGTGCTCCGCGCGGCCTCGGGCTTGTCCGAGGTCGCGGTCGAGTCGGACCCGGCGACGCTCCGCAGCATGCTCGCCGACGATCCAATCCTGCTCGCGTGTGACGCGGCCGATCTGGATCTCGCCCTCGAGTGGGCGCAGAACCGGTATCCGAACATGGCGATCATCTCGTGGAGCTCGGGCGAGATGGCTCCCTTGCTCGAGGCCGCCGGTCGCTCGGAGCGGCTCACGAGCTGCGTCGGATGGCCTTCGTTCGCGTCGATGCCGCGTCCGTGGGAGATCGCGCTCGCGACGCGCCGGCTCGTCGACCCGAACGCGGCTTCACCGCGTCTGAGCGAGATCTTCGGTTGGGGCGCGACGATCCAGAAGTTCCGCCCGCAGACGTCGGGCGATCGCGACGCGGTCGTCGCCGAGGTCGTCACGCTCTCGGAGCGCGCGGGAGCGAACCCGCGCCTCGCGAAGCGCGTCGGCGAGGTCGCGCACGAGATGCTGATGAACGCGATGTACGACGCGCCGGTCGACGAGTACGGCCAGCAGCGCTACGCGCACGACCGCAAGCAGGACATCGCGCTCGACGCCAAGGACGTTCCCACCGTGCGCTTCGGGACCGACGGCGTGCAGCTTGCGCTCCAGGTCGTCGACCCGTTCGGCCGCCTCGAGCGCCGCCACGTGCTCGAGGGCATCGAGCGCGGACGTGCCGGGAGCACGAAGGACGACGCCGTGATCGACGTCTCGGGCGGCGGCGCCGGCCTCGGGCTCGCCCGGATCTACGGATTGAGCAGCGTCCTCGTCGCCGACGTCGACCCCGGCCGCTACACGAGCATGACGTCGTTCTTCGACATGGACGTCAATCCGCGCGAAGCGCGGAGCCTTCCCGTCTCGCTCCACCTGTTCGACGGGACGACACGCTCTTAGCGTAGGAGGTCGATGGCTCCGCAGCGCCCAGACCAGATCGTCGGTCGCGACGCGGAGCTCGATGAGCTCGACCGCCTCTTCCGGAAGGCGCGCCTCGTCACGGTCACGGGGCCCCCCGGGATCGGGAAATCCGCGCTCGCGGCGGGGTACGTCGCCGGAATGCGCCCGGACCGGAAGAAGTCGCCCGCCGTCCTCGTGTCGCTCACCGGGGCGACGTCGCTCGACGCCGTGTGCCGGGAGCTCGCCCGTGCGCTGCGCCTGCCCGCATCCCCCGGCGCGACGCCGCCGGCGGCCGCGGCGCTCGTCGCACGCGCACTCGCGCATCGTGGTCGTCTCCTCGTCGTGCTCGACGACGCCGACGCGGCGCGGGCCGCGCTCGCGAAGGCGGTCCCGTCGTGGCTCGCCGAGGCGCCTCTCGCCGCGTTCCTCGTCACGACGCGCGCACGGCTCGGAGTCGCGGCCGAAGCTCGGCTCGACCTCGGACCGCTCGAGGTTCCACGCGCGAGCGAGACGGACCTCGCCGCGATCGCGCGCGCGGACGCCGTGCGCCTCTTCGTCAAGCGCGCGGCGGCGCTCCGGCCCGGTTACCAGCTGCCGCGCAGCGCGGCGCGTTCGGTCGCCAACATCGTCCGGCGGGTCGAAGGCGTGCCCCTCGCGGTCGAGCTCTGCGCGGCGCGGATCACGATCCTCGCCGAGCGCGAGATCGAGGAGCTGCTCTCCGCGCAGGTCGGCCTCCTCTCGTCGCCTTCGGCGAGCCGCTCGCTCGGAACCGCGATCGCGTGGTCGTGGGACCAGCTCGAAGAGGAAGACGCCGAGCTGCTCGCGCGGTGCTCGGTCTTCCGCGGGAGCTTCGACCTCACCGCGGCAGCGCTCGTCGCGGCGGGCGACGGACATGACGAGGCACGGATCGCGACGATCGAGGGCCTGACGCGGCTCGAAGCGGCATCGCTCCTCCGGGTGGTCGAGGGTGCGCCGGAAGCCGCGTCGAGGCGGTACGCCGTACCGGAGACGATCCGGCTCTACGCACGCGAGCAGCTCGCGCATCGCGGCGAGGCGGGCGAGCTCGCGGCGCGCCACGCCCGGCACTACGGATCGCTCGCCCGACGCGCGCCGCGGCTCGGCCTCGAGGAGCTCGCTCTCGAGCGCGAGAACCTCGAGGCCGCGTACGAGACCGCGACCGCGAACGACGCCCCAGTGCTCGCCGCGCACGTGCTCGTCGCGCTCCGCCCTCTCGTCCTGGGACGCGGACCGCTCGGCCCGTACCTGAAGCGGATCGATGCGCTCGTCGAACGCAAAGGGCTGTCGCCGGGCGACCTCGCCGAGCTCCATCTCGCACGCGGCCTCGCGCGCGTCTTCCGCGGACAGCGTGACGACGCGCTCGAAGATCTCGCCGAAGCACGTCGGCTCGCGAAGCGCGGAGAGCTCCACGCCGTCGACGTGCTCGCGGCGAGCAAGAGCGGTATGGTGCTCGGCCTGCGCGGGGAGGTCCGCGCTGCACGCAAGCTGCTCGACGAAGCGCTCGTCCGTGCCGACAGGCTGCGTGATTCCCTGCTCCAGGGCATCGTGCGCAAGGACCTCGCCAACGTCCTCTCCGAACAGGGCGAGGACGAACAAGCCTTCGTGCAGCTCTCACAGGCACGCGACCTCTTCCACGCGGCGGGGGACGCGCGCGAAGAAGGCTTCGTCCTGATGATGGCGGCGACTCGGCTCTTCGATCAGGGACAGCTCGACGACGCGCGGCGCGATCTCGTCTCCGCGCTGGCCCTCCTCCACGACGTCGGCGACGCGCGGAGCGAGACGTGGACGCGCGCGATCCTCGCGCTCGTGGACCTCGAGACCGGCGACCACCGGGCCGCGCGCGTCGGGCTCGAGCACGCGATCGAGCGTGTGAGGCTCGTAGGGGATGAGCACACCGAAGGGCTTCTCCGGACGTTCCTCGGGCACGTCTCGCTCGAGCAGGGACTGCTCGCCGAGGCAGAGGCGAGCTATCGCGACGCGCGGCGCCTCCTCGCGAAGGCGCACGACCGCGGTGGCGAAGCGCTCGCGACCGCCGCGGCGGGCTTCACCGAAGCGGAGCTCGGGCGCTTCGCGGTCGCGCGCGCCTCGATGGACCGCGCCGCGCAGCTCCTCTCGAGCGACGCGCGACCCGCGCGCGCGAAGGCCGTCGAGCTCCTCACGCTCGGCGTCCGTCTCCGCGAGGCGCGCGCGCGCGGCGAGGGCGAGACGAAGGCGCGTACTGCGGTCGTGCAGGCGCTCTCCACGCGCGGGGCTCCGCCGCCGGAGGAGGTACGCTTCGCGCAGCGCCTCCTCCGCCGCGCTCTCGAGCCCGGCGCCGCGGCCGCGCGCGCGAACGAGCTGCTCGTCGCCCGCGACGGCGGATGGGTGAAGCTCCCCGCGTCGTCGTCGGTCGTGGAGCTCGGACGGACGCGCGCGCTCCGGCGGCTCGTCCTCCGGCTCGCGAACGAGCGTCTCCGCTACCCGGGACGTCCCGTGAGCCCGCAGGCGCTCGTCGCGGCAGGGTGGCCCGGCGAGCGGATCCTCCCCGCCGCCGCGAAGAACAGGCTCCACGTGACGGTCGCGCGGCTCCGCCGGCTCGGCCTCGGGGCCGTCCTCCTCCACGGCGACGAGGGCTATCTCCTCGACGCGGCGATCCCGATGCGCCTCGCCGACGACCCAGCCGTTTCTGTAAGCGACGATTAAGCGGCGCCGTACGGCGGCGGCGGCATGCTGCCCGCGCCATGGGTCGCGCTCGCCGGAACTCCTCCCCTCACTCCTCCTGGCTCGGGCCCATGGCGCTGTCCTGCATCGTCGCGATCTGGGCTGCGGCCGCGGGCTGTGCGAGCGAGGCGCCGCGGACGACATTCGAGCCGGCCCCCGGCCCGGGCGCAGTCACCGAGCCGCCGCCCCTCGCGACGAACGCGCCGGCATGCTCGGGACGACGCTGCGACGTCCCCACCTGCGCGCCCGGCGAGACGACCGCGATCGAGGGAACGGTCTTCGACCCCGCCGGGAAGGTCCCGCTCTACGACGTGCTCGTCTACGTCCCGAACGGGGAGCTCGCGCCGCTCCAGCAGGGCGCCTCGTGCGACCGCTGCGGCACGATCTCGGGCGACCCGATCGCGACGGCGATCACCGACGCACGCGGGCATTTCCGGCTCGAGGGCGTTCCCGCCGGCGCGAAGGTGCCGCTCGTCATCCAGGTCGGCAAGTGGCGCCGCACGATCGAGGTCGCGAACGTCGCGAAGTGCGCGACGACGAAGCTCGCCGACGGCCTCGCGCAGATGCCGCGGAACCGCGAGCAGGGCGACATCCCGCAGATCGCGCTCGTGACCGGAGGCTTCGACGAGCTCGGGTGCCTGATGACGCGGATCGGGCTCGACAAGACCGAGTACACCGATCCATCCGGGAAAGGCGCGGTCCACGTCTTCCGCGGCGTCGGCGGCGGACCTCTGCCGACCGGCACGACACCCCTCGCGGCCGACCTCTGGAAGGACGAAGCTTCGCTCTCCCGCTACGACATGGTGCTGCTCTCGTGCGAGGGCTGGGAGTACGACGAGGACGACGGCTCGAACGGGAACAAGACCGCCGCGACGAAGGAGGCGATGCACGCCTACGCCGCGAAGGGCGGGCGCGTGTTCGCGACGCACTACCACTACACGTGGTTCAAGCAGAGCCCCGAAGAGGACTTCCGCAAGGTCGCGACCTGGAACGAGCCGTCCTCGGCGTACGGCACGAAGAGCTACGCGATCGACACCTCGTTCCCGAAGGGCCTCGCGTTCGCGGAGTGGATGAAGGCCAATGGCGGGACCTCGCCGCAGGGCACCGTCGACGTCACGAATCCGGCCTCGAACGTCGCCGCGGTCGACGCGAAGCTCGCGCAACGCTGGCTCTACACGGACGGCGCTTCGCCGAGCGTCGGCTACTTCTCGTTCAACACGCCGGTCGGAGCGCCCGAGGCCGAGCAGTGCGGCCGCGCCGTCTTCAGCGACGTCCACGTCAGCGGCGAGCACGGCGGGAGCCCGGTGCCGTCCTCCTGCACGAACACGAAGCTGACGCCCCAGGAGCTCGCCCTCGAATTCATGCTGTTCGACCTCGCCGCCTGCGTCCAGCCCGACGCCGCGATCCCGAAGGCGCCCGCGCCGAAGTGATATCCTCTCGTGCATGCACGAGACGACCCATCGCGTCGCGACCGTGTCGCTGCCGGTGCGCGAGGTCGAGATCCGCGTCCTCGAGGGCGCGGACAAGGGGAAGGTCGTCAAGCACGCCGAGCGCATCTCGATCGGGAGCGCGGCGACGAACGACCTCGTCCTCGCCGATCGCGCCGTCTCGCGGTTCCATGCCGAGATCCAGATCGCCGCGAGCGGGATCGCCGTCTCCGACCACGGATCGCGGAACGGCACTTACGTCGGTGCCGTGCGCGTCCAGGACGCGATCGTCCCGCCGGGCACGCGCCTCCGCGTCGGGGACACGACGCTCCAGGTCGGCGAAGGCGGGATCGACTCCGTCGCCGTCGCCTCGCAGAACGCGTTCGGCGCGTTCCGAGGCTGGTCCGCCGCCGCGCGACGCCTGATGGCGGAGGCGGCGAAGGCGGCGCCGTCGGGCGCGTCGGTCCTCGTCATCGGCGAGAGCGGGACAGGCAAGGAGCTGCTCGCCCGCGCGATCCACGAGCACGGCCCGCGGCCGAGCGGCCCGTTCGAAGTCGTCGACGGCGGCGCGCTCGTCCCGAACCTCGTCGCGAGCGAGCTCTTCGGCCACGAGCGCGGCGCGTTCACCGGCGCCGACAAGCGGCACATCGGCGCGTTCGAGCGCGCGTCGGGCGGGACGCTCTTCCTCGACGAAGTGGGCGAGCTCTCGCAGGACATCCAGCCGATGCTGCTCGGTGCGCTCGAGCGGCGGCGCTTCCGGCGGCTCGGCGGGACGCAGGACATCCCGCTCGACGTCCGGCTCGTCGCCGCGACGCATCGCGACCTCCGCCAGTCGATCAACGAAGGGCGCTTCCGCCTCGACCTCTATTACCGGATCGCGGTCGTCACCCTGCGCGTGCCGTCGCTCCGAGAGCGGGTCGAGGACGTGATCCCGCTCGCGGTCGAGATGGCGACGAAGCTCGGCGCCGATCCGACGCGGATCGACGAGCTCGTGTCGGGCGAGAGCCGTCGCGCGCTCGAATCCCATCGCTGGCCCGGCAACGTGCGCGAGCTCCGGAACGTCGTCGAGAGCACGCTCGCGATGGGCGAGCTCCCGGCGCTCTTCACGGGCCCGGAAGGCGGCGGCGAAGCGGCGCTCCAGGCAGGGATCGACGGGCTCCTCCCCTTACCCTACGGCGAAGCGCGCACGCAGCTCGTCGCGGCGTTCGAGAAGCGCTACCTCGAAGCGCTGCTCCAGCGGACGAACGGCAACGTCGCGGCGGCCGCGCGGACGGCGCAGATGGACCGCTCGCATCTGATCGACATGCTGAAGCGACACGGTCTGCGCTGACGAGGAGAAGAGAGAAAGAGAACGGGAAACAGGAAACAGGAAACGGGCAACAGGGAATGGGGGCGATCCGCCCGGCCTGGCGCCCGTGCCCCACCGCTCACTGGATTCAAGAAGCGTGGCTCGGGCTGCATTGCCAGTTGCCGATTGCCTGTCCCCTGTTTCCTGTTCTCTCGTTCTCTCGGGTGAGATGTAGTGCTCAGCTCACGGTGGTGGCGGCGTCGGCCGCACGATCACCAGCGAGTGATCCGGCAGCCGCTCGTCGACGAACACCTTCGCGCCCGGTCCCGCCTTCTCGACCAGCTCGCCGATCGTCGACGTGTGGAGCGTCGCGCCCTGCTCGAAGTACCCCTGGCTCCGGCGGAGCTCCTCGATCGCCTCGCGGCTCGTCGAGACGTAGAGCGCTTCGTGCTCCTTGAAGCCGAGGCCGTAGCTCACCGGATCGAAGTACGGCGACTCGTGCGGGGTGAGCGCGAGCTTCGGGTCCTGGACGCGATAGACGGGTGTGTCGGCGTCGAGCTGGATCCTCGGCCGCGGGCCGCTCGACTGCTCGAGCCCGATCACTTCCACCTTCGCCGCGCGCCGCGCGGCGGCGCCGACGACGGCGGACTCCGTCTTCGTCAGCGCCTGCGCGGCACGGGCCTCGGTCGCGACCGCCTCCGCCGCCTTCGTCGCGCCGCCGAGCTTGCCGAGGGCGCCGACCTTCGACGCGGGAATGACCTGGAAGATCCCGGCGCCGACGAGACGCATCGGGTCCTCGTTCCACTGCTTCTTCAGGTTCGCGCCGACGTCGCGTGCCGTGCCGACCGGGTCGGTGACGACGCCGACGACGCCGTCCTTCAGGCTGCCGAGGGTCTGCCGCGGCTCCGTCACGAGGCCGACGCCGAGGTCCCACGTGCCCTTCACCGTGCCCCACGCGCCGTCGACGAAGAAGCCCTTGCCGAGGCTGAGCGCGCCGTTGCCGGCCGACGCGGCCTTGTCGCCGAGCCACGAGCCCCAGCCCTGCGGCTCGGACGTCGACGGCGGCGGCTCGGACGCGCTGCCGACGCCGGGGAGCGCCGGCGCCGCCGCGTTTCCTGCCCCGCCCTCGCCGATCTGCGAGACGGCGTCCCCTTCGCCGCGGAGCTTCCCGGCGATCTCCTTGCCGAACGCGCTCACGATCCCGAGGCTCACGAGCGCGACGGCTCCGAGCAGGATCAGGTATTCGACGAGCGTTGCGCCCCGGACGCGGGTCATGTCATCGCTCGTCCGCAGCGTGCGGGGCCTTCGGCGCCTCGAGCTTCTCGCTCCCGATCGCCACCACGGTCACGACGCGCTTGTCGCCGTTGTCCTTCACACCGAGGACGACGCGGCCTTCGCGCCCGCCGTAGAGCTTCCGCTTCGCGGGCTTGCCGTCGGCGCTCTCCTCGTCGACGCCGAGCGCGAGCTTCTTCGCGCCCTCCGCGACGGCGGTCGGCACCTGCGCCTTCGGCGCCGTGTCGTCGTCGGCGCGGACGGAGCCCTCGGCCGGGAGCGTGATCGCATCGAGCCCGAGCTTCTTGGCGCGCTCGTCGGCCCACGCGTTCGCGTCCTTCACCGAAGCGCGCGTCTCGTAGACGAACATCCGCGTCCCCTCGGCGTCGAGCTTGCCGGAGAAGAGGCGCGTCGACGAAGGCGGCCTCCCGAGCGCCGAATCCGGGCCCGGTGCGTCTCCCTCCGCGACGATCGCGGCAGTGAGGTCGGCGACGTCCACGATCCCGTGCTGGACGAGCCGCGCCTCGCCGACGTCCCCGAGCGTGCGCGCGGGCAGCGTTTGGGCCGGGCCCACCGGTGCGCTCGTCGCGACGACAGGTGCCGTCGTCGTGCTGCTCGACGTGCCGTCGTAGAGCGCGTCGGCGCGCTGCGCTCGCGCGAGCAAGGTGAAGGCGCCGAGGAAGCCGCCCGTGAGGAGCAGCGCGCCGAGCACCTTCTTCCCGACCGATTCGACCTTCGCGTTCACATGTACCTCTTGAAGAAACTACGGGCGACCTGGTCGACGTCCCCCCGCGAGATGCTCCGGCTCTTCTCGTTGCACGAGACCTTCGCCTCCGCGCTCACGCTCACGCCGGTCATCTCGTCCTCGTCGGCGTTCATGCTCCGTGCACGCGCGGAGTCCTGGATCGTCTGGATCCCGGTCTCGAGCGGCTCCTTCAGTGACTGCCCCATCGCGAGCTGCTTCGGCTCCTGGAGCTTGCCGTCGACGCGGCCGAGCGAAGTGTCGTCGCCGCCGCTCCCGCAGCCGGGATAGGCCTTCGGCCACACCTTCGCGTCCGCCTCGCGGAGGACCTGGAGCCGCTTCGCGTGCGCGGAGTCGATGTAGAGGAGACCGAGCGTCACGACGATGAGCGTCGGGATGACGACGAGCGCTTCGACGAGCGCTGCGCCGCGCTGGGAACGACGGCTCATTGGGTCGGTCCTTCCTCCGAGCGCAGCGTCGCGGCGAGCGGCGCATCCGCCCAGGGGCGTGGCTTGCGCTGGTTCACGAGCGGCCGCCGGAGACCGGACCAGTGATCGGCGCTCGCGAGCTCGTTCTTCACGCGCGACTCGCTCCCCCACGAGATCTCGGGCTTGTGGACGCGGCGCATCCGCGCCCGCCACTTCGTGTCCCACATCGCCTTCTCGTCGTTGCCGTTGCAGGAGGACCATCCGCCGGAGCAGTCGAAGAAGATCTCCGCCTGCGCGAAGCCGAGACCGAAGTCGCTCTTCGGGTCCTTCCCCGGCTCGGCCTGCGGTGCGCCGAACTCCACGCCCTTGCGGCCGCGGTCGTCGAGCGTGCCCTTCACCTCCGACCAGACCTGCATCCAGTCGTTGCCGTTCTTCGCGTCCTTGAAGACCTTCTTCGGGTGGGGACCGCTCCCGGAGCACGGCGCGTTCTTCTTCTCCTTGCACACGCGGCCGGTGGGGTTCTGGAGATCGGAGGACGCAATCGCGAGGGCGAGCGCGCCGCTCTTGCACTGGCCGATCGAGTCGAGCGTCTCCTTCGCGATCCGGAACGCGAACTCGTCGACCCACGGCTTCGCGCGCTTGCACACCTGCTCGAACTTGTCGTCCTCGACCGGGAGGCCGTAACGGCAGCTCTGGGGTGAGAGCGACGAGCCGTGGATGTCCATGCTGGCGCCGCTCGGCAGCTCCTGCGTCCGCGACTGCATGTTCTTCCGCGCGGACTCCTCGCCCGCTTCCGGTCCGTCCTTCGCGAGCGACTTCTGGGCTTGGTCGAGCGCCTCGAGCAGCGTCTTCGCGCGCTCCTCGAGCCGATCCGAGCGCTGCTTCAGCTCCTTGTGCGCACGCTTCGCGTCCATCACGATCTTGCACGAGCACGGGTCGGCGCACGGCAGCGAGGCGACGAGCGCGTAGGCCGGGAGGAGGGCGCGGGTCGGGATCGTGACGGTCGTGATCGCGACCATCAGCCAGTTGATGACCGCGATCGCATTCATCGCCCGCGCCTCGACGACCACGGTCGCCATCGCGCCGGCGTCGGCAGCGACCTGCAGCGCCTCGCGCTGGTGGATCGCCTCGGCGATGCTCACCACGTAGTAGATCGCGCCGACGAGGAGCGGCGCGGAGAACATGCCGATGAGGAGGACGGCACCACGGTCGTCACGACGCAGATCGGTCTTCATGTTCACTCGTACTGGTAATCCGCCGCAGAGCTCGCGAAGTCGGCCCGCGCTTTCATCTTCAGGAGACCGTCGTCCTCGCAGAGGATCGCCCACACGAGCGGGACGTGGCAGCGATAGGTCGCGTCGATCTCGACGCTGCCCTTCGCACCCAGCTGCTTCTGTCCGTTCACCTGCACGTCGACCTTGGTGAAGCTCCCGTCGAGCGCGTACGGCGCGAGGGCACGTACCGCAGCGAGCTTCACGATCTCGTCCTGCGACCCGTTCTTCGGGTCCTCCCCGATCATCACGCTCGCCGAGCGCGCCGCGGCGAAGGCGGCGTGGTCGAGGAGCATCCGCCCCGCCTTCATCTCGGCGAGCTGGAAGATGCCGAGGATGAACGTGAGGAGCGGGATCATCGCGATGAGGATCTCGACCCACACCGCACCGCGCGCCCGCGCGCGCCGCCGGAGAGCGCGCCTGTTCATCGCCCGCCTCCGTGGAGGAAGAGCGCGACGCACGTGCCGACGAAGATCGCCGGACCGAAGCGCATCCACGTCTCCTCGAGCTTCGCCTTCGGCGCCGCGTCCTTGCCGAAGAGCCGACGGAAGCGGTCGACGGGGCCGGCGGCGACGTGCTCGAGGGTACGGCCGAGCGCGCCGTCCCTCGCGAGCACGACGATGCCGGCGAGGCATCCGACGCAGAACGCGTAGAGGGATGCCTCGAGCCCACGCGTCGGGCCGAGGAAGGCGCCGATCGCGGCGAAGAGCTTCACGTCACCGCCGCCGATCGAGCCGCGCTTCCAGAGGAAGAGCGGGACCAGCGCCGTCAGCACGGCTCCTCCGGCCCAGTGGAGGAAGAGCGGGCCCAGGTGGGAGAGGAAGTTCCCCGGGATGCTGAAGGCGCCAGCCGCGTGCACGCACAGGGCCACGATGCATGCGCCGAGCGTGAGCGAGGTCGGGACGAGACCGCGGCGGTGATCGACGATCGCCGCCAGGGCACAGGTCGCGACGAGGAGAGACTCGGCGAGGTGCATGGCTGGCCTCGGTGCGTGCTCCTCCTCAGTTGCCGCCGCCGCCGCCGCCGGAGACGGGGATCGAGCTCACGGCCTTGCCCTCTTCGCCCATCTTCTTCTCGACGGTGCCCTGGAAGGTCTTGGCGGCAGCGAGGGAGACGAGCGCCACGGCTCCGACGAGGATCATGTACTCGACGAGGTTCGCGCCGCGGGGACGCACGAGGCCGAAGCGGCGGATCGAGCTACGGAACCGAGCGATGACGTTGTTCATGTGATGAGTCCTCCTTGGGTCCGAGCGAGATGTGCTCGCTCGTGACGAACGGGAGGAGTGCAACGCGCTTGCCACGGCTCGCCGAGACGTCGCACGACGATGCGAGAACGCTGGAAATCCCGGCGGTATGTTGCCTGGGAGACCACGTCGCGCCGCGATCGTTTCGTGCGCGCGAGTCGCGCATCTTCCGGGTCGAGTCGCGCACTCCGGCGCGAAGCGTGCTCGAGTCGCGCACGCGGAGACGTGCATCGTGCTGGCCTCGCGCGTGCATCGCAGGACGGCGTGACGTCTTCGCGCACGCTCGTCGGTTCGGCCCTGGTGCTCCTCTCCTCCTGCGCGCTCGGATGCAGCGCGTTCGAGCCGCCGCCTCCGCCGCCACCGCAGCCGATCCAGGTCCGCGTCTCGGGCGAGCCGGGGGAAGCGATGCAGGACATCCCTATCGTCCTCGACGGCAAGGAGATCGGCCGCACGAACGCCGAAGGCGTCGGGAGCTTCACCTTCGACGGCGAGGACGGGAGGCCCTTCACCCTGACGATCGCGTGCCCGACCGGCTTCGTGACGTCGGTGCGCCCCCTCGAGCTCGTGCTGCGGCGGATGGACCGCGCGCCGCTCTACGACTTCCAGTGCGTCTCGACCGATCGTGCCGTGCTCGTCGCGGTCCGGAGCGAGGGGGCGAGCGACGTCCCGATCAAGTATCTCGGCCGCGAGATCGCCCGCACCGACGCCGAGGGCTATGCGCTCGTCCACCTCGTCCCGAAGTCGGGCGAGATCGTGCACCTCACGTTCGACACGTCCGATCCGAAGCACGCTGCGCTCCGGCCCGTGAATCCCCAGGTCGCCGTCGGCGCGAACGAAGACGGAGCCTTCACCGTCGTGCAGAAGTTCGTGACCGAACGCGGGCCGGTCCGAAGGCCGCCGGCGATCCCCGTGCCGCGCCCGGTCTTCCGCCAGGACGACTAGTGCGCGAGTCGCGCATGCGCAAGTCGCGCCGCGATGCGCAACGCGCGCCGTGACGAGCCCGAGACGCGCCCCTTTTCCGTGGCACCAGCCCTGCAATCCCCCGAGAGCGACATGACGAAACCCACCGCGAAGAAGCCCCGTCCGTCCCGCACCCGCCGTCGCGGCGCCGTCCTGACCGAGTACCTCATCTCCGTCGCGATCCTCGGCCTCGGCCTCACCTGGACGTTCCTCGGCCGCGGCGAACAGCTCTTGTTCGACTACGTGAACGCGCGCGACCTCGTGCTCGTGCCGGGGATGTGACGATGTCGAGCGCGAAGCCGTCGTCTCCCTCCCATGCGCGCGCGCTGCTCCTCGCCGGAGCCTTCGCCTTCTTCGGGGTGTCGTCGCTGTTCATGTACATGAAGGAGCTCCGGCTCGAGGCCTCGGGCGGGCAGCGCCTCTCGGTGCTCGTCCTCGCGCGCGAGGTCGGACGGAACACGCCGATCACCGACGCGGACCTCGCCACGCGGACCGTGCCCGCCGCCTACGTCGATTCGCGGATGATCCGTGCGCAGGACCGGGCGCGCGTGCTCGGGATCCGGATGATCCGTCCGCTCGAGCCCGGGCAGACGCTCGAGTGGCAGGACCTCGCGCTCGGCACCGGGGACAACGGCAGCTTCGTCGTGAAGATCCCGCCGGGGAGCCGCGCCCTCACGCTCCACATCCCGTCGAACTACATGTCGACGACGCTGATAAGGCCCGGCGACTTCGTCGACCTCCTCGCGATGCCGGAAGAAGGGCGCACCCAGAAGGCGCTCGTCCTCCTCGAGAAGGTTCTCGTCCTCGCGTCCGGCAACGAGACGTCGCCGACCGCGTCGGCGCGCGGCGACGGCTCGAAGGACCAGCTCCTCACCGTCGCCGTGACGGTGCGCGAAGCGCAGACGATCGCGCTCGCGACGACGAAGGGCCCCGTCATCGCCCTCGTCCGTCCGCTCGACGACGGGAGCCAGAGCGGCGACCGCGCGCCGGTCGTCGACAAGGTCGGCCCCGCCGAGAAGCCGGCGCCGAAGCCGCTCGCCCCCGTCATCCCGACCGCGATCCACAACCAGCCGCGGCAGAACGGATGATCGCGCTCAACGCCGAGACCTGGAAGGCGATCACGATGGGCGCCGCCGTCCTCGCGTCGGCGACGGCGTGCTGGGGCCTCGTCGGGACCGAGCGCGCTCCGCTCCGGATCGCGTGGGGCCGTTACGTCGATGCGCTCGACCGGCGCCTCCGCCGCCTCCACAAGCCGCGTCTCGGCGCGAAGATCGCCGCAATTCAGGCCGTTTCCGGGTTCTTCGCGGTCGGGCTCGCGATCGTGCTCGAGATGCCACTCCTCCACCTCGGCGTGCCGCTCGTCGCGATCGCGCCCTACGCGTCGCTCGAGATGCGCCTCCGCGAGCGGGTCGCGAAGCTCGACCACCAGGCGGACGCCTTCTGCCTCGCGCTCGCCAACGCGCTGAAGGCGACGCCGAGCATCGGCGCGGCGTTCGAGACGACGACGGGGCTGATGACCGGCCCCGTCCAGGAGGAGATGTCGCTCGCGAACAAGGAGACGAAGCTCGGTCTCCCGATCCACGACGCGATCCGCAGCGCGAGCGCCCGCGCCGGCAGCATCAAGCTCGCGACGGTGCTCGCGGCGGTGCTGATCGGCCGGCAGATCGGCGGAAACCTCACGCGCGTGCTCGAGACGACCGCCGCGACGCTCCGCGAGCTCGAACGCCTCGAAGGCGTCGTGCGTCAGAAGACGGCCGACGGCCGCATGCAGCTCTGGGGTCTCTCCCTGATCCCGCCGCTCATCGTCTACGCGATCCACCGACTCGACGCGCACTTCTTCGAGCCGCTCATCGCGACCTTCACCGGCCAGGTATGCATGGTGATCGCGCTCCTGATGTACGTCGCCGGCGTCGCGGCGGCACGAAAGGTGCTGATGGTGGACGTATGAGGAGCGTCCTCTTCGGCGCCGTCTCGCTCACGATGACCGGCGCGGCCCTGTTCGTCTCGACCTATGCGCTCGCGAACAAGCCCTCGCGCCCGGCGCCGCGGCTCGGGCGTCGTGGCAGGAAGCGCCTGATGGCGATCGCCCAGTCGCCGTCCTGGGCCGCGATCGAGCCGCTCGTCCGCTGGCTCGGGCTCCGCCTCAACGCCGTCGTGAGCACGTCGATGGCGGACAAAATCGACCGCCAGCTCGTCCTCGCGGGCGACTACCTCGGGCTCGTCCCGGACGAAGCCGCCGCGCTCGTCGTCCTGAGCGGCGTGATGGGCTTCGCGTTCGGCCTCGTGATCGAGACGCTCGCGAGCGCGAACGGCCTCGCGTTCCTCGGCTTCACCGCGTTCGGCATCCTCGCGCCCTACTTCACGATCCTGAGCGAAGCGCACACGCGCATGCTGCGGATCAACCGCGGCCTGCCCTATGCCGTCGACCTCCTCTCCCTCGGCCTCAGCGCAGGCCTGGATTTCCCCGGTGCGCTGCGCCAGGTCGTCCAGAACGCGCTGCCGGGTGACCCGCTTGCCGAGGAGCTCGAGTGGATGCTCCAGCTGCTCCGTCTCGGCCACACGCGCCGCGCGGCGCTCGAAGAGCTCGCCGCCCGCGTGCCGACCGAGCCCGTGCGGGAGTTCGTCCACACCGTCGTGCACGCGGAGGAGAAGGGCAATCCGCTCGCGGAAGTGCTCACGATCCAGGCCCAGGTCTCGCGGCTCCGGCGCACCGTGCGCGCGGAGGAGGAGGCCGCGAAGGCGGGCGTGAAGATCATCGGCCCGCTCGCGATCGTCTTCCTCGCGCTCCTCGTCCTCATCGTGAGCCCGCTCATGATCCGCGTGAAAACCGAGATCCGCCGCGCTGACGAGAAGAGCGCGGAGCCCAAGGTCGTGCTCCCGGGAGGTCTTCGATGAAGAGAATCGTGGTCGTCGTCCGCAAGCCGCGCGAAGCGGAGGAGCGCTTCGAGATCGAGGACATGCGTGTCCTCGTCGGCAGCGGCGCGCACTGCGACATCCGCCTGCCGATCGACGCCGCCTACGAGCACGTCCTGATCACGCAGGAGGCGGAGGCGGTCGTCGCGCGGCCCGCCCTCCGGGAGCTCACGATGCTCGTCGACGGCGAGCGCTCGACGGAGCGCGAGCTCCAGCCCGGCAACGTCGTGACCGTGGGCGGCTCGACGATCGAGGTGATCTCGCTCGAGGAGATCCG